>NZ_CP076039.1:675416-1350833 GCF_014529625.1 Candidatus Pelagisphaera phototrophica
TCAAAGTTTCCACTGGCCGGCTAAAACCGTACTGGTAATTGGAAATGAAGCGAGGGGAGTTTCGGAGCAGATTCTGGAGTTGGCGGACCATCGGATAGAAATTCCCTCTTTTGGGAATGGGGAATCTCTAAACGCTGCAATGTCATGCTCAGTCTTTTTAGGTCATTGGCGTATGCTTGATTCGACTACGCTCGGCTAAGGAGATTAGTAGCAGTTCGGCGGTGTAGGCATTCCATTTTGAGAAAGGAAACTCTTTTTCCTGAAAATAACGCATACGCCCTTGCCAGGTATTGAAAGGTTTCTAGGGTTCGCGGACTTAGATTGAAAACAGCGAATGAGAATCAGATGAATTGGTTGGCCGAACTAGACGAAGCGCTTGAGCAAAGGAACTCCCAGCAGAGACGATTACTCATGATTTTTAAGGGGAATGGGGATTGGTGTCCTTGGTGCAATAAGCTGGAAGCGTTGCTAAACAACGATGATGCGTTGGATGATTATTTGGAGTTGGAAGGTATTCTTGGGGCCAAGATAGGAATCCCGCGGAAGAGCGAGGACATTACCGGTATTCGAGAACGGTTTGGGATAACCGGAATTCCATTCCTCCTCTTCTATTCTGACGATGGCAGAATCGAAGGGACAACCGAATTTATCGACGGAGGAAATGCGGTCTCCTATGTTTCTTGGATAGAATCCGTCGATTCAAGCGCCTTGTAGCACCGCTATATTGCTTTATTTTACCGATTAGGATCTTCGTATCCCTTCGTATTGGACGATCACGTTTTTCTGATCGATACCCACGACGCGAGCCACTGAGACTCCGTCCCCTATTCTCACCAACTTGCTGTTGATATTGGCTACGGAAAAGGAAGGACGTGATAAATTTTCGTTGTGTTGATCTTTGGGAACTTGGTCGGCTCCTGAGAGAGGTCGAAGCTTTCTGCGACAAGTTCTTCAGACGTAACAGTAGTGAAATACGTGTCGGACGCTTGAGCAACAAGTACTTGGGCGGTAATCGGTTTATCATCGACTGAGTTTTCATCACTAATCCTCAAGTATGCCCCCTCATTGATTTGCGATGTGAGGGAACCTTGCTCCCAATCGTCAATTGTCTCGGAACTTGTATTTTTGGTTACGATAAAGCCCGCGAATAGGATGCAGGCAATAGCACAAACTCCTACGACCAATTGATTTTGAGTCATTCGTGGTTTACTGATTTTTGTTCGTTCGGGTAATCGGCTGGACTTTCGAAATTTACTAAATCAGAATCCCAAGTGTCTTATGGCTGCTCAAGATCGGACCCTAATTCTTTCGTTGAAACACTCGATTCATCGCTAAAGCCACCCGAAACCAGCCTATTCCATTCGGGCAATTGGTATGCTTTCCCCAATTCAGAAATGAAAGGACACTCGTTTCCAGAGCCTGGGGGTTTCTTTTTCTGAGATAAGATTCGATTGGCGACGTAGACGGAAGCCAGTGCGGATAACGATGAACCGGAGGAGTTCACCGGCTCATGGTCAAATACTGCAGACTCGACTGCTTCGATTGGGAGTCCCCAGCGAGCGAGCAGGTAGGCTCCGGGCTTTGCGTGATTACAGCCTAGAATTTCGTTTTCGGCTTCCCATGCTGGGATTTTCTTTAATTTGGCGAACTCTTGAGCGGACTTTTAGGCACCAGGTGCCGCTCTTTGCATAATTAGTTTCCCGATGTCGTGAAAGAGTCCGGGTGTATAGGCCCCTCTGCAAGTTTAGAAGTACCGGTTTCGTACATCATAAGGTTTTTAGCCCCTACAGCGACGCTCATGCTGTGATGCCATAGTTGGTCGGTCTGAATCTTTTGTTCTCCTTCCTGGGTGCCACTAAATACCTTGATTGCGAGCACTAGGTTCTTGACCGTTTCGATACCAAGGACACTGACGGCTTGGGTAATGTCAGAAATGGTTTCATCGGAGCCGAAGAAGGAGGAATGAACGATTTTTAGAATCTTAACGCTGATCGTTATGTCATTGGAGATCGCTTTGCCAACTTTCTCGATGGATACATCGTCGTCGTTCAGCGTATCGACGATTTTGATATAGAGAGAGGGAAAGCTAGGTAGTTCGCCTAGTGTGACGACGATGTTCTTGATTTGGGATTTCCCAAGCCAGGCCTCGATTGAGAGACATCTCTGAATTTCGGTTAGGAGTCGATTGGCAGGACATGGCTTCCGCAGAAAATGGAAGGAGCTCCCGATTCCGTCTTCCAGAACTCCGATCTCGTCCCGATTTGCGACTATGAATCGGTGAATAAACGGATGGGCTTTTTCGGCTTTGAGCAGGAGCTCTGCAACATTTATTTGCGGTATACGGTAGTCGCAGATGACGATTGAAGGGGGTTACTGATAATCGACTCGAGGGCCTGTTGCGGATCATTGGAATACTCGAGAATCCACTGGTCCCCTTTCGAAGACGGGGAAGGCTTTATTTGGTCGAGGCAATCGATCTCGTCATCGATTACCAGAATGCGTGTGTTATTATTGGCCATTGTGGAGCTTTCGGGTACATTTGGATCGTCAGAAGGCGAGCGAGCCTTGAGCTCCACTATGCGGATTTACCTAGGTTGGTGTGATATACTTATTAGGGGATTGGACTTATTTGAGCAGGTTTCTCCTTGCTGACTCAAGGGCTTGTCGGTGATTGAGACGGACTCCCGAAAATTAAAGCCTCAGGCCTTGACGCAAAATTTTATTGTGAGCCAAGGCGAGACTGTCAGATTGATGGTTTTGAATGGATAAACCTTACGAATATTGCGGTATTGAAGCCTCATCATACGATCTAATCGACGAACTTTCAGACTTTGACGACTATCCGTTCTATCGGTTTTTGATAGAGTCCAATCCGGGCCAAGTTCTCGATCTTGGATGTGGGACAGGGCGCATTTTGTGCCCACTTGCTCGGGATGGAATAAGTGTGACAGGAATCGATTCCTCCCACGAGATGCTTGAAATTTGCCAAGAGAAGCTTTCGAGGTCTGGGCTAGAAGCAAAACTTTCCCTTGGAGACATGCGCAAATTCGATCTAAGCTCCCAGTTCGATAGTATTCTCATCCCTGGATTCACTTTTAACCTGTTTTTGGATACGCATGAAATAGAAGGATGCTTAGACGCATGTTTTAAGCATTTGAAAACCTCAGGGCAGTTGGTTCTCCCGACGTATATTCCTTGGGAGATGCTCGAAGGCGAACCGAATCAAAAGCCTCTGAAAAAGAGAAGCGAGTCTTCGAGCGATCAAAACGGAAGTAGAATTGTTGCATGGCAGGGTTGGGAGATCAACCGGTTCGACCAGCTTCTCCAATTGAGAAATCGCTTCCAGCATCTCGATTTCAATGGGATTGTGCAAAGTGAGGAAGACCGTACGATGGCACTCCGTTGGCACTTGCCTTACGATATGTTGACGCTGCTTCGGAAGTGCGGTTTTGGAGACGTCTCCGTCTATGGAGACTTCACCTTCGATCCTCCAGAATCGGATTCAGAATCAGTGATCTACGTTGCTCGGCGGTAGCGGAGGATGCGCCCTTGATTTGAAGCACTATCCGAATGGGCCCCGGGGGGTTAACTTTCTGTCTCAAATCAATGGGAGCCAGGGATTTTTGAGAAAAAGAGCATTTTTATGCTCCTTGCCCTAAGAGAATGACCGATTCTGCCGATCACTTACTAAGGTTCATTCAGGCACCATTCTTCACAACCTCATGGGTAATATTGCAGAACTCACTTATTTTGGGCGCGATTTGGAAGCGATGTCTTTCGCGCAAAATTATCACGAATGGATTGCGGACGAATTCTCGCCTTACCTCGGCAAAGAAGTCGCAGAAGTGGGAGCCGGCAGTGGTGACTTCACGGATCTCATTTTGGAAAGGGGTGCCGATCGGGTTACCTGCTTTGAGCCCTCGAGCAACATGTTTCCAATTTTAGAGGAAAGGCATGTCGATAACTCTCGAGTTGAAACTATGCCACATTATCTTGGGGAGTGTTTAGAGGATAACCGAGAGCGTTTTGATGCGGCAGTCTATGTTAATGTGCTCGAGCATGTTGAGCATGATGTGGACGAAGTTGGTTTTGCCCACGGGAGCTTGAAGCCAGGGGGGCACCTAGCAATTTTAGTTCCGGCTTTAGAATGGCTGTATAGCGACTTCGATAGTCAGCTCGGCCATTATAGACGCTATCGTAAGGAGAATCTCGTAGGAGTACTCGAAGATCATGATTTCGAAATCAAAGCAGCAAAGTACTTTGATATGGCAGGAATCATGCCTTGGTATTTGATCATGGTTATGTTCAACAAGTCCCTTAATAGCGGAAATGTTAGCACGTACGATAAACTAGTGATTCCGGTTTCCAGGTTTCTGGAAGGGAAGTGGGCTCCGTCCATTGGAAAGAACCTGCTTGTGATTGGTCGGAAGCGATAGCCAGAGGCATTTGTTTGAGCGTCTCCCTCCTTTTTCTAGCGAGTCACCGAATGTGAATTTGGAAGACGTATCTATAGCTTTTGCCCTATCATGCATCGTTCAGTGTTGAACTCGTTTGACGTCGTTTAGGCAACATGGATAAAGCCTTTCAAGAGGGCCCAAGAAATCAAGGTTTGGGCTGAGTTTTACGGCAAGACTTTCGACGCTCAATACTTAGATTAGCAATGGCACCTTTTGCTATTTTATTGGTGATACCTGAAGCTACTAGGGTAGGGAGTTCACCCAAATGCCGTACGCTTTGGGATCTATTTGGTTCATATAGGAAAGCTCTGATTCTAGAAGCTTTTCCCTAATCTCTGTGTCCTGGACTTTGTCTTCGAGTTCCAAAACGATATGGGTGACTTTGCTCAGTCGAGTGATGTGGAGGGGTGTTGCAGACACCTCAGCAACCGTTTCTAGTTCAAACCAGGGACCAGGGTCATGGCCCGGAAGCGGAGTTTCAGTGATGTGATTCTCTGTTGGTTGAATACCTATTGTTTGAATTACGAATATTTCATTCCAAGTTCCAAGTTCCTTGTGGAACTTTAACAAGCCTGGTTGAGACACGGCTCTTGGGAAACCGATATTATCGATGTCGTTTAATTCAAATTCTTGAGCATAGGATGAAATGTATAGATAGTTTCCGTCAGGCAACTGATCATGCCAACTCATCATCCACTCCAGACGTCGCAAGATCTTGTTGTTGTCGGAATAGAGATGCTTTGAGAAAAGAGGTAAAGCGTACAGAAAACAGACGACGACAAGTGAATGCGTGACAATTTTCAATTTGGGACGTAGCACATGAATCATTCCGAAAGCTAGTCCTGAACAAATTAGCATGAGGAGTATAAATGGTAATCCTAAACGAGCTACTACGGGGTCATCGAGCTGACCATAAGTGAAACCGAGGACCAGGACAAACTCGGCTAAGATTGCGAAGCTGAAAATTTGTGCAACATGTAGACGATTCTCAAGGGAGGGCCAATCTTTATAACGCGTCATGCTGAGAGTCAGAAGAATCACAAGGCTTAGTAGGCCAATTATTGAGAGCCAAGGCGAGTTCGTTGAAAAGTCGCCTGATGAAAAAAGAAAATTGGTAGCATGGCCGAGGTTTTCGTCGATATATGAAAAGCTAAAGGATCCGTCAGAATCGTATTTGTACTGTTTATATCTTTCATTTGCTGCAGAGAATGTGTGCTGCCATGCAATTGGTATGAAAGAGATGGGTACGAGCACAGCGGGCCATGTTATATGGACTTCCCTTATTCGTGCCCAGCAAAGAGCAACGACAATAACAATGGGAACGACCAAGAATGGGGATTCGTATCGAGCGTGGGAGAAGAGTGCGACTGCAACAAGTAGAGCAGAAAGTCTGGAAGTTGAGTGAGGCTTTTCTGCGTATTTCAGGGCAAGTAAGAAACAGGTAAGAATGCCGACCAAGTTAAGCGTTTCTAGCCCACCGCCACTAGCGTTTTGGCTGAGAATCGGAGCACAACATGATAGGAGCATAGCGTACCAACCGGCTTGATAATTGTACAATTTGCTAGTGCAGGTCTGTATAAGGACAAGTAGAATAAAGGTTAGGAATCCGTTCAAATAGAAAGCATTTTGAATCGCGTATCCGAATATATCGTGCACCGACGCTAAGAGGAATTGGAACAGGATGGGGCGCTTGTCCACGATCGAAGTCTCGTCGATCCCTAATATGGCAGATTCTCGCCAAATAGCGAGGCGGTCATAGTGCAAGCTTTTAGCGACGTTAGAGATAGTGTGCTCGTCGAAAGTTATGTTGAATCCGCCACCCTCCCGCGTGTACAAAAAAACCGATGCGAGGATAGCAACCCCAACGACTATCCAGTTTTCCCTTTCCGATACCCAGGCGGTGACGTCTTTCTGGTAGGCTTTTAGAACGAGAAATACGAAGCCACCAAAACAAGCGAGGATATTCCAATAGGCTAGTTTCGCAAAATTATCAGAAGCTCCAGTTGAGTCAAAGAGGAAGAATCCAACGAATATCGATGAGGTGCTTGAGATACCGAACAGGATCCACTTGGCTAATTTCATTTGTGCGGTTTTTGATCCGGCAGATTAATTTCGCGAAATGACCAAATTGTCTTCGTCTCTCGAATACTGTTTTGAGTCGAGATATGTATGGCCCTTGTGACATTGCCTCTAATCATTGGTAATTGTCGATTTTGTGCGGTTGCCAGTTCTATGAGTACTATAGTATATTCGGTCTGTAGAGTGAATTACTTAATGAAAATCCATACTTTGTGGAAACTCGGTGGGAAACGGAAAAAGGGTAGACGATGATGGGACTGGTCAAAAACAAAGAAGCCACGCCGTGAAGGCGTGGCTTTGAAAATAAACTCAGAAATGAAATCTCAGATAATTACTGTTTCTGACCTTCTGCGGAGTACGTACGAGTCGTCGGATTGGCCTGAGGATGTCCCACCGAAAATGTTCCATCAGAAGTGACCGAACCTGAAACGGTATATCCCTTTCCGATTTGCTTAACGTAGGAGAAAAGGTTACCGGTGATGGAACCAGAAGTAGCTGCGTAAGAAATCGTGGCAGACGTTGTGTTATTCTCGAGCATGTACTGTTGTGCAGCAGATGCGATTTGGCGTGCATCATTGTCCATTGCGCTAGCACGTGAGCTTTCGCGAACCTTTTGGAACGCAGGTATGGCCATAGCAGCCAGGAGGCCAATGATAACGACAACGATCATGATTTCGACGAGGGTAAAACCCTTCTTAGATGTATTTTTATGCATAATATTGATTCCTATTGATAATTTATTTGTGAATTAGAAAAAGGACATTAACGCCCCAATGAACGGACGTCCTTAGGAGCCCTTTAGCCGCTGCTCTTGTATTTGGTGTCAACCAACTGTAAATACGGAAAGAGAGCACCAATTTTGAAAAAATAGTCGTATTAGTATTGCTCTAATTGAGACGATTACGCACCCCCCCTAGAGGTTATTAAAAACAGGGAATAGGTAGTAGAATCTAAGATGAAGTTTTGGACGCGAAGTTATGTGAGAGTAGCCACCGTTTTTTTTGCCTGCCTGTCCATGCAGTGGATGGAGGCTGTGGAGGTTCGTATATCCTTAAGAAATGGGGACGTACTTAGGGGCAGGCTGATTAGCGAAGGTGACGTTGTATTGATTGAGCATGCAATTTTAGGTGATGTTGAGATTCCAAAAAGGAGTGTCAGGAGTATTATCCGCCCCAATCAGAATCGGAATGAAGGAGATGCTCATGAGGGATCTGAGAACGAGGAATCGCAAGCATCGGAACCCTGGATGAAAGGTTTTGTACGGGTGATCAGCTTTGAGAATTGGTCCCGCCAGTTTGAGTTTGGGATGAACCTGCAGAGTGGCCGCCGGGATAAATTCGACTACAATGCTCGATTCAATGTGCGGCGCAGGATCGAGAAAAACGATTTCCGGTTTGAAGCCCGCAGATACTTTGGCGAGAGCGACCAAGGGAAGACGACTGACCGGTTGTATTCCAACTTTAGATGGAGACGAGACTTATCGCCCGGTGTATTCTACCAATCCGATACGCTTTACAGTTCAGACGCGATAAAGGAAATCGATATCAACTTGGAGCAAACATTGGGATTGGGTTATCGCTTACTGAATCAGAAAGCTCTCAAAGTTTCGACAGGCGCGGGACTTAGTGGGCGGTATCGTGAAGACAACGTCGACAATGGGAACACGAACTACCTTTTGGACGTGTTTCAAGATCTTGACTATCGGTTAGGTAGTCGCCTGCGATTTACACAAGAGTTTAGAATCGCACTTCCCCCTGATGAGCGGAGCGAATACGAGTACGAGTTTCAGGCTGGAATTGTCAGCAAGGTAACCGATTCGTTGCACCTTTCTATCAGGTATCAGCTAGAATACGATAGGTCGCTGCCGGAGGACCGGCGTGAGGACCAGCGAATAGTGAGCTCGGTAGGAATCGATTTCTGAGTAAGCGTATCGAACCGTTTTTAGGCGCTTTCTTCAATGTTGGACATTAGCGGTTCGGCGTCGATTGCTTTGGCGTCTTTCCAAAGAGTCTCTAAATCGTAATTTTCCCGCATTTCGTGAGTGAACAAATGGATCATAACGTCGAAGGCATCGACGACGGACCAACCGCTGTGGTCACCCTCGTCCACGCCGAGTATGCGTACTTTGAGGTCCTTCAGCGTCTTGTCCAGATCGCGCTTCAAGGCACGCAGATGAGGCTGTGAGTTGGCAGTAGCGAGTATCAGGTAGTTTGTGATAGTCGAAATTTTGCTCACATCGAGTATCGCGATGTCCTCCGCCCTGGTATCGTCCAACGCGTGGCAACAAGCTCCGAGAAGTTGCCTGTATTTGGAGGAAAGATTTGTTTCTTGGCTCATGTTGTGGTCAGTTCGTCTCGATAGAGACCCCGCGAGTTGATGTAATGAAAGACCGACTCTGGCAAGAAGTACTTCGGGAGATCACCCGATTTCGCTCGGTTTCGAATCTCAGTGGAGCTCATTGGGATGCGTTCCATCTGCAAAGGATGGAGCTTTGTCAGACTCGAAACAACCTTTGGTAGGCTAGCTTGATCATCCCGTTCGAGATAGACGAATTCCACCTTTTGCACTAAATCCTCAATATCTCTCCATCGGTCTAGCTGTTTCGCCTGATCTCCTCCGATTATCCAAAAAAGCTTCGCCCCTGGATTCTGGCAGGCTACTCGTTCGGCGGTTTCTATCGAGTAGCTAATTCCACCCCGTTCAATCTCAATGGTTGAAACTTCAAAGTATGGGTTGTCCCCAATAGCGAGGCGGATCATCTCGACTCGGTCTTCGTCTGACGCCGCAGGAGAATTCACTTTGAGTGGAGATTGCGCTGCGGGAATAAAGAGGATGCGATTCAGTCGAAATTGCTCGATCGCTTTTTTGGCAATTGACAAATGACCTTCGTGGATGGGGTCGAAGCTACCTCCGAATAGCCCAATTCGCAGGGTTTGGTCAGGCAAGCTCATTTACAAAAAGAGAAAACATTCCCTCCAGCCTAGCCAAGGCGCGTTTCTCTCGTCGGGTGACTTGCTGACGGGAAATACCGGTCGCCCTCGCGATTCCCTGGAGCGTATCGACGACTTCCTTATTGAGAATACCAAATCGTAGAGCGATGACTTCGCGTTGCTTGGGAGAAAGTTGAGCCAGCGCCTTTTCTAGAATCTCGACTAAATCAGTTCTGGCCGCTGCCGCAATTGGAGACAGGATTTCCGATTCGAGTTCAATCGCCGTAGTGGATGACATGTCACTCAAAAACTCTATGTGAGGTTGCTGAATACAATTGAGAGCAAGGGTTAAGTTTTTCGTGTCTAGGCTGGTGTGGGATGCAGTTTTTTCCGACCGCGAAACTTTGGAGATGAGGTTGACGGGTGCTGAAACAGGGATACTGTTCTTCATCAGGTAATTTCGGATACGCCTCTTTGTCCATTGAAAGGCATAGCTTGAAAATGGCTTGTCGGATTCAATCCGATCGATAGCCTGCAATAGACCCAAGGCTCCTTCCTGTTCGCAATCTTCTCTTCGATCGCTGCCGCGACAAATTTCTTTAGCTGCCTGAACTGAAATGTACTCGTAGTTCTGATACAAAATTATTTGGGCGTTTTTATAAGAGCGATACCGTGAGGCCAATCTAAGTTCAAGTGCCCGCTTGAGCTCTTGCCAATGTATCAATGTAAGCTCTGCTCCAGCTCCAGGTCTACCAGAGAAACCCCAAGCTCTGTTCAGCGATAAAACCGAGCTACGTTTCAATCTTGGAAGCCGAATATCAAAAATGTGGCTGACGACGTCTCGCTTGGATTCCAAAGGCAGCGAGAGCACCGCTTGAACAAAGTTGATTCCCTGTCTCTGCCCCGGCAGATCAAGTGCGTCGATCGCAGATTGGATGCTATTTTGCCATTCGGGGACTCCCAGCGTCGCGTCCAAAGCCCTCCGAAAGCGAGCTATGACGAGCGTGGCCGCCTGCTTAGTTTCTTCTGAAATCGTGGCGGTCTCCGTCAGCTGCTTGGGATTTTCAGTTTTGGACATCGTAGAAAGTCGGACAAATCTTGGTCCTAACTTAGAAGCTGCGGAACGAATCGCAAGTCTCTGTTTTCTATGAGTCTCAGGCGTAAAGAGATTCTTAATGCATAAGAGAATCTTTTTTGGAACATTATCAGCAAAAGGTTATCTAATAAGGTATCATAGTTGTATTTGCCGACAAACTCGCCCTCAGGGCGGTTTTGATGCGGTGAGAATAAAGGAGTGGGGCAGTCTTGGGGAAGGCTGCCCTTTTCTTTTCTTATTTGGTGCCAAGGGCCAAAATTAGCAGATCTTCTGTCAATACTCCCCAAAAGTGGTTCAGCTAATGGGAGTGCTTGATCTTTGAGAAGCGGGATGCAATAATTTTATCACACTTAAGTTAGCTTGTTCGGCGTTAACCTGTATAGCGATGTCGAAGGGGTGATTCAAAGGGGCAGTTCGGGAGGGCTGCTTCTTTTTTTTCCCACTTGGCCACGCTCGCGGTGAGATGACACGCTCCCAAAACCCATCCCCCAAACAAGGGGCTTTGCACACATACGAGTAATCAGCCTCTCGAAAAAATAGCTCTCCGATGGCTCCGTTGGCGGTTTTTGAGCAGCCGTCCAAAAATGAAAATGAAAGAAAAAGGCGAGCTTTGAATGCAAAAACCACAGATTAATGAATGGCAGTTTTGGAGATTATGCAAGAAACCCTGATAGCACGATAAGGGTGCGTTTTGTTATACTTGTCGCTAGACATGCAAGGGGTGAATACGATGAAACGTACCGCGGATCTGCTCAAAATCAGTCTTCTGTTGGCACTACTCCCCGCCTCGGCATCGGCAGTTCTGATTTTCAATATCGATACATTCACCACTGATCAATTGACAATCAGTATTCCTGCAGGGTCCGCGACCCTTGATGCAACAGGGACGCCTCCACCCGCACGCTTTGGATCCAGTGATTTTTACCTAATTGATCCTAATGGACTTAACTCCGACTGGCTAGTTGGCAATGCCAGCGGTACGGGCAGCGGAGAAATTGATGGAAAAGCCATCAATCATTTCCATTCTTTAAACGACGTGAATATCGGCGCCCCTCATGACGTTTTAGCTTTTTTAACTGACGATTTTCTCTCAGCTGGAGATACGGTTACTTCTGCAATCTTGATTACATGGTCAGGAAGCAATGCATTTGACCCATCAGCCATTTCTTCGTTGTTGCTAACTTGGGGAGCAGACGGATCTGGTGTATCCTATCCTTATGGCGATCCTCAGGGTACGACATCGACATCAGCGGTCCCCGACACAGGCTCCACAGCAGCCCCTCTTGGAGCTGGCGTTGTGGCTTTAGCCTTTGCTAGGCGAAGGTTGGGATAAAGGCTTCCCCACCTAGTAAGGCTTTATGGCAACATTCTTTTCTGGGGGCTGTTGATCCATATAAATTGCGATCCGGCTGCCGCTCCCTCCCCATGCTTCGTTGGCGACTCACTGAAGTTTCTGTCTTTTGTTTTCAGCAAGATTGACAATGCAGGCGTCACCTTTAGACATCCCATTCTTATTCGGTTAATCAGGTTTTAGTGTCGTTTTAGAGTCAACAATTCCATTACTAGCAAATGGCTTTGACATCCTTAGATTACATAAGATGTTGATTAACAACCTGAAGCCCAGGTGGCGGAATCGGTAGACGCAGCGGACTTAAAATCCGTTGTCCGTAAGGACGTGCGGGTTCAAGTCCCGCCCTGGGCACCATGATAATCAATGACTTAGTGATTATTAACAAATATTCTTGGCCAATTCCGGATATAAGCGGCTCCTAGTAAATGATAATAAAATTTATTTAAGCGACATCTTCCATGTTTTAAAACTGTCGCTTTAGTACCTCATTCAATCCCTATTCCCCCAATTCCAGTGACAGATTTTTTTATCTACTAGCATCATACGAAAGTCCGAACAGCCACACCGATACCTAATGGACTTTGGTACGAATAATTACGAGTTATACAACCTCGACGCAGACCCTTCTGAGCGCTGGGATCTGGCTAACATTTACCCGGAAACCGTGCACGAATTAAAAGCGGAATTAGATCAGTTCAAGGCAACGATTAAACAAAGGTGATGAAGACGAAAATTATTTTATTTCTATTGAGTTTGCTTACATCGGCTGCTGCTGAGCAACCCAATGTAATACTCATCTATGCGGATGATCTAGGTTATGGCGACCTGAGTTGCTACGGAGCCACCAAGGTGCAGACGCCTAATATCGATCGACTGGCGAGAGAGGGTCGCAGCTTCCTCGACGCGCATTCGCCTTCGGCGGTTTGTACACCATCCCGCTATGGCCTAATGACAGGCGAGTACCCCTTTCGCCAGGGAACAAGCGGATCCTGGGGCCCCTTGGTTCATACAAAAGGACTAATAATTGATACCGACAAATTGACCCTTGGTCGGCTTTTCAAAGAGGCTGGCTACAACACCGCTGCCGTGGGCAAGTGGCACCTTGGATTCGGAAAGGAAAAAGCGGATTTCAATAAACCATTAAGGCCTGGACCCTTGGAACTCGGATTCGATTACTATTTTGGTTTATCATCCAATAATAGTGCGAATCCCTATGTTTATATCGAAAACGACAGGGTCTTTGGTTGGGATCCTAGCGATCCTTTAGTCCGAATGAAAAGCGATGGCCCATTGCCTTATTCATTCGAGGAGGTCGGTCGCATGCAGCTGAATCGTTACGAGGGTGCATCGAAGGCACGAAGGATCTACGATAATCGTATGACGGGAACGCTCTTCAGCGAAAAAGCGGTTGATTGGATTCGAAAGGAGGGCGACCAACCTTTTTTCTTCTACTACGCACCGCCGCAAATCCATCATCCTTTTACGCCTCACCCTCGCTTTGTCGGCACCAGTCAAGCGGGGATGTATGGCGATTTTATTCATGAACTGGATTGGATGGTGGGTGAAATTTTGGATACCTTGGATGAACTGAGCCTGACGGATGAAACACTCGTAATTTTTACAAGCGATAATGGTGGAATGTTCAATCTAGGCGGTAAGCAAGCCTGGCATAAGGGGCACCGCCAGAACGGTAATCTGCTCGGGTTCAAGTTCGGCGTCTGGGAAGGTGGACACAGGGTTCCTTTCCTTGCTCGTTGGCCTGGCAGGATCAAGGCTGGAAGTTCTTCGAATCACCTGCTATCGAGCTTGGATTTATTGGCCTCATTCGCTTATCTGCTCGGTCGGGAACTTGAGAGCGACGAAGGTCTGGACAGCTTGAATCAATTGGAAACGATTCTACGAGAGCCGAACGAATCAGTTCGTGATGAGCTGGTCCTTCTTCCCAGAGAAGAAAAAAGCATGGCCCTGCGAAAGGGCGATTGGGTCTATATCTCATCTCAAGGGGACGGTAGCGGCGGAATCGGAACATCGAAGCGGGGAGGCCCCTGGGCCGTTGGATACACTGCGACTAGAAACAGCGACATCGGAATTGACGGGAGCATTCGCTCTGGCGCACCGATAGAACAGCTCTATAATCTGAAGACGGATCCCTATCAAACGACGAACATCATTCGAGATCATCCTCGAGTCGCTGCTGAGATGCGCGATGGTTTGCTAATGAAGAAAAATGAGGACTAGGCAGGGCAATGGAACTATCAATTTAATAAGGTTTCACTACCAGAGTTTCCGGGGCTCCCGGCTCGTCGTGGTCATACATGTAGTGGAAAAAGTAAAGTAGGAGTCGGATCTCCGGAATAAGTTTTCACTTTCGTAACAATGGTGGGGGTATTTTGCCTTGAGCGAGAGGGGACTGTTACCCGTTCTGGATGGTATATGTCTGAAACAAATGGATCGATCTTTTCAGGTAATCAACTGCCAGAGCGATCAGGCGATCATTCGTTTCTGACCTGGCTCCAGGTCGCCGCTTTCATCTACCTCCTTCTCGCTGGGGTTAGCACGATTGGGGCGGGGTTCAAATGGGCTTCCGGAGGTGCGGAAGGAGCTGAGAAGATTTTCGCGTTCGCCACGAATCCCGTCGTGGGGGTAATTTTGGGTACCTTGTCAACCGCACTGGTTCAATCATCCAGTACGGTGACGTCCGTTATAGTCGGCCTGGTGGCGGGAGGGGTGCCTGTATCAATCGCCGTACCTATGATTATGGGAGCGAATATGGGCACGACAATCACCAACACAATCGTGGCCCTAGGTGATGTGAAGGATGGAAAGACTTTCAATAAGGCCTTTCGGGCGTCGACGGTGCACGATTTCTTCAATCTCTACAGCATCGCCATTTTCCTCCCAATCGAAGCGATTTTCCATCCGTTGGAGCGACTAGGGGGAGCTCTTTCCAACCTGCTCGTGGGCGATTTTAATGCCTCCATGAAAGGTATCAATTTTATTGGGGCACTCACCAACCCTCCAGCCGAGTGGATCAAGCAACTCTTGCAGGGAATGTCGGATACATTTGGCGGTATCCTGATGGCGGCGATTGGTATCGGCTTTATTTTTATGTCGGTTGCCCGGCTGGGCAAAGAGCTCGGCGCGGTTATGCGTGGACCCGCAAGGCGGATCGTTGACAAATCGTTTGCAGCGGGGCCGGTGGTCGGGATTTTGGCGGGAACCATTATGACGGTGCTGGTTCAGTCGTCTTCGACCACGACCAGCCTAGTCGTTCCCCTAGCTGCGGCGGGTGTTCTAACCTTGAGGCAAGTCTATCCATTCACGCTGGGCGCAAATATTGGAACTTGCATTACGGCGGTCTTGGCGGCGACGGCTGTTTCTGGTGTGGGTGCGGGAGTGGCGATGCAAATTGCGTTTGTGCACCTATTGTACAATGTTTTCGGAGTGATCGTATTCACTGTCGTGCCCTTTCTGTACGATCTCCCCGTGAGATCTGCCGAATGGCTAGGAAATAAGACGGAAACGCATCGAGGCTGGGCTTTCGGATACATCGGCTTGGTGTTTTTCCTACTGCCTGGGAGCGTTCTGGGAGTTCAGGCGCAACTAGACGGTGATTCTTCTCCTCAGGAATCTCCCGATTTCGACTCAGCGGCCAAGAGGGAAGCGGAAATGGAGATGGATAAGTCGGGAACCGTCATCGAATAGGTCATCCGCTCGGCTTGGAGAAACGTTTGGGTTTCTCGTTGAGGAAATAGGTCTTGCGCCTTTTATCGGAACGAGGTGGAGCTCGAGTTCCTTTTTGAAGACGGCAATTTGGTGGCGGTGAATAAGCCGCCCGGCATTTTGGCGGAGAGTTCGTCGGGGTGTGAGATGAAGTTGTTGAAATGCGTGCCGGAAAAGATTGGGATAAGGTTTCCCTGCCTCAGAGATTATTCTTTTTTTGCGAGAAACCCTAACAGTGCGATCAGGGTGACAAAAGGGTGGGATTTTGCTACAGTTGCCGGAGTAATGAAGAGTCTCTTAAAGGTTAGTAAGCTATTTCTCGTTTTGGCACTGCTCCCTGCCTCGGCATCGGCAGCTTTAATTGTCAGTGACTGGACAACGACACCCACCTCGCTGAGTTTTAAGATAACTGGAGAAATTGACGGGGGGCCACGATCGGACCGTTAGCGGCCCATCTATGCATATTGGACCCCAGACCAGCAGTCTGCCGTACGACCCAGAGAAATCCTCGATTGTGAACCTCACGGTCACGTCACTCGGCGGTTCACCAACCGCTCTTGATAACAACCTTTTGGGCCGACCGGGAGAAGCTGGAGCCTATTTAACCAATGATGAATTCGGGGTTAATATCCAGCTCCAAAAATTGGGTGGTGATTGGCAGGCAGGCGATACTCTGAAATACAGCATTAGCTTTTCGGACGCTAGTCTGTATAACTTAACCTCGTGGGATCCCAGTGGAGCTATAGTGTCTGCAGGATGCGACGTTTACGACAACACCCCCGAAGCGTCCTATCAGGTTGGGTATTTCGCCCCTGTCCCCGACACAGGCTCCGCAGCAGCTCTCCTAGGAGTTGGTGTAGCGGCTCTAGCCTTTGCTAGACGGAAGCTGGGATAGGGTATTTGTCATAAACCCTAACACCGTTCGCCCTTGCCAATTTATACGAGGCGGAAGTAGGGTCAGGTTATGTTTTCTGGCGTGTTAATTCTGTTACTGTTTGGTCTTTTGACTCCCTTATTTGGAGCTTCTGGGCCATTTGATGCTATCGAGACCGAGGAGATTTTGGTAGACGCCGACACACAGGGTATTGAACTTTTTGTTCGTATAAAAAAATCAAAGTTAAAAAAGGATCATCAAAGTCCTCTAGTACTTTGCGTTCATGGTGCTACTTACCCCGCTGAAACTTCGTTTGACCTCCAACTAGACGGTTTTTCATGGTTAGATTATATGGCAGCAAGAGGCTACATTGCCGCCATTTTAGATATTAGGGGATATGGGAGATCTACGAGACCACCGGAAATGGAAGCTTCTCCTGCTTTGCACTCACCAATTGTAGATACGGCGGTTGCGGTGCGAGATGTCACCAGTGCTGCCAACTATCTTCTAAGGAAATTTGAAAAAGAAAGATTAAATCTGATAGGCTGGTCTTGGGGAACCGCGATTATGGCTGGTTATGCGGCAAAGAACCAAAAAAAAGTATCAAACCTAGTACTATACGCACCGATTTGGCACAGGCAAACACCGAGCCTTATTAGCACCAACAAATCTTTAGGCTCATACAGACTTGTTTCCAAGGAAGATGCTTTATTGCGTTGGTCATCTGGCCTCTCGGAAGACCAAAAAAAAGAGATCTTAAATCCAACTTGGCAGCAAATTTGGGCTGAAGCGACCTGGAGAACTGATCCGCTTGCGATGAGTGAAGGGTTTTTAAGAGCACCGAACGGCGTAATAAAAGATGTTAGAGAATATTGGCAGTTGGGCCTATCGACCTACGAGCCCACAAGAATTGTTTGTCCAACCCTTCTAGTAGTCGCACAATATGACAAAGATACACCTCTTTACATGACCAAGGCACTATACGCTAGACTCTCTAATTCAAACCGGAAAAGCCTCAAAATATTAGACACCGGGACTCACACGGTAATGTTGGAGAAAAATCGTCTAGAGCTTTTTGAAGCCGTAGATTCCTTTATGTCTCAATGAAAATCGAATCTGCTGATTTAGTTCGCAAGGCTATGACCGCCGACCCCAAGCTGATGGGTGAGTAGGTGGGAAACGTTTGGTGGCCAATCTGTATGCAAATTGTATGCAAAATGATCACGCTTTTATGACATCGTTGTTAAGCAACCACTTACACAGCAAAAAAGTGTTCGCTCTGGGCACCAATCGCAGGTATCAAGCCTCAATTGTGCCGCTGAGTGCGTGTCGAAGAGTAAGGCTTTTGGGACTTTCGCCCTGCCAGTGGTCCGGTTATGCTCCGCATTCTGGTCTTGTCGCACAACCCGCCGGCTCGCATCCCGACCGAGTACCTGTAAGAGCGGCACGCTCAAGATATGGCAAAATACGTATTCTTGCGAGGATCGAAACAGTGGATCCTGATGCTAAATATTATAGATACGACAAGC
This sequence comes from Candidatus Pelagisphaera phototrophica, assembly GCF_014529625.1. Lineage (GTDB taxonomy): Bacteria > Verrucomicrobiota > Verrucomicrobiia > Opitutales > Opitutaceae > Pelagisphaera > Pelagisphaera phototrophica. The sequence continues at coordinate 693,456 of NZ_CP076039.1, forward strand.
GTTCTGCCCCAGAATATTAGACTGCTCATATTCGGATAGAGATTCGGTCATCGATAGAATCGTTTGATGCCATCGGGTATACTCCGCTCTTAAAAGGCAAACAGGCCAATCCGAGCCTGCTATTAGCCGGTCGGGGCCAAACGCCTCGAGAACGGTATCGACGTAGGGCTTTAGGAGATTGGGGCTCCATCTGGAATCAATGACTTCGGTGACCATTCCTGACAGTTTGCAGGCCACGTTTGTCCGTTTGCTGAGTTCAAGAATGTTCTCTGCCCAGGTGCTATCGAATCTAGCGGAACAGATTTTTGGTTTTGCGATGTGGTCGACCACGAACTGAAGATTTGGGTGTTGATCGACAAATTGGATGGTCTGGGGAAGATGCTTTTCGAAAATAAGAATATCGTAGACTAGATTTCGAGGTCCGAGCTGCCGAATCCCCTGATTGAAATCTTTCCTTAAAATGAAGTTGTTGTCTTTCTCGTCGTGGATCACGTGGCGCACGCCCACAAGCTTTTGGTTCTCATTCAACCGGTCAAGGGACGCGTTGAGATCGGTACGGCAGAGCGGGACCCAGCCTATAACCCCCATAACAGCGGGATTTGCGTCGGAAATTTCAAGAAGCCATTCTGTTTCATCGATGGTTTGCCTAGCTTGTACCGCAATACATCCGTCGATGTTGTTTTCAGCCATTAGTGGTTCTAAATCAACGGGAAGAAAGTCACGTTTCAAGACTGTATGCTGCTCAGAGATCCAGCCATACTCAGTCGGGTCGTATCTCCAGAAATGCTGATGGGAATCGATTTTCATAAGGGGTGGGAAGTGCTATCCGTATTTATTGAAACGCTTCGCCACTGTTGCAAGTGGCTTTGTGTCTAGGGAATTTAGTTGAACTAGATGCACTGGCATTTCGATTGTACCGTGAACTCTGAACTTATGCCAATTTGGTATTTGAAATTCGGTCACGACCGATCAATTTTCTCCAAATGCCTAATCAAGCGGTTTTCATACTTACGGATACACAGGGGACAGACGTCATCGGATGCTATGGCCGACCCGAAGTGAAGACGCCTTATATCGATAAGATGGCTGCAGAAGGAATCCGATTTAACCGCGCATATTCCACCCAGCCGGTATGTGGCCCGGCTCGGTCAGCGATCTTTACAGGGTTGTATCCACATTCCAACGGTGTACTTGGAAATGATATGGCACCGTGCTTAGACGCTAAGACGACTGGGGAGCGACTTTCTGGTTTGGGCGTCCGCACCGGCTATATCGGCAAATGGCATTTGGACGGGACAGACTATTTTGGCAATGGAGTTTGTCCTGAGGGTTGGGACCCAGATTACTGGTTCGATGGGCGCTGCTACCTCGATAGTTTGGGAAGCAAGGAGGAAAGGGACTTTTCTCGACTCGTTCCGACGGCTAAAGACATGCGAGACAATGGGTACGATGAAACGTTTACGATGGCCCATCGTAGCGTAGACAAGGCATTGGAGTTTATTGAGCGCTACAAGGATGAAGACTTTTTTCTCGTCGTCTCCATAGACGAGCCACATCATCCTTTTATCTGTCCCGCAGAATACTTGGAAGCTTTCGAAGGTTTTGAATACAAGCTGGGCCCGAATGGGAAGGATACTTTGAAGGATAAGCCTCTGTCTCAGAGAGATTGGTCGAATCATGTTAAGTCGCATCTTGGAGATGGTGAGACGCTTCGGATGGACGCTTTTTTCGCGTGCAACAGTTATTGTGACTATGAAATTGGGCGAATTAACAATGCTATAGATAAATGGGTACCGAACGCTTTGTCAATTTACACATCTGATCACGGTGACATGTTGGGGTCGCACGCATTGCTGGGTAAAGGTCCAAATATGTACGAGGAGATCGCGAAAATTCCTTTCATTGTCCGATGGAATGGCCATTCGCCAGCTGGAGCAGTTGTGGATCGTCCCATTTCGCACATCGACCTTGTGCCCACGTTTTTGGAATTCTTTGGCCAAGATTCACCAGAGATTCTGCATGGTGAAAGCCTGTTGACGGTCTTTTCGAATCCGACTGTGTGCGACCGGGAAAGGGTGTTTTTGGAGTTCAATAGATTCGAGCTGGATCACGATGGGTTTGGAGCGTTTTCACCGACAAGGTGTGTCACGAATTGCAGATACAAACTAGCCATCAACCTTTCGGATAAGGACGAGTTGTACGATTTGGAAACCGACCCAGACGAGCTTAGGAATCTCATTGATGACGAAGCGCATGCGGAGGTCAGGGATCAGCTCCATGGAGAGATCGTTGAATGGATGAATCGTACGAGAGATCCTTTTCGGGGGCCGCAGTGGATTTCCAGAGCTTGGAATGGACGGGCAGCGAGCAGTTGGGGAGGATCGACTCGACCCCGTCCCGCCGATGGATTCAATCCGCACACCCTGCTATACGATACCGCTGAACCCATCGATCGCCTTGTCTACGACAAGCATTGAGTTCGTTTTAGCGGGACTTGCAGAGGGCAAACGCCACCACTAGAGAATGATTTAGGTTCCTGAGTGCGTTGAGATTCTTTTGCCATCTAGATCCCTCTTGAATCGTATTCAAACTTATTAGGTGTATTGTTTGGGTACTCGGAATGGGAATGGCGGGAAGTCTTTTGTTATGGGATGTGTTTCGTTTGGAGAGCGGACCCGAGTCGCCTCAGCTGATCGAGCTCTATACATCGGAAGGCTGTAGCAGTTTTCCTCCTGCTGAAAAATGGTTAAGTGGATTCTTGAAGGATCCAGGATTGTGGACGCACAGAGTTCCTGTAGCCTTCCATGTTGATTACTGGGATCGCCTCGGCTGGAAGGACAAGTGAAAACACGCTTCGCCAGTACCGGCTTAGGGATGAAGGCGCTATGAAATCAATCGACACACCGGCTTTTCTCGTTAACGGCCAAGAGTGGAGAGGGTGGTTTCAGGGAAGATCGATCGATGAAGCTCAAAGCTTTGATGCACTTTGGAGAGCGACTGCAGACTAGGAAAAATAATGTAATAGTGGATACAGAAATAGTATCTTAATTATGAATATAAATCTTCCCTAGGTTCGGGTTTCTTTCTGAAAAAACGAAATTTCCGTTGGGGAATTGGTCTACGCAGGTATTTGATCAATGGTCTATATCCGCTCAATCGAAACGCGCAGGATTTGAACATCATCGACTGGTTTGTCGCCTGCTTCCGTTTCCACTTCCTGAATTGCGAGGGCTACATCCATTCCTTCGATCACTTTTCCGAAGACAGTGTGTTTGCCATTCAGCCAGCTCGCCCCGTCCGTATTCGTGACAATAAAAAACTGAGACCCATTGGTGCTAGGACCAGAATTGGCCATGCAAACTGTGCCGTATTCTACTTTGCCTGTAAGAGTGGGTTGCTCCACTGGTGTGTCGGTCCCGATGAGGGCTTGGAGCTCTTCAACGGTCTTACCGATTAACGGTTGGCCTGAGTTTGAGGCCTGAATTGCGGTGAAAAGGGCAGCGACTTCTGGTAAAGGGCTTTCTCCTTCGTGTTCTTGCAAGTGGGGTGCGAAGAGAGCTTGGAATACTACGTTCGCTGCGTCCTCGTCCTTAATCTCGCCCGTTAGCTGAGCGAGTTCTGGCTCGAATCGAGTCAATTTGTCGGTAGATCCCAGCAAGGCCTGGAGTTCTTCCACAGTCTTTCCGATGAGTGGCTCGACGCTTTGAGTAGTTTGTATTTCCTGAAAAATTGTGGCGATTTCTGTGATAGGACTATTGCCTTGGTTCTCCATCAAATGGGGACGGAAGAGTGTCCCAAAAACTTCATTCGCGGTAGCGGCGTCGGCAATTTCACCTTCAAGAGGGACTACTTTACCGGCATAGCACTCATCTTGAAACTGGTAGCCCGGACCGCCTGTACCCGTTCCGAGTGGGCAACCTCCTTGGATCATAAAGTCCTTTATGACACGGTGAAAAATGAGGCCGTCGTAGAAGGGCTCGTTTTTCTCTTCTCCATCGGGAGCGGTCCAGGTTTTGGAGCCGTCTGCGAGGCCGGTGAAATTCTCGACAGTAATCGGGGTCGTGTCTTCAAAAAGCTCTATCACGATCGTGCCCTTGTTCGTTTCCATACGAGCGACTAGAGTCGTTGGTTTTTTCGAACATCCTGCGAGAATGGTGAGGATCGCAATCAGGCTGAGAGCGATGGAATTGGAGTAAGAAAGCTTCATAGGTGGCGAAGTAAGAGTGCACTCGATTAGTGCGGCAATCTCAATTTTGGACGCTAGGCCAATATGGACTGATAATTGGCTAAAGGCGCCTATTTGAAGATCTCCGCTAGCTTAGCCTCGAGCTTTGCTCCACGGAGATTTCGGGCAATAATGCGGCCTTCCGGGTTGAGCAGGAAGCTCATTGGCAGAGCATTCACATTATAGGCGGCGGCCATTGGCGAATCCCAGCCTAATGAGTCGGATATCTGTGGCCAGGTAACTCGATCACGTTTTGAGGCCTGTTCCCAAACCGAACGGTTGTCATCTAGATTTATGGCAAAAATGGTGAAGTTGTCGTTGGAGTGCTTGTCGAGGAGTTTTATGTAGTGTCGGTTTTCGACACGGCAAGGCACGCACCAGGATGCCCAGAAGTCCACGAGAACGTACTGGCCCTTGGAATCCTCGAGCCGATGGGATTTGCCGTCTAGGGATTGGCCGGCCAGGGAGGCTCCATTGGCACCGATAGCGGTGCGCCGAAATGATTGTACTTTCTCAATCATCCGCTTCGAGATCGCAGCCTGGGGGCGATTTTCGGAGAAAGCCTCAACCGCATTTTCTAGCTCACTGAGTCGGTAGTCCGGATCCCACCTCAGAGAGGTTGCGTAGAGGGCAACGGATTTCCCTATTTGCTCGATCGTAAAGTCATTCAACTCGCGGCGGTGGGCAGCGTATCCTTCCACCTCTTGTTCAGAGAGTGCGGCCAATCGCTCGGCTGATGCTCCGCGAGCGGTTGCTTCGTTAAGCGCGGCCCTTGGTGGGTATACGAGGCGAGCGAGCGATTCTTTGCGAAAGGATTCATAAGCGATGAGGGCATCTGTGTCGGGAGAGCCGGCTATTTTGAGGGCTCCGTGATCCTTTATGTCAGTTTGGACAACCACTCTCTGTCCCTCGTCGATCGCTAGTGAAATTTTACGGTCGCCGGGGAAAGCCAAGCTAAACAATCCCGGTTCGCCCTCGAACTGCTGATTAAAGTTGCCCTCCGAGTCGACTGAGAGCTTCCCCTCGAGAGTTCGGGCCTTAAGCTCGAGATTCTCTCGAAAGAGTTTGGGAACTTCGTCTGGGCTGACTTCTGGAAGCGATCCTGAAATCCAAAAATCACCCACGGCGATGGATTGGAAGAGAACTATCGTGGCTAGTAGCGGCAAAAGTCCCTTGCGGACGAATTTTGGATTTAGTGTTATTAGCATTAAAATCGCGTAGGGTTTTTACGAAGAGACCGACGCTTTGAATCGAGGTTTAATTTCAATGTAATTCCACTTTTCGGGTTTGGGAGAAGGGTCGCGTCAAAAATTGGCATTAATTGGAGATCTATGCTCGTAGAGAAAGGATTAAGAAGAAAGACTGCAGCCGATTCTATTCCCACCTCCTCAACATGCCAACTAAATCATCCCTGAGCCTTCTGATTTTCCTCGGTTTTAATCTAGTTGCGTTCGGCCAATCGATGACTTCGTCCGAAATACTACACGAGCTACAAAAACTGAAAAAAGTGGGTTCCGTCCTTTTTGTGGCGGCTCATCCAGATGACGAGAACACGACTTTGCTCTCGTATTTGGCCCAGGAAGAGAAGCTAGACACGGCTTATCTCTCGTTAACTAGGGGCGGCGGCGGGCAAAACTTGATAGGCTCTGAATTGAACCAGGAACTGGGCCTGATCCGGGCAAACGAATTACTGCAAGCCCGTAGAATTGACGGGGCCATCCAGTTGTTCACGCGAGCCCGAGATTTTGGCTATTCCAAGAACCCGGAAGACACACTCGAGAACTGGGAGGAAGACGAAGTACTCGGTGACGTCGTGTATGCGGTCCGCCAATTTAGACCGGATGTCATTATTACTCGTTTCAATCCCGAGGCAGGGCCGACTCATGGTCACCATACTGTGTCTGCCCAATTGGCTCTGAAGGCATTTAGCCTAGCGGCCGATCCGCATGCCTTTACGGAGCAATTGAGCGAGCTTGAAACGCATCAGGCAAAAAGGATTTTATGGAACGGGTTTGGGCAAAGACGGAGAGGTGGAGGCGGGCCACCGCCCGCGAGCTTAGAAGACGAATCGCGCGAAGTGGTGTCTTTGGAAGTGGGACGTTACAATCCGTATCTAGGAACTTCCTACACGGAACTTTCGGCGAGAAGCCGTAGTATGCACAAGAGCCAAGGTTTCGGACGGGCGGGGCAGCGTGGATCTCAGTTTGAGCGAATGGTCTTGCTGGCCGGCGAACCGTCTGAGGGCGATTTTCTAAAGGGTGTCGAAACCAGCTGGCGCCGCTACTCCGGTAGCTCTCAACTGGATTCGCTCTTTGAAAGCGCCATAGGCGACTTTGATGCGGCGTCTCCCTGGAAATCAGTACGAGCATTGTTAGAGATAGACGCGTTACTAGAAAAACTCCAAGTTGATCGGCAAATTCGTTCCAAGCGGAGCTCGTTGCAAAAGCTCATTGCGGCCTGTATGGGACTTCATTTGCAAGCGCGAGCGCCTCAGGCAGACTTGACGCCCGGTGAGTCTGTGAAGCTCGATGTGGAATTTATTAACCGTTCCCCCATCGAAGCGAGAGTTGTCAACTTGGAGGCGAATTTATTCGAGAGCTCTCGTTGGCCCGAGGAGATTTCGTTAACCCGTATAGAAGATTTGGATAAGGAACTGGATTCAAACGCAGTCGAGTTCGTTTCGCTGAACGTGAACTTGCCTATCGATTCTCCTCTAACGCGTCCCTACTGGCTCGAGGACGAAGCCAGCGTGGGTATCTACAGCCTTCGGAATCGGCGATTGCTGGAATTGGAGTCGATACCATCTTCGCTTTCTGTTTCGGCCGTTGTTGAGATCCAGGGTCGCCCAGTTACCTTGAACGTTCCGGTGGTTCAGGTCGTTAGTGATCCCGTGAAAGGTGAGGTGCACGAGCAGGTCTTGATACGTCCCGAGATTACTCTCTCGCCTGAGAATTCCATTTTGCTTTTTGAGAATTCGCAAGCGAAGGAGATCGAAGTGCTCGTCCAGAGCAATGTGGAGGCTGCGGTCGGAAAATTGACGGCGGAAGGCCCCCAGGGCTGGAAGATCCGTATTGCCCAGCCCGAGTTTGAGCTGGAGGACGTGCAAAGTTCACAGCGGATCCGGGTACAATTGACGCCTCCTGCTAACGCTTCCGAAGGAAAGATCGTCTTCAATGCGATTAACGAGTCGGGTAAAGAATTCGACTCGAGCTACCGGGAGATTTTCTATGAGCATATTGGCCGGCAGCCGATTCTCAATCGAGCGGTCACCAAGGTGACAAGATTGGACCTAGGGCGCGGAGGAAGCCGAATAGCCTGTATCGAAGGGGTTGGGGATACCGTTCCTGACACTCTGAGCAAGATCGGCTATGAAGTGGACATAGTGTTGATTGGAGAATTGGAGAAAGGGCGTCTAGATAGTTACGACACGGTGATACTCGGACCACGCGTTTTTGATGCCTATGCGGGATTGGACAAAAGATTTGATGTGCTGCTCAACTACGTAGAGAATGGGGGAACTCTCGTATCCCAGTACAGCACGACAAGTTTTAGAGCGAAGTCACAGTTTACATCCCCTTACCCCATTCGATTGTCCAGAGATCGTGTTTCCGAGGAAAAAGCAGAGATGCGGTTGCTTCAACCAGATCACGTTGTATTTAACTACCCAAATAAGATTACTAAAATCGACTTTGATAACTGGATACAAGAGAGAGGGCTCTATTACGCTTCCTCATGGGATGATCACTATGACGCTCTGATCTCTGCCAACGACAGAGGGGAACCCCCGAGAAATGGAGGACTTTTAGTGACTGAATACGGTAAGGGCTGGTACGTGTACACGGGACTTTCCTTTTTTAGACAGTTGCCAAATGGGAATCCAGGCGCGATACGACTATTTGTGAATTTAATTTCTTTAGGCCATGGAGACTGAACCCGAGAATGAAATTGCTGCCTCCGTCAAAGACGAAAGCTCTAAAGGCTGGACCAAGCTTTACCTGGTTGTGGTAGCCGCATTGGCGGGGCAGATCGCGTTTTATGCCTGGCTGACTAAAACCTTCGAGTAGTTCGAGGTCCACCAAGCATGAGCGGAATCGATATTGTTGTTTTGGGGGTAACCCTCTTCGCCATCGTCTTTTTTGGGGTTTGGATGACCCGGAATGATCAAAAGCTGGACGAGTTTCTAAAGGGAAATTCTAATAGTTGGGGAACGATAGGTTTATCGGTAATGGCTACCCAGGCCAGTGCGATCACCTTCCTTTCGACTCCGGGCTTGGCCTACGACAGCGGAATGGCCTTTGTGCAAAACTACTTTGGCATGCCGCTGGCCCTTATCCTGATCGCCATCGTTTTTGTACCCATGTATTACAAGCTCGAGCTGTGTTCGGTGTATGAATTCCTGGAGCATCGGTTCGACTCGAAAACACGCACTTTGGGAAGCGTGATTTTTCTTATCCAGCGGGGTTTTTCTGCGGGAATCACAATCTATGCCCCGTCGATTATCCTGACCAGCGTACTTGGCTGGGACATGAATACTACGGTTATTGGGGTCGGCTTGGCTGTCGTCATTTACACGGTGACGGGAGGTTCCCACGCAGTGAGCCTTACTCACAAATACCAAATGACTGTTATTCTTTCTGGCATGGCAGTCGCGTTTGGAATCGTTATATACAAAATATCAGGACACGCAGGATTTAGGGAAAATTTGAGCATTGCGGGAGCGCTCGGGCATCTCAACGTGGTCGACTTCTCATTTGATTTGGACAAACGTTACACACTATGGTCCGGATTGCTCGGCGGGTTCTTTCTTTCCCTGTCATACTTTGGGACGGACCAGTCTCAGGCACAGCGCTACATGTCAGGGCAATCGATTCGAGATAGCCGCCTGGGTTTGATGTTTAATGCCTTATTGAAGGTTCCTATGCAGTTCATGATTCTGCTGCTAGGAGTTCTCGTATTCGTCTTCTACCAATGGGAAAAGCCACCCGCTACTTTCCTTCCTGAATCGATGACAGAGGCGGCGGTTGCTGCCGATGCGGAGACTTACCAAAACTATGAAAACGCGTTTATTGGTAATTTCAAAAGTCAGAAGAGCGCGATGCAGGAATTCGTCGGAGCCTTGCGAGCAGGAGATGAAGCGCTGGCGCTCTCCAGCAAAGAAAAACTTAAGGTAGCAGGAGAGGAAAGTCGGCAATCCCGAGCCAACTTAAAGACGCATATCGCGACGGTTACCGGAGCGGAGAGCATGAAAGAAACGGACTACGTTTTTATTCACTTCGTCTTGAACGAGCTGCCAATCGGATTAATTGGATTGCTAGTCGCCGTTATTCTGAGTGCCGCTATGTCGTCAACCGCTTCAGAATTGAGTGCATTGGCGACCATATCGACGGTAGATTTCTACCAAAGCCATTTCAGCAAAAACCAATCGGACGCCCACTATAAAACAGTTTCGCGTGTATTCACTGCAGTTTGGGGTGGGCTGGCGATTCTCTTTGCCCTTTTTGCGAGTATGGTAGAAAGTTTGATTGAAGCGGTTAATATTGTAGGATCGCTGTTTTATGGAACGGTACTAGGTCTATTTTTAGCGGCGTTCTTCATTAGAAGAATCGGAGCACACGCCGCTTTTATCGCCGCGATCATTGCCCAACTGTCGGTTTTGTTTATTTACTTTTCAGATATCGTAACGATCGGCTACCTCTGGTACAATCTAATCGCCTGTGGTCTAGTAATTGTATTGAGCCTTATGCTACAAACTGTGATGGGAGGCAGGAAGTTCTAGTGTCTTCACCGGTTATTTGTTTTGGCCAGCAGCCCTGTGGGATTTTTCCTAATCGGTTTGTGTTTTCTAAAATAAAAACCGCTCGACGATTACAATCCGAAATTGGAGGAAAAATCGTATTCTTCCTGCACGATAGCGACCACGACTTTCGGGAAACTTGCGCTAGTTTAGTCAATCGCCATACCGGTAAAACTGAGCGAATCAACTTCGAGTTCGTAAACAAGATCCAGAAGCTTTACTCTCCATTGTATTGCAAGTCGATAAAGCCTGGCTGGAAGGAGAAAACTCGACGCTGCCTGCCAAATTTGGTCGCCCTAGAACTTGTCGATATTTTCGATTCTGTTGATTCCTCAAACGTTGCAGAATTTTGCATAGAGATGTATCAGAAGATGGGATTACTAGAGGGAGTTGAGATCGTGCGTTCAAGCGACCCAGAGCTAAGGGAAAAGGCGATTAAAGTGAATGACTACTTTTTGGATACACCGTATGAGGGGGAGATCGTTAGAGCACGTCATCGAGAGAAAGGCTATTGCCTCTTTAAAGGCGGTGGCAAATTTATCCCTATTGAAGTCCCTGTCATTCGGAAATCGATGATTAGCCCAGCCCGGGATACTCGCCTCCGTTGGATGCAATCTGTGGTGCATTGCACTCATTACATTGCAGGGGAAGGGGAAATTCAGTACTTGAATCAAAGTGATGCTCCTGAGATTGAATTTGTGAAACGTCACTTTATTGAAAGACCAGGAGATGCATACGCAGAGAGGAAAAATGACTGGTAGCCGCATTTTAGTTTTTGGGGCTCATCCGGACGACATAGAGTTCGGTTGCGGCGCTGTGCTATTGGACGCAGCAGCCCGTGGCGCTAAAATCGATCTAGTAGTGCTCTCTAGAGGCGAAGCGGGATCTCATGGAAATCGATCCATTCGTGAGAAGGAAGCCCTAAAGGCCGCAGAAATGATGGGGGCCGCGCTTCACTTTGCCTCAACTCCAGGGGACACCCGCCTCCAGGCTGACCTTGAAATCAAGCTTCTTGCAGCGAGAGAGATTCGTCGGCTCAAACCAGATTTGGTTTTTGCTCCTACGGGTCATCTGAATCAGCATCCTGACCATCGTGAGACCAGCCACCTCGTTCGGGATGCGAATCGTCTAGCGCGGTACGGGAAGACCCCTGGTCTTGAGAACTGGGAGCCGCATGCAAGCAGGGCTCTTCTGTTTTACGATATTTCGAGTGAGTCTTCGGGAATGGATGGATTAGTGCCCATTCTGGTCGATATTTCCTCCCAGGTGGAAAAGTGGATAGATCTGATGAAATGCCACGAAAGTCAGACTGGGAGTCTAGACTATGTCGACTTGCAACTCTCGCGTGCACGCACCCTAGGCATACAGGCAGGCGTGAACTCCGCGCTCCGTCTATATTCTGAAGGTCCCTTGCTTTGGAGTTCGATTGAGACTGTCCTTTCCGCTTATGGACCTCGATTGTAACTCGCTTTGAGCATGGAGGAACCGCTGAATATCGCCTTGCTTTGCCATCCTACCGTGGGCGGGAGCGGAATTTTGGCTACAGAGCTCGGGCATCGACTAGCGGATCGCGGCCATGAGATCTATGTGATCTCCGAGCGCCCGCCATTCCGATTGAGAGAGGACCATCCTCGGATTCACTTTTACGAATCAACTCCAGTGGAGTTCCCCCTTTTCAAAAGCCCTGACCACACGCTTCCACTAGCCACGCGGATCACTGAGGTTTGCGCGAATCATCAAATTGATCTCATTCATGCGCACTATGCGATTCCGCATACCGCCGCTGCCTGGATTGCCAAGGAGTTAATCGGACAGGCCGCACCGCCGATTATTACGACCCTGCATGGCACTGATATCATCTATCTTGGAGCGATGTCTGAGTATCGACCATTGCTTCAGCATGTTCTCGAAGCATCGAATTTGGTGACTTGCGTTTCCCGGAACTTGAAGGAGCGTACCGAGCAACTTTTTAACCTGGATACTGAGATTGAAGTAGTGCCGAATTTTTTCGAGCCCAAGCCGGTTACTCGATCGCGGGAGGACATTCGAGCCTCTTTAGATGTAGGGGATGGCGTTTTGGCAATTCATGCCTCGAATCTCCGTTCAATAAAACGAATTGATCTGATGCTGGATGCCCTCAAGGAAGCGGTATCCCGTTGCGATGCGAATCTCCTGATTATGGCGGGAGCAGAAGTATCACGGATTCAACCCGAGATCAAAAAGCGCGACCTCGAGAGCCATGTCCGAATCGTTGATGATGTGTATGAGATTGATAATTACTACGCAGCCTCGGACTTCACCCTGTATACTTCGGAATATGAGAGCTTCTGCCTTGGAATTTTAGAGGGGATGAGGCACGGCTTGCCTAGTATAGCATTTGAAGTTGGAGGCATCCCTGAAGTTGTGGTCAATGAAGATTCAGGCATTCTGGTTCCATTTGGGGATATCGAAGCGTTAGGCGCCGCAATTGTGAGACTAGTTGGGGACCGAGATTGCCGAAAAGAGATGGGTGCAAGTGCAAGGGCGAGGGCAGAAAAAGAGTTTTCAGCAGGTGCGATTGTGGATTCCTATTTGGGAGCCTATAGAAGGGTTCTCGCTCGCGAAAGCTCGATGTAAACGCAGCCAGACTGCTTGCTCCAGCCGGTCCCCAAACCAAATTTTAACACCTTTTGTTGTAATTGCCGCGAGTTTTTCCAAACTTAGTCGAGTGAAGCTCTTATTGATCATAATTGCAATTTTGTCCCCTCTCACTCTTATTGCCCAAAAATACCCGACGAAAGATTGGCAAATTTCAACGGCGGTTTTGGCGGCGCCAGAGCTTGAGCGTGAAAACGCGACAGTGATCGGCTATGACAAAGGTGGTGAATTGACCGTTATTCGGCAAGGTGCAAACGATCTTATTTGTCTTGCAGACGATCCGAGCCGGAAGGGGTTCAGCGTTGCCTGCTACCACGAGAGCTTGGAGCCTTTCATGGCTCGTGGACGGGAACTGAAAAAACAAGGTAAGTCTTCCGAGGAGATTTTTAATATTCGTGAGGAAGAAGCGAAAGCGGGCACTCTGGAAATGCCCAAACAAGCATTGCTCAATGTGCTTACGGGACAAGTTAATGAGACGACTAAGGAAATAGAGAAGACGCATTTGAGATATGTGTATTACATTCCCTTTGCCACGTCCGAAAGTACGGGCCTTCCTCTTGCTCCGGTTTCTCCAGGTGCACCCTGGATCATGAACCCCGGCACGCATCGGGCACATATCATGATTACGCCCCCGAAAGGTAAGTAGCGTCAGTCGTTTATCTCGCGGTTGATTCTCTCTTCAAGCGCTTTCCTGCTTATCGTTCCTGAGTGCCGCCACTTTTCTTCGCCTTTGACGAAGAGAACGAACACTGGAACTCCTTGAACTTCATATTGGTCCGCGATTTCGGGGTTCGCGTCCACATCGATTTTAAGGATCGCTGCCTTTCCTTTGAATTCCGTACCTATAGCATCAATGACGGGTTCCATCTGTTTACAGGGGGCGCACCATTGCGTTTGAAAGTCGATCAAGGCGAGGCGGCTTTGGGATAGGGTTTGGGCAAAGTCTTTTGGACTGATTGATGGAGTGAGCTTTTTGGATTCGGACTTGGCCTTTTCCAGCGGAAGCTCAGCCTTGTTCCATGTACCGATCCCTCCCAAGAGATTGTACACCTTGCTAAATCCGTTTTTTCTCATGGTCTTAGCCGCTTGGGAGCTGCGACCTCCGGAACGGCAGTAGACATAGATCGGTTTGTCTTTCTGCATGAAATTCAGCTTTCGCTCGAAATTCTCGTCGTAGATGTTGAGTACACTGGCACCCGGGATCTTTCCTTGCGCCACTTCCTTAGGGGTTCTCACATCTAGCAAAATGCCTTCCCCGCTATCGACGAGCGCCTTGAATTCGTTCACCGAAAGATCCTCAATTGGCGAGTCCGCAAAGGCGGTTCCGGCTACGAGAAGCAGAGTAATGGTAAATCGGCTCAAAAAAGAATGCATGGTGCGATTGATTGGATGGTTGATTGTTTAAGAGAGTTTGGAAGAAAAGTAGAATGGTGGCGAATCAAATTTAAGGGGTAGTTCCATTCAATTCTGGGTTGAAGTGGAGGGACAAGCAACTTAGGAACGGTAATTTGAATCGTTGCTTCAAGGTAGTCTCTGTCTCGCTCGTGCTTTTTATGACCCCGAGTGATTCGGTCTATGCAATTCGAATGACGATTCTAGTCCACCGATTTCTAGGAAGGGGTTAGCTGAATATTATGGAATACAGAAGAATGGGACGAACGGGACTGAAGGTTTCCGAGCTATGTTTGGGGACAATGACGTTCGGAAAGTACACGGATCTCAGAGAGGCAGAGCGATTGGTCGATTTTTCCCTCAATGCCGGTATAAACTTTATCGACACCGCCGACGCTTATGGAGCGGGAGAATCGGAGTCTTATCTCGGGAGAGTTTTAAAGGATCGTAGGGACGATATAGTGCTCGCAACTAAGCTCTTCAATCCGATGGGCCCTGGAATTAATGATTCAGGAATGAGTCGAGTTCGTATCTTCAAGGCGCTCGAATCGAGTCTGCAAAGGCTGAAGACGGACTACATTGACATCTATTATATCCATCATGTAGATACCGAAACGCCACTTGAGGAAATGCTGGAGGCCCTTAACGATCTCGTTCGATCTGGAAAGGTTCGCTATATCGCCTGCAGCAACTATGAAGCTTGGCGTTTGATGGAATCGCTTTGGATTAGCGATAGCCGTCATTGGGCACGCTTTGAATGTTACCAGCCTCAGTACAATCTTGTAATTCGGGACATTGAGGAAGAGCTCGTGCCGCTGTGTGAGTACAAGGGTTTGGGGATTGTGACTTGGAGTCCGCTGGCTAACGGTTTTCTGACGGGTAAGTATCGAGGCAAAGGAAGCGTGCTTGAGGGCACGCGTTCGAAAGATAATTGGGTCTACAATCCCAGCTTCTTTGCGGACAATGCAGAAGAGACAATGGGCGTCGTTTTAAAGATTGCGAATGAGATGAACATGTCAGCTGCTCAAGTCGCAACTCGATGGATACTGGAGCAACCATCAATGACATCGGTCATTGTAGGGGCACGGAACTGTGAGCAGCTAAGAGACAACCTCGGAGCGAGTCGCATCCGATTCAGTCCAGAGCAACTGGAGCAATTGAACAGGGTATCAAAACCTAAAGATCGCTATCCTAAGTCCATGGAGTGTAATATGAGAGATAGGCGGGCCAGTGCAGTAAAGATGCCCCAATCAGAGGACTAATTTCTGATTAACAAGAGTAACGAAAATTATGAGTGTAGCAATTATCACCGGCGGTGGGTCTGGAATCGGTAAAAGCGTCGCAATTGCCTTAGGCAAGGCGGGGTATTCCGTATCAATAGCGGGAAGACGGCAGGAGGCTTTAGATGAGACGGTGGCAGTCATTCTCGATAACGGAGGCAGTGCAGTTACGATCCAAACCGATATTACGGACCCGAAGGGAGTGGATACGCTCTTCTCAAAAACAGTAGAGGCATTCGGTCGAGTGGATCTGCTTTTCAATAATGCCGGTATGTTTGGATCGGCGGCCCTTCTCGAAGAATTGACTTTCGAAGATTGGAAAGCGGTGGTCGATGTGAACCTGACTGGAGCCTTTCTCTGTACGCAGGCTGCTTTTCGGGTTATGAAAGAGCAGGATCCTCGCGGTGGCAGGATCATCAACAATGGATCGATCTCTTCCCAGACTCCGAGACCGAATTCGGCGCCCTACACAGCGACCAAGCATGCCATAACTGGACTAACGAAGTCCACCTCGCTCGATGGCAGAAAATACGATATTGCCTGTGGCCAAATCGATATAGGTAACGCGACGACGGATCTGACCGCCAAGATGAAGAAAGGCGTGCCTCAAGCGGATCTTTCCATTAAGGTTGAACCCACTATGTCAGTAGAGGACGTGGCGAATGCGGTGCTCTATATGGCGAGCCTGCCGCTAGATGCGAACGTTCTCACCATGACTGTGATGAGCACGAAGATGCCCTTCGTGGGACGCGGTTAGGCCAGTTGATTCTTTTCAATCGCGGCAAAGTCGCCCTAGAGCATTATAGTGAGTAACCGTGAAGCGTTTTGCTTCCAACTTGGAGATGAATCGCATGTCTTCGTATTCAAATCCCGGGGAAACGGCTTCACTGATGAGCCCAAATTCGCCAGACGTCAGTTCACTGGCTTTCCACCATCCCGAAGGGACGGCAAGCTGTAGTTGTTGTCCCAGTTCGATATTGGGTCCTAGGGTGGCCCGACTAATTTTTCCTTCAGGAGAAATTAGAGTGTATGTGACCGGAGAGCCCAACTGGAAAAAGTGAACGATGTCGGAACGATTTTCATGGAGATACCCCATAGGAGAATCACAAGTGAGCAGATAGTAGATGCAGCTAAGCAGTTTTCGTTCTGCGTCAAGAGGGCCCACGGCCGTTTTCAGTGCTGACTCGTAGGTGCGCTTGAAATACCCGCCCTCGGGATGGGGTTCTAGACTTAGATAGTCAATAAGCTCTCTCGCAGAATTCATAGCAACGAACCTAGGCAGGAACCCAGTTTTACGAAGTGTGAATCTAGCTAACAAAAAAGGACAGCGTAAAAATTCACACTTCCATTTCGCTTCAGGCCATTTTCAATTAGGTTGCCTGTACTTCTGGAACTGCTTTAGCGGCTGACTGCCTCGTTTGATAATTTATTATCAGAATCAGTGCGATAGGCACTCCATAGTCTCCCCAGCGTTCGATGAATTCGAACATGTTGATGATGCCACCTTCCGTGACGTACAGGAATTCGGTTATCACTTTCCAGGCGAAAACGAGCCATATGATGGGCAGTATGGGAAGCACGAATACGACGACTCCTAGTATGATCTCGAACCAGCCAACTGCATTGATAAAGCCGACATCCGCTGGAATACCAATTGAAGAGAAATGATTTATAAGCATTCCTTTCTCAACAAATGCTCCAAAGCCTCCGTGTCCGATGAGAAGTAAAGCTATGGTTAACCTGCAGATGAAATGGAGTACACCGATCTTATCATCGTCCAGTTTCGGCTCTGTATAGCCCGAAAACCAGTCTTTCCACTTCATAGCTATGGCACCTCCCAGAATGAGGAGCATCAATGGAGGTAAGAAGTTCCCTGCTCGTTCCCAAAATTCCCAGGTTCCTGGCGTGCCAGAAATCGGCCGAAGAATCGCTGTCCACAAAGCCCAGATAAGCATCCACATAATGATGATCCGCCTGGGTTTCATGAGAAGCAGAATTGCCATAATGATGTCCAAGGCCCCAATGATAGGCATCAGTTTCCAGGCGATATCATCTGGAATGCCCTGAGATCGAAAAAAGGGTAGCCATCCTTCTTTGGTGATAACACCCCAAGCGCCATGACCTATGAAGCAACAAGCTGCTGTGATACGTAGGACCCAGTGAAGGCGTGTTTGAAGTTGTTCGAGAGTCGTGGGCTTGAGGAATGATCCGAGCATAACAGATTTGATTTTGGGAGATTGTAGATGTGTTGAGAAACTAAAAGAATATGCGGAAGGCTGAACTCGCAGTCCAGCCCTTAAAAACATTGATACCATTTGCTGTTTCAATGTCGTCGTATTCGATTCCGGATACGATTTTCATATTGTCACCACAAAAGTAGTAATTGACTCCTAGATAAAAATTGTGATGCACATCGCCGCGTCCTCTTGTGAGAGACATGTTGGCTTCCCCTCTCGCCCCTGCTGATCGGGCATAGCGACTATTGAGGCGGATGCCCTCAGGGGAATCGGCATTTTGATATTGATATCGCGAAACAAGCTTTATCTTGTTCTCGACCAGCCAGTGCATGGGCATGATGGAAAGTCCCCAAAATCCTCCGTCACGATCCGGATTGGTGGTCGCTCCATTTTCTCCAGTCCCAATCGTCGAGTGGATTTCCCAAGGGCCTTTGTGAAGGCGTAGAATGGCACTTCCTCCCCATTCGTTTCCCCGTGCTAACTGGTCCTTTGAAATGCCAGCGTCTTGCATGTAAGCACTGAATACAAGTTCTTTCAAATCGAAGCTCGATCCCTCTGTCATGTTGTGGATCCATTGCGAATATAAAAGAGTGCCATCCTCCCATCCCGGGAATTCGTCTTCCTGAGTGGTAGAGTAGATGCCGAAGTCGATATCATTGTTGTCTTTCGCTACTCGAATCCACGCTCCGGCCGGGTGCGAGCCACCTTCGTCTGCGGGCCAGAGTTTGTTCGAAAAGGGAGATCTCTCGACCGGGTTGAATAGAAACGCGGATCTTTGCCATTCGTCAGCTAGCTTCAGGCTGCGTCTTCCATATCCAACTTCGAAACGTTTGTAGTGAGAATAAGAAGGGTTTCCTTTGGCGAAATCGTACGATAGATAGAGATTACGAAAGTGCTGGAACTCGATATCCTGGTCTCCAGTCGCGGCGTTTTTCCCCTGAGTGAGGCTTAGAACGGTCTTGAGGAAAAAACCACCTAGAAATTTGATGTCTCCCCCAAGCCAGATGCGCCGGAATTCGGATTGGGAGTCGGAAAAACTGTTTCCTGCAGAGTCCGTTCCATCTACGTGCCCTATTTGGTATTGGGCCATGCCGAAGAGCTTAATATGCTCGATGGTTCCATCTTTGGAATCAAAGACGTAACCCATCGTTTGGAGCGTGTCGCAGGGTTCTTCGGCCTGTACGGTCGTGCCGAGTGCGATAAGCGTAATAGCGATAGAATCAGGGAGCTTTAGCATGAAAAACTTTTGGGATTAGGTGTATGGGACGAATCCAACCTTTTGGCGAACCATAAATTTAATGTGACAACAGGGGGTGATTAACGGAATTTGTAGTGGCTTTGGACATGCAGAACTCTGATAATTGCGATCGCTGTGATGGTTGGTGACTTAATTCACGTATCGACTACTGAGGGCTGAGCGACTTTATTATCGCTTACCATTTCACTCGCACGAGCTTCATAATACGACCGTCGATGTTCCAGTCTTGGACATAGAGGTTTCCGTCTTTGTCCCAATAAGATCCGTGCGTTCCAGAAAAGATGCCCTCTACCCAGTCTTCCTGTTGAACTTTGTACAAAGATTCGCCGGGGTCTGCTTTGTATCCAAGAACCGATACCACAGAATTATTCTTGTCGAGTATGTACAAGCGACCGTCCAAGCTGGGCACCGATACGTAGTCGCCTTGGATCGCAACTGACGTAGGCATGCTTAGCCTGGTTGCGGCTTCTTCGATGAAGTTTCCGTCGAGATCATAGTGCAGAAGCCTTCCTATTGGCAGGTGATTCCGGTCACAGATCAGCAAGCGTGGCGGATCGTAGCGCGTGTCCAAGGTCATGCCGTGTGGCGTGTGAAAATCTCGGAGTGCGTCTCCCTTCTTACCGAAGTGGCTGAGGTATTCGCCCTTCTTGTTGTACTTGAAAATAATATTGCTTGCGTAGCCGTCGGACAGAAAAATATCCCCGTTGGGGGCAACCGTGATCGCGGTCGGTTTTAGGCCAGTCAGAGCGAGGCCTGATTCGTTCGTCAGACCGATAGTCAGAACAATCTTCCCAGAAATCGCTTCGAATTTTATTCCGACTCCACCTTTGTTTCGCGCACCATAAATGTATTCGACTCCATCTTCTTCGCGGATCTCCATGTCGTGGAGTGAGCTGTGCTCTTCATCGACAAAGGAACGGACGACTTTTCCGTCAGGGTTGAAAACGACAACTCCTTTATCTGCACTGGTGTAAATGTTTCCTGTCTTGTCAATCACGACGGACCCATGGGTGGGCCCAAGAACGGATTTGCCATCTGGGCCAAGGCCCCAAGCAGGAATAGTATCGAATGTCATGATACCACTCCCTGTACGAACTGCGCTAGTGGAGGACGCTAATATAAATAAGGTTACGAGAATGCTGAGGGTTTTTTTCATATCGTTGTTATCTCATGATAAGGGTATGATGAGCGGAAAGGAGTCTAGGGATCTTGTCCTTCGATATGGTTAAGGACCTACGAGAAACTTTTTCCAATAAAGGATTAAGAGATAGGATTATTTTGAGCACTTCGTTCTGAGCCAGTTCGCAACTGCTTCTACTTGTGCATGGCGGTGGTCGTTGAAGCTGTGGTCGGCACCTTCGATTACGATGTTGTCTACATGATCGCCCAATCGCTCTTTGATGGCAACACTATCCTGCGGAAGGACGATATCGTCCTCGCTTCCATGGACGAGCAGCCAAGGTACCGATACTCGATTGGATTGCTCGATCACGGTCCCAACCGTTTGGCACAGATCGTCTATAAACGCCTGTGATAGTGGACAACTTTCTTCCTCCCACATGCACCCTTGATCTGGGATCTCGTCGCCAAATTCGGTTACAACGAACGCGTTGGTATCCACCATACCGGCCATAGAAACTAAACGTTGGATTTTATCGCCCTGGGCGGCCGTCAATACGCCAATGGCGGCGCCCATGCTGTGACCGATATAAACAATCTTCTTGTCTCCCACTGCCTCGATCACTGCTTCGAGATCTTTAACACCCTTCGAGACACAGGAGTCCCTGAAATACCCCTCCGACTCGCCGTTGCCCGAAAAAGAAAATGCCAGAGTGCTGAACCCGGCTAGATTGAGTGCGTGGGCCGTTTCGGCTATCACCGGGCGGTTTCGGTTGCCGGTCACACCGTGGCCCAGCAACACAATCCAATCGGAATATTTGCCATCTCCGTTCAGGCGCTCGAAGTCAATCGCTTCGCCCAGATAGTTTCTAATAGAAGAAGTCATGCCTAGGATGTGCCTTTTCGACCTGGAAATGTCAGCTCTGCGACTCCGGACTTATCGTATTCGCCCAACCCCAGATCGATCATACGTTGGTATTGTGCTAAGGTTGCGGCTGCCAGAGGCATTTCGAGGCCATGCTTGGCCGCAATGTCCAAGGCGATTCCAGAATCCTTCGCCGCGTGCTCGGCCGAAAAATAGCATTCGTGATCACGACCCAGCATATCTTCGGCATCCGTTTCCAGCACGCGTGAATTGGCACCGGTCTGACTGAACACCTTACAAAGCATCTCAAGGTCTAACCCCAGTGCTTCGCCCAATCCGAGCCCCTCTGCGAGCGCAGCGGTATTGATATTCATCACCATATTGACAAGGGCTTTAACTTCAGCCGCTTTACCGGCTTCGCCCACGAAACTCAAGTCCTTGCTCATGTCGTAAAGCATAGGCTTTATGGCATTAAAGGTGCTTTGTTTCCCTCCTATCATGAGGAATAGACCACCGTTCCGAGCTTGGGGAATACTGGACGCCATACAAGCCTCCAGCGACTCAGCTCCTACCTTGGCCGCTTCGGCCTCGAGCTTACGATGAATGTCTGGCGACAGCGTCGCGCAGTTTATAAATAGGGTATCATTGGCGTCGGTGAACAGATTGTCGTCCCCAAAGAAGATCGAGTCCATGGCCGCGTCATTGGTGACCACGGTAAAAACGATATCCGAGCAAGCGGTAACAGCGGCGAGGCTCGCGCAGTCAGTAGCCCCAAGCTCATTGGCTAGGCCTTCTTTGATTCCGTCATCAATATCGAATACACCGGAAATGGTATATCCGCAATCTCTCAAGTGGCGGGCCATGTTCGCACCCATCCGACCTAATCCTACAAATCCAATTTTTTTATCTTTCATGATTAATCAGGGAAACTTTTATTGTCAGGGTTGTCTCGCGGAAGCGGCGAAGACAATAGGCGAATTAATATATCGAAAACTTCAACCGAAGGATCGTTGATTCCCATTAAAAATCCCGATCTCTAAAAAAAGAATTCGGGACTTTATGAATACGAATTAGCGAGATTTCTAGGAGGAAAGAACTTCCTGATGAAAAGCAGTCCAGTCATCCAAATTATTGAGGTTTGGAGCATCGGCAATAGCAGCCGAATCTTCGAGTCCCGCGGCGGCTAGAATTTCGGTTCTCGTGGTATCATCATGATGATACTGCGTAATCTGGCGATTGAGCTTCGCGATTCCTGGCTGGCTAGTATCGCCATTCTGGGCCACCCAGTTTTCGCACTCGATGTAGGACGGTTTGTTTTCCTTCACAAACGAGCGGAAGGCGTCTGCATCTATACCCAGAGTGCCCAAAACCATGCTGTCGTATCCGGCTCCAATATCGGGATAGTCGTTGTGTAACTGCCCGGTTGCCTGAAGAGAGACTTTCTGCCATAGGCGTGGGAGGTGCAAGATACCTAGTGGCCCTGTCAAACTGGAGGATATTAAAGGAATAAATTTACTCATGAGGTTTTGTTTCAAGGGTTAAGTTTGATCCTAGCATAGAGGAACAGCTCAGAAATAAAATTCGCCTGCTATAACGCAAGCATTCAATTGCGTGAGCGGGGCGCGAACATTCAGTTTACTTGACCGATTAGTTTTTTCCTTTGTAATTACTATTTGTGGCTAACCACGTTCCCCTCATGATATTGTGCCCGGCAACCCTCTTCCTGTCTTTTACATTATCGCTGTTGAATGCGGAGCGTCCAAATATCGTGATCCTGCTCGCTGATGATGCTGGCTACTCCGACTTTGGCTGTTACGGCGGGAAAGCGGAAACGCCAAATATCGACCAACTAGCGGCTGAAGGGCTCAAGCTCACAGATTTCCATGCGGCGGCCCCAAATTGCTCTCCGAGTCGGACTGGACTTTTGACGGGCCGCTATCCTTCACGAGTAGGTGTGTACAGCTATATTCCGGAACAGAAGGAAGGTTTGCACCCGATGCACATGCCTAGTTCGGAAGTGACGCTGGCGGAGTTATTAAAAGAATCTGGGTACCAGACCGCCCACATTGGGAAATGGCATGTCAGTGTGTTGCGCTCGACGCAGCCCCAGCCGATTGACCAAGGATTCGACTACTCGTTTGGAACAACGAATAACGCCATCCCCTCCCACTTGAATCCCGTTAATTTTGTACGTAATGGCGAATCCGTTGGAGATTTAGAAGGATATGCCTGCCAAATCGTAGTGGACGATGCGATACGATGGTTGAATCAAAAGGACGAAGCGGATCCTTTCTTTTTGTATGTCGCGTTTCACGAACCTCACGAAAAGATCGCCTCACCTCCGGAAATGGTGGCCCAATATTCGGAAGGTAAAAAGCGGAATGAGTACTTGGCTAATATCCAGAATCTGGATGACGCAGCGGGGCGCTTGCTAGAGCGACTGGACCAGCTGGGTCATCGGGAGGATACGATTGTCCTTGTCGCTTCTGACAATGGATCACTACATGATGCGAGCAATGGGGGATTGCGAGGTCAAAAGTCTATGCTGTATGAAGGGGGAATTCGAGAGCCGGGTATCATTCGTTGGCCGCCCATGATCGAAGCGGGAAAAACGAGCGGCGCGACGCTGAACTTCGTGGATCTTCTGCCAACTTTCTGTTCTCTTGCGGGAGTTGCAGTGCCGCAAGACCGTACGTTGGATGGCGTTGATTTCAGCCCCTTGCTTTTTGGCAATGAAAATTGGAAGAGAGACCAGCCACTGTTTTGGTACTTCTATCGTTCGATCGCGGGCTCCAGCCAGAGAGCACAGGGAATGACAGGCAAAATGCCAGCGGGAGCTTTCCGCAAAGACGATTGGCTGCTGATTGGATATCTCGAACATCCGAATATGCCAGATAGTCATGCCATGGTTCCCTCGGATATGGACTTCCTTCGAGAGTCCACCTGGGAAAAATTTGAACTCTACAACCTGCGGACCGATCGAGCACAGAAGAAGGATCTATCCAACGAAAGACGGGCCTTCGTCAAACGGATGTCTAAAGAGATGGCGGCAATTCACGCCAATATGGTCCAGGAAGGACCCTATTGGAATTGGGAAGACCAATAGATTTGCCGCATCGGATAGTCCCATACGACATTGTTCGAAGGGGAATCTTTTGAATTTGAATTGCCTCACGTAGTTTCAGCAACCAGTTTTTAAAGGTAGTTAAATAACCCTATTCCCGATGATGATTGAACGAATTTTTTCCTTATTTGCAGGAGTTTTCCTATTCACGCCAGCTGCATTCAGTACCGGATCCGGTCCCGAGTGGACGGATGTCGCCGAAGCCGACAAAACGCTCATGGGAGATTATGTGGGTCAGTGGTCCAATGCTCCCGAAAAGAGTTATCAGGAAATCAATCCTGGTCTGTGTGCTCAGGTAATCAACATAGACGAGGGTAGATATCACCTCAAATTCACCCAGGACCACAATCTTCGCGCAGAGATCTACTACTCGGGTGAGGCGCGGCTCAGGGATGATGCAATCGTTTTGAAGGATGGGGACTGGAATGTGCGGGTCACGAAATCGGGTCTAACAGGGAAGGGCTCGATTGGAGGTAAAGTAGCCGAGATTTCCTTGAAGCGGGTCCAACTGGGGTCTCCTACGATGGGTGCGAAACCTCCAAGGGGTTCTGTTGTCCTGTTCGATGGCAAAAACGCTGATGAGTGGGAGCACGAGGATGGCCGGGTGGTTACTTGGACGCTACTAGGAGATGGAGCGATGGAGATCAATCCGACGGCGGCTAACAAAGGAGCGAACCCACCTATTGGTGGAGGAATCCAGACCAAGCGGAAATTCAAGAATGTTCGATACCACATGGAATTCCGCTACCCAGTTGAACCTGGCAAGAGTGGTCAAGGTCGAGGAAACAGTGGATTATTTTTCCAAGGATATGAGGCCCAGATTCTGAATAGCTATGGCTTGGATGGACTCTGGAACGAGTTGGGAGCCCTTTACAAAATGTCTCCCCCAAAAGTGAATGCTGCTCGGCCGCCTATGGAATGGCAGACTTACGATATCAGCTACGTAGCACCCAAATTTGAAAATGGTAAACTCAAAGAAAATGCCCGTATAACCGTGCGTCTCAACGGAATTGTGGTCCAGAAAAATGAGGAGCTTCGTCATCAAACGGCCCATCGGCAAGCTGATCGGACGTTACCCGCGCCAGACAAGGCGATGCCAATTTCACTGCAAGATCACTCCAACCGTATCCAGTTTCGCAATATCTGGGTCAAGGAGCTTTAAATCTGGAGAATCAATCAAATCCGTGTGGCGGAGCGTGTCCAGCTTTCGCCTTGCCGGCCGCGCCCGGCACGCGCTCTCGCGACGGGGAACGTGGCACCTACCTTTGCGACCTGACAAAAGACAAATGCACTATTCGCAATTTCTTGCGGTCCGGTTTTGCCACATTATACTTTTGTCTTGCTTTAATCAATCGCCAGCCGTTCTTGGCGATAGTTCTTTTTACTTTCAAGTCCGCAGATTTCAGGAAACGCCGTGTGAATCGGCGACAGTCGCGCTGAGGTATGGAGCCCATTTTGCTCTGAGTCCTATTGCTGGCTGCGGATAAGATACCGATTGAATCGAAATTCGATTCGTCAGACGCTTGTCGCGTAAACAAGTGGTATGGAATGATTCGTCGATGCTTATCGTTAGTCGAATTCATCGCGTTCCTAACCGTCTCAGTAATTTGAGACGAGTAGATCAACGCGTAGCCGTGGGTTGTCCTTATCTTAATCTTCGCGACAGAAATTTAGATACGGAAAAATATGACAACTCAAAATAGACTTAGAAAACAAATCTTCGCGATCAAAGCATACCTTTTGGGCTTAACTGTGGTTGTTCTGACTTCAACAAAGGCGGGGGAGCGTTACGAGCTTGGTCCTTACATTGTCGGTGCGACTCGAACCGAGCGTGATGCGAGCACCTTGGGAATTAGTGCAGACGTCTTGTTAGGGAGTGAGGTTGATCGTAAGATGTACCGTGATTTGCGGCACGTTTTGTTCGACATGAAAGGGGTTTATTCGCAAAGCGATGAGGCAATGGGCTCGACAGCGGAAGTTATGATTCGAGGGAATTCGGGCTCGCGGGTACTGACAATGGTTGACGGGGCAAAAACCAACACCTCCATTTTTTCCAATGGCCGCTTCATTACTGGGGCCAGTGGCTTTAATTTGGGGCGGGTGGAAGTTGTTCGAGGAGCCCAAAGCACGCTCTATGGATCCAGTGCGATCGGTGGAGTAATCCTGCTAGAGACGAGGCAAGGTCGAGGAACGCCGCGCTACACCTTTACGAATGAGCTGGGTTCCTATAACAGCTTTCTGACTGCCTTTCAGGGACAGGGTGAGGCAGGAGAACTTGATTTTTCTTTTCATGCGGCCAGTCAAGAAAGTGACAACGAGCTCAGTGACAATGAAGGCAAGATGAAGAGCTATTCTTTCCGATTGGACTACGACTTGTCTGAAAATACCACGGTTGGCATTTCGTCGCGGGGCGAGTTTACGGATTACAGTAATCCAGTGGGCGATCTGACACCTCCTCCTTCAACACGTGTGCAAAGTGATACGATAGCGGTAAGCGCTTATGTAAAAACAAGTCGTGAAAATTGGACTCAGAAGTTTACTGCCTCTATGCTGGACGAGTATTATCGGCAAACAGGCTTCATCTACATTGGAGATGCAGCAAACTGGTCTCTCGATTGGCAGAATACTGTTGATGTATCCGATTCATTAAGACTGGTAGCAGGGTCAACTTGGGAGCGCCAGGAAGGAAACGATAATTCGTTTCCAGAAAGCGAGAGCGATAACTGGGCGCTCTTTGCCCAAGCAGAGATCGAAGCGGGCGAAGGGGTTAACCTCGTTTTGGGAGCTCGACACGATGATTATGATATCGCGGGATCGAAGACAACTTGGCGAGCGAATGGAGCCTGGGAACTTCCCACCAAAACGAAACTTCGGGCGGCTATTGGCACCGCATTTAGAGCACCCAATTTCTTTCGCCTCTTTTCCACTTCGAGTTTCGCTCTGGGTAATCCGAATTTGAAACCCGAAGAGAGTAAAAGCTGGGAAGTCGGCTTCGACCAATATTACAAAAATGGAGCAATTCAACTAGGCGCTACCGTTTTTCAGAACGATATTGAGGATCTTGTAGTGTACGTGCCTACTACAGGTTTTGATGGAACCTACGCTAATCGGGACAGTGCCGAGAATTACGGATTGGAAGCCTATGTGAGCTATCAGTTGAAAGAGAATTGGTCGGCAAATTTGGCATACACCTGGACGGAATCGAGCGCGACCGACCTAAGTTTCAATACTACGTCGCGCTTGCCCGGGGTTCCTCGGCATCAGATTAGTTTGAACAATGAATTTCGTTTTGACGAAAAGTGGCTAGTTGGGTCGGGTGTGAATTACGTAATTGGTCGCGAGAGCTTTGGAAGTGTAGATATTGATAATTATCTTCTAGTGAGAGGTTATTCTCGATATAGATTCAGCGATGCTGTTTCTCTGACTGCCCGTGTCGAAAACGCATTGAGCGAAGACTACACGGTCAGCTTTTCGAGTTTTTCTGGACGCGTGCCGGCGAGGGGGTTCGCCGCATTTGCTGGAGTTGAGTGGCGGTTCTAAATAGGTGAAAGACTGAAGTACACGTGTGCAAGCGCTCGCATTTTTCTACAATTCCTAAATGGGTCTGTATGGGCAAAGGGGGGGATTGCTTTAGGCAGTGCAGCACGCATTTGGAAATCGCTCTTTGGATCGCATTGACCTGTGTTTTGGGAAGTTCCCCCGTGTTAGGGAAGCCGGTAGAGCTTACGTATGCCAAGAACTTCAGCGTCGAGTATTTTGAAACACACAAGATCGTGACGGTTAGAAATATGTGGCGTGGTTCAGCGAACTTAACGTTTAACTATGCGTTAGTTCCTCGGACAACAGCGGTCCCAGATTTACCGTTAGGAATGCGTATCATCCGGACGCCGGTTCAGAGAATGTCGATTCTAGAGACGGTATATCTAGGGCATATTAAGTCTCTAGATCTGTACGACGAACTGGTTGGGCTCGCTAACGTCAGCTTAGCCCACGACCCAATGGCTCTGGAACAAGTAAAAAGTGGGTACACCAATAAAATTCAAGAGGGTAGTTCGCTGAATATAGAGACGTTGCTTATGCTTAAATCAGATCTGGTGCTTACCAGTGCCATGGGAAATCCACAATTTGATGCTCATCCACAATTGGAAAGGGCGAAGCAGCCGGTCGTGATTACAGCAGGGTACATGGAAGAGCATCCACTGGGTCGCTCGGAGTGGCTGAAGTTTACGGCAGTTTTTTTCGACAAAGAAGAGGAGGCATCAAGAATCTTTGACAAAATAGCTAAGCGCTACAACGAGTTGAGTCACATTGCGTCGAGTGCGGGATCGCGCCCAACGGTCCTTGCGAACGCTCCCTATGGGGGAACGTGGCATGTTCCCGGTGGTCGGAGTTACACAGCTCGCACAATTGAGGATGCAGGAGGAGACTATCTGTTCTCCGACGATTCCTCGATTGGCGGTCTACCGAAGGACTTTGAAAGCGTCTACCATAGGGCAGCAGAGGTTGATTTCTGGCTTCATCCTGGAGTGCATCGTGATTTAGAGGGGCTTAGGAGCCAGGATAGCCGGTTTGCTCGATTTAGAGCGTTTGAAATCGGCAGTGTATACAACAATACGTTACGATCTAATGGAATTGGGGGCAACGACATTTGGGAACGCGGCGTACTCCATCCGGAGTGGGTCCTAGAGGACCTAATAGCGATTTTCCACCCCGAATTAATTCCGAACCACTCGTTCCGTTTCTACGAGAAGCTCAATTAGTAAAACTATGAGGAACCAGAGTTAATGCTTAGTGCAAATTGGATGGGGAGGTTTCGAATGAGTCGGACTTCCGGTTTGCTCATCGCTCTGATGTTCTTGAATCTGGTCGCTCTCGCTCTGAACATTGGTCTTGGTTCGGTACCCATTTCGATTTCAGACATTTTGGGATCTCTATTTGGAAGCGAGAAAGTTGATAACGTATTGTCTGGGATCGTACTTGAGTTTCGTTTGCCGCGGGGACTAACCGCGATGCTTGCGGGAGCGGCTTTGTCCGTTTCAGGACTAATGATGCAGACAGTATTCCGAAATCCACTCGCGGATCCATTTGTACTTGGGGTAAATGGGGGAGCTAGTTTGGGGGTCGCGATCGCACTGCTGGTATTGGCTCCTTCAGGAATAGCTTTGACTCAGAATTTGAAATTGTCGGGCCATATTCTTGTGGTGGTAGCGGCCTCAGTAGGAGCGGGAACGGTTTTGATGCTTCTCCTCGCGTTCGCGAGAAGGGTAGATGTAATGTCATTGCTGATACTTGGGCTGATGATAAGTTACGGAGTGGGAGCGATCGTGAGCATACTCATCTTCTACAGCATGGCCGATCGGTTGCAGTCCTTTTTCAATTGGTCTTTTGGAAATTTCAGCAGTGTTACTTGGTCGCATTTTCTAGTTTTTGCTCCGTCGGTGGTGATTGGTTTGGTGGCAGTTGCTCCGCAGTTTAAGTCCCTAGATGCGTTTCTCTTAGGTGAGCGATACGCATCGAGTATGGGTGTGAATGTCAGGCGATCGAGGATACTGGTCTTGGCAAGCGCATCGCTCTTGGCGGGAGTGGTTACGGGATTCTGTGGGCCGATTGGCTTTGTGGGAATCGCTGCCCCGCATTTTTGCAGACTTCTCTTCAAGACTCCATCCCATCGCATTCTTGTTCCATCTGCGATCTTGTTTGGAAGCCTCATTGCCCTCATTGCGGATCTCATTGCCAAGGCTCCAGGAGTTGAGGCGACCTTGCCTCTAAACGCAGTGACCGCTTTGATCGGTGCTCCGGTTGTCATTGCTGCTTTGCTAAAACAGCGAAACCTGAGGAGGGTGTTTGGTGGATGACTGAGGAGCGATACGTTTTAGAGACCTCGGGATTGTCCATTGGCTATTTTCGAGGAAAAAATGGGCATTCGCTCGTTGCCGAAGATCTTAATCTCAAGCTTCGGTTCGGAGAGCTTGTATGTCTGTTGGGGCCCAATGGTGCGGGCAAGTCTACGTTGATTCGCACTCTTGCTGGACTGGACAAGCCTCTTGCGGGAAGGATTTTCATGGAGGGGGCTGATGCCAGCACTACAGTATCAAGAGAAAGGGCCCGATTCGTAAGCGTTGTATTGACGGATCAAGCACCGAGCGGTATGTTTACTGCCTATAGCATCGTTGCTTTGGGACGGCATCCGCATACTCGGTGGACGGGAACCTTGAGCGAACATGATCGGTCCCGTATCGAATGGGCCTTGCGGGTTGTCGATGCGGAATCTTTGTCAGAGAGGCAAGTCGGCGAATTGAGTGATGGCGAGCGCCAAAAGGTGATGATCGCACGAGCGCTGGCGCAGGACGCTAAAGTCCTTTTTCTTGATGAGCCAACGGCTTTCGTGGATCTTCCGAGAAGGGTTGAGATAATGAGGATACTTAGGGATCTAGCCCACGAGGAAGGACTCGCGGTCATACTTTCGTCTCATGACTTAGATTTGTCGATACGTTGTGCGGACGAACTTTGGCTAATGAATCCAGAGGGAATTGTGGTGCAAGGGTATCCAGAAGACCTAGCACTGAGGAGGCAAATCGCTCAAACGTTCCAAAGCGATGAAGTTGAATGGGATTCTGATGAAGGTTGCTTTCGACTCCACCGGAAACCTAAACGGTTGGCCTCCATGGAAGGGGAGGGGAGTGTCGCTCTCTGGACTCGTCGTGCTTTGGCTCGCAAGGGCTATGAATTAGGAAGGGTCGAAGACGCAGAACTAAAGGTGATTATTACCCATTTGAATGGGCATCCCATTTGGAGGGCGAGGATTTCAGACACTTGGAGGTCTTTTGATTCCCTGCAGTCTATGTTTCGCTGGGTTGAATCGATCTCCTAGTTAAGGTTTGCGTGGCTTTGAGCAAGTCCTGGGGTTGAGTATCATGAATGGAAATATTTCTACGAGGCAAGGAGACACGGGCAGGACCGGAATTGTAGGGCGAGAGCGAGTGGACAAGGATGATGCCCGAATCGAATGCCTGGGCGAAATGGACGAAGCAAATGGCTCGCTAGGGCTATTGAGATCAAAACTGGGAGCGATAGTTGCTCCCAGCCTAAGTTCCCCTGGTTCAAAATATCTTATGACTCGCGGGCGAAACCGGAGCGGAATCCGAGGTTCAACTGGCGCAAGTCGCGAGTGGATGCCAACAGCTCGTTCGCCTCGAGGATTTGATTCGCATTTGCGTCGTGGCCTTTCAGCAAAACGCAGCGGCGTCTTCGGGCATCGCCGACAAGGTAACGAATCCGTTATCGGCCTTCTCTGTGGCGATTAGACCTTCAGCTACCATCGACTCGCGGTGTTCGCGAATCGACTGATTACGCTTGGCGTAGAGGTCTTCGATCGACTCGGCGAGCTCGGTGTTGTTGAGAGCACCGTCGTGATCCTCGTCGTGTCCTCCGATCATCATGGCGACGATAGCTTCTGGATTATGTCGCACCTTGCTGGGCTTCGTTACATCGGCGAAGGAAGCATTGGTGGCGATGAAGGTTACGATTGCGGCGATTGTTATATGCTTGGTGTTCATTTTACTTATTCTCCTGTTGTTAATTGTTTTATTTTCCAAGGGACCGAAGAAGTGTTCTTCGTCTTGTATGTTCCTAGTAAACCACGGGAAAATTACAGAAGGGGCTCGAGAGGATTACGGGTTTGTGATTTTTGAAAACTTGGATGTGAATTGAGTTAAAAAATATTTAAGTCATTATAAAACAACATATTAAGGTCCATAAGGCTTTGCAGAATTTTTTTGGTAGAAATTGGAAATTCGTACCATTTCAACTCAGCCAAGCGTTTTTGTTGGTGAATTTGAGGCCTCGGAATGCAAAAAAGCCGAACCACTACGGTTCGGCTTTCCAAATTGTAATTATACTACAGTCAGGTATGGAGGGTGGCGATCTAAGGTCTAGCGACGCGGTCCTTGTGGCTGGCCTCCTCCTTGCCCGCCTGCGGCTCTTCGTTCCCGGGCTCTTGCTCTCTGCTCGGCGATTCGTTTTCCGATCGCCCCCACCTGTTTAATTTGCTCGGGAGAAAGGAAAGCGACGAGGGCTTCCTCGTAGGCCTTTCCGTTGGCGACCTTGAGCCCATCCAGCTCTGTCTTGTCAGCTTTGATCTTCTCGATTATCGCAGGGTCCAGATTGGTCTGGCCGACGTATTTCTTATTCTTGTTTTGAAAGGTTCGGACTTTGCTCGCCCATTTCTCAACGCGGCGTGTGTTAGCCGTAAAGGCCTTCTTGAAGGCGGCCTTGTTTTTGCCTTCAAGCTTCAATTGGTTGATATAGGGTGCAGTGGGGTCCTGTGGGCCTCTTCCACCGCCGCCGCCCCCTCCTCTTTGTTGCGCGAGCGACGTGGCGTTCAAAAGGGTGATGATTGAGAGTGAGAGAAGTGAGAACAGCTCAATTCTAATGCTTGGGTTCATAGGGTATTGGGATTGTGGGATAAATGTTGTCCTGACCGATAACCGATCCGTGCAGGGGAGATTTTCAAGATTGAAGCTATTTTAGCAAGCTCGAATATTGGGCGGCGTTTGGTGGGAATACGAAGGTGGTTTTTGGATTTGCGGTGGACATACGCGGTGAGGATACTGAAAGTTCCCAGTTTCTCTCTAATCTCCTCCAACTATGATGACTAGAATTTCAGCCCTACTTTTAGCCTTGATTTTCGGCTCCGCAGTGTTTGCGGAAACGTGTAACGTGATCGTGAAACGGTATGGGGAATTGCCGGATGGTGAAGCCGTTCAAATCTACCGATTGAAAAATGCGAATGGGATGATCGCGGAGATTACCAACTACGGGGGCATCATTACGCGACTGACGGCTCCGGACCGGAAAGGCCGCCAGGACGACGTAGTGCTCGGCTACAGCCGATTGGAAGACTATCTTGCGGCAACTCCGTATTTCGGAGCGATCGTCGGCCTATACGGTAACCGCATAGCTGATGGAAAGTTTGAGTTGGAGGGTGAGAGCTACCAGCTGACCAACAACAGTGAAGCCGGAGGGGTTCCGGTCCATCTTCACGGGGGAACCAAAGGTCTAGACAAGGTTCTCTGGAGTGGTCGCCCGTCAGTAGGAAAGGAGGCCGCCAATCTCATTTTAAACTATGTGCATCCTGATGGGGCGGAAGGATATCCCGGGAACGTTCGTATCCGTGTGGTTTATCGGCTCACGAATGAGAATGAACTTGAAGTCTCCTACCGGGCGACGACCGAAAAGGTCACTATCATCAATCTGACTCACCACTCGTACTTCAATTTGCACGGAGAGGGGAAAGGCACTCCGCTTGACCATTTGCTGATGATCAATGCGCACCACTTCACCCCGATCACTTCTAATATGGTTCCCACGGGTGAGTTGATGCCGGTGAAAGGCACCCCGTTTGACTTTACGAGTCCGGTCGCCCCCAGAGATCGTATTGACGAGGACCATCTCCAGTTGAAGCTTGGAGGCGGTTTTGATCACAACTGGGTGCTGCGGAGGGAAGGTGAAGGCCTAGAATTAGCTGCGACTGTTTACGAGCCGGTTAGCGGCCGATATATGGAGGTGCTGACCGAGGAGCCCGGGATTCAGTACTACAGTGGGAATTTCCTTGATGGGTCGTTAGTGGGGAAAAGCGGAGCGAGCTACGAATATCGGAGCGGATTTTGCCTGGAGACCCAGCATTATCCGGATTCGCCAAACCATGCTAATTTCCCTAGTACGACGCTGAAGCCAGGTGAAATCTATAAGACTCGGACCGTCTATCGATTTAGCGTTCGATAGAACTGCTCCCGCCAATTTCTCATAGATCTGCATCTGGACTGGGGGAGTTTCGCATTAAATCCTTGCGGAAGGACCTGTGACACTCCGTTTTCGTTAGCAATCCCGAATTATACAATATGTTCTCCCTATTCTCTTTTATCGCCTTCACCGGACTCGTTGCCACCATCTCCTATTTCAAAACTCGTGACGACGATCATGCCCACGGCAAGAGCTACTTTCTAGCTGGCAACATGCTAACCGGATGGGTGATTGCCGGTTCGCTCATGCTGACCAACCTGTCAACGGAGCAGTTGATAGGGCTAAACGGTAACGCCTACACTCATGGAGCTCAGGTGATGGCCTGGGAAATTATCGCCGCGTTCGCGATGGTGGTAATGGCTTTGTTCTTTTTCCCGCGTTACTGGAAAGGCCAGATTACGACGGTTCCTGAATTTCTGGAACGCCGTTTCGACCAACAAACACGTCGCATTCTCGGGGCAGTCTTTCTCATCTCGATTTTTACGAACTTCCTTCCGTTCGTCCTATATTCAGGCGCGATCGGCATGAACACTCTATTCGGAGTTCCAGACTTGCTTGGCGTAAGCGACGGTGCAGCTATCTGGATAATGGTATGGGCGATTGGTATCGCAGGAGGTATTTATGCTATTTTTGGTGGGTTGAAAGCGGTGGCCATTTCCGACTCGATCAACGGAATTGGCCTCATGATTGGCGGTTTGCTGATTCCGATTCTCGGTCTCGCCGCCTTGGGTGATGGAAACGTATTTTCAGGAGTCAGCACTATCGTGAATAATATTCCCGAGAAGCTGGATCCAGTGGGGAAGGAAGGGGAGAATATCCCGATCAGCACGCTTTTCACGGGAATGATCCTCATCAATGTGTACTACTGGTGCACGAACCAATCGATCGTTCAGCGAACCTTCGGTGCGAAGTCGTTGAAAGAGGGTCAAAAGGGTATCCTTATCGCAGCCTGTCTAAAACTAGCCGGTCCATTCTACCTCGTTTTGCCCGGTATAATTGCTTTCCAAATGTTTGGGCCGGATTTGGCAAAGCAGGATATGGCCTATCCCATGCTCGTATCGAAAGTGCTCCCTCCGGCTTTGGTCGGCTTCTTTGGGGCCGTCATATTCGGGGCTATATTGAGTTCGTTCAATAGCGGACTCCACAGTTGCTCTACCTTGTATGGGCTGGATATTTACAGAGGAATGATGCGACCCGATGCCTCGGATGAGGAAACCGTTCGAGCAGGAAAGCGATTTGGGTTAATTCTAGCGATTATTGCGATGGCTCTCGCTCCATTGATCGGAGGTGCGGAAGGATTGTTTGATTTGATGAAGAAGCTAGCGGCAGTCACCAATGTGCCGATACTCGCGATCATTTTCATGGGTATGGTAACCACGAGTGTTTCAACGAAAGCGGCGAAGATATCCCTCTTTTCTGGGATGGGTCTATTTGTATTATCCACCTTGATACTAAATAATACAATTTATGGAGTGGAGTTGCATTGGCTGCATTTTACGGCAATCAACTTTGTGGTTATGTGTGTTCTTATGATTGTTCTGAGCAAGGTATTCCCAACATCGAATTCAGCGGAATCGATCTCCTTGTCTCCAGAAACCGAAGGCACATGGGGAATGGCCAAGGGACTGGGTTTCACGGTAATTGTGTTGGTATTTCTAATATATGCATTCCTGCATAACCTTGGCAGTTCTTAGAGAGTCTCCAATAATACGGTATCTTAGGGCTGGTTATTGAACTATGCCGACTGCATACTTAAAAGACGCGACAATTGATCGTGCGGGTGCTCGGAGATTACCCGCTACCATCATTCTCTTATCGCCCCATCTTGGCGACGACTGGCTCGGATAGTTTGCGCATGCGCTCGATATCCTCGAGTACTGCCGCGCGGTCTCCATAAACAGGGGAAATTCCTAAATTCTCCATCTGTTTCCGGGCTTCGGGAGATTCGATTGCCGTCTTTAACGCCTGGCGCAGAACTTCCAGTTTTCCAGGATCGGTTCCTTTAGGCGCCAGCCAGATTCTGGATTCGTTTAGGACAATATCGATACCGCTTTCTTTTGCGGTAGGCGTATCGGGAAGGAGTGGAATGCGGGATTCGGAAAACATAAGGAGTGGACGAATTCCGGAAGCACTGAAGTTGATCAGAGCCTGAGAAGAGAAGATGCTAATGTCGGTATGCCCTCCCAGAATAGAGGCTAGTCGTTTGGATCCGCCCCCAGCGTTGACGATACGGAATTCGAAATCCGCCTGATCCCCCAGGATCATGGGAATGATGTGTGTTGCCGTACCGATTTCAGTAGCGAGCTTCATTGAACCCGGCTTTGCTTGTGCCTGCTTGATGAGATCGGCGACAGAGGATATGCTTGAGTCGTCTTTGACTCCCATTCCTAAGCCCGTGTAGCCTGTCATGGCAATGATCTCGTAGTCGCTGTGGTCGTAATTGGTAATGCCCATGAGCTTGGCTGAAATCAGGGCATTTGGATTCCAGATACCGATTGTGTATCCATCATTTGGGGAATCTTTAATCTTTCGCGTTCCCACAGCACCACCCGCCCCAGGTATGTTTACGATAACCATTTTTTCCGGTAATAACGATTCCTCTTGTATCGCCCGCTGGAAGATGCGGGCCATCGTGTCATGGCCACCTCCCGCTGCGGTAGGTACAATAATCTTAATCGGCTGATTCGGATAGGAGGCGGATAGCGAGGCAATCGTAAGAATCGTGGAAAAGAAATAGAGTAAAGCGGATTTCATCGGGTTGGGTTTCGCCTGTTTCGTAGGGCCATTCTTTTGAGATAAGATATGTGTGGCTGACTAGGGCTAAGGCCTTGCCAAGACGGTGATGGAATCAAGTCGACTCTGCTTTTGTAAGATCCTAGTTTCCATTGTAAGTGGGGTTTGGAGTCGGGATCCGGGCCAAGGTTTTTTTCTGAATAGAAGCGAGTTTGGCCAACAGCTCTTCCAGCTTCTCAGGATGAGATTTGGCGAGATTGTTCTGTTCTCCAATGTCATTACTCAAATTATAGAGTTCAGCC
Organism: Candidatus Pelagisphaera phototrophica; assembly: GCF_014529625.1. Taxonomy (GTDB): domain Bacteria; phylum Verrucomicrobiota; class Verrucomicrobiia; order Opitutales; family Opitutaceae; genus Pelagisphaera; species Pelagisphaera phototrophica. The sequence continues at coordinate 730,223 of NZ_CP076039.1, forward strand.
TCTCCGTAATGATAAAACTGGACTGCTTTCCAGTTTCCCACTCGAATCGCGGCTCCGGGCGTCCACATGGACCCGTGGTAGTGAGGGTAGTGCCAATATAGAGTGTCCCGCTCCACGGTCTTGCCTTGAATCGGGTTGACCAAGCTGACCCCATCCTTGTGTAGTTTGGGCATTAATTTAAAGCCCGCTAGCTCAAGCATTGTAGGGAAATAATCCATACTAATTGCCGGAATGTGAGAGATAAGACCTGCCTTGCTGACTCCGGGAGCCCGAATGATCAGTGGAACCCGTATCCCGCCCTCGTAGCACCATCCTTTTCCGGCTCGTAACGGCAAAACTGATGTGGGCCCTGGAGCCGCTTTCGTGGCAAGACCACCGTTGTCAGATGTGAAAATGATCACTGTGTTGTCATCGAGACCTTTGGCGTGAAGCGCGTCCAAGATGCGGCCAATATTTTCATCCATCGACTTTGCCATAGCGGCGTATTTTGGATCATTTTGTCGAGAGCGTGTTTTACCGTCTCGCTCCACGATGGGGTCAGCGGACCCGGTTAGCGTTTTTGCTTTTTCTGTAAAATAGGCGTCGTACTTATCGGCACCTTGTATGGGGGTGTGTACCGTGTAGAACGACAAATAGAGAAGAAATGGCTTGGAGGCGTCGCGGTAGTCGAGGAACTCGATCGACTCATCCGCGAGGCGGTCCGTCAGGTAACGATCGTCCGGTTTATCCTCAAGTCGTGGGTTGTTAAAAGGAGCGTAGTAACCTCCGGGGGGGCTGCCCTTGTGGTGGCCTCCTTTATTGAAATCGAAGCCTTGATCTTCGGGGAAGTGGCCTTCGTCTCCAAGGTGCCATTTGCCAGCATAAAAGGTCTCGTAGCCTTTCCTTTTGAATGCCTCGGCCATAGTTGTTTCTTTCAGGTCTAAGTTGTCTCGATCTTCAGGAGCGATTAGCTTGGGATTTTTTGCGACCGCTCCGGGAATCCAATCGGTGATGTCGACTCTGGAAGGGTATTGGCCGGTCATGATGGCGGCTCTAGTGGGAGAGCAAACAGGTGAGGCGGAATAGGCATTGGTAAAACGCACTCCTGACGTGGCCAGTGCGTCGATTCGCGGCGTCTCGTAGAAGTCGCTTCCATAGCATCCAAGATCCGGCCATCCGAGATCGTCGATCAGAATAAAGAGAAAGTTTGGCTTGGAAGGCGAATCGGCTGCCTGAGCGACATCGGTCAAGGCAATCGCCAATGACGCTTTGGCCATTAGAAGGATCTGATTTTTTAGCGTTCTCATGGGCATAGGGTTAAAAAATAGGGTCAGTGGGATCTAGTCGAAATTGCGGGGTTGATGTATCTTCGATGGATAATCGAGGGGCAATCGTATTTCTAGAGCCGCTAATTGGGACTATTAGTTACTAGTAACAATCCCCTAGAGGAATGAAGAGATTTGGACAAGCAACCCTTGCAACTTTCTTTAGAAGGCTTCTACATTGCCCTTTCTTATCACTTGTATCCTATGCGACGTTTCTTTTTGATCAGTCTTATCGTTTCCGTGTTTTTTGGTTTCGTGGGAAGCGTTCAAGCCGGAGACCGACCCAACATCGTCTACATTCTGGCGGATGATTTGGGTTGGGGGGATCTGAGCCTTTATGGCCAGAAGCACTTTGAAACCCCAAATATTGACAGAATTGCGAAGGAGGGAATCCAGTTTATGCAGCACTATTCGGGTAGTACTGTATGCGCTCCCTCCCGCTCGTCTTTGATGACTGGATTACACACGGGCCGCACGCCGATTCGCGGCAACTTTGAAGTGCAGCCTGAGGGACAAATGGCGTTGCCGGCGGAATCGGTGACGATTGCAGAGATTCTCAAAGATGAGGGGTATGTAACGGGAGCCTTTGGAAAGTGGGGGCTAGGATTTCCTGGCTCGGAGGGTGATCCTGTAAATCAAGGGTTTGACGTATTTTTTGGATACAACTGCCAACGTATCGCCCACAACTATTACCCTTACCACCTTTGGGAAAATGACGATCGCCTTATGCTAGAAGCCAATGAGGGTACGCATGAAGGCGTATACGCTCCGGAGCTCATACAGGAAAAGACACTCGACTTCATCGAAGAGAACAAGGACAAGCCTTTTTTCTGTTTCGTTCCACACGTCATCCCCCACGCGGAACTGTTCGTTCCTGAGCGATATATGTCCCGCTTTAGAGGGAAGCTCCTGCCGGAGAAACACTACGAAGGAACAGATGATGGACCCAAATATCGAGTGGGTGGATACGGCACGCAACCTGAGAGCCATGCGGCGTTTGCGGGCATGATTGCGATGCTGGACGACCATGTAGGGCAAATTCTGGATAAACTTGGCAATCTTGGAATTGAGAAAAACACCTTGGTTATTTTCACATCGGACAACGGGGCACATAGCGAAGGAGGGGCGGACCCAGATTTCTTTAATAGCAACGGTCCTTACAGAGGTCTCAAGCGGGACCTTTATGAGGGGGGGATTCGCGTACCGATGCTGGCACGTTGGCCCGGAAAAATTACGGCTGAATCAAAAACAAGACATGTTTCCGCTTTTTGGGATGTGCTACCCACGGTTTGCGATTTGACCGAAACCGAGACTCCAGAGGGAATCGACGGCATTTCCTTTGCGCCCACGCTTCTTCAGTCGGGGGAGCAGCGGAAGCACTCGCATTTGTATTGGGCTTTCCATGAAAAGGGCGGCCGGGTTGCGATACGAAAAGGGGATTGGAAACTCGTGAAATACAACGTGGACAAGGATCCAGATGCTAATTGGGAATTGTATGATCTTTCTATCGACATCAGTGAGTCGCGAAATGTCGCTTCTCGGCGTCCTGAATTGGTGCGAGAACTAGCGGAACTAGCGGAACAATCTGAAATTCCTTCACCCGTAGAAAAATTCAGGTTTCAAAATCCAATCAACTAGCCAAGTAAGAATTGCCATGAAACACCTTTGTTTTGTGTCTCAAGCATCCCTCCTGCTATTCGTTGTAGCCCTCTTATCGGAGACAGGTTGTCAGTCTATTTACTGTGGAGCGATGGAGAAAATGGGTACGCATAAACGTGATATCCTAGTTGAACGAGTAGAGGAGGGGAAGGAAGCCTAGGAGGACGCGAAAGCACAGTTTGCCAGTGCGTTCGAAGAGTTTGTCGCCGTATCCAATGTGGAACTAGGGGATTTGAAAACGCTCTTCAAGGAATGGGAATCCGAGTTAGGGCAATACACTAATCAGGACCTGCAACAAGGCAGCGAAGATCAGATGAATCAAACCAAGGTTCTGTATTTGAAGTTGATCGGCGCGATGGAAGGGGTTGCTGAGAAAATGAACCCAGTGCTCGACGCATTTCGGGACCAGACGTTATTTCTCAAACACAATCTGAATTCGCCGGCAATCGCGGCCTTAAACAAGATAACTCTTGGAATACGTGGTGAAGTGGACGCTTTGATACAACAAATGTCTCAATCGGTGGAAGAGGCGAACTCATTCATCGCTAAGATGCACGCAGGCCAATAATCGATTCAGTTATGGTCGGATAGCCCCGCGCTGGGTGGCGGATAGCACTAGGGCGTGGTGATATTGTGGGGGTTAGGAAACTATTTCAGTAGTCCCAAATATTTCTCCTTGTTACCAATCATAACGGCGACAATCAGCGCTACAAAAACAAGTGCTCCCGCGGTGTTGGCGGGATCTAGTGTAAGATGAAACATGAATGCGTTATAGGCGATCGGGTCGATTAATACAGTGGCCAACCCAACGGCTCTGCCCGTAATTAGAAGAATAGCGGATAGGATATAGATCACCCCCATTGTTTTAAGGATGTATGAACCCTCGATTACGGTCATGTACTGGGCAGCGAATCCTTCAAAAGCAGGAAAATCCATAAAGCCGATGAACTTGTTGAGGCCGAATACGAATATGCCGAGGAGATAGCGAGCGACGAGGAATACTTTTTTCGTAGTTTTGGGAATGAGGGGTTTAAAGATGTGTCCCGGGGGAACGAACACGATGTCCGAATGATTGAGGGGGTGAAGTTGGGAAGGCTCGCCTACTTCTCCTCTCGGCTGAAATTTAGAGCTGACTCCTCCATAATCTGCCTATTTCGGACGAGGGTAGCGATTAGCCCTCGCTGGGGTGCGAATGCCCAAACAATCCCAAAAACGATTCCCGCGATTACCGTCATGCCGCCGGCAATCGAAGCGTTTAGCCAAGTGGCCAGATGAAATCCGAGTAATGAGTAAGCTCCAGAAATTACGGTGGAAAGCGCGAGGGCGATGGGAAGTCGGTCTGTGAGCATCAACGCGGTGGCCCCGGGAAAGATGATCATCGCAATTACGAGTACCACTCCAACTGATTCGAATGAGCTCACGATCACAATGGACAGAAAAAGCGTGAGGCCGTACTGGTACCGAGTGGTATTGATACCGAGAGATGCGGCAAGACCGGAATCGAATGAAGTAACGATCATCTCCTTGAAAAAGGCAAATAGAAGGACGATCGCTATTAGGGTAATAATCGCCATTCGGACGACCGGTTCGGGCCCAATTACGATTCCACCGAAATAGGTAATATCCTGAAGTGGAATGAATCCAAGTTCTCCATACAAAACGCATTCAGCATCTAAATCCACTTCGTCTGCAAAAACGGAAATGAGTATGACTCCTACTGCGAAGAGACTGGAGAATACGATCCCGATAGCAGCGTCTGGTTTAATTCGAGAAGTGTAGCGGATCGCCTCGATTAGAGCGACTGTAACCACGCCAGCCGCGACCGCGCCTAGCATCATTGGAAGGGTATCCCGTGAATTGGTGAGGAGGAAAGCCAGAGTAATGCCTGGCAAAATGCTATGACTAATGGCATCCCCCACAAGTGCCATGCGTCGGAGAATTACGAAACAGCCAACAAGACCACAGGTTCCGGCTACAAGGAATCCCATTAGAACAATCCAAAACGAATTTACTGCGTACTCGCTCCAGGGCTGAATAAAGACTGTGTGCCAATCAAAGGCTGGGAAAAATTGTTCGCGCACGGTCTAAAGCTGAAGGTTTAAAAAATAAGGTATCCCCGTGGCAAGCCCGAGGCAGTTTAAGGCAGCAACGGTAGGGTTGCTTATCCCTAAGCAGTCGAAACGATTGCGTCGGGTCTGTAGCGAAAGCAGCCCTGTAATGGATTCGACGGTGAAGCATTCTGTCATTGAACCACTTTAAGCAATTACCTGATCCCTTCTGGGAATAAGACGTCCGTGGGGATCGTGGATCGGATTTTCGAGTCGGTCTTCTAGGCGTTTGATGATTCCCTCGCCGATGAGGTGCTCGATCTCTTCCGCGTCGTCATGAACGTGGTCGCTCTCGTAGCTAGCGGCATTGGTCAAGTAGAGTTCCCAAAGTCGATGGTTACGGACGATTTCGCAGGCGCGATACCAGCCTTCTTTGGATAGTCTGAATTGGGCCTGACCGCTCATCGAAGGGGTATTCGAATCGACGATCCACTCAGCCATATCTGCTTTCACGAGATTGCAGATTTCCCTTTCCGTTGCGGGCAAGTTTGAATTTCGTTCGACCGCCAGTTCGGCAACCACGAACTCCTTCCGCTCGAAGTCGGAATTTTCACAAAGGTAGAATACGGATTTGAGGGTATTCTCCAATGCAATACGCTGCCTTTGTCTTTTTCGCCGTAATGTCTTGGTGAGGAATCCGTGCCGTGGACCAAAGAAAAGAGCGAGGACGAAAATGAGCGTTGCCCCGAGGACGATGAGAGGCCCAGTCGGTAAGTTGTTCGATAGGTAGGAAATGAAAGCACCTAGAACGCCCGAGAGCATTCCAAATCCCGCGGCGAGAATCAGCATCCAATGCATTCGATCGGTTAAGAGGAAAGCGGCTGCGGCTGGAGTTATCAGTAATGCAGAAACGAGTACGACTCCGACTGCTTGAAGCGATACGACAACCGCGAACGCTAGCAATGCCATTAGTGCGTAGTGCAATACTTGGACGGGCATCCCAATGGCCTGAGCGAAACCTGTGTCGAAGCTTATGGCTAGAAACTCCTTATAGAATAGTAGAACCAACACGACTGTAAGTATAGAAATGGTGCCCAGCAGTTGGATGTCTCCACCTGAGAGAGCGGCAGCCTGACCGAAGAAAAACTTGTCCAGGCCAGACTTGTTTCCCATCGCCATATTTTGGATCATAGTGGTCATGCAAATGCCGAGTCCATAGAATCCGGCGAGCACCATTCCCATCGCGCTGTCTTCTTTTAAGTGAGTCGTCTGTTTGATCCAGCCAACAAGCGCCACTCCGAGGATTCCCGCTGCGGTAGCTCCAATAAAGATAGCCCACGGGTCCTTAGAGGCGTTCCAGAGAAAACCCAAAGCCACCCCAGGCAGAACCGCATGGGAAAGGGTATCGCCGAGAAGGGAAAGTTTTCTTACCACTAGGAAGCTGCCAAGGACGCCGCAACAAAATCCGATGAGAAGTGTTCCCAGAACGGCTGTTCGGACCACGGGTTCTTCTAGCAACAAAAAATCACGAGCTTGCTCGGTCCAGCTCGTTTCCGAGATTTCCCCGATCTTGGCGGCGTTACCGATTGCGGAAGTAGTGAGGATTCCGAATATGGAGAAGGCAAGCCGTTGCTTCCTGCCATTGGAAACGGCGTGTGGCAATGCCCCTCTCATCGCAGCAAATCCTCTGGTGTGTCGCCTTCCGCTTTTTTGCGAGCCCGGCTCAAGGCGACTTCTGAAAGGATACTCAATCGACCGCCATAGGCGTTTTGGAGATTCTCAAAGGTGAAAACATCTTTGGTGTTTCCGTAGGCCACCACTCGCATATTCAAAAGTAGAATACGATCGAAATAGTCCGGGGCCGTTGTGAGGTCATGATGTACGACGATGAGCGTCTTCCCCTGCGACTGAAGTTCCCGTAGAATTTCAATTATCGCGGACTCTGTGGCCGCATCGACGCCCACGAAGGGTTCGTCCATCAAATAAAGGTCGCTCTCTTGAGCCAGTGCACGTGCGAGGAATACCCTCTGCTGCTGTCCGCCAGAGAGGTTTGAAATTTGGCGTTTAGCATAGGGAGCCATCTTCACTTTCTCGAGACAGGCCATGGCGATATTCTTGTCCGATTTGTTGGGACGTTTGAATGGGCCGAGACGTCCATATCGACCCATGAGCACGACATCCAGTGCGTTTACGGGAAAATCCCAATCGACCGACTCGCGTTGTGGCACATAGCCCACTCGTGTGACCGCCTTCTTAAAGGGCTCTCCAAAAACCTCAACCCATCCACTCGCAACCGGTAGCAACCCCATGATGGCCTTTATTAGAGTCGACTTGCCGGCGCCGTTGGGCCCGACTACGCCGACAAAAGAACCCTGGGGAACCTCTAGATCGATTCCGTAAAGAACGGGTCGTTTGGTGTACGCAACCGTTAGGTCGTGAATTTCCAAGGGAAGGGTAGATTTTAGGCGAGGATCGTTGGCGGGCAAGGCGGACATGACGATTACGGCAATTGTGTTTGAAATAGGATTCGAGGCCGGGGCGAGAATTTTACTTCAGTGCCTCGGCAATCGTAGTGATATTGCCTTTGACCATTCCCTCGTAAGTTCCGAGATCAAAAGAAGAGCCGTCGGCTGCTTTTCCCATGTGTCCCTTGGAGCCCATTGCGTCAGAAAAAAGCTCTCCACCAATTTTGGCTCCAGAGTCTTCGCTGATGCGGCGTATTGCAGCGGGCGATACGCTGGACTCGACGAATATTGCCTTGATTCCCTTTTGCTTGATGAACTTGCCGATTTTCACGATATCAGCCAGACCTGCTTCGCTTTGGGTGGAAATCCCTTGAACGCCGATTACGGTAAAATCGAAGGCCCGGCCAAAGTAGTTGTAGGCGTCATGACTCGTAATTAGGAACCGTTCCTTGGGCTTGACCTGGGCCATGTATTTTTGACCCCACTTGTAGTAGCTCAAATAGGTCGCTCGAACGGATTCACCGCGCTTCTCGAATTCAGAGTCATGAATCGGATCGGCCTTGGACAAGGCGGCCACCACGGTATCGACACAAAGAGCCCAGAGCCTAGGGTCGAACCACACGTGCGGATCGTAGTGTCCTTGAAATTCTTCGGGCTCGAGTAGTTTGTCCTCGGGGATGCTCTCGGTTACTGCATAGACTAATTTTCCGCGGCGTCCCATTTTGACCAGAATGTCAGCGAGCCGACCTTCCAAATGAAGGCCGTTGTACAGAATGAGATCTGCGGATTGCAGCGTGTTAATGTCGGATGCGGTCGCTTTATAGAGGTGAGGGTCTACACCTGGGCCCATCAGACCAGTGACTGTGGCGTATTCACCGGCGACCGATTCTGCTAAATCAGCCACCATAGTCGTTGTTGCCGCAATGCTCAATGGCTTATCCTTTGCCTTCAAAAGGGACCCGGAGACCGCTAACAGAAAAATCACCGCCAAAGCTGAAAGCCTAAAAATAGGAACACTTTTCATTAATTAACGGATTTAGGCCGATTTTGGGAACTGTCAACCCCAAATTTTATATGGCAAAATATATACTTTGATTAGTCAAAATAAGATTAGGACCCCTTCTGTGCGATATAGAGATAGCTCTTCCAAGCAAGACCCGCTGCCGGAAAATCTTGTTGATCCAACACTTCGAGGCTGCACTGCTCATGCAAAAAAGGTGCCAACCGATCTCGGTGAATGGCGTTCATCTCGAAAAATGATTCGCTGCGAATAAACGGGAGAATTTTCGCTATTCGCTGTTTGAGTACTTTCAGTTTGTAGAAGAGACGCTTCTTTAAAAGCCGGAATGGTTTCTGGTTTTCGGGATAATCCGGGTCGAGATGGCTGGGGAGTTGAAAAACGAGAAGCCCACCAGGTTTCAGAAGTCGGCTGAATTCCTTGAGGTATTCCCGCGTATAGCGAGGAGCGATATGCTGGAACACGATCGCGGAATATATTAGATCGATCGATGCGTTCTCAAGCCAATGGAGTCGTGTAGTGGTATTCTCGATAAATGTACAGTTAGGTCCTCGTTTTTTTTGAGTGGAAGCGAATTCGACCATGCTGCGGGAAATATCGATTCCGTAACAGGTTTGGAATCGCTGGGACAAAGGGAATGTTAGCCTTCCCACGCCGCAGCCAAAATCGATCGCCGTGCCTCCACCCAAGGGTTTGCCTAGCTTGTCCAAGCGAGATTCGAGATCGTCAATCACGGTGCGACCGGTAGCGTAGAATTCCTCCAAGTCCCACTTGCCGCCGCGTTTGGCGTCGTCGGACAGCACCGTCCATAGCGGGTCTTCTGCCGCGAGTGATTCGAAATTCTCTTGTAGCTGATGGAGATTCACTAGGCGAGGTTGCGTTGCCGCACAGCTTCGAAGAGCGTTACCAGGGTAGCCATGGCAACGTTCAAGGAGTCTGCCTGGCCAGCCATGGGAATACGGGCCTGTTTCTGGCATGCGTTCAGCCAAGTCTCAGACAACCCAAACTGCTCGCTGCCCATAACGATGGCGATAGGTCCAGTCATATCGACTTCGGTGTGGTAGGTTTGCGTGTTCGGGGTTGTCGCAACTGCCTGAATACAATTATTGGTAAGCCATTTGATCGTCTCCAGAGAGGAGGTCATGACAGTAGGCATGGAGAAAAGTACGCCTGTAGAAGAGCGGACTACATTGGGGTTGAAAAGGTCGGTCACGGGATCACAGCATATTACTGCGTCTACACCAGCAGCATCGGCCGAACGCAATATAGTGCCAAGGTTTCCCGGTTTCTCTATCGATTCAGCGATCAATAGGAATGGGGGATTGCTCAACTTAAGCTCATCGAGGTAATGGCTCCATTGATTGAATACGGCAAGGATTCCCTCGGGCCGGTCGCGGTAGGCAACTTTCTCGAAAGCAATCTTCGTCAGTTCAAACAGCGTGGCTCCTTTCTCTTTTGCTTCCGCAAGAAGAGTCGGCTCGTTCTCCCCAAGGAACCAATCGGGAGAAAAATAGACCTCTTCAGGTACACTCCCTTTTTCCAGTGCCCGGCTAATTGCCCGATATCCCTCAGCGATAAATACCTTCTGGCGATCTCGGGGCCGGCGGTTGCGCAGCTTGACCAAGTTCTTGATACGAGCGTTTTGGAGACTGGAAATGACTTCAGCGTCTAGCATGGGTGCGTTACCCCCACCGGTTTTGGGCAGAGTTGAGTTTATGCCCAAGTTTGGTTTGGGCATGGATTTAGAATCGAATCGAGTCGGATTCGTCAAGGGTTTGGTCAGACCGGCCGACCACAATGGATTAAGGCGGATGACGCCATACCGCATTGGGGTGTGTTTGTCAGAAAAGTATAAGCGATTCGCGATCTGAAGGGGATCACCTCGATATGTTGTAAAAAAGCGGTATAAGTAGGCGACTCCCTCGTTAGCGAGTAAAGCCAAAGCTTTAGGTAGCGTCTCTATATTTGATATGCTAATGGCACTTCTATCCATTGCGGCGCTAGCGGTTCTCGCGGTGTATTTCGTTCTGAATCAAAAGAATGAGACGCAGGAGCGCATAGGGACCGTTAAAGAGATCCTAAACAAGGATGCGCTTTTCGTGGATTTCGATGATCGCCGATCCAACGTGGTAAAGTTGTTTGGTTTGAAGATGGCCAGCGAAAGAGAAATGCTTGATGAGCAGATTTTCGATCTCCTTTACAATGAAGTGAAAGGAAAACGGATCCGGGTGAAACCCGTACGCGTGGACACGGGGGAGATTCTAGTTTCGGAGATCTACTTGATGGCAGACGAATACCTGAATGAGATTTTGATCCGCCAGGGATTCGCTCGTTGGAATCCGTCTGAAGCCGCTAATGACCGTCGACTGTCCGAAGCCCAGGAAATGGCGAAGATGCATGATCAAGGCGTGTGGAACCCCACCGTTAAGCAGTTGGCAGCAGAAGAAAGCCACGAAGCGGAATCTTATGAGCAAGAGATTGAGGGCGATTCTGCAGAAGAGGGCGATCGGGCTGAAAGCGAGTCTTTCGTATCGGCTGATTCGGAAGCCAATCGCGAAAGGATTGCTACTGGGGCTGAAGCGAAACCGCATCTCGAATAGTTTAAGATTTGCATTGATTGCCTCGATTCAGTCCCAATCTTTTCTGGGCGGACCTGTAGCTCAGCGGTTAGAGCAGCCCCGACTCGTCGGGGTTGGTCTTGGGTTCAACTCTTTAGGTCGCTATAGAAAACGGATCACCAAAAGTGCCGAATGAAAACTTGCCAATGCGGTTTTGGGCAGTTTTATTCCTTTTTCTTTTTTGAGCGGGCCTGTAGCTCAGCGGTTAGAGCAGGGGACTCATAATCCCTTGGTCGTGGGTTCAAATCCCTCCGGGCCCACCACCTCGCTATGGTGTTTGTGCATATACTACAAGGAACGAGCGGTCGCCACTAAATTGGCTCGACCCAAGATGTTGAGAAGCGACTCGAACGGCACAACTCAGGAATAGTCTACTCCACGAAGTGTATCGGATTTCCGCTGAAATTGATCGCATATCGCACATTCGACTCCAACGCCGAATCCCCAGCCGTTGAAGTGATGCTCAAACACTGGAGGAATTTAGCGAAAGCGACAGCTTTTCTGAGTGAAACAATTTAGACCAGCCTCGACTGGTCGGTGTTGGTCGTGGGTGTCAGGCCTTCTCGGCTGGTGCCTCGTGAACAAACCCCTCCGGGCTTATCAGCTTTCGCGTGGTGCAAGCCGAAGACGAGATCTGTCAAAGAGAATTCAGACTATTGGCACCTTTGAAGGTTGCTCCCTTCCAAGCCAACTTGTGAGCTTATCGTGTATCTGGCGATTTTTCGGTTCTTGGGTAAAGGTAAACCATAGTAGACCGGATTTCGTATCCTCTTGCAAAGAAGGTGGGGCGGGGCCGGCGGCACGAGGTAGAATCGAAATTCCGGATTCTGTCTATAGTTGGCTAATCGCCATCTTTCATCTATAAAATTGTTTGCTGGATGTCTATCGTCAGGCAGAGTGTGGCTAATGACTGGTAACAAGACAATAAAAGCAATCGCGATTATTGCTCTCGGTTTGGCAACTCAGCTTATCGAAGCGAATCCTAAACTCGCATTTTGGGACGAGCAGAGAAAGGGAGCTAATGGCGGTGCAGAAGATGGATCGCCCGAATGGTTCGAAGCTGCGCACACGACAGGAATCGAGTACATCCGTTTGAGCCCAACCAGCATGAAGTCGGATAGCCGTGATTTTTTGATGGGAGATGCGGACGCGTTTTTTGGGATTCCGGAGCGAGATTTGGAAATGCTGGTCGAAGTGCTGGATCGGGCGGATGAAGCAGGTATCAAGATTGTGCTGACGACTTTCAGCTTGCCTGGGCACCGCTGGCGTCAGCACAACGACATGGAATTCGATTTTCGCTTGTGGAACGACCACGCGTTTCAGGACCAGGCGATGGCATTCTGGCAGGAGCTAGCGTTTGAACTAAAGGATCACCCGGCAATCGTTGGCTACAACATTGTCAACGAACCCCATCCGGAAAGAGAAGCGGGGTTTGAGGGCGATAAAGCAGTTGGATTTGAGCAGTGGTTGCGAAACAATGAAGGCGGCATCGCTGACTTGAACCGTTTCTACGTCCAAATGTTTGCTGCCATCCGAAGTGTTGATTCGCTTACGCCGATCATGGTCGACAGTCGGTTTCATGCGAATCCTGCCGGCTTTGCCACCTTGAAGCCGATCGAGGACGAAGCGGTTTTGTATTCCTTTCACTACTATGAACCGTGGATTTTCACGACCTTTCGAGTGAATAAGGGACGCTTTGCCTATCCGGACCGAATGCCGACTGGGCACGGTGATGAGACCGAATCTTGGACGATTGAGAATATCGCATTGCTAATGAAGCCCGTGCGTGATTGGGCGGATAAGCACGGGATTCCAGCCAACCGGATCCATTTTGCCGAATTCGGCTGCGGTCGAAAAGTGGAAGGGGCGCAGCAGTACCTTTCGGACGTGATTAGCCTGGCCAACAAAGAGAACTGGCACTGGGCCTTCTACTCCTTCCGGGCTGGCGGATGGGATAGCATGAACTACGAGCTAGGTATGCAAAAATTGAATTGGAAACAGTGGGAGGCTATCGAAGCCGGGACCCAAGGATACAGCGATTTTATTATCGAAGGCGAAAACCTGCTTTGGGAAATATTCGAGCGGGAGTTCGAACCGAAGTAGGTAGAAGGAGTTTGTTTAACAGGATCCGGCCCGCTCCTAGGACCTCGATGATGGCTCGGAAACTGAAGCAACTTCCCGAGTTTCGATCATGCAATCTCGAAGCGTGATCAAGTGAGGGAGGGACGAGCACATCCTGTTAAATCTATGTCCTATTGTCCCATAGGGACACCCATTTCCGTATTTATTAAAATTTCAGAGTAACCTCTTGGGGTGGCTCTTTTTTGTGCCCAGCTTAGGTAAATAATAATCTCCTGTCCCTCATCTACGGATTTTGCTCGCGCATCCGCCAATTAACAGGCATAGAATCCATATCGTAGAAAAGGGAGCCAACGCAACTAAGAAAAGCAAGAGCTGGGCGAGGATCTTATTTATATTATTGATCAGCTTAGCTGTTATCGCTGCTGCCTTGATATATGGACTATTAGTCGGTAAATATGAGATTTTTCCTTATAAAAATATCAAAAATATATATAAGGAAATTCGTGTCCGAAACATAATTCCGGATCTTCGAAAAACGCTCGATCCACCCGCCTTTAATGGGATGATCGAGACCAACTTACTCCGATTTAAAAAGTTGCTTTCTAATTCCGCCAACCCAGGGAATTTGGCTGGCTCTGGCGGGGGTATTTGTGAAGTTTTTGGCCGGGTAATTGGTGTCGACAGTCAGGGCCAATTTTTCGAGTATAAAAAAGGTGGGGACATTAGCGCTTTAGATATTTCACTACCGAACAACTATGCTTCGTTTGAATCCTACTTATCTCAAGTACCAGATGCAGAAAATGACTGGCGCGGCGAACATATCCGAAAATATTTCAGAGTCCTCGGCATTAGAGCGAAGGATTTCGACGGCTCCGCGCATATCTTCGTTACGTATTCCTTTTGGCATGAAGAGCAGAAATCAAAATCAATTCGCGTGGCTCGACTAGTACTAAAAGATTTTCAAGATTATTCTGCCGCTGTAGAAAGCGTTTCATCAGACCGTTGGGAGGTCTTATATGATAGCAGCCCACTAATTCCCTTTTCCCTCAAAATCGGCGCCTCCTGGGAGGTGCCCTTTAATACGAATCACTCCGGCGGAGGAATGGCACTCGACGGCGAGAACCACTTGATTGTCGGAATCGGAGATCACAATTACGATGGTATTTACAACGTTCCAGCTCCTCAAGATGATGTCAGCAGCTACGGCAAGATCGTCAGAATTAATCTTACAACTCTCGAAAGTAGTCAACTGGTCAAAGGGGTGAGAAACCCACAAGGAATATTTTTCGATCGCTATAAAAACCTTTGGTTCACCGATCAGGGTCCCAAGGGAGGCGACGAGCTTAATCTTGTCGAAACCAATGCCAATTACGGCTGGCCATTGGTGACATATGGCACTCAATATTTTGAACACCAATGGCCACTTAACAAGAAACAAGGTCGTCATGAAGGATTTGTGGGCCCCATTTTTGCATGGGTCCCCTCTATCGCAATTTCAGGTGGTATAGAAATTAAGGACTCTCCGATTCAATGGGACGGAGACCTGCTCGTAACATCTCTGGTCGCAGCACAGCTGTTAAGACTGCGACTTGTTGATGGGAAAGTAAAACTTGTTGAGCCCATAGATCTGGGCTATCGAGTGAGAGATCTTTTGCAGATGAGCGATGGCACTTTTCTAATTTGGACAGACACCACGGCTTTTATTGAGCTGACGCCCAGTGACAATGAAATAAAAAAAGATCTCTTTGCAGGTTTGGTTTCTGATCAGGATAAACAGCTGAAGTTCAGAGAGTTAATGAGTGCTTGTCGACAATGCCATAGCTTCATTGGTAATTTCGATAAAAATAAATTGTCACTATGGCATGTTGTCGGTCGGGAAATAGCTTCTACAGGCTATCGAGGCTATTCAGATGCCCTTAAAGCTCACCGTGGTAGCTGGACCAAAGACAATCTTCGAGCTTTCTTGCGCGATTCATCGCAATTTGCTCCCGGTACGAGCATGCCGAGTTCACGAATAAACGATGAGGAAATGTTAGACTTAGTCGTTGCCTTTTTGGAACGATTGCAATGAACCATCTTACGTTTACATTTCACTAGGTAGCTCAAGCTCGAGCCGGCGGTTGGTAGGTATCATGTTCTGATAGGGTCAACTACCGCGATAGGGTGTGTATTTGCTTCGCTCGTTGATGCGTCTCCATATCTAATCCTCGGTACAATACCGATAAGGAACAAGCACTGCGTTGTTAAATTTTGCTGTTGAAGTTCATATTCCATAGGCGTTTGTGGAAACTGATCGCTTGATTGCCAGAGACCTGACTTTAAGCTACCGCGTTATGTCTAGTAACTTTTCGATCTTTGCCCACATCCAGACAACTATCCTATTTCTTGTTTCTGCCGTGTTCGCTTCTGCGGCCGACAAAGCGAACGTGCTGCTCCTTCTGGTAGACGACCTGAAACCGACTTTGGGGTGCTATGGAGACGAGGTCGCCGTCAGCCCGAACATAGACCGGCTGGCAGCGATGGGAATGCGATTCGATTTAGCTTACTGCAATCAATCTGTCTGCATGGCGTCGCGTTACAATTTGTTGCTGGGTAGCCGGTCTTCGTCGACAGGATTCTATTCGTTTGGGACCCAGTTTCGCGAGGTATATCCGGATGCGATTACGTTGCCCCAGCATTTCACCAATCATGGCTATGTGGCCCATTCCATGGGGAAGGTGTTTCATATCGGTCACGGCAATACAAACGATGATGCCTCCTGGAGTGTGCCGCACCTAAAGGACAAAGTGATCGAGTATTTGGTACCGGAAAGCAATTATCGTCAGCTGACCCGGGAAGAGGCGCTCTTCACAAATGAGTTCAGCAAACCGATCCGCAGCCTGCCGCGTGGAGCAGCCTGGGAAAGTCCTGACGTACTCGATGAAGCCTATGCCGATGGACGGATTGCCACTCATGCTATTGACCGTCTGCGTTCGCTATCCCAGGATTCGGATCAGCCCTTTTTCCTCGCCGTAGGATTCGTGCGTCCCCATTTGCCTTTTTCAGCACCCAAAAAGTATTGGGATATGTATGACAGGGATTCTTTGCCAATGCCGGAGTTTGAGGAGGCTCCGGAAGGAGCACCGGAGTTTGCCGTCAAAAGAGGAGGGGAGATAACGGCTTTCAAGCCCGTCCCAACGGATACGGTTGTTTTTCAGGATGATCTTAAGCGTGACTTGATACACGGCTACTATGCGAGTGTCAGCTACATGGATGCTCAGTTGGGTAGAGTGCTAGACGAACTAGAGAAGCTCGGGCTCGATGATAATACGATCATCCTTCTGTGGGGAGATCATGGATGGCACTTGGGAGATCATGGATCTTGGACGAAACACTCGAATCATGAGCAAGCGAATCGGATCCCCATCATCATTTATGCACCAGGTGTAACTAAATCAGGGACAAGTACGCTTCAACTAGCGGAAACCGTGGATATTTATCCGACCTTGTCGTCCCTGGCCGGGCTTCCTCAACCGGCAGCTCCGCAGCCAATTGATGGAGTGGATTTGACCCCGGTTCTTGAAAAACCAAAAAAACGTATACGTGAGTATGCCTACCATGCGTACAACAGAAGAGGCTACTTGGGAAGAGCGATAAGAACGGAGCGTTATCGCCTGGTCCAATGGGAGCCTCATTCTGTCGGGAAGACCGAGTATGAGCTTTACGATTACGAGAAGGATCCCTTGGAGACCAGAAATTTCGCAGATTCCAAACCGGATGTTCTCGCACGCATGATTAAGCTTTTAGACCAAGAACCTACGGCCAAGAAGCAAGTAGAGAAAAGACAGAGGTAGGGCCATTCGGGTAGTTTTTGATCGCTGCGAGCTGGGTCTCTCCTTCTCATGGCTTTCATGCTTCGCTTTTCAGTTCTAATCTTCTTTGCCTCGTTCGTCTTCGATTGGGGTGGATCACTCTCGGCCTCCAAGCCGAATATCCTTTTTATCGTTAGCGACGACTTGACCGCCTGTTTGGGATCTTACGGGAACGAGATTTGCCAAACGCCAAATTTGGATCGGCTCGCAAGTGAAGGCGTTCAGTTTGATAGGGCCTACTGTCAGTATCCGGTTTGCGGGGCGTCTAGAGCTTCCTTTATGAGTGGGCTTTATCCCAAGCGTAATGGGATGATGGGCAACAGCTACACACTTGGCAGCTATCGAGCGATGAATCCGAAACTGGCGGATCACCCCAGTATTGGGGGCGTCTTGCGGCGTAATGGATATGTGTCTTTGCGAGTTTCAAAGATCTATCACATGGGTGTTCCCGGAGGTATTGAAGCGGGTGAGCCAGGTGGAGATGATCCAGATTCATGGGATCGAGCGATCGACGTAATGGCGCCTGAAACGGCTAGTCCGGGAGTCCTTGAATTACTTTCGCCCAGAAGAACCCACTACGGATCGAATTTTGCTCGAATCATCGTTCCGAATGACGAAATCGAAACTCAAGCGGACGCGCTCACCGCGACACAAGCGATTGCGATTCTAGATAGCCGGGCGCGTGGGGGAGAATTCTCTAAGTTCATTCGCCCTGAAGAGCCCTTCTTTCTCGCAGTTGGATTTGTGCGCCCGCACGTACCGCTAGTCGCGCCGAAGTCGATGTTCGATCTGTACGATGAGAACAGTATCCCGCTGCCATATGTCCCGGAAGGTGACTTGGACGATCTGCCGGAACCTGCAGCTGCCATGGCCAATGAAGGGCGTTATTGGCTGACTGAGAAACAGCAGAAACAATCGATTGCCGCTTACTACGCGAGTGTTACCTACATGGATCAGCAAGTGGGAAGGTTGCTCGATGCATTAGATCGATTGGGTCAGCGTGAAGATACTATCGTAATTTTCACCTCGGATCATGGATACAATTTGGGCGAACACACCATGTGGCAGAAATTGAGCCTATTTGAAGAAAGTGCCCAAGTGCCTCTCCTGATCTCCGCCCCTGGTTTTGAGAAAGCGGCTGGGAAGAAAGCCCAAGGTCTGGTTGAGCTGGTGGACTTGTATCCAACTCTCTTGGATCTGGCGGGGCTTAAGGATAAAGCTCCCGCCAATCTGGATGGGATCAGCCTTCGGCCACTGCTGGATAACCCAGATTCCAAAGGGAAGAAGAAATTGGCGTATACGGTTACTCGAAGTTCCGGAGAATCAATCCGCACGGATCGCTATCGCTACAATCGCTGGGGAGAGGAGGGCGAAGAGCTCTATGACCACCAGACGGACCCAAAGGAGTTCACGAATCTGGTGGGAATGGAGCAGCACTCGGATACGCTCAAGCGCATGAGAGCTTTGTTGGAAGCAAAAAACGAGGAGTTTTGAATTAGCGGTTGGATTTATTTCCGTGCGGGATCGCCCTGTGGCGTGAGCTTGGAGAGTGTATTCACCAAGAATCATTCTGCATTCGCTAAGGCTTGTTAACATCGGCCTGCCGGCCTAGTGTCCTCGCGTTGCGAGTTTAATGGGTTTCCGCATGACGGGAAATAGGTGTTGTCAGTTAAACCTATTGGCCCGAGGGCCCACCTATTTGCTCCGTAGGAACAACTAGCGAAGCGATGTTAATTTCAGCTTTTGGTTTCGCTTCTGCGAGGCCCATTATTTCCGCAGATACTTTCGTATTTGGAATTCGGATTCGTCTCTGATTACTGAATCGAGTTGGAATTGGTCTTCGAAATCCGGGAAGAAAGCATCACCTTCGACCTCTCGCTTGACTAGGGTCAGGTACAGCTCTTGGCAACGGGATAGTGCTTGTCGGTAGATCTCAGCGCCGCCGGAAATCCAGATGGGATCAGGGTAGTCTCGTTCGTCAATTGCTTCAAGACCGTCAAGAAGGTCTACACCGTCGGGTAAACTGGGCTGAGATCGGCTAACAACCGCGGTCTTACGGCCAGGGAGAGGCCGGCCGATGCTGTCCCAAGTCTTACGTCCCATGACAAGTACGCCTCCCATCGTGGTTTCTTTGAACCACTTAAAGTCTTCAGGAATTCGCCATGGGATTTCGCTACCGTTTCCGATGACTCGGTTTTCGCTCATCGCGGCAATCGCTCGCCAAGTTTGGTTCTGAGTCATGGATATCAGTCGAACCTAGGTCTTAAACGGAAATCGGTGCTTTGATACTGGGATGGGGATCGTAGTCTACCAACTCAAAGTCATCGAAAGTGAAGTCCCCAATATTTTTGATATCCGGATTGATAAGCATGGTGGGCAGTTCTCTGGGATCGCGTTCAAGCTGGAGTTTGGCTTGATCCAGATGATTCTTATATAGATGGAGGTCTCCGAATGTATGCACGAACTCTCCCGCTTTCAAATCACAAGCTTGGGCGACCATAAGAGTCAGTAGCGCGTAGCTAGCGATATTGAAAGGAACTCCCAGAAAAAGGTCGGCACTCCTTTGGTAGAGCTGGCAGGACAGTTCGCCCCGTTCTGTATCAACATAGAATTGGAATAGGCTGTGGCAGGGAGGGAGGGCCATCAAATGAAGTTCGCCAGGATTCCATGCACTGACCATGAGTCGTCGGCTTGTGGGATTGGTCTTTATCTGGTCTATGACCTGCTCGATCTGGTTGATGCTTCCCCCTTCAGGTGTCTTCCAGTCGGTCCATTGGGCCCCGTAGACCCGTCCCAAGTTTCCATTCTCATCGGCCCACTCATCCCAAATGGTAACCCGGTTGTCGTTGAGATACTTTACGTTGGTATCACCTTTGAGGAACCAGAGCAATTCATGGATGATTGACCTCAGGTGAAGTTTCTTGGTGGTTAGGCAGGGAAATCCGTTTCGCAGATCAAATCGAGATTGAGCCCCAAAAACGGAGTAAGTTCCGGTTCCGGTCCGATCGTCGCGATAGTGCCCGTTGTTGAGGACGTGTTGCAGCAGGTCGAGGTATTGCTTCATGAATAGTTCAAAATTGTTTATGCTCTAGCTCTTAGCGTCGATGAAAATTCGATCCATCGCTGAAATTTGTGTGGCAGCTTCTATGAGGCGGTTGGCCCAGCGACCAAATACGAGCTTCCTTGATATTCGATCGTGTCGCCATGGGAGATCTTTCGACGTTTCCGCGTTTCGGTTTCCCCGTTCACTTTGACTAGCTCGTTTACGATGATCTGTTTGGCTTCGCCGCCGCTGGGAACCAGTCCTTCGAACTTTAGAATTTGGCAGAGTTCAATCACATCTGATTGAATCGTTATGGTGGTTGGCGAAAGGGAGGACATGCGATAGCCAACAGAGACCTCGCGAGCGGTTCTGTCGACAGGAAACCTAATTTCGATCCGAAGATTCGAGAATGAGCAAGTCCCGCTCTACGATAGCTGAATGCTCTTCGAGCTGTCCGGTAGCTTGATTTTCTCTCAGAACGCGTATTTCAACTTCTGATCCCGGGGTGCCGCGAAGGAGTCCGACGATATCCTGCATATTTCTACCGTAAAGATTGTGAGGGTCTTTGCCGGAGTCCTGTGCTTGTACGATCAAATCTCCTGCTCGGAGATCGGTTGAAGCGAGTCCTCCTGTGGGCATGATGTCCGAGATTTTAGGAAAGCCGCTTTCCAATTTTAATACAGCTCCGATTCCCTTTGGGGTGTTTTGGTATACGGCTTGCATGCCCGTGTCTCTCTCCTCGATGTCGGCAAGACTTTCTACCCAATCGAGAGCCTGGTCGGTCCCCTGTGCCGCAAGGGACGCCGATATCGCCTCGATTGCTAAACGCCGGTCTTCAGGATCTGTGAAGGTATCCAAAGATTGGATCATAGCATCCGAATCCTTTTGAGCCCAGCTATTGAGAATTTGATCTGCGGCGTTGGCGGGAAGGGTGTCCGGGTTTTCGGAGTACCAATCCCAGGCGCTTTTCGGATCCTGATTCGACCAATTGTTGACCAGGCTGTCTGCGAATCGGGACTTTTCCCAATCGGTCCATCCCTCGGCCATGGCTAATGTTTTGGTAGGATCGAAGTCGGGCATCAATGGGGAAAGTCGCGCTACGATCTCGGTTCGGCTTGGATGGCTGGAAAAGGCTTCCATCCAAGCGGAGTCGGTCGCAGGATCGGTGGACGATCGGGCTAGGACCGAAGCGAGTTCGGCTTCCAGTCCGTAACGCCCTTCAGATAAGCCGAGCACCCGCCTCAGCCGTCCCTCTTGCTCGCTCTCAGGAAGACTCTGGTCCACCGCCCATTCGCCCACCAGGGCCTTTAACGCGAATTTGCGAGTCGTACCTGCTTGAGCGATTGCGATGGTTAGGGCATCCCGAGGTGAGCTGTTTTCGGCGATGAACTTGAATAGTCCAGCGACGTAGAATATCTGTTCTCGCGGACTCATGGACTCCGCCTTTGAGAGAGCAGCATCGAAGTCGCTCTTTGCCTCCTCATAGCCGATATTCCTGAAGTCGCTCGCCATCTCACTGACTCTATTAGATCGCTCGCGTGGGTTGAATAGGGAGTCATTCTGATCCGAAACGCTGGGCTGAGGTTTCGGAGAGATTGCTTCTTCTGGTTTCGGTGGGGCGATTGTAGAAGGAGATCCGGTTCCCTCACTGGCTATTTCTACCTTCTTAGCTCCTTGTTGGTATCCGAGGTAGTAGAGACCGAATCCTAATGCGATAGTCAGGATGGTTAAACCGATAACACGTAGCCTAGATTGAATGGAGATAGATCTCATGAGCACACGCTTTCTTTAAGCGATCCTTGGTTTAGTCAGTCCTTTTCAATATTTGTGCCGGAACACGGTTCATTTTCGGTGACAAGGTTTTCAATTGGCGCCTTGAAATATGAGTCAACTCCTGCTGAACTCCATTCTACACCAGCTTACAAATGAGTCGCGGAACCCTTTTAAATTTATGCTTAGACTAATAACCCTTCTTACGAGCCTAGCGCTGGCCTCCCATTTAGCGGCGCAAAAGCCAAACGTACTCTGGATTAGCTGTGAAGATATCAGTGCCCATTTGGGATGCTATGAAGACCCTCACGCCATCACTCCCAACTTGGACAAATTGGCTTCTGAAGGAGTGCGGTATACCCATGCATTTACGACAGCTGGTGTTTGCGCGCCTTGTCGCAGCGGAATCATAACCGGGATGTATCAGACAACGCTCGGTACGCAGCACATGAGGGGTCACGCCCAGCTACCTCCGGAAGTTTTGCCCTTTCCCACCTATCTGCGAAAGGCCGGGTACTATTGTACGAATAACAGTAAAGAGGACTATCAGTTTGCAACTCCTAAGAATGTCTGGGATGACTCCAGCAGAAAAGGCCATTGGCGCAATCGGAAGAATCCTGACCAGCCATTCTTCTCTGTATTCAACTTTACAGGTTGCCACGAAAGCGGAATCGCTAGTGCCAGCAAGTACCAGGATGTAACAAAGGATTTAGACCCGAGTCAGCGGCAGCACGCTGATGGGCTCACTACATTTCCTCCCTACTATCCGGAAACGCCTGATTCTCGCGAAGACTGGAAACGTAATTACGAGCTTATTACGGCTATGGATGCTTGGGCAGGTGACCTGATTAGGCAACTTAAAGAAGATGGGCTATATGAGAATACGATCATTATGTATTGGTCTGACCACGGGGTGGGGTTGCCACGAGCCAAACGGTGGCTCTATGACTCGGGTACAAGAGTTCCTTTGATTGTCAGGATTCCAGAAGCGCTGCGAGAAAAGGGGCAGGGTAAGCCGGGAGATGTAACGGACCAACTGGTAAGCTCGATCGACTACGGGCCATCGGTGCTAAATCTAGCTGGTATTGAGATTCCTTCCCACGTTCAGGGGAAGGCATTCCTAGGCAAAAATTTGGGAACTCCCCGCGAATTTGTATTCGGAGCAAGAGATCGTATGGACGAGCGCTACGATATTATACGAATGGCGAGGGACAAGCGGTTCAAATACATAAGAAACTATGAGCCGCTAAAAACCTACTACCAATATATGAATACGCCTGAAAAGGGCAAGACGATGGCCGACTTGAGGCGACTTCATGAAGAAGGAAAATTGCCACCCGCTGCGGAGTACTATTTCTCACCCAGCAAACCTGTGGAAGAGCTTTATGACACGTGGAATGATCCCCATGAGATAAACAATATTGCGGAAGATCCAAAGCACACCAAGACCTTGAAGAAACTCCGCCAATCCCATTTGGACTGGGTAAAGAGTTCTCGGGATACCGGATTAATCGCGGAACCCATACTGGTTGAGCGGGAAAAGAAGATTGGGCATCGTTTCGGCGTCCTCAGGCAGATAAGTGACGCTTCTTTTAACAACAGACTGGCGGATATTGCGGTTAAGGCCTCGGATGGGCCGAAAGCGCTCCCAGCTCTCATGGCAGGACTAAAGGATCCGGATGCTGCCATTCGATACTGGGGTGCAGTCGGAGTGGGAAATATTGGGCCAGCAGCGAGAAAAGCCGAGAGTGCCATTCGGATGGCTTTGTACGATGAATCATCCGTTGTCCGGACCGCGGCCGCAAGGGCGTTGTGTCGTTTGGGTCAGCCAAAGGATGCTCTTCCGGTGTTAGTGAAAGAACTGAATGTTGGAGAACAGTGGGAGCGCCTTCATGCCGCCATCGTACTCGATGAAATCGAAGAGATGGCTTGGCCTGTAGTCGCCAGTATGCATAAAGCACTAGAGCCTCGAGAAGATTTGTATGCAAATGGGAAATACGTTGTGCGAGTCATAAACAGAGCCCTGAATCAATTAGAGGGGACGGATCGAAAAGTGAATTGAATCGAATACCTTCGCGAACAATTGTGAATTTTTGAAATGCATAGATTAGATTAGGCCCAAATGGTAAAAGCTATAGTATTAGTTGGTGTAGCTCTTGGCATTTTTACGTGTAGTGGAGATGACCTTCAGTGGTATAAGGGGAATACCCATACGCACACGTTCTGGTCTGATGGAGATGACTTTCCAGAGATGGTCGTGGATTGGTATAAAAATCATGGATATGATTTCTTGGTATTGTCGGACCACAATATCCTCTCGCGAGGAGAGAAATGGAAAGCGCTTCGTGCGGACCAAGCGAATGTCGCGATTGATAAGGCGGAAAAGCGTTGGGGTCGTGGACATGTGAGGACGCGGATCGTGGACGGAGCCAAGGAGGTTCGTCTGCTGCCGCTTAATGAGGTGCGTGACCTGTTGGAAGAACCAGGTAAGTTCATCATGATAGAGGGACTCGAAATGACCACATCGAGGGAGGGATTAGCCGTTCATACGAATCCCATGAATGTGAGCGAGCTGCTAAGTGTCGATAGACAGAGCGAACGTAGCGTCGAACAAGAACTGGATATTCACTCGCATTTAGTGAATGGGCACTCTCGCTCAACGGGTAAGCCGGTGTTCTGGCAAGTGAATCACCCTAACTTTAAGTTTTCAATTACGGGCGAACAACTGGCTGATTTAGCGCTTCTAGACGGTGTTGAGATAATGAACTCAAGCTCTAACTGTTTCAATCTTGGTGATGGATCGCGGCCCTCGGTCGAGCGAGTTTGGGATATTGCTAACACCATTCGACTTAAAAGCGAGGGACTGCCGCCCATCTTTGGAACGGCGACTGACGATACGCACGACTATCACCGGGAAAATCCAGTAGTCAATGGACCAGGAACTGCTTGGGTGATGGTGAGGGCCAAATCGCTGACGGCTGACTCAATTACCGGAGCCATGAAAGAAGGGGATTTCTACTCTAGCACCGGAGTTGTACTCAAAAGACTGGATTTCAGCACGTCGGATAAAACCTTTACGGTAGAAGTGGATGCTGAGCCAGGGGTTCAATATGAGATTGAGTTCAAGGGGTCGTTGTCTAAGGTGTCAATAGCGCATGAGCACGTTCCTGATGTGGTTGACGAGAAGGGAATTGAGCACCCGGTGACAGCCAACTATCTCGACCATAACATTGGCAAGACGTTCATGTCCAAAAAAGGAACACGGGCTACCTACCGATTAAAGGGAAACGAACTCTTTGTTCGGGCCGTTGTGCACAGTAATGCCTCTCCATATTTTAAATACGATGAATATAGTGATTTTGAGAAGAAGGCTTGGACTCAGCCAGTTGGGTGGAAAATTGACTAAATGGAGGGGATTGTTGTGAGAAGTTTGACATTTTGCTGCCTTTCGTTCCTCCTAGTCGGTGTGGCTGGAGGGTTCGATGCTCCTGAGTTCAAGTCTCTCTTCGATGGAAAGACACTCAATGGGTGGATAAATGTGAATACAGGGCGTGAGACTTGGACCATTAAAAATGGGATTTTGGTTTGCAGTGGCGATCCGATCGGAGTGATGCGGTCGGAAAGGCAATACGAGAATTTCATATTAGAGATCGAATGGATGCACCTTGAGGCGGGTGGCAATTCTGGCGTTTTTGTGTGGAGTGAAGGAGAAGTGTACACAGCAAACCGACTACCGAGTGGAGTTGAAGTCCAGATGCTCGAAAATGACTATCCGATTATCCATAATCGGGTAAGAGAATATGTGAGTGGAGAGCTTTTCGGAGCAGGAACAGTAACGACGATTCCAGATCACCCAAGAGGTAAGCGAAGTTCGTCCGTGGAATATCGCTGCAAGGGAAAAGGAGAGTGGAATCACTATCTCGTCGTCTGTGTGGATGGCGTTGTTAAGCTCTCGATTAACGGAAAGTTTGTGAACGGTGTGAGAGAGTCCTCAATTAAAAAGGGCTACCTCTGCCTGGAATCGGAAGGTGCAGAGATTCACTTTCGGAACATTCGTATCATGGAGCTGCCTCCGGGGGTCATCCAGGAATCTGAGATTGCTCCTGTAGTTGGTGAGGAAAACTGATAGGCGAATTCGGCGAGTTTAGTTCGGTTTGCGGCGATATTGAATCCAAGGTGTTCTTTTCTTGGCACCGATTCGGTTTCGTGCTGGTCTAGGAACTGGGGGGCTATTCGTCATGCTATCTGAATGTTACAGTTTACCCGGTTTTCGACGCCCATGCTCGAGGAGCTTTGCGTTAGGGCTATGGCTAGCAATGGGGGCATTTTCGCTTTTTGGAGCACCTAACGAGGGTGTATTCGATATTGAGGCAGCGCTCGAAGAACGATATATGGAAGCTTTGAACTTCCTCAATGTTGAAGACGAAGAGGCCCTTAAAAAGGCTCCGAGGCTTTTGAAAAAACTGGCTGTGTCGGGTCATGCCCGGTCGCAACATACCCTGGGAACGCTTTACCGGTACGGTATTGGGGTGATTGAAAACAACAAGCAAGCGATCCGCTGGTACAAGGAAGCTTCGGAGCAGTCCCTTCCGGCAGCTATGCTGAGTTTGGCTGAGTCCTACATAGAAGGCTTTGGGGTTGAAAAAGACTACCAGAAAGCCCGTTCTTTGCTCGAGACCCTGCTTAACCCTAACGCCACTTACGATGTGAGGGTGGAGGAGTTTGGTGTCCTTAGAAAAACCAAGTCGAGGGCGAGCTACTTGCTGGGCGTAATCTACTCGAGTGGTATCGAAGTAGAGATTGATATGTCAAAAGCGATCAAGCTCTTTGAAAAGGCAGCTCACACAGGAGACCAAGATGCTACGATGTATCTGGCGATTACCTACGCTGAAGGAAAAGAAGTAGAAAAAAGCATCGAGAAGGCCAAGGAGTACTTTGAATTGCTGGATCTCCAGTCATCAGATGCCCTCAGACGTTCATTGGACTTGGTCACTGTGCCGGGTGCTGATAATACCGAGATAGAAAACTTGAAAGAGTACGGCGAGGAAATGCGGGCGGTGATTTCCCAGACGATCGTTGAGATGCAGACAGAATTTGCGAAGCAGGTCTTGTATTCAGAAGGAGAAGATTTTGATGCGGAGTTTGCCGCGGGGCTCTTGGAACTTGCGGCCAACGGAGGATACGCAGAAGCGCAATCAGAGTTGGCGGTCCTCTACTACCGTGGTCAGGGTGTTGAAAAGGACTCTGAAAGGGCAGTTCGTCTTATCGCACAAGCAGCAGAGCAGGGCTGGGTCATGGCCCAATACAACTTGGCAGTAATGATCGAGGAAGGTAGGGCGGAAAAACAAGATAGATATCAGGCCAACAAGTTGCTTGAACTCGCCGCTAACCAAGGCCTCCTGGCAGCCCAATTGCTTCTTGATGGATCAGGCGAAAAGAGTGTTCTGAATTCAAGCGAAGCCAAAGAGTTGTGCATCGAACTAGCTGAGCGCAACGATGCTCGAGCGTTATATAGTTTGGCTCGTCGGAAGATGATGGGTTGGGTGATGGATATTGAGATGGATCGCGAGAAATTGGTAGAGCTGTTTAAGCAATCTGCTGAATCGGGGTATTCTCGTGCTCAATACACGATGGGAATGCTTCACATGACAGGCGAAGTTGTGGAACAGAATATAGAGACCGCCTTTTGGTGGCTGAAGAGTGCGGCAGCTCAAAATCATCCATTAGCGCTCCATCACATCGGAATTTGCTACGCTCAGGGACTCGTTGTTGAGCCAGATATTGAACAAGCGTTTAACTATTTTTCCAGAAGTGCAGAATTGGGTTTAGATGCGGCCAAAAACAGCCTTGCAGTATTTTACAATAACGGAATCCACGTTATCCAAAATGAGTGGAAGGCCAGTGAGCTATATCTTGAAGCGGCGGATAAAGGAGACCAGACCGCAGCGTACAATATAGGAAACTGCTATTTGGAGGGAAAGGGAGTAAGGCGGGATGTAGGAAAAGGACTTGAATGGATCGCGCGGTCTGCCGAGCAAGGGAACTTGATCGCATGCAGCCAGATGTCCCATATTTACGAGGAGGGGTTGCTGGTAGACTTCGATGCGGTCGAACTTGCTTACTGGAGAGAGAAAGCCGCAGAGTTGGGGAGCCGACTTTCAATGAAGCAGACCGCAATGAACTATTTCTACGGTAAAGGGATTCCGAAAAATAGGGGCAAGGCGGCTTTTTGGATCACACAGTACATAAATAGTAATGGGCTAAGCGATACGAACAGGCTATCATTGGAAGGTGAGCACGAAAATTTTGCGGACGTACAAAAACTGCTTCCGCGGGACTACTCTGCCTTGATCGTGTATGCGGACCTGATGGCGGACGCAGATTGGTCGGGATATGACCCTAAAGAAGCGTATCGAATTCTCGATGACCTCGCAGTCAAAGGATTCAATGGAGCCCGTTTTCGATTAGCGAAATTACACATAAAAGGGGGTTTCGCTAAAGCGAATTCTAAAAAGGCATATTCTATCTATAAATCACTCTTTGATGCGAATCGCAGCTCGGATTTAGAGATAGAAAAGAGTCTGGCTGGAAAGGCCGCTTACTATCTGAGTGGATGCTTTGCCGTTGGGATCGGCGTCAGGGCGAGTGAAGTCAAAGCGTTTAAATGGCTCGAAGAGTCAGCCTACTATGGGTATGGCCAGGCACAATACGAATTAGGGAAAAGAATTGTTTTCGAAAACGATCCAGGGAAGTTGAGCGAAGGGGTCAATTGGCTTATCGCGGCCGCCAATCAAGGACACAACGATTCCCATGTTGTTCTTGCGAAGCTGAATCTTGAAACCCCCATTCCCTCTCTGGATCAGGAAACAATCATTGTATGGCTCAAAGTTCTTGTGGATTCAGGATCGGGTGAGGCCCGAACGCTTCTCAAGCGATACGGAGTCGAGTACAAGGTCCCGGTAACAAAGCCGCGGACCCCAAGGGATGATGAGGGAAAGGAAATCAACCCCTACGCCCCAATTGAAGCCGCTTAGGTTTCTTCGGTCACGTAACGGTAGTGCATGCGTAATTCGGTTTCCGATGGCATATCGACGTCAATTTTCCGATCAAGCGCGGAAGTGATTCGGTTTGTCTGGCTTTCGTCCATCTCTCCGTATGCGAGCGGTTTTCCCTTCGAATCGACAGCGAACGTAATGTGATCGTCCTTACGAGAAACGCGTAGCTTCACACTGCCTTCCTTCCATTGGTAAATGGCGATTTCGAGAAGTTTGCTTAAGACGCTTTCGAGAAGTTCTTCATCAACTTCAGCATCGATAAAGTCCTCGAGGTCTGCTTCGACGCTGATCTTCTCGACCTCTTGAGCGTAGTCATTTACTAGTTCGAAAACTAAAGCTGGAAGGGCCGAAAGGGACTCTGGGTCTGGTTGATATTGGTTTTGGGACTCGACTTCTGCAGCCTCTTCAATAAAAAGTTCGGCAGTAGCCCGGTTGCTGATCTCATTAGGGGAGTTTTCTATTTCCAAGTTGTCCTCAGCTTTAGCGGAAAAATATTCTTCAGGAGAGATAGGTTGAAGCGTGAATGACGGCTTCTCTACCTCCTTACCCGACTTTTCTTCCTCAGTGAGGGACTCGATGAATTCTAAGATTTCCTTCGAGTGATCGTCTTCTTCATTTTGGGTTTCATCCTTTTTAAAATCGAAAGGAACATCGTCTCCAATGAGGACTTCACCGGAAGGTTCCTTCAAAGCAGGCTCTTTCGATATCCTTTTTTTCGGTCTCAAAAGGTAGCAGACTACCTGGATCGACGCCCTCAAGGATTGAGGATTCAAGGTCACTCTGCTCCCGAATCTTGGAAATTTCCTCACTTATTCGGGCGAGTGGAAGCTCATTCCAATTTTATTCAAGTCTTCTGGAGAGATCGTTAATGAGATTGGTTGGCGTTTCGATCTGCTGCAAAAGATTGGGTATCCAGATAGCGCGGGCAGATGCCTCGGAAACCGCTTTCTCAACTTGGGAGTAGATTTCCTCTAATCTGCTTTGTCGTTTGGGTTTGGCTCAGCAAAAACAAACCATTTTTGACCAATAAAGTTCCAGCAAGCCCAAGCAAACGTTGCAGTAAGAAAGGCCGGTTCAGAGGTTTGGTCCAAGGCGATGGTCGCGTCGTAGATCACGCTGTTTAATATCCATCCGGTCAGATATACGATCGCGAATCGAATGGGCTCGCTTGCATTAAAGACGCGGTGGCGAAAGGTGAAATACTTGTGGGCGAAAAATCCCCAAATTGAAACGCAAGCAAAACTGATTCTTTTCGCCCACGATCCGTCTATATCTAACTGATTCGAGAGAAATAAGTAGACACCGGCATCGATCGCGAAAGCAATTCCACTGACCAAGATGAATCGCAGGATTTGGGAAACTATATTGCGGCTGGCGGTCATCTAAACGTCGGATTAACGTCTGGTCGAGTGAGCAATAATGGGGGGTTAAGGCGAGGCAAATGTTTTTTCGTTTCTGGGCCTTGCTGAAGTAAATGGCCTCAATTCGCTGTAGTTGTGGACCCCGATCGCTCAGTGACTATAGACTTGCGGCTGTGAGAATCGGAGCGACAATCCGACGTTACCAGAATTCCCGATCGAATAAAACGAAACATGAGCGAGAAAATATTGATTATCACAGGTGACGGTGGAGAGAGTTACGAAGTTTTGTACGCATTGCACCGATTTCGAGAAGCGAATTTCGTGACGGAGATTGCCGCTCCGCGTAAGCGAGCTTTGAACCTTGTTCTTCACGATTTTGCTCTAGGCTGGGATACCTACATTGAAAGGCCGGGCTACGGGGCAGACTCAGATCTTACTTTTCCTGAAGTTGTGGTCGATGATTACTTCGCAGTGATGCTAATCGGTGGAAGGGCTCCTGAGTATTTGAGAAATGATCCCAAGGTACTCGAGATCGTAAAGGAATTCCATGCCAAGGGGAAGTGGATCTACAGCATCTGCCACGGCATACAGATTCTCGCTACGGCGGGGCTTCTCAACGAATCAAACATTACTTGTTACGAGCATTGCCGACCTGAAGCAGAAGCTGCGGGAGGAAAGTGGATCAAAGAGGAAGCGACCATAGACGGAAAAATAATCAGTGCTCAAACATGGCTGTCGCATCCTGATTTCTACCGCCTCATTTTTCAGAACATCTAGGAGGGAGGAGGCTCTTTTTTGATGCGAGAGCGCCTAATTCTCGTTTGGATTTTTTTCGCTTGAGGTCTCGGATTCCTCTTCCGTTTCAAACGGCATGCCATCGAAGGAATAGTTTGAAGCGATTCGCTCGTAACGGCGAACCCGTTTGAAAAATCGTCCGGCAAGACCTCCAAAAACAAGGCCGAACGCGACGCCAAGTCCCAGGCTCATGACTGGTTTGGCCCCCATATTGGAGGCGGCCACCATACCAACTCCAATACCGATGATCATGCCAAAATTCATCCCGATCGGCGCAGCCATTTTGCGTCGTTTTCGAGACAAGCGCTCCTTAGAGCGGTCGGACATATGAACTATGAGGAGATCATCCATTATCAGCGAATGCGTTTACGGAAAATTTACTTTAACATACCCGGATGGATTGTCCATCGGGAAAGTGCCGGTTCCTGCTATCAGGAAAATTCTCAGGTAGTACCCTTGCTGCCGGCTGCAGAAATTCGAGACGGATTATGGGCTCGACTTTTTATTGTAAGAAAATTCTTTAAAAAATGGGAAATTTGAGATCGAGACGTCGTTCAAGGCGATGGAATTTTGAAAAACGTAGACAGATATTTCGCTGATTCAAAGTCGTGAAGAATGGTAAATACAAGGGGTCTCAATGGGAAACGCGGCGCGAAATTCTCGGAAAGCTGAAAATGCGCGGTGCATTGCCTAGTTCCACTATGGCTGAAGAACTAGGAATTTCCTCTATGGCGGTTCGTCAGCACCTGCAAGATTTGCAAAATGAAGGTGACGTCCTGTCGAGTGACGTTTCGGGCGGTAAAGGACGGCCTACCAAGTATTGGGAGCTAACTGATCATGCGTCCCGTCATTTTACGGATAGTCACAGAGATTTAATTCTCGATTTGCTTGAGAATATGAAGCACTCTTTGGGTCCGGAAGGCATGGATCGACTCTTAGAAAAGAGAGGCGAAGGGCAGATTGAAACTTACAAGGCAAGAGTCGACCCATTGACTAGCCTGTTAGCGAAAGTCGAGGGCCTCGCTCGAATCCGCTCAGAGGAAGGTTATATGGCGGAAGTGCAAGCGGGCGGGGATGATACCTGCTACCTGATCGAAAATCACTGCCCCATTTGCGCTGCGGCCGAGAGCTGTGCCGGATTATGCGCAACGGAATTGGAAGTTTTTCGAAAGACGCTGGGTGATGAGGTGAAAGTGGAGAGAACTGAGTACCTCCTAAATGATTCTCGTCGATGCGTCTATCGGATTCGACCTAGTCCCTGAACACGATTCGAAACCTATCAATTCACACTCTGCCCAAAACATCGTTTTGAGGACCTTTGTGAGCGATTTGCTCACGAAATCGCGCAATTTTTCAGTGGTAACGGAATGGGACATCGAAAATGCGATATCGAGCAGTTTCTAGCTACGAGCTCCTTGAGAAGCCTCCTTCAATCGAGGCGCTGATTCCAGCAAAGAGCGTAAGGCCCAAGAAGTGGATGTCCGGATCTTTGGGGATTTAATCTGAAAATTTCGGGACGTCGTTGGAATGGGAATGTCCTAAATTTTTTGGACCGTGGTCTAGAGGCTATAGGTGCTTATGGCGATTGTGGCGAAACTTAGGAATAAGAAAAAGCCGATTATATCGGTCGCGGTAGTAACCATTATGGAGGACGCGAGAGCAGGATCGACTTTTAAGGCGCGCAGGCTAATCGGCACCATAACTCCGGCAACAGCGGAAGCGATCATGTTGAGTAGCATCGCAGCGCATACAACCACCCCAAGGACTGGTTTCCCTATCCAGAGCCACGATGCAAGCCCGGCGATTCCACCAATGGCTAGGCCGTTGATACAGCCGGTGAAGAGTTCTTTGATGAGGAGTTGCCTCCATTCCTTGTTCTCGATTTCGCCGAGCGCCAGAGACCGCACAACGATTGTCAGGGTTTGATTGCCCGCGTTGCCGCCAAGCAACCCGATTATTGGAAGAAAGAAAGCGAGTATGGCGTACTTCTCTAGGGCGGGTTCGAAAAGGGAAATGACCCAGGCGATGCAGAATCCCGTGCACAAATTGACGCAAAGCCAAGGGAGTCGATTGCGGACCGATTGAGGCCAAGCGGTGAATGCAGACTCATCTCCAGAGATCCCTACCATGCGCTGCATGTCTTCGGTAGCCTCCTCTTGAACGACATCGAGCACATCGTCCGAAGTAACACGTCCAATGAGAATCCCCTCGTCGTCTACAACGGGAAGCGAACTGTAGTTATACTTCTGGAAAAGATTCGCGATTTCCTCCTGGTCTGCCGTGACTGGGACTGACCCGACTTCCCTTACCATGACTTGGTTGGCTTCCCGTCGGAGATCCCCGAATAGAAGGTCTCTCAAGCGGAGAACGCCTTTTAGCTGACCCGATTCGTTAGTTACGTAGACATAAATCGCGCTGTCGTCTTCCTGGTCCTCATCTTGTCGGATCGCTTCTCTTGCCTCTCCAAGGGTGAGGTTTTCGCCAATCGCGTGGAGCTCCTTCTGCATGATTCCGCCAGCAGAGTCTTCCGGGTACTCCATCAGGTCGGAGATCTCCGCCACTTCCTCATCAGGAAGTTGCTCCATGATATCGTGAAGCCGGTCTGGCGAAACATCGCTCAGCGCATCCGCAGCGTCGTCGGACAACATTTCGGGTATAATCTCGCTTACCCGTTCGAGCCGCATGTTTTCCATCAGTTCCGTTTGGAGCTCCTGTGGAAGTTCGGTTATGACGTCGGCGGTGACCTCGTCGCTAAGGGAGCGGAAAATTTCTCTTATATCGTCTAGCTCCAGATTCTCTATCTCGGCTGCGATATCGCTAGGATGCATGTCCTTCAGACGGTTGGATCGGAGGGATGATGCCACGGGCTCTGCCGTATTGTAGTCATCCTGTTCCGTCATTTGGTTAGTTGTAGGGATTCGCGGATCAGCTTCAAGTCGCCTGTTCCATAAAATGGAAAAAAGTCAACCGGGTGAACGGTTCAGTGTAGAGACGATATCCGGGGAATTCGCGACTTGCACCGCGTGGATGATCCTTCTCTTTTAATTGCCGTGCCGCTATCCGAAGCATCCACATACACGGCTCCTTGGTTTCTTCCCAGCGCTCATTGGCAGACGATTCTTCCCAATGTCACCAGGCGAAGAATACGGGTCGAGTATAGACGCGAAAGATTCGAATTACCCGACTCCGATTTCATGGATCTGGATTGGCTAGAATCAAACCCAGTCCACAATGAGGTGCGTTGCTGCATAATTCTCCATGGCCTGGAAGGGGACAGCCATGCACCCTACGTGAAGTCAATGGCCCAGTCTTTTCACAGATCAGGCTATTCGGTGGGAGCCTTGAATTTGAGGGGTTGTAGTGGGAAGCCCAATCGCCTGAAGCGGTTTTACCATAGTGGGGATACAGAAGGACTGGCCTTTGTTCTGGATCAAGTTAGCGCGCGATACGACCGGATTTCTCTAGTAGGCTTCAGCCTCGGTGGGAATGTGTTGCTAAAGTATTTAGGTGAAGACTCTGCCAGAGTCCCAAAATCTGTCCGTTCTGCCGCGGCCTTTAGTGTGCCCTGTGACTTGGCGGGGGCGGCCGACTGTTTAGCGGAATCGCGAAACGCTTTTTACATGAAACGATTTATTAAGCTTCTCGGGGCGAAACTAAGAGAAAAGGAGAAAAAATATCAGGAATACGAATACGAAGAGGGGCATTCTGAGATGAAGTCGTTTCACGAATTCGACAACGTTTACACGGCACGTCTAAATGGATTTCGTGACGCGATCGACTATTGGAGCCAATCAAGTTGCAAGCAGTATTTGAATCGACTGGATCGCCCGGCTTTATTAGTGAATGCTAGGAATGATCCGTTCCTCTCGGATTCCTGCTTCCCCCGCGAGATTGCCCAATCTAGCTCTCTCTTCCATCTAGAGATTCCGGGATCAGGAGGGCACTGTGGGTTCCCGGGTCGCAAGGCACCCGAGGGCTACTGGCATGAACGCCGTGCGCTATCGTTTTTCGCAGCACAAGGGAACCGCGGATTCTAAAACCCCATATCGAGCTGGGTGCTTGCTTCAACCTGGGGTGGCTCGATGCATTCGGGCGAATCGTTTTGGTTGTTGTTCACAATTGGATTGACCGGCCGGCATTGCATTCGGTCGGAACTTATCGCGGCGAAAAAATTAAATCGAGACTCCGTTTCGATGGTTTCGGGATTTCCATCCAGCCACTCGTGGGCTCCCTCGTCCTGAAGTATGACCGGCATGCGATCATGAATCTTTGAGGCGAGAGCGTTGGCCTGAGTGGTTAGAATGGCAAAGCTCTCAGAGGAATTGCCGGCTGGATCGTGCCAGGTTTCCCAAATGCCAGCCATATAGAATAACACCTCGTCCTTGAGCTGGAGATAGTAGGGCTGGTTAATGCGCCGTTGACGCTTCCACTCGTAGTACCCGTCCGCAGGCACAAGGCAACGTCGTCGCTGATAGGCCGCCTTGAAACTCGGTTTGTCTGCGATTGTTTCCGAACGGGCATTTATGAGGAGAGAAGTGGTCGAACCGGATTTTGACCAACTGGGAACGAGCCCCCAACGCATTTCGTTCGCGGTCAATTTACCCGCCTCTAAGTCTTTCCTAATGACAAGATTGTTTTGGGTTGGAGCGATATTGTAGCGGGCCTTGAATGAATATTCTTTGCTGCCACTCGGTGAAGGAAAACTTATTTTCCCCTTATTGTCGCTTCCGATCGAGATCGGTTTCTTGACCAATGTATAACGCCCGCACATCTTCTCCCAAAATGTATGAAACGCTGGCCTTTGACAAGGCGTGTGTCGGAGGTTTCGCAATGTTTACCAATTAATTGAAACTATGAACATCCTCATCATAGGGGCCGTTTTCGCGGTGCTTCTTCTTATCGTCCCTCGCCTGCTGGGACGTTCTAGAGAGGCGATGCTGGCCCAGTACGAGATCATGGAGAAGCGTTTTCGGCTGCAGCGAAAAATCTATCCGAGCAAGTGGGGGAAAGGGATCGGGGAGCGGTACGCTCTATTCGGCGATTTTCATGGGTATCCGATTAGCTTGTACGACCATTATCGTGGGAGCGGCCAGTCCAAGAAGACCTGGACTTCTTTGACGTTAGAGATGCTTTTTGCGGGGGAGTTGGAGATTCTCCTTGAAACAGTCGAAGGTGATCGTGGAGCACGTTTTGCTAGAGGTGACTCATTGATGCGAGTTGATGCTGGATTGGAAAACTTTGAAGTCTACACGAATTCTAATACGATTATCGAATCGTTGCTCAACAAATCCACCTGCGAGCAAATCACTGAATTCAAAGGGGTGGGGTGCTTTCGGCTTTCGAAAGGATTTTTCGAATACCGGGAGTGCGGTCAAATGGGAAACGCCGCGATGCGAATCCGCTTTCAGGAGGCATTGAAAATCCAAGCGGATCTCGGCGACCGCCTTTCTGAGCTTAAGGTAGTCCGAGACGATTAGAAAAACGCGTTCCCCACCTAGCGCAGCGCGTCGACCGCTTTTTCCATTCGTTCGAGCCCTTCCTTCAAGGTTAAGCGGGAGCATCCGAAGTTGAGCCTAACGTGACCGGGACTATCGAAGAAAGCTCCGTCGGTAAGCCCAACTCCGTACGATTCAAAATGCGCCACGGGATCACTCAAATCGAAGGCGGTCACGTCCAACCAAGAAAGATAAGTCGCTTCATGCTGGTAGACTCCAATTTCTGGAATGCGCTCTTTTACGAAAGAGTGGATACAATCCCGATTGGCTCCGAGATAGCGGAGGAGCTCTTCTCGCCAGGGACCGCCATCCCGATAAGCTGCTTCACAGGCAGTATAGCCGAGATTGTTGACCTCAGCCATGATCCCTCGAGTCGCAGAATTGAACCGATGGCGAAGACCCTTATCGGGGATAATGGCCAGCGAACATCCCAGTCCCGCTAAATTGTAGGTCTTGCTCGGAGCGATTAGGGTGAAGGAGTTTTTCGAAACCTCCTCTGACAATGTGGCAATGGGTGTGTGGGACCGTCCATCGAGCAATAGCTCGCAATGGATTTCATCGGAACATAGGATTAAGTTGTGACGTTGGCAAAACGCGGCGACCGCTTCTAGCTCTGATCGGTCGAATACGCGGGCACACGGGTTGTGTGGATTACAGAAAAAGAACATCCTGGTTTGCGAATCGACGGCCGCTTCCATCGCCTCCCAGTCAATCACCCATTTGTCTCCGTCCAGAGCCATTTTCGCTTTAGTAACGGATCGATTCTGAAAACGAGGGCCGAGGAGAAAGGGAGGGTAGATGGGGGTCGTAGTCAGGATTTTTTCGCCAGGTTCCGCAAAGGCCCGACTAGTAATGTTGAGCCCTACGACCAATCCGGGCAGCCAGACTAGCCATTCCTCTTCTACTGCCCAGTCATAGTTGCGCTGCAGCATCCCGATGACCGCTTCGATCGTATCTCTCTCCGGACGGGCGTAGCCGAAGATGCCGTGATCGATTCGTTCGTGCAAGGCTTGCAAGACGGGTTCTGGGGCCTTGAAGTCCATGTCGGCTACCCACATGGGCAAGATGTCCTGGCCCGCGTACTTATGCCATTTCTGGCTATCAGTGTGGCGGCGTTCGTGTACTTGGTCGAATATCGAGTCCATCGTGTGGGATTTGCGGCAAGAAAGAGCCATGCTTGCCAGAGTTCAATCTCTTAAAAGAGCAACTGTGTCATCAGTTCTGCAAGCGGTAGCATTCTAGAAGCGTCTGGTTGAAAAATGAATTCGGAGAAATCCGAAGTACCCGATTGATGGACCAGACGTTCTTGCCAACTGATGTGTCGAGGTACAGATCCCGCGTATAATGGTTTTATCTAATTGATTAACAAAGTCTTAAGGACAATATTAATTGGTATCATTTGTGCACAATAGGTATTATCAATCCTATTAACAAATTCAAAATGAGGAGGAATACATGAAATACTTAAGTCCGTTTAATTCAAGATATGGAATCACCCCGTTTTCAGGACATTAGTTTATGAATCTGGAAAAGGAGTTCGAAAAGCTTTTTGGCAGCTTGCCGAGTCTTTTCGATGTTGGCAGTGAATGGATCCCTGAAGGCGGAGGCCTGTTGCTGAGCCCACGGTGGTACGAGAATGACGATTCGTTTGTCGTTCAACTCGAGCTTCCTGGAATCGAGCCCAAAGACGTATCTCTGGAAGTAGGCGACAACGCGCTCAGGCTTTCTGCGGAAAGGAAAACGCGGTCCAGCAAAGACGGTTCGGAAAGCACTCTTTCTCGATCCCAGAGGTTTTGGATGCCGACAAGGTGGAAGCAGGCTACGAAGATGGGGTATTGAGCGTGACCTTCCCCAAAACGGAGGTGCTCAAACCGTGTAAGATCAAAATTAAATAACAACAAAAACAGGAGGAAGCGAAATGACTTTATTGAATGTATTTAAACCATCCTCGGCTGCGGGTTGCCCCCAACCGAGCTCGAATGACGAATCTGAGGATATCACATACGTACGGCCCAGGTATGAAATTACAGAAGATGACCATGCTTTTTGTGTCGACGTGGACTTGCCCGGAGTGGGCAGGGAAGCCGGCGTTTTTTGTTTTACGTTCCAGACGTGGTGGATCTGGTGTTGCTTTTGCTTCGAGGGGCTGTTTGAAGTTAGACTTTCTTTTATCCATGAAAAACTATCACTTAGTCTGGCTTTCACTTGTATCGCTTTGTTTTGGACAGTTCCTCTTGGGACAAGATGACGGAGGCGAAAATGCGGTTCAAGCGGCTGAATCGGTAAGCGCCTCCAGTTCTGGACAGAGTGAGTTTACGTCGATTCGAGATGAGACGAGGACGATGCTCTCAGAAATTTTTCAAGAGGAAATGGGAGAGAATTCGTGGGTGCGGCTCTTAGTGAGCTTTGTAATTATTCTCCTGACCTACATGGCCCGGAAAATCGTAGGATACCTGTTTGAAAACTGGTTGCATCGAATTGCGGAAAAGACGTCGTGGGAATTTGACGACAGAATGATCCCTGCGATGCGGGGACCTGTGGGGTGGATGGTTTTCGCCATTGGGTTGTTTATCGCTCTCACTGTACTGAATCTGTCGCCGGAGTGGGATAAGGCGATCTTACTAGGTGTTAAGGCGGCAACGATGACAATTGTCTTCTGGGGAATTTTGCGAGGGGTAGACGTGTTTGCGGAAACGATGATGGGTTTGGCGAAGCGGCGCGATATGGCGGTTCACGGATTTATACCGCTAATACAAAAAGCGACTCGCACCTTTTTGTTCATCGTTGCGGTTATTCTGGTGGTGCAGAACTTGGGCTATTCTGTCAGTTCGCTCCTTGCGGGATTGGGAATCGGCGGACTGGCAGTGGCCTTGGCGGCTCAGGAAACGCTGGGCAATTTCTTTGGTTCGGTCTCGCTTGTGGCAGACCGCCCTTTCCGAGTCGGGGACTGGATTCAAGTCGGCAGCAAAGTCGATGGAGATGTTGAGGAGATCGGGCTCCGTTCCACGAAAGTAAGGACCTGGTCAAAATCCCTCATGTCGATTCCGAACAAGGTATTGGCCAACGAAATTATCGAGAACTGGAGCAAGATGCCCAAGCGGCGGGTAAAGCAGTACATTGGTGTCACTTACAGTACGCCGGCTGACGCAATGCACGATTTGGTTGAGGACATTAAGGAGTTACTGAGGGAAGACGAAGGCGTCCAACAGGACTTCATTCTCGTGAACTTTACCGATTTTGGTGATAGCTCGCTGCAAATCCTTGTCTATTACTTCACCAGTACCACGGCCTGGCTCGCCCACATGGACATTCGGCAGCGGATAAACATCAAAATCATGAAAGCGGTCGAAGTTCGCGGCGCATCGATGGCCTTTCCAACTCGTTCACTGCAATTTGAAGGGGATATCGCCGAGCGAATCGCGGACGGATTGGGATCTAAAGCGGATTAAGTTAAGG
Source organism: Candidatus Pelagisphaera phototrophica (assembly GCF_014529625.1). GTDB lineage: Bacteria > Verrucomicrobiota > Verrucomicrobiia > Opitutales > Opitutaceae > Pelagisphaera > Pelagisphaera phototrophica. The sequence continues at coordinate 770,243 of NZ_CP076039.1, forward strand.
TCTGTAGCAAGCTATGTACAATAGATTGGCCAGCACTCCCTTGGGAAGCTAGCGGGATTCAAACGCGGATTTCTTGACGGCGGACTCGATTTGTTCGCACGTAAACAATCCTAGTCGATGCGTCTCGCTGAAATGTAGTTTCTCAGCCGGAGTTTCGATATGGTAGTCAATTTGCAGGACTGAAACGCTCCCATCGGTGCTGGCTTGCCGCGCCTGTAGGATCTTGACCTTGGATTTCTCGTCAAAGCTTTCGTTTGCGTCTACTATTTCCGGCTTCCATTTATCGGGCTCGACCCAAGGTTCCAGGATGAGCCAGCCGCCGGGTTTTAGGTGTCATGCCACGTAAGAAAGGGCAGATTCTAATCCTGTGGTCGTTTCCGAATAGCCGATTAAACTGAAAAGGCAGGTGATGGCGTCGTATTGCTTTGGAAGCGTAAAGGACCCCATATCGGCCCTGGTGAACTCCCCTCCCGGGTTCTTAGATTGGGCGATCTCGACGAAATTTGGTTCTAGGTCGATCCCATCGACGGAGTAACCATAGGTTTCAGTCAGAATGCGAGCGCGTTCGCCGGTCCCACAAGCGACATCAAGGATGTCTTTTGGCTGAGTCTCGAATTTCTCCAGTATGTAAGCGATCCGCTCTGCTTCGGCGGGGTAGTCTCTGATTGATCGATAGTGGAAATCGTACCATCTCGCGAATTGAGCGTACATGCACAGGCTAAGATTTCCTTCGGGACAGGGTCCGAGCAATTCAATTTGAAAGAATGCTCAAATATGATCGCGCTTACCGAGCTTTTGATGCTCGTAATGAGCGATAATTTCCCCTAATAACCGTTTTTTTTCAGAGGGGTCTATCGCGCTGAAACGGTTTGAAGAACTCAATCGTCATACCGATGTCCTGAATTGACTGAATCATGTTTGAAAATTCGATAATTAACCGGAAACCTTTTCGCTTGGCCTCTTGCATACTAATGATGGGTCAGGTGTTATTATTTTTATGCTCGAATGCGCTTGCCGCGGTTTACCCCGGTCCGAATTGGAAAGACGATTACGACCCTATCGCTAGTCCTGACGCGATCATTGGCGGCAAGTTTAAGATGGTGTTGGGACCCTATCCAAGCAGCTTTAATTTGTATACGAACTACACTTCCCAGAGCCTGGCTGTATTCAGTTTGCTGTACGATGGCTTGTTTGACGTGCATCCCTTGACTCTGGTTTGGTCTCCGCGTTTAGCTAGCTCGATTGAGGTTTCCGACGATCAGTTGACGTTCACGATCCATCTCGATTCGAATGCCGTTTGGAGTGATGGCGAGCCAATTACTTCGCAAGATTTCTTGTTCACCTGGGAAACCATCCTAGACCCGAAAAGCCTTGCGGGTGTTCACAAGCATTCGTTGGAAAAATTCGGAATTCCTGATTTGATTGATGAAAAGACGATTCGGCTAAAGGCGGATAAAGTTGATTGGAGCAATATGGTATCACTGGCTTCCTTCGTTATTCTGCCTAAGCACCATTTCGAAGGGCTTGATTTCAATGACCAGGACTTTGAATTCCCGATTGTCTCTGGGCTGTACAAGATTTCTGAAATGAAGGAAGGGAGTTACCTTCGAATGGAACGCCGAAGCGACTGGTGGTTGGAGGACCAGAAGCGATTCATAGGGACAGATAATTTTCAAACCATCGAGTTCCGGTTCTATGCGACGCGCGATCTAATGTGGGAGGCCTTCAAGACGGGCGACGTAGATACATTTGCCTACGCGACGGCTCAAATTTGGAATGAAGACGCGAAAGGCGAGTTATTCGACAAGCACTGGATTGCGAAGCACAAAATTTACAACCAAGCGCCAATAGGTATACAGGGTTTTCCCATGAATATGCGAAAGGCGCCGTTCGATGATATCCGAGTGCGTAAAGCAATGGCCCATATGCTTGATCGCCGAACGATTAATAAGACGATGCTGTTTGGTGACTATTTCATGCAGAACTCAATATACCATGATCTTTATGGCGAAGATCATCCGAACACCAATTTGCAGTTCGAGTATGAGCCCGAAACAGCGAGGAAGCTCCTAGATGAGGCGGGTTGGAAAGCTAATCCGGACACGGGTATCTTGGAAAAGGATGGAGAGCCTTTTGTATTTACGTTTTTGGGACGAAGCCCTGATTTCAACAAGTATTTAGTCATTTACCAAGAGGCACTCAAAGATGTGGGCATCGAGATGAGAATTCAGGAAAAGGACTGGGCGGCTTGGACCAAAGACATGGACGAGTTCAACTATGAGATGACACTGGCGGCTTGGGGCGCTCCTATCTTTCGTTCCCCGGAGGGGATGTGGCATTCAAGAGAAGCCGATAGAAAGTCGAGCAACAACATTTATGGATTCAAAAATGCCAAAGTAGATCAGCTGATCGAAAAACAGCTCAAGGAATTCGATATTGGCAAGCGAATGGAGATTCTTCGTGAGATTGATCACTTGATTCAACTCGAAATGCCGATGGTGATGATATGGATGATCGACTTTCAGCGAATCATGTACTGGAACAAGTTTGGGACTCCGGAAACGGTCTATGACAAATTTAATGACGAGGCGTCCGCTTTGCATTATTGGTGGGCTGACCCAGATTTACAGGCAGACTTCGAATCAGCTAAGGCGAATGGCGAGGGGCTCCCGCCAACGTCAGATACGATCGTCTTCGACGAGATATTCTCTGAAAACTAGATCAGCGAGCCTCTCGTCATAATGACCGGTCGAACCGCCTACTTTACACGAAGAATTTTACTTATCATTCCGACGTTTATCGGGATTACGCTTACTTCCTTCTTGCTGTGCCAATTTGTGCCGGGAGGGCCAGTGGAGCAGGCAATGCTAAAGATGCGTGGCGACTCAAGTGGCACTGACGGAGCTCTCGGATCACAGGAGATTTCGGAGGCGCAAAGAGAAGCCCTTCGAGAGCACTTCGGCTTTGATAAACCCCTGATTCGGCGATATTGGGATTGGCTTGTCGTCAACAAACTCGGCATGACTGTCGATTCTTACGTTTACAGCCATAAAACCGTTGGAAGCCTCATTTTTGAGCGGTTTCCAGTTTCTCTCACATTCGGGATCACGGGGTTTATCCTAACCTATTTGATATGCATTCCTCTGGGAATCGCGAAAGCTCTCAGGGATGGCGGCGTGTTTGATTTGATATCAAGTTTCGTAGTATTTATTGGATACGCAATACCCTCATTCGCGTTTGGAATGTTGCTAAAAATGTTCTTTTCCGGAACAGTGGACAATTTCTGGGACATTTTTCCAATTGGTGGCTTTCGTTCAGACGGATGGGAAGAGTATAGTTTCTGGGCGAAGGTGAAAGACCAGTTCATGCACATGTTCCTGCCCGTGCTTTGCTATGTGATCGGCAATTTTGCGGTGCTCACGATGTTGATGAAGAACTCGCTAATGGAGCAGATCAGTCAAGATTACGTGAGAACAGTGGTGGCACGAGGTGGAACAATGGGGACAGCAGTTTGGCGACATGCGTTTCGAAATGCCATGATTCCAATTGCGACCGGATTTGGAGGAGTTTTATCCATACTGTTCGCAGGATCAGTATTGATCGAGCGCGTATTCAATATTCCAGGTATCGGATTGCTGAGCTTAGAGGCGATTGTAAGCCGCGACTACATGGTGTTTATGGGCGTCCTCGCTTTGACCTCAATCGTGGCTTTGCTCGGGCGAATCATATCCGACTTCTGTTACGTGCTTATCGACCCTAGGATTTCATTTTCTAGCGAGTAAAATCGTATGTGGAAACCCAAACTAAATCCGGTTACTGAAAGAAGGCTGCGTCGTTTTAAGTCTATCAAGCGGTCCTACTATTCTTTCTGGATCTTGATTGGCCTTTATGCACTTAGTCTAATTTCGGAAGTTGTAAGCAACGAAAAGCCACTGGTGGTTCGGTCTGATGGTGAGTGGCGATTCCCAATTCTCTTTTTTTATCCAGATAATTTGTTTACTGACAGTGGATTGTATACAAGACCAGACTACAAACTGATAAATCAATTACCAAAGTTTGCAGAATCCGAGGAGAATTTTATGATTTTCCCGTTGATTCCCTATGGTCCCTATGAAACGATTTCTGCAGACAGTATCGAATTAGATGATGTCGTTTACGTTAGTGTTAACCGGAAACAACTTGTAGGTTCGCTCAATGTAGACTCTGAAATGAAAATCAGCCGATCCAATGCAGGAGCCGGTTTTTTTGCTGTTGAAAGCGAGAGGGATCTAAGAGGCCGACCTGTGCAGGATGGTATGAGGCTTTCATCAGAATTTCTGTCAGCTATCGACGCTCGGTTCGCGAACGAATTGGAATTAGCTTCACTTGATGAGGAATTAACCACTTTAGAAGGAATGGCTGTAAAGGCGAGCCTGTCGGCTTTTAGTCCTAGGTCCCGGCCCCCGAGCTCGGTCAGGATCACACTACGAGAAGAAATCGGAGATAGTGATCCCCTAAAATGGGCTTTTAGGGGAAATGGGACTGAACCTACTAATAGAGACCGTTTCTGGGGCGAGCTCGATTCAGAAATAAAGTCTAAAATATCGGCTTCTGCCGCGAGAGTGGGGCGAGAGCGAGTCGATGATCAGGCATTTGAATGGGAAGGAAAAACCTACTCGGTCCGTTTCGATAAGGAGATCGTTCGCTTTCCTTTCCGCCCTGTAGGCAATCACTATCTCGGGCTGGATAGCAGTGGTAGAGATGTCTTGACCAGAATATTCTATGGGCTGCGTATTTCACTGAACTTTGGGCTGGCTCTCGTCATCGGAACAATGATATTGGGTGTAATTATTGGAGGACTACAAGGGTATAAGGGAGGACTTTTTGATTTGGGAGGTCAGAGACTCATTGAAATCTGGGAATCCCTTCCTTTCCTTTATATTATGATCTTTATGGGGTCTGTTTTTGGAAGAGGCTTTATACTACTTCTAATTGTTTACGGGGTGTTCAACTGGATATCGATTTCCTACTACATTCGCGGCGAATTCTTAAAGCTTCGCAAACAACCCTTTGTTGAGGCTGCCCATTGCCTAGGCCTTCCGGGTTGGAAGATTATGTCGAGACATATTTTGCCGAACTCTCTCGTTCCAATCATAACCTTCTTCCCTTTCTATTTGGTGGGAGCGATCTTCTCCTTGTCCGCTCTTGACTATCTTGGATTTGGACTCCCTCCTCCAACCCCGAGTTGGGGCGAGTTGCTTTCACAGGCACAGGAATTTAGGTCTGCGTGGTGGTTGGTTACCTACCCAACTGCAACACTCATCCTTGTAATCCTGTTGGGCGTCTTTATTGGCGAGGGTGTTCGAGCTGCCTTCGATCCGCGGGTAAACAGTCGTTTCGAATCATGATGCCTGAAACTGAAAATTTGCTAGAGGTCAGAAACCTGTCGGTCGAGTTCAAGACTGAGGAAACGATCGTGCGTGCGGTCGACAATCTCAGTTTTGATTTAAAGCAAGGAGAGATACTCGGAATCGTTGGCGAGTCGGGTAGTGGGAAATCTGTTACTGGTATGAGTCTTGTACGACTGATTCCGGATCCAATTGGAAAAATTGTCTCAGGAACGGCTAACTTTTGCGGTACAGATTTACTCCAGATGCCAATTGATGAATTGAAAAAAATCCGAGGAGAAGAAATAGGCATCATTTTCCAGGAGCCCATGACCGCCTTGTCACCCTTGGTGAAAGTAGGAAAACAAATTGTAGAGACGTTACAATTGCATCGAGACATTTCAAAGGAAGAAGCGTGGGGAGTCGGTATAGAATGGCTCAAAAAAGTGGGTATTCCTGAACCCGAAGAACGGATGCACTCTTTCCCTTTTGAGTTTTCGGGTGGGATGCGTCAAAGGGTCATGATTGCTCTCGTGCTCATGTTGGAGCCTTCGGTTATAATTGCTGACGAGCCCACCACTGCTCTGGACGTAACCACTCAGCTTCAGATTTTCGAATTAATTCTTAGGATCAGAAAAGAGGAAAGCTCCATAATCTTTATTACCCACGATATGGGGGTCATCTGGCAGCTTTGTGATCGGGTGATGGTTATGGAGAAGGCTAAGAAAGTGGAAGAGGGAGCGCTTCGGGACCTGTTCGCCTCACCGGAAGAGGAATACACAAAGGTCCTGTTAGCTTCAGTTCCCCGTCTGACGGATGAGGCGAAAGTATGTGATTTAGAAAAAGAAACCCCCTTGGTTGAAGTTCGAAATTTGCGGACATGGTTCCCTATCAAGAAAGGAATCTTTTCCAAAACCGTGGGTCATGTGAAGGCAGTTGACGATCTCTCTTTGGATATATTTCCGGGGGAAACACTGGCCGTGGTAGGCGAGTCTGGTAGTGGTAAAAGTACACTAGGACGAACCATTCTGGGGTTAGAGAGAGCGACTTCGGGTGATATTGCTTATCGCGGAAATTCACTGATTGGGCTGAACAGAAAAGAGTTTCTTCCATTCAGGAAAAATTTGCAGATCATTTTTCAAGATCCGTTTAGCTCACTCAATCCACGTATGACAATACTGGATATTCTAACCGAAGGGATGGAGGAGCATGGGATGCTGAAGGGAGAGCCCAAGCAAGAACTTGCAGTGCGTTTATTGGAAGAAGTGCAGCTCGAAGCTGACCACATTTTTAGGTATCCCCATGAATTCAGTGGAGGACAACGGCAGCGTATCTGTATTGCGAGAGTGCTTTCTCTCAAACCAGAGCTGATTATTTGCGACGAAGCGGTGAGTGCCTTGGATGTTACTATTCAAGCGCAAGTGATTGAGCTTTTGATGAAGCTTCAGGAGAATTATGGCCTTTCCTACATGTTCATCTCTCACGACTTGAGTGTAGTGAAGAAAATTTCTGACCGGACGGTGGTGATGAAGTCCGGAAGTATCGTTGAGCAAGGACAGACAGCGGAAGTGATTGGAAATCCTAAGCACGAATACACACAATCGCTACTCAACGCAGTCCCCATTCCCGGCGAAGAGTCTTGTCGCCTGGCAGTGTAGGCCTCAATCCGAAACCATTAGTTCAGCTCTTTGGCTTTAAAGGTTTATGAGCGAAAGCGCTGGGGTTGAGGCTTGGTGGATTTGGTGAACTCGTTTTATTGTGAACGGTTAGGTTCTGAAAAGGATTTGCTCTCGCTGGAAAAAGGATGCGGCGAGCCTCATGGCGAGGAACGCGTAGAGAAACGAAGTTGCCAGTGAGATGCCGAAGTAGAGAGTGTCGAATAGGTCCCCAAAAATCTGCTTCATGGTGAGCGATATGTTCAATATCGGGACGAATGCAGTGCAGATATGGGATTCTGCTCCCAGCACAGTCGAAAGCACAGCGGGAAGAATCACTACCGCGAAAAAGGGGAGGATGTAAGTTTGGGCCTCCTTTTGGTTACGGGCGAAACTGGAAATAACCAAAAGTAGAGAGGAGGTGAATAGCGCTAGAGGTATTACAATGAGCATCATCCAGACTACTGAGATAAAGTTGATTGAGATACTGTCTCCGACCAGTTTCTTAAAAAACTCGAGCCCGAAAGCGATAGGGGCGATGATTCCGGTAATGGCACAGCAGGATGCGATGAAGCTTATAGTCAGGATTGTCAGAAGCTTGCCCGTGACGATTTCGTATCGGGATGCGGGTGACACTAGCAGTGTTTCCATCGTACCTCGCTCTTTCTCTCCAGCACAGAGATCGAACGCGGTTTGAATTCCGCCGAACGCTGCGCTCATAACTATGATGTAGGGCAGGAAAAGTCCGAGAACGAATGAACCCGCCGAGGAGCCCGCGGCGATGTTGGTTATCTCAACTTTAGTTGGCTTTGCAAAGTTTTCAGATAGACTGGCGGCTTCGATCCGATCCGCTAGGGCTTCTTTGTCGAATTTTCCAATAAAGTTCCTGAGCCGGGCCTGTGCGAATTGCGAGTTCTCGTTGGCAAAGTTGTAGAGTATTTCTAGAGGAGCAGAATTGTTGGAGGAGAACTCGGTCTGGGCGTTTTCACGAACAATGAGAGCCGCTCTAATCGTCCGGTCTTCGATCGCTTGCTTGGCGGCCTCACGTGAATCGATTTGATGGGCGTTGAAACCTTCATCCGTTTTAAGCCGTTTGACGAGTTCGGGGAAGGCCGATTGCTCCACGATTCCGACTTCAACGATAGAGGCTTGTTTTTCGATTTCCTTTTTGCCGGCAAAAAAGAGAACAGTGCCAATGAGAAGAGGCGTGACGAGTAATGGTGAAACGATCACGCCGAGAATAACCCGTTTGTCACGAAGTGTTTCCCGTATTTCTTTTAAAAATACTGTAGATGTTAGAGACGGTCTAGACATTTTCTGTCTCCATTCCATTTACAATTTTCAGGAAGGCTTTCTCGATTGAGGTTTCGCCTGTCTGGGCGTGCAGATCCCGAACACTTCCCTCGGCTGCAATAATTCCTTTGTGAACGATCGCGACGTGGTCGCAAAGACGCTCAACTTCACTCATGATGTGAGTGGAAAACACGACGGTCAGTGAATCAGTGCGGCACTGTTCGATAAATGCCATGATTGTTTGCGAAGTCATCACATCGAGGCCGTTGGTGGGTTCGTCAAAGATCATGACGGGTGGACTGTGCACTATGGAGCGTGCTATGGAGACTCGCTGCTTCTGACCCGTAGAGAGCTTGTCACAACGGGCGTTCTGGAATTCGCCGATTTCGAGGCGCTCTACGAGCTCGTTGATCCGGCTAGTCAGTTCGGGGCCGCTCATTCCGTTGAGTTTACCGAAATATTGGATCATCTCGCGAGCGCTCAAGCGGCCATAAAGAGCGGTGCTCCCGGACAGGAACCCGATATTTCGCCGCACCTCCTGAGGATCATCCCTAATGCTGAAACCCGCGATGGTCGCGGTTCCTCTCGTCGGTTCGAGAAGTGTAGCTAGCATTCGGAGGGTAGTGGTCTTCCCGGCACCGTTTGCCCCGAGGAGGCCGAAGATTTTTCCAGGGTCGCTAGTTAGGCTGACATTGGAGACCGCTTTAACGAGGCCGCGTTTCTTATCACGAAAGGTTTTGGTGAGGTTTTCGGCGACTATCACGGTTTTCGGCGTGTTGTTTGCAGTGAGAAAGGTACGTTCGAGAAGTATTATCGAGAAAAAAGCGTTATTGAAGCTATCTCCGATAGAATTGTTTTCGTCTGATTTTGGTAGAGCTTTAAGTTGTTGGTAGATAATCTGATAGTCTAATAGGCTTACGCTTGGATACCGGTCTCTAGGGTGTGATTTGCCTGTCTGATGAGTGATTTCCGCAGAAAAACGAAAAAAAGTGAGTGCCTTTACCCAAGGAAACAGGAATTTGCACCGACATACCGATCACGAAGAGTTTTATAAGACGTTTTTGTATTTTTGATATTGTTCCTACAATTAGATGGATTGTTAAAAGACAGGGCTTTTGGACGAGGCCCTGCTTTTTTATGCCCGGATCACTTGCGGGAATCCGGTGTATCGAGTTGTCATTGCTGAGACTTGCGTTTCACTGATGGCCAGAATGAGTCAGATCGAAGAAGAAATAGCGTTCGATAGTGTCGAGGAGGCAATTGAGGAAATTGCTGCGGGTCGGCCCGTTATCGTGACGGATGACGAGTCGCGAGAGAACGAGGGCGATCTCATCGTCGCGGCTTCAAAAGTGACTCCGGAGGTGGTGAACATGATGATTCAGCACGCTCGAGGGCTCATTTGCGCCCCTTGCACAGGCCACCACTTGCAGCGGCTCGGAATCAATCGAATGGTGGATGAAAACCGGGAGGCCCACAAGACCGATTTTACCATATCCATCGATGCGGCGGATGGTATTACCACGGGAATCAGCGCTTATGACCGATTTCGTACGCTCCAGCTTTTGGGAAATCCTGATACATCTCCCGATGAATTCGTCCAGCCTGGCCACATATTTCCGCTTAAAGCAAGGGATGGAGGTGTCCTTGAGCGAGCGGGTCATACGGAAGCGGCGATTGATCTGGCTTCACTAGCGGGACTTTTCCCTTGTGCGGCCATCTGCGAGATTCTAAACGACGACGGTTCGATGGCCCGGATTCCTGAGCTTTGTGTGTTCAAGGAGAAGTTTGGGCTCAAAATGATTTCGATCGCGGCCTTGATTGAGTATCGTCGCAAGCGCGACAAACTCGTGGATGAGGTAAGTGAATTGCCGTTTGAGAGTGAGTTCGGATCTTTTCGTCTTAAGGTTTTTCGGAGTAAGCTCGACCACGTTGAGCACTATGCGTTGCTTTCTGGAGAGATTGGTCCTTCGCCGACCCTGGTACGTGTGCATGCAGAGAATCTATTCACGGATCTGTTTCGAAAAACCGGAGGACGGGGAAGCGACGGGCTGCAAAGGGCGCTGACCCGCGTTGGCAAGGAGGGATGCGGAGCGGTTGTTTTTATTAGTCGTCCAGACAACGGACTTTCTCAGATCGACAATTCAGCCGGAAAGACCGGAGACATGGGACTGCGTGACTATGGGATAGGAGCCCAAATTCTTGTGGCGCTTGGGCTAGAGAAAATCCGCCTTCTCTCGAATACCAGTCGTAACGTGGTCGGATTAGACGGTTACGGCCTCGAAATTGTGGAGCAGGTCTCATTGTAACAAAGGCCGTGCCCAGCGGCCGAATTGAGATTAATCCGAATTCCTACTTTACATGGCTGGGTAACGGGCTCATTCCCGTGTCTCTTCTCACCTTGTTCTTAATATGAGCCGCTTATCGCCAGAACCTTCCAATATTGACGGATCCGATTTTAGGGTCGCGATTGTCGCTGCTCGTTATAACCAGATTTATGTGGATGGTCTATTGTTCGGGGTTCAGGCGGCCTTGGCGAAAGCGGGTGTCTTGGAAGAGAAAATTATTGTCGAGCGGGTGCCGGGATCAAACGAGCTTCCTATCGCTGCACAACTCATGGCAGGCAAAGCGTATTTCGACGCGATCATTGCTTTGGGTGTTATCATAGCGGGTGGCACAAAGCATTTTGAGTTGGTGGCGGATTCCTCGAATATCGGCTTGCAGCAAGTGGCGTTGGAGTCGGGTATTCCGCTCGTGAATGGCGTAATTGTTGGGGACAACGAGGATCAGGTGAAAGAACGTTGTGTGGGACCGATTCCCAAGGGAACGGAGTTTGGGCAATGCGCTCTCGAAATGGCGCAGTTGCGTCGCGACTACAGGTAACAGTCATGTCAGAAGTCAAAAAACCGCAACGACGACTGTGCCGCATCGCTTGCATGCAGTACCTTTACTCGTGGTTGATCAACCATCCCGAAGACATTAATGAAGATCTCAGAGTTTTCTACGAAGACCAGGAGGAGGAACGAGATTACTACGCATTCGCTGACGAGCTTATCTTTGGCGTGATCGAAAATCTAGATGCGATCGACGATAAGATAAAAGAAATCGCGAACAATTGGGATTTCGATCGAATTGCCAAAATCGATCTATCGATATTGAGAATGGCGATCTACGAACTGCTTTTGCGAAAGGATATTCCTCCAGTGGTCACAATCAATGAGGCGATCGATCTGAGCAAAATGTATTCCTCGGAGGAGTCGCGTCGATTCGTAAATGGAATACTCGACAAGCTTCGTGGGCAGTTGAACCGGCCGTCGAGACAGGCGAGTTGGGATTGAGCATCAAGTTAGCTGAAATTCGGTATTGGCCGGGTCAGAAAAATCTCTAATTCGATTAGACTATGCTATCGCTTTTTAAGAAATTCAAAGAGGGGCTCTCGAAATCCGCCAAGAATATCGCTGACAAGACAGGCGGGATCTTCCGTCGCGCGAAGCTAGATGCATCGACTATCGAGGAATTAGAAGAAGCGCTCTATGGAGCAGATTTTGGATACGAGACGACAGAAGAAATCGTTGAAGAAACGAAAGAGGCTTACCGGAAAGACAGGGAACTGCGCGGTCAGGATGTAGCGAAAATCGGATCATCTGTCCTTAGGCGCGTTTTAGATGGCTCGGAGGGAACGATCGAGTTTAAGGATGACCGGCCCACGGTGATCTGTCTGATTGGGGTAAATGGGTCTGGAAAGACCACCACGACCGCGAAACTGGGGAGCCAATGCAAGGCCGAGGGAAGAGAAGTTCTGGTGGCGGCCTGCGACACGTTTCGAGCCGCGGCCATTGAGCAGTTGAAAGAGTGGACGAACCGATTGGACCTAGAGATCGTTTCCGGTGAACGTGGCGCAGATGCGGCGGCCGTTGCCTACGATGCGTGGCAGGCTGCCAAGAGCCGAAGAAAGGACACGTTGATCATCGACACGGCGGGTCGTTTGCATACGAAGAGCAATTTGATGGATGAGCTGGCCAAGATTAGGCGTGTATTGCAAAAACGCGATGAATCGGCACCGCATTACAGCCTTTTGGTGGTTGATGGGAGTTTAGGGTCAAACTCCATTGAGCAAGCTCGTGTTTTTCACGAGAAATTTGGTCTCGATGGACTGATTGTGACTAAGCTAGACGGGACGAGCAGAGGAGGTTCTCTTGTAGGAATATACCGTGAGTTGAAATTGCCAATTTACTTTTTGGGTTTTGGTGAGAAGGCTGAGGATTTACAGGCGTACCAGATCGACAATTACGTCGATGCGGTGTTCGGAGTGGAAGAGGAAGTCTCTGCCTGAGTCGTTGGGGAAAGCTCTTGATATAAAAACTGCCTCGGCTGCGAAAAGCGGAGGCGTTGGGAAAGGGGTGTTGATGCAACTACTGCCAGTTCAGCACGAGGCGAATGTAGTAGGTGGTATCGAGTTCCTTCTTTCCGCTCAGATCCGCGTCACTGTCACAGTCATTAGCGAAACCTAGTCGGACGCTGTATTGATCAGCCTTGAGAGGAAGATCGAGAGCGGTGTCTTGGTAGAGGCGGAAACTGCCAAAGTCTTCAATGGTAGGCGTAAACTTGATACGATTGACCAACGTACCCCACGTGAGCGTTTCCTTGTGCTCGAGACCGAAGTCTAGACTGGCGGCGTTTAGCTGCTCGCGGATCGGGGTGGAGAAATCGCTGTATTCCTCAAACCGATAGCCGACACCACCGCGAATGTTGAGGAATCTAGAATCGGATTTAGTTATCGTATATCCGAAACCGCCTGCCGTTGTGACGAACAAATCTGTGCCCTTGATAACATCGCGTCCTAGTTCGCTGCTGACATACCAGTTCCACTCGTCGTTGATCTGGTTCGAGTAGTCTACCCCTACCCGAGCATCATCGGCGCTCTTAATCCCGTCGGTTTCTTCGAAATTTGCCCTTGTAAAGAAAGACAGCCTATCATCCGGCCCGTTTAAGGTGGCTCGGAAGCTCATTCCGAATCCAGTGCTGGATTTGTTCCCGCTTTTGCCTGCGAGGTCGAAAGCCGCTAGGTAAGCCCAACTGCGGCGCATTTTCTTTTCGGTGGGACTCATGCTTCCGATCTGCCAGCTTTCTTTGACATTGGAAACAGAGGTAGTCATTCTGCCTTTTTCGGTCGTGACTTTCAGAGATCCGTCATCAGAGCCGGTGATTTTTCCTGAGAACGAGGCACCACCCTCAATCGAAACAAAAATAGGATCGTCGGTGGTCATTTGTTCGACTTGGGTTTGGTCGACCACTATGTCTCCCGCAAAATCGGTCGATATTTTTATCTTTCCGCCGTCGATTTCCTGGATTTTACCTACGATTTTGGAGCCAGATTTAGTGACGATGACGTCGCCGATCGAAGATACCACAAACAGGGCGAAGGCCGCTATTGAAGCTAATAGTTTATTCATACTTATTATTTGATTGTCAAAATTGAGTGATTCCATCCCAGCTAGGGTTTTCGATTTGACACAACCGAATGTACTAGAGGTCACAAATCATTGTTCCATGAGCCTACTTTTCTCAATTCTATTAGTGAAAGTCGACCGACGATAGATTGAACCAGTGCTTTGCAATAAAATATTGACGGGGAGAGTTTTCGAACAAAACAGTTTCGAGATTGATTTGCATTGGCGCTCGATGTTCCAGTGCATACGGTCCAAGGTCATTGTTGAGATACAAATTTTAATATGGACGCTCTAAGTAACATAATCTGGGAGTCTCTTCGCAAGGAGGCGGATCAGTCGACGAAAGATGAGCGTCTCCTCGTTGCCTATCTCGAAGAAACGGTATTAGGGCAAAATTCGTTTGAAGCCGCTCTCAGCTACACACTCGCCTCTAAAATGCGGGATGACATCCTCCCCAGCATCACTTTGAGGGATCTGTTTTTTCAAATCCTCGAATTGGAAAAGGGGCTTCGAGAGTGCATTCTCATAGATCTGCAAGCGGTTAAAGAGCGGGATCCAGCGGCAGGCGGATACCTCTCACCCTTCCTTTTCTTTAAGGGATTCCATGCTCTGTCTGCGTATCGCTTCGCTCACTACCTTTGGTACGAGGATCGTAAAACCCTTGCTTTGTATCTACAGAGCTTGATTTCGAAAGTATTCGGAGTGGACATACATCCTGCGGCGACAATCGGTCATGGAATACTCATAGACCACGCAACAGGGGTGGTAATTGGTGAAACGGCCGTTGTAGGGAACAACGTTTCGCTGCTGCACGGAGTCACTTTAGGTGGAACCGGAAAAGAGAGAGGGGATCGGCACCCTAAGGTAGGTGACGGGGTCTTGATCGCTGCGGGAGCAAAAGTCCTTGGTAATATCAAAATTGGTGAGGGAGCGAAAATTGGGGCGGGTAGTGTGGTGCTCCACAGCGTTAAAGCGCACGGCACCGTTGTTGGCGTTCCCGCCAAAAATATTGGGACATGCAAAGAGGCGACGCCTGCTCTGGGAATGAACCAGCAGCTCGGGAAGGGCAATGTTTCAGGTTTCGATCCTGGAATCTAGGTCTTTAAGGTTTCTGCCTGGATATCTAGAGCAAGATTTTCCTTTATTCGTTCGGGTCAGCTCGTAGGGTCGTCGCTATGCCTAATACTTTCGGCAAACTATTTTCGATTAGCACCTGGGGTGAAAGCCATGGAGGAGCTGTGGGCGTTGTCGTGGATGGGTGCCCTCCAAACCTGTCGATAACGGCTGAGGAAATTCAGCTCGAGTTAGACCGGAGGCGGCCAGGCCAGAGTGATATCGTCACGCCTCGAAAAGAGTTGGACAAGGTTCAGATACTATCTGGAGTGTATGCGGGCCGTACGACGGGAACCCCGATTTCCATGTTGGTCTTCAACAAAGATCATCGCCCAGAAGCGTATGCTGAAATGAAGGAAAAGTTTAGGCCTTCCCACGCTGACTACACTTATCAAACGAAGTTTGGACATCGAGATCCGGAAGGAGGGGGCCGCTCTTCTGCCCGTGAGACAATCGGGCGGGTTGCCGCGGGAGCCATAGCGAAGAAGATTCTTGGTCTTGCCGTTGGAGTTGAAACGATTGCCTACGTGAAGCGGATTCAGGATATCGAGATGCCCGAAGATGCCGATGTATCCCTCGAACTGATCGAGGCAAGTGCGGTTCGATGCCCACATGCAGGCACGGCCCAAGCAATGATCGACCGAATCCGTGAGGTGCGAAGCCAAGGCGATTCCGTGGGCGGCGTCATCGAATGTTTGATACGCAATTTGCCGGTTGGGCTCGGTGAGCCGGTGTTTGACCGATTTGAGGCGGATTTAGCGAAGGCGATGCTTTCCCTTCCTGCCACCAAAGGGTTTGAAGTGGGGAGTGGGTTCTCGGGGACAAGACTGTCGGGCTCCGAGCACAATGACCACTTCGAGATTCGAGACGGCCGAGTTCGAACAAAGACAAACCGTTCGGGGGGAATTCAAGGGGGAATTACGAATGGGGAGGAAGTCCGTTTTCGCGTTGCTTTCAAACCAACGGCAACACTTCTTCAGTCGCAGCCGACAGTGAACAAAGATGGGAATGAGACCGAACTGAAGGCTCGAGGGCGACATGATCCGTGCGTTTTGCCGCGAGCCGTCCCGATTGTTGAAGCGATGGCTAATCTAGTGACGATTGATCATTGGATGCGTCAGCATGCGCAAAATCGCTTGTTCTCATTTTAACCTTCCGAGAATATAGCGTCAGTATTTCGGGTATATGTCGGAACGGTTTGTCTACCTTATTTTGGGTTCTCGTGGCGGTGGCCGCTCCTCGGTTGTTTCAGATCTTGTAGATTTTGGACTGGATTCTTCTAACGGATCTCAGGTTTTCATTTCGGAAGATGATGCGGCTCACCGGGAGTCAGTGCTCCCTATTCGTCACGCCCTCTGCGAACAGAAGCGGTATTTGTGGAAGGGTGCTGACGAAGGCGTTATTGTGGAAGCTTCAAGTGAAACGGTTTTTGTTGTCGCAGATGGGATCTCGGATCCAGCGGATTTTGTAGAAGCTTTTTTCAACTGGCTACAAGGATCGGATTACGAATTGGGTCGGATAATAACCATAGCCGATTGCAATCGGATACAGCAGGAACGAAAGCTGCTTCAATGGTATGATTGTTGTATCCATTTTTCCGATGTTGTTTTACTTAGTAATAGGAGCGAGGTTTCAAGCAAGTGGATTGACGAGTTTCAAGATCGGTACCTAAAAGATTACTACCCTTGCCTGTTTGTGTTTGTTAAGAAGGGCCGCCTTCCCAATCCGTCATTGGTTCTCGAGCCAGAAGCACGACGGATTTCCAAACTCTTCGATGAAGCAGATGAATATGTTTTCCTTGATGATGAGGATGAGGAAGAGGTTGATGAGGAAGACGAACCTGCTGCGGGAGATCCTTCGAAGGACCCCTTTCTCGCTAAGCTTGGAAACGGACGAAGAAGCCTGGCTTTGCCGAATATCCGAAACCTGATTGTTTCGGAAGACGATACTCTAGCCGGGGATTGAAGGGGCTGAAAGAAGGACTTTTTTGGAGTCGTTTTTCGCGCTTTCGTAGATTGCATTGATGAGCGCAACGGCCTTGCGTGCTTCTGTCGCGTCTACGATTGGAGAACGGTTCTCCTGAATGGCTTTCACTACATCTTCAAAATTGAGCTGGTGACCCGAGAAATCGATGGCACTCGGATCGTTCGCTCCAATTCCTTTGGTTCCCGTTTTCACCATGAGCTCAGAGCGAATGCGATCGTCCTCAGACGTTTCTTCTTTGAATTCCCAAACTCGAAATTTGTCGTCGGCGAGGAAAGCAGATCCTTCGCTCCCGCAAATCTGCACCTCAGCGGAATGCCCGTCTTTCGACCAGCAGGCAGTCGAGCCTTGGATGACTCCGCGAGCGCCGCTTTCGAATTCGAGCATGGCAACTGCAGTGTCTTCGACTTCGATCCGTTCGTGAGCTAACGTCGCTGTGGATGCAGTGACGGATTTAACCGGCCCTGCAACGTAGAGTAGTTGGTCGATTGCGTGAATTGACTGGTTCATGAGCGCTCCGCCACCATCTAGTGCCCAGGTGCCGCGCCATTGGCCGGAATCATAGTAGTCCTGATCTCGATACCATTTGATATAGGCATCAGCTAGAGAAATCTGGCCGAATCGGCCTTTGTCGACGGCCTTTTTCAGTGCGACAAGCCCGGGATTAAAACGCCTATTGAAAATGCCGGATATAGTAACGCCATTCTCCTTTCCGGCAGCGGCCATCTCGTCGACGCGATCCGTTGTGATTTCCAATGGCTTTTCACAAATAACATGTTTGCCCGCCCTCGCTACCGCTATCGCCGGTTCTAGATGCGCCCCAGACGGCGTGGCTATCGTGACGATCTCCAGTTCCGGGTCGGCTAGAAACGCATCCAAATCGTTGCTGGCGGCACAGCCGAACTCGTCAGCGATCGCTTTTGAGCTCTTCGGATTGCGACTATAGACGGAATGCAGTTCGGAGCCCGCCATGGCCTCGATCGCCTTGGCGTGAAACTTCGCGATCATTCCAGATCCAATGATACCGAATTTCATGATTCGCGTTCGTTTTTGAGAAACGAGTAAATTCCTATGATGAACAGAATTGCGAGGAGGACGAGACCTGCCGCAGGTATCATCCCGTGCCAGTCTCTCATGTGAGACTTCCCGTAGAGGACCCAGACTGAGCCGATAGTGGCGACGCCGGTGGCAAATCCCATGAGAACGTTCCAGATAATGCGGGTGGTACCTTCCGGTCGGTTCTCACCGAGCACCTTCTTGGAATTCATCATCAGGAAGAAAGTAAAATAGGCGATTGGGATTAGGGAGCCGCCGATTACAGAGGTTGGAATAGCCAAGGCAGCCGCGGCCGCACCGGTCCATACAAAGGGACCAGCGAATCCGGCAATACCGGAAACGGCACACCCAATGTAGTGTGCATTCTTATCGCCGCGTTTCCCGAGTAGCTCCTGAAAGGCGAGCCCGTTGATCAGCATGAGAATGATGATCGTAGATACAGCCATTCCGAGGACGCCGAGTCCGAAAATGGTTTGGGAGACGACCTTGCCTGCGAGCGGCTCGAGAGTGGTGGCCAACTGGAAATTGTCTCGTTTGACCAAGCTGAGTGCCAGCTCAAGGTCGGCGGCGTTGGTCGTTCCGGGATGGGCTTCCTGGAGTTGGGCGAGCGTTCCGGCTGCGACGGGAGAGTTGGGGTCGACGTCGCCGATTTTTGTGTGGAACTGGGAGGCAGCGGCGATGACGACGCAGCTGGTCGCTAGAAAGAAAGGAATGAAAAGGCCAATGGACAGGTCGAATATCGAGAAGGAGCGATGGGTCTTCCCCCAGCTCTTTTTGAGCAATGAGTAAGGGAGCAGCCAGGTCATGTTGATTCCTACGGCAGTACCAAAGGCGGCGATGATGATGTCCCTTTGGTCAGTAATGATTTTGGCGGTCCACCAGTCGGGGTGGCTGGATGCGGCAATGAGATCGGCGTAACCTGCCGCGGGAGAGATGAGTAGTTTGGGATTAGGGATTAAGCCGCCGAAAAGAGAGCCCCATTGAATGCCTCCCGTTGTCGCTAGTGTGATGACGACTAGAATGAAGGAGATAACGATCATGCCGACCATGACCTTGATAATTCGGTCGAAGGTCCTGGCCCCCTTGCCTTCGGATTCGTAGAGGACGTTGATGGCGAATCCGATCGTTAGGAGAATTAGGCATATGATAGCGGTCGAGGTGTTGCTGTCGCCCACGAAGGGCAGCAGGTTTTGCTGGATGGCGGCGCGGCCGAGGTTGAACTGGGGCATGCACCAGACGATATTGGCCATTATGGTGGCGATCATCCAGGCCCAGCCCAGAGCGGGGGAAAGGTGAGTGTTGACGAGCCCAAAGGGCGCTTTCTCGGTCGAGAGGGTGACGTAGGCGATGGCCGAGAGCATTATGATTCCGCAGATCATCGCGAGAGGTTGCAGCCAGAGGAGCCCGAAGCCTGCGATCACACCCAGGTAGAGGGCTCCGGCGAGCGAGCCGCCGCCGAGGGTGATGGCGCCTTGGAGCCAACCCGGACCGGATAGTTTGGTGAAAATTCCCAGCCTTTTGATTAGGGGGGAGGCTTCTGCTTCGGCGATTAAGGCGGCTTCGCGATTTGATTCTTCTGTGCTCATAGGGAGGGGGTGCTTTTGAATGCTTTTTTGAGGTTTTGTAGACTTTCCTTGGCAATATTCTCGGCGCCAGGGGAGTAGTCAAAGACTTCGACGGAAACCCACCGGTCGTAGCCGGCGTTGTCGAGGGCGTCTGCGATGGGTTGAAATTCTAGGTCGCCCATACCGGGACCCAGGAGATTCGGATCGTTGGCGTGGAAGTGAATTGTGTAGTCGCGGCTCGAATCGATGATTTCGGGAATCGATCCAGGCTCAGCGGACATGGCCTTAACATCGAGATGCAGGCGGATGTTTGGGTGGTTGATCTTGTCTATCAACTTAATCGTCTCTGCCGCGGAAGTTAGGAAATTCGTCTCGTTCTGTCCAAGCGGTTCCATGGCGATGGATACGGCGAGCGTCGCACAATGTTCGCCAAGCGAGCGAAGTAGATCAGCGGCTCGGTTGGCCGCATCATCGTAGGAATCATTTGTATTCAGATTTCGTTGCTTGGGACTCCCCCAAACCATCACTTTACCGCCCATCGCAGCACAGAGGTCGGCTAGGTGCTTTCCGAAGTCGAGAGTCTTTTGGCGAACCGCTGAATCAGGGGTCGTCAAATGCATTCCTTCCGGTTTGACGAGGAGCCAGTGGAGTCCGACGACTTCGAGGCCATGCTCTCGAACGATGTTACCCATGGACTTTGCTTCAAGTATCGTCAGGTCACGTGGGTCCTCATTCAGCGTAAACGGAGCAATCTCGAGCCCTTGATACCCTGTATCGAAAGCGCTGGCACACGTGTCGCTCAGGCTCCAGCCTTGGTAAGTTTCGTTACAAATAGCGAATTTCATATCGGATAGCCTTATAGGGCGGGAGAGACTATTCAAAAAAGGTCTGAGTATTGGTTTTAGATTCTGGCGCCCAGATCTTGATACTATCGACCCAACCGATGTCGTCGAAAGAGCCAAATCCGATGAATCCCTGCTCGAATGGCACGTCGTCAGCAATCATTATGGGAGTGAGCATATCATCGAAGTATAGAGCGACAGTGCTCTTCGCCACATCGCGGACTATGCGAATCTTACGCCAAACATTGACTCCCCAGTCTACTCCCACGGTCCGGAAGTCTGTGATGGGAGTTCGGGGCGACTCGTTAACGACGAAAACATTGTGAGCGTTGTTGTCACCTGTCTTCGCTACGTGGATATATATGTAGTGAGCGGGATCTTGGAAACCGAAGAAAAAGCAATGGTCTCTATGAGCGTACCCTCCCGCTTTGGTGGGGTCTGGATTTTCCTTCATGAACTGGGCAATTGGAGTGCCTTTGACGCCACTTTGAAGGATAGCCACTTCGAGAACAAAGCTTCCAAAAGTCTTCCCTTTAATTAGGGCGATATTCAGGGGCGAACGGTGTGGGGGCTCGTACTTGCTCTTACCTTCGAGGGCCAGAAACTGTTTACCCTTTTTCTTTTTTAGTACCCAAGCAGACGAGTCCGTCATCATGAAGTCGTCATACGAATTTTTGGAGTTGAAGGATTGTTCGTATTGGAGGGCGTAGCCTTCAGGAAGCTCTACAGCGGATAGGGAAACAAGAGAGATGAGCCCGATGAAGAGGCAGGTCACCTGGTGGAGTTGATTAGTGGTGGGTGCGGTCATGAAGGGATAGAGATGGCAGTGTTGGGAAGGAAGTTAGGACGGCTCGTTACCCGAATGCAAATGATAAACCCCAAAATCACACACCTGTAGGGTTTTTGTTGGGGAGGGGTCGTGTTGGAAGCCGAACCAAGAGAGTTTACCGTTTGAGCACGTCGCTCGACTGTTTCAGTTAATTTGAGCGGTATGAGGTTGCTGATTTTTGATTGGACGCCATCAAGGAAAGGCATGGATACAGAGCTGAAGGGCAAGGTTGTGATCGTCACGGGAGGCAATAAAGGAATTGGCGAAGGGATATCCCGTTCGTTCGCGGCGGAGGGAGCCATCGTTGTGGTATTCGGTCGCAATCGGGAAGAGGGGGAGACCTTTTGCGAGGCTCTGCGATCGGAAGGGGCACAAGCGGCTTTCCGGTTGGCAGAATTGACCAGAGAGTCGGAGGTGTTCGCGGCCGTCTCCCAGACGCTGGAGGAATTTGGACGTATCGATGTGCTGGTTAACAACGCCGGCGTGAATGACGGAGTGGATTTGATGGCCAGTGTAGAGGCGTTTCGCGGTTCGCTGGAAAAGAACCTAACGCAGTGCTACGCCTTGGTGCACCATTGTTTGGACGCTTTGAAGGCGAGCCGAGGCAATATTGTAAACATTGGTTCCAAGGTTGCGGAAACCGGGCAAGGAGGAACCTCGGGATACGCGGCGTCCAAGGGAGGCCTGAATGCGCTTACTCGGGAGTGGGCTCTGGATTTGGCGGGCGACGGCATCCGCGTCAATTGCGTCATTCCCGCTGAGGTGATGACCCCGCTTTACGAGCGGTGGATCGCGCAGCAGTCGGATCCGAAAGGCGATTTGAAGGCGATCTGCGATTCGATCCCGTTAGAGAAGCGGATGACGACGATCGAGGAAATCGGAGACACTGTGGTTTTTGTAGCGTCGCCTAAGTCCTCGCACACGACTGGGCAGATTTTGTATGTGGATGGGGGCTACACCCATATCGACAGACGGTTCACAACTGATTAATCTGATATTGGTAAATGGGCGCTCGGCCCAGCGGCAGGCTCTGGGTGGTGAGCTCTGCCGAACCAAGATCGCGTGCTGCCTGAACCTTAAGCCAGTTCGCCAACAACGTGTTCGATCAGTCGCTTAGTCGCTAGGATACCTTTAACGGGGTCTACGCCATGACCTTCGAATTCGATCCCAATGGAGCCCTTGAATCCTGAGTCCAGGACAATCTTCATCATCCGCCTGTAGTCGATATTGGTTTCGTTACCTTCGCTGTCGAATTCCTTGGACTTTGCACAGACGATTTTGGCATAGGGCATGAGTTCTTCAACTCCCCTATAGGGATCGTACCCATGAAAATTCTGAAAGTCGGGCAAGGTGCCGCAGTTTCGCTTCTCGACCTTACTCATGACATCGGCGAGCCACTTTCCGTTGCTGGAGAATCCACCGTGATTTTCGACTAGGATATTCATCCCAAAAGGGGTGGCGACATCGCAAAGCTGTCGTAGACCATCTATCGCATACTTCTTTTGTTCCTCGAAGTCTCCGTCGGACCGGCAGTCGACGCGTATCGCATTTCCGCCGAGCAAGCGAACCGCCTCCATCCAAGGAATATAGCCCTCTACAGCATTGTAACGCGTTGATGAGTCCGGAGAATCGAGAGCAACATCCGACCGGCAAAGCATCATTGTGCAAGTGGCTCCGACATCGTTGCTTCGTTGTTTCAATTCTCGGAAGAAACGCGTGTCTCTCACTTTGTCTAGAATATGCCCATTGAAGTACTCCAAAGCGGTGATTCCAGTGCCTTCGACGACGGTTTTTGGAAAATCTAGGATGTCAAAGGTCCCGTCTCTAAGTTGCCGATTGAAGGAATACTGTTGGACTGCTAGGGTGAGCCCATTGGATGCGAGAGTACCTTTGGCTTGAAGAAACTGGGGAAGGGCAAGGGTTCCTGCTCCAACGGCGAGCTGCTTTATCGTCTCGCGACGGTTGAGCAAATTTGGGGTGTGATTCTTGGACATGGATTAAAGACTGATCAAAATATAGATCTCAGCAATTCCTTTTCTCAGACAAACGGGAACATTCACATTGCCAGTATTTTAGCCGACATAGGCTCCTTCTGAGGAAATAGCTTCTCGATGGTCATGAGTGACAGGGTGAGAAAGGAAGGAAGAAAGATTAATGTGACGAAGGTTGAAAACATTAGGCCGAAAAGGACAATTGCACCGACCCCGCGGTAAAGTTCCGTTCCCGCTCCAGGGAAGACGACTAATGGGGCGATCCCGAATACGGTTGTTGTCGTGGACATCAAAATTGGACGGATTCTTGATAGAGTGGCAGCGTGAATGGATTCGGAGATGCTTATACCTGCCCTGAGGCTGTCGATCGTTTTGCTGACGATGAGTATTGGATTGTTAACTACGGTCCCAAGTAGTATAAGAAATCCAAGCATCGTTATCATGTCGAAAGGCTGCTGAATGGGTTTAAGTCCAAAGAAGCTGAATATAAATCCGGAAGCGTTTAAAAGCCACAGCCCGGCGATCCCTCCGGCGATCCCAATAGGCACAGTCGCCAGGATGATGAATGGAAATCCCCAGTGGGAAAAGACTGCTGCGAGCAGGAGATAGGAGAGAACGACCGCGATTAGAAAGTTGCCAATCAAGGCCTCGCGGGTTTTTTGAAGTTGATCGCCCGCACCCGTAACATCGACTATGACGTTTGAATCGATTTCACCTTGGTCCCGTAAATGGTTGACGATTTCGTTTCGAACGATCTCGACAGCATCCTCCAGAGCGATTGACCGAGGAGGGATGATATTCAAGGTAACCGTCCGTTCTCCGTTCAGGCGACGAATAGACGAAGTATCCACTTTTTCCACAAGGTCCGCAACCGCATCGACTGAGACGATGCCTCCTGCGGGTGCGTACAAGGGTAGATTTGCCAATTCATCTAGGCTTCCTATCTCTCCGTCACGACTGTAGAGAAATACATCTATACGTTGCCCATCTAGGAGAAACTCGTCCACATAAGCACCGTCGGTGAGAGCAGACAAGGCGAAGCCAAACGACTGGTTCGTGAATCCCAGTTCGGCGGCTCGATCCCAATTGGGGCGAATTTCCACCATGGGTTGTTGCAGGCTCAATGCGGAAGGTTCGGAGTTTACCTGAGGTGAATCGAGTACCTCGAATGCTCTTCGATAGGCCTTGTCGGCGACAGTGTAAATTATGGAAAGATCCGCTCCACTTATATCGAGATTTACGCTACGAGAACCTCCGTCGTTGCTGGAAATGATCGATCCTCGACTATTGAAATTTCTTATGCCCGGAAATTTCTCAAAGTAGTTGGAAAACACATCGCTGAGTTCATCGATGCGTGTAGGATCTTCGCATTCAGCTACGATTTGTATCATCCCAGTCCTCAAAATCATCAGCATTCGGGCAATCGGGGGAACGTCTCTTTTGAGGTGGACTTCGCTGTCAGGATTGAGCCGGTTCATGTAAGGGACGAAATAATCATTCACCTCTCGGGCAATTTCGTCCATCGTCTCAATATTATATCCGGGAGGCATTATAAGCCGCGAGAAAATCTTAGCTTCTTCTCCCTCCGGAAGATACTCGGCAGAAGGGGTTAGCGTATAGATGATCAGAAAGCTTAGCCCCACGGTCGTCAGGGCTCCTGCTAAAGCTCGTTTCCAGGAATAGGAGATTTTTCGGACAGATTGATCGAAGAATGTGAATACCTTAGAAGGTGACTTTCGCTTCGATTCGCTACTGATCGGGTCTCTTTATGCGATGAGTCGCTTGGAGGATGGAACGCAAGATAAGTGATCCTGAGCCTTGTGTCTCTTGAATGAAAAATATAAGTCCATAAATGTGAAAATTCTGTATCAACGTAATTCATCGTCGCACGAGAGGAAGAGATTAGGCCCCTATGAAATCGAATCCTTGATCGCTCCGGGTCAGGAGGGGCAGTTCACTGCTTATCGTGTAAGGGTTGAAGCAGGCCAAGAAACGAGTGAGAGCTATCACAAAATCGCCGAGGAATGCTATTATGTTGTCAGTGGGACCGGAAAGGCGATACTAGATGATTCTGAATACGAGTTAAACCCCGGAGATTTTCTGCGTTTGCCACCAGGAACGCGGCACAAGTTTGTCACGAGCGACTCCCCGCTCGAAATGCTGGACATCCATTCCCCTGGCTCGCGGCCGGATCGGGATGTGTATTTTGTGGGTGAGACACCGGAAGGGTTTACCTCGAAAGAATAGATTGGGGGTCCTCAAGAGAATTTTTAGCCGCGAGCAATAGCTCTTTTGCGGGTCAAAGCCTCTCGTGGGTGGCAGCAGAGGTTGCTGAATACGATAGGGCCGAAGTCGCGCTGTCGACCATAGGCTGGGTTGGAGAGCTCAGATATCGACCGCTCGGGAAGAAAGTTTATGGTCCAGATCGTTGACATGCTATCGGAGGACTGGGCCAGCCTTCCCTACCTAAATTCGGCATTCGTCAATCTGAAAATCTATGGGCTCGAAGAGACACCCATTTGTTCCGCAGGAACAACAAGCTAAGCGATGTTAAAATTTATTTCCCCACTACCAAGGTGCCTTGTCGACTCGGAGAAACTTCAAAACTTCAGGGGGTGGACCGTCGAACTTGGCCAAGGCGACGTTGCCGACGTAGCCGACTTCTCGAGCGCCTTCGTTGGTGGTGTAGTAGCCGCCCATGCTTAGGTCACGGTATTTGGCGAAGAACTCAGCCGCATTCTTGTATCTACGTTTCGCTTTCGGGAGGTAGCAAATGTCGTCGCATATTTTGGTCTGCTGCGCCTCCGAGAGATCGTAAAACGGTTTTTTGAAACGCTTTTGAGACTCGTCGTTGATCCACTTGAGTCCAGGGAGAATGACTTCGCGGTCGCTAACCTGAGCCGGGTAGGGGGCGCTTACCCATTCGTCGATAAAGTCGGGTACCTTCAGTTCGCTGGCACTGGGGGAGTCGCCTGTTCTCGGAAGAATGACGTCTGAAAGGGCAGTGACCGTCTTTAGTTGTTCCGCATTTAGAATACGTTCCCAGGGAGGACTCTCGGGTATAACGAGATTTGGATCGGAACCATAGCCTTGAGGGGTGGAGATGGATGGACCGGATTGTCCGAAGGACCCCGTGTTCAGAAATGGAACGGTGGCGGACGCGGTGAGCATCCATTTGATCGCGGATCGGCGATCCATGCGCTTGGATTCGACTAGCTCACGACGAGTAGATTCGTTTAGGGTATCCATATTAAATGTTTCCTTTCTTCATTTCATCCATCATGTAGTCGGCGGATCGCCAGGCGAGGGCCATAATGGTTAGGGTTGGGTTCTTGTCGGCGTTGGAGCAGAAGGGGCCTCCGTCAGTGATGAATAGATTTTTGACGTCCCAAGTTTGACTGTATTCATTGCATACGGTCGTTTTTGGATTGTCTCCCATAATCGTTCCGCCGACTTCGTGGATGATCAATCCGCCAGGGAGAATCGCTTTCTTCCCGGTCGTATCAACTTCGTCTCTGATCGTCCCACCCATCTCTGTAATTAGCTCGGCAAAGGTTTTATGCATGTGAGCCGCTTGCCTGATTTCGTAATCGCTCCATTTCCAATGAAACTTAGCAACTGGAATACCCCACTTGTCCGTTACTTTATCGTCGATTTCCAAATAGCAGTCATCGTTCGGTACCATTTCCCCGCGGCCGGCGTAGCTCATGAAGCTGCCGTAAAAGCGTCGAGCGTCCTCCTTCAATTGCTTCCCGTAACTGCCTTCCGTATAATCTTCGAGTCCGTTAAACGTTCCGACTCTTGGGGTGCCGCGACTGCCTCCCATTTCGATGTGGTAACCTCTTGGGAAGTCTAATTTACCCGCTAACTGTTCTTTGTAGAGCCACCAAGGTACATAGGAATGGCTTCCGCCCGCGCCGTCTTCATTGTGTGGCGGCATATTTTCCCAGGCGGGAATTTGCCCTCCGAGCCCAGCACCCACCGTATCCATAATATATTTTCCCACTTTCCCAGAGGAATTAGCGATGCCGTTGGGAAAAAGCGCACTCTTGGAATTAAGCATAATACGAGCCGATTCGCACGAACTGGCAGCCAGAGCTACGATCTTCCCTTTGACCGAGTAGTCGAGCCCCGTGGTCTTATCGATAAAATTGACTCCAGTCGCCTTTCCAGCAGCGTCGATTTCGACCTCGCGGGCCATAGCGTCGGTGATGATGTCCAGATTCCCTGTTGCGAGGGCCGGTGGTATGTGGACAGTAGTCGATTGGTAATTGGCCTTAATCGAGCAACCACGCCCGCAAGGGGTTGCCCAGAAGCAAGCAAGGCGCTGTTCCATTTCCTGAGCGAGAATCCGGGCGGCTTTGGGATTATTTGGATGCAGCCACTTTGGGATCTTCTTTGAATTGAGTCGCTCGCTGAGAACCGCACGGTGGATGGGGATGACGGGTATACCCAGTTTCTGGGCATGTTTGCGGGTGTAAATCTCGCTGGCACGAGCCTTGGGCGGAGGTTGGAGAACGCCCTCAGGCGAGTTGGGAGTGTTTTCTAGTCCTTCGTTGCTTCCGTAGACGCCGATCAGGGATTCTACTTTGTCGTAATAGGGTTCCACATCCGAGTAGGCGATGGGCCAGTCGATACCCACGCCGTCGCGGCTCTTGCCCTTGAAATCGTATTCTCCGTTGCGAAGCGAAATACGGCCCCAGTGATTGGTCCGTCCCCCGAGCATGCGAGCTCGCCACCACCAGAATTGCTCTTCTGACTTTTCGGAAGCATTGGTGTAGGGTTCGTGTGGGACTTTCCATCCACCATCGATGGTAGCATCGTAGAACCCGAAAGGCTTTTCAGGAGTGCCGCTGTCCCTTAAAGGCGCTTGGTGGCGCGTCTGGAACATGGGGGTCTCCTTAACCGGATCGTAGTTACGCCCCGCTTCCAGCATGAGGACTTTAGCGCCATCCATAGCGAGTGTATAGGCGGTCTGTCCGCCAGCAGCTCCTGATCCAACGACAATGACGTCGTATTCCGGCTTCGTTTTTCCTGCGTTAATGTGAGGCATTTTAAAGGATAAAGGGTGAAAATGGGAATCGAGTAGTGAGAAGAACTCGGAATTGGTTTAGGGTTAAGTCTGGGGTGCAGACGTTCTCTGGCAAGAGATGATTAGATAGAATATTCAGTGTCCGTTTCTTGGTGAATGTCTATTGCTTCTTGGGGAGAGCTCGGCACGAGGGCCGCTTCCTGTACAACCGACGCGGCGTGGTGTGAACGACAGCCCTCCCGCACAAGTGCGGCTCGTTGGGCAGTCGCAACCAGTCTATGCGACTCCCCAAAAGACAAATGCTCTCGCTATCTTGGAGTCTGATTATCCCGTTTTTTCAGTTCCTTACTCTGGATGTCTCGGATGAGGATAGTGTAGGTGGCGGACTTGTCGAAGACCTTTGGGGAGAGTGCCTCCTCATCTTTTACGGGTAGGGTGTATTCAATTTCACCTGTCGATTCGTTGATAACCTGGATGCTGGTTGCCGCATCTGGAACTTTCAATTCGGCCAAGTGTCCTGCGGCTTTCCGGCCGTATTGCTTTTCCACGCCGATGTTAACCGGCCAACCGAAATATTGTCCTCGATTATTCTGAGGGGTCCAGTTTTCATCAGGTCCCCAGTTTTCCACGACAGTTTCGAGGGTGTCTTTCTTAAATCGAATGATTCCATAACCGCTTCCGGTTCCCCGAAGTCTCTCGATCATGGTGTTGTCAGATGGCTGAAATTCGGGGTTGTAGGTATCAGGACGATTATTGACCGCCCAGACATTGACTTTGTTGCGGAAGCTGTCGAGAAACTCGCCGGTGTATTCAGGAAATCCTGGCTGGCGATTCTTGCCAGGCTCGATTGGGTCCCAAAGCCGTTTGTATCCATTGGCAATGCCAGGGGGGGCGAAAGACCAGCCGGAGTCGTTCCAGTCGTCAATGCCATGGTGAGTTAGAGTGCCCACATGCTGGTCACCGTGAATCATGATGGCGTGGGCTCTGCGAATGATTTCCAGAGCCCGACTGCGCCCACTTTGAGGCCAGCCATTGGAGTCGAGATCTGCGGCAAGACGGCTATTGGGTCCACCATGTGTTGTGGCGACGGAGCCGAAAGGCGATTGGGACAGCACCGCCTTCATCTGGTCATTTTTCCAGTCATTGGCCCAATGCTCGAGGAACGTTAATTGGCGTTCTCCAAGAAGTCTAAGTCCCGGCTTGTCCAACTGAGTCGTGTCGTAGTCTGGATCCATGACATGGTCGAGGCGGGAGCTGCCGCCGACCGGTTCGTCGAGAACATCGCCAGGAGACGATTTAAACTTGCGGTCTTCCAGTATGGCGAAGCTTACGCCTCCCACGTTGAGTTCCGTATAGTAAACGGTTATCCCTTGTTTGACAGGAGTCGGGTTAAACGGGTCTGGCAAGTGGGAAACCTGCGTTCGTTGAACCATGTTCACGAATTTCGGGTGCATGTTGTAGCCCCCGAAGCTGCTAGTCGACTTGGCTTCCTTAGGCATTGCAGCGCCCCCTTGGCCCCAAATGTTGCCATGATAAACGTCGTGGTCGTCCGGAATGATGACCGAGGGGCGGTCTTTCAGAACATCGCGAAAGCTCCATCCGAAGAGCCAGTATTTCTGCAGGTAGTTGAGCGAGGCACGAGGAACATCTGCTTCGGAGCGAGTCCGCACGACGTTGTAGCCGGCGACACTTTCGTAAATCTGGTCTCCTGCGAAAAAGACGAGATCCGGATTTTGGGCTTTGATGCTCTCGTAGATGTACTGATTCGGGAAAGCGTAGTCGACCATACACGATAGGGCGGCGAGTTTGATTTCCGGTTGGTCGGTAGGATTTTTGCGGATACGGCCCTCCCAATAATCGGTTTTCGAACCGTCCGCAGTTTCGTATTCAAAACTCAATCGATAGTCCGTATCTTTTGCGCTATCCCAAGATTCAATACGAAAATGGGAGGTGCGAGAAAGCGGGTCGTAGGCACTTCTTCCAACCGGCTTCCACTGGCCATCCTTTTTTAGAGATAGAATGACCGTTTTGTTTTCGCCACTGCCTACGGGAGCGACGTGAGCGGTCATTTTTAGGATATTTTCATGGAGGGTGTACTGGGACCATAGGAGCGGTCCGAAACGCTGCTCCTCTCTGCTAGTGATTTTGTCCCCTGAGACTTCCCAATCTGTGAACCAGAAGCGGTAGTCGCCGTTTGAACCGGCACGTCGGGAGGCGTTGGACTGGCCGCTGTTGTCAATGGGGCCCGCGAACAAGCCGATATTGCCAATGAGTGGGTCGCTTTTTATCGTAGCGGAAAAGCGGCCAACAACCCGGGCCGGACGCTTTCCAGATGCTGCTAGCAGAGTTGCAGTGGCATTGGATCCAACGCAATCGATTTGGATATCGAGCTGGAGATCGTCTAGTAATTTGGGATCAATAGCCTTGGGTGAAAATTTGTTTCCAATGAATAGTTTTCCTTCCGTGGTGACGCCCGCGTTGACGCCGCTACTGCCAAACAGATTAGAGCGGTATTCTTCTGGCATCGCCCCGACTACCGCGAAACGAAATCCAACCGCTCCTAGGCCTTCTTCCTTGGATTGGTCGCGAAGGGAACCGGCACGCACTTTCATGTTAAAGCGGCCGTTGCCGGGTTTCATTTGGTGGGTGAGGAGTTGAAGGTCATGCCCCCGACCCCCTTGAGTGATCTCGACGCGTCCTTCGGAAAGCTGCCAATCCATCATTGGCGTGGTCCAGATTTCCGGGGCGACCCAGGGCCGAGTGACGTTGTCGGGAAGATTGAGAGAGTAGTCAGCCGCTTGGAGAGTGGTTGAGAGTGTTAGCACAATTGCAGCAAGAGCAGTCAGGGATGCAGGCTTCATGATTGGTGATTGGATTTAAAGTACGAAATTTGGCTCAGAAGGAATTGGTTTTTTAGCAACGTTTCGTTGTCGCTTGATTGTCTATGGAAACTAGCGACAGGAATTTAGCGTCGCGGGGCAAGATAAGTAAGGAGGGGTGAATTATTCATTATGGTAGGGCTGACTATCCTTAGTCGGTAGTTTTGTTTACTCGTATTGTGGCTGCTTAGGATAAGCGGCCCTGCCATAAAAAACCGGGACTTTTTGGGAATTGTCATTATTTCGGGGAGTTTCGACTATGGCGGAGGTCTGCCTCGAGCTCGGTTTGCTGACCTTGGTCACCATTGGCCTCCATCCAGGCGAGGAGTTCGGATCGAAGTCTTTTCTTGATGTCAGCGTATTCAGGATTTGAGGCGAGGCTATTCCATTCGTGATAGTCCTCCTCGATAAAGTAGAGTTCTTCTTCCGGGCGAAAGTGGTATCGCCTTACTTTTTCCGCGGCGTCGGGATCATACTCCGCTTTCCTTTTCCACGAGTTGAAGACCTGAGCTTCCCCCCATTTGGTGTCCTCAGGAATGGTGACTACATTCTCGAATTTCACTTCGGGAGTGAAGTTCCAGATGTACTTGTATTTTAATGACCGGACAGAACGAATTCCAAAATGGTCGGGCGCGTTGATGATGCCTCGGGTCGTCATTTCTGAGAAAACGTATTTCTTGTGCGCGACTGCTTGGCCCGCGAAAAGCGGCAAGAGGCTTTTGCCATCCAGGACGGGTGCGGGTACCCCGCCGCCAGCCTCTACGAACGTAGGCACAATATCAGCGTATTCTATCAGTGCTTCGCAAACGGAGCCGGGCTCGATTTTTCCGGGCCATCGAGCGATGAAGCCAGTTTGCAGCCCGGCGTCGTAGAGGGTCCATTTGGCGAAAGGCAGGCTGGACCCTTGCTCGGTAGTGGCGATGAAAAGCGTATCGTCGACGAGGTCATACTTGGAAATCAAATCGAGGGCCTGCCCAACCTGTCCATCGAAGTAAGTCGTTTCGGCCAGGTAGCGAACCAAGGCGTCTCGCGTTTCCGGCGTATCGACAAAGGTATAGGGCAGCTGAATATCCTCGGCCGAGTACTGGCTGGGGTCGCCTTTGTCCCAAGGGGCGTGGGGTTCGTTGGAAGTGAGGAAGAGGCAGAAGGGGGTATTCTCCTGCTGGCACGACTTGATGAACGCTTCGACGGCCTCGAAGTCCGGATTGGATCCTTGGCTCAAGTACTCGAAAGGAAAGGCTGACTGCGGTTTGATGTGCGTTTTGCCACTGAGTGCGACCCGATAGCCGAGCGATTCGAGGTATTGGACGATACTTTGGGTTCCCGGGTAGACGAAGGTGTGATTCGGGTAGGCACCGGTTTTTACGGGAGACTGTCCAGTGTACAAGTTATGGCGGGTGGGTGAGCAAGTGGGAGCGGCTTGGAAGCAATTGGTGAACCGCATGCCTTCTTTAGCCAGTCCGTCCATGTGGGGGGTGATGGCCTGGCCTCCATAGCAGCCTACATCGAAGTGGCTCAAATCATCCGCGAGTACCAAGACGAAATTGGGCTTATTCTTGGAGGCGACCAGGCCTGCGAAGATTTGAGAAAAAAGAAAAAGGGCGAGTGCGGATCTCATGATATTATCTAAAAAGCGAAAACGGGGATAGTAAGCGATAAATGACTTATGAGGGTTCTGTCTATCGAAACTATGTTAACTTGTCAAAAAGGGCACTTGCGAGTGGCCGCAAACTCCCCAAATGTGCTGTCCACCGCCGGTTCCTTTGCGGGAACTAGTAATACCTTGGACAATTTTCTGCTTTATGAGCTCAACCTGGACCTTTCGTCAAAACGTAAAAAGCGTAAGGCTCGCCCTTCTAGGTGCGGCGTCTGCCTGCGCTTTTGCGCTCGTTTCGAAGGGAGAAGCGATCGATTTCAATCGAGACATCCTTCCCGTGCTCTCTGACAAATGTTTCAAGTGTCATGGTCCCGATGAAGAGTTCCGCGAGGCAGACTTGAGGCTAGACACGAGGGATGGGGCGACTGCGGATCTGGGTGACGGTTACTTTGCTATTGTTCCCGGCAATCCGAGCGAGAGTGAGGTAGTTTGGAGGATCAATGCGGACGACGAGGAGGACTTGATGCCTCCTAGGGACTCAAATCTGTCACTCTCGCCCGAAGAGAAGGAGCGAATTAGCCAATGGATTGCGGAAGGGGCAGAGTGGAAGAACCACTGGTCGTTCGAGCCAGTAGTGAGGCGGGAGCTTCCGAAGGTTGAGGATTCGGAATGGAGCCGTAACGGAATTGACCGATTTGTGCTCGCCCGGCTGGAGGAAGAGGGAATTAAACCATCTCCCGAAGCGGAAAAGGAGACCCTGATTCGCCGATTGAGTCTCGATTTGACGGGTTTGCCGCCGACCCCTGAAGAAGTGGACCAGTTCTTGGGCGAGGACTCCCCTGATGCATACGAACGATTGGTGGACCGTTTATTGGCCTCGCCTCGTTATGGAGAGACAATGGCGTTGCCTTGGTTGGACGCCGCCCGGTATGCGGATACCGATGGCTACCAGAATGATGGCCCGCGTGAAATGTGGCGCTGGCGGGACTGGGTGATTGATGCCTATAATCAGAACAAGCCGTTCGATGAATTCACGATAGAGCAACTAGCGGGAGACTTGCTGCCTAACCCGAATCTGGATCAAGTCATAGCGACAGGGTTTAATCGAAATCACAGGTACAATTCTGAAGCTGGAATCGTATTCGAGGAGTTCCGCTTAGAGAACGCCGTGGATAGGGTGGACACTGCCTCCACCGTTTGGATGGGGCTGACGATGGGCTGTGCTCGTTGTCATGACCACAAGTATGACCCGATCAGCACCAAGGAGTACTATCAGCTCATTTCCTATTTCAATAGCATCCCCGAGTCGGGCCGGGCAAAAAAGTTCGGCAACTCGGAACCTTGGATCCTATCTCCAACCAAGAGTCAGCTCGATGAATTGGTTCGCAAGGATGCGGCGATCGAGAGTGCTCGAGACGCTTTAGAAAAACAGGAAAACGAATGGTCCAGGGTTCAAGCTCTTTGGGAAGCGAATGGTTCCGAGGCGAGTCGTGAATCCGAGCTACTGAAGCAAGGACGCACGTTTGCCTACAGTTTCGATGGAAACGAAGCATCGGTATCCGTTATGAAAGGGCAGCCTTGTTTCGGTAAGGGCATTTCCGGTACAGCGGCGACTTTCGATGGGGAAAGCAGTTTTGCCGTTGAGAGCGAAGGAACGTTTGCCAGTGAGCATCAATTTAGTGTGAGTTTCTGGGTCAAGCCGGATTCGGTAGATGAAGGGGTAATATTGTCGCGGCAAGACGACAACCAAAAGCGTCCGGGAATCGCAGCGGAATTTAAGGACGGACATTTACAGTTCTATATCATCACGCGATGGATAGCAGGGGTTGGCGCTATCGAAACTCTGGAAAAATGGCCTCCCGGAGAATGGATGCATGTCGCTCTAGTTAATGACGGAACCAAGCGAGCGCAGGGCATGCACATATTTGTAAATGGCAAACGGGCGGATACGCGGATTCTGCATAATTCCAATAGTAACGACGGGCAGTACGCAAAGAAGGCTCAATTCCGTATTGGCGGGGGAGTATTTGGGGCCGATTTCCAGGGACAGATCGATGAATTGAGGATCTACACACGGGAGTTGTGGAACGACGAAATCGCGATTTTGGCGGAATCCTTGGGTATTCGAGAGATCGCTTTGAAGAAGCAATCGCAGCGTTCTGTTTCAGAAAGCGCAAAGCTGCGTGCCTACTATATGGAGAATGAATCGCCGCAGAATTTCAGAGTCTTGTATTCAAGGCTGATTGACGCACGAGCAGATAGAACGGTCTACTACGATTCACTTCCGACTACCATGATTATGCAGGAGTTGCCGGAGCCAAGAGAGACCTTTGTGCGTAAGCGTGGGGTCTACAACCAATTTGGCGAGAAGGTAGAACGGAAACTTCCCGCGGCGATTTCGGGCTCGGAGCAAAAATTTTTGCCGAATCGCTTGGGTCTGGCTCAATGGCTTGTGAACGGCGAACATCCTCTGACTGGGCGGGTAGCGGCCAATCGATACTGGCTCAAGTATTTTGGGAGAGGTTTGGTCAAGACGGCGGAAGACTTTGGTATTCAGGGTGAGCGACCTAGCCATCCTGAATTGTTGGATTGGCTTGCGGACGAGTTTGTCCGCTTGAATTGGGACGTCAAAGCGATGCAAAAGCTGATCGTTACCAGCGCGACCTATCGACAATCGTCGAGAATGGGTCCCGGTTTGCGAGAGCGCGATCCCGCGAATATCCTCTTGGCGAGAGGGCCTCGCGAGCGGCTTTCTTCTCACGCAACCCGAGATCAAGCCTTGGCGGTGAGCGGCTTGTTGGTTGAGAAAATAGGGGGTCCCTCGGTTAGTCCCTACCAGCCAGACCGGTTTTGGGAATTATTGAGTAATATGAAATACAAGCAATCTTCGGGTGAGGATTTATACCGAAGAAGTTTGTACACAATCTGGAAGCGCACGATTCCTCCCCCTTCCATGGCTGTGCTGGACGCAGCGGACCGTGAGTCTTGCATCGTTTCGACCAAGAGAACGAATACCCCATTACAGGCTCTTGCCATGCTGAATGAAAAGGCATTTGTCGAAGCGGCTCGAAACTTTGGGCAGCGAATTTTGCTCGAAGGAGGAGATTCTATTGAATCGCAAGTGGAGTTTGCCTTTCGTTCGGTGACGGGCCGTTACCCGAGTGAGCGAGAGCACACACTGCTTTACGATGCGTATCGAGAGTATAACGACGAGTTTAATGGCGAGCTAGGTGAGGCCCATAAATTTATACGAATTGGGGAATCGGAAATCGACGAAAGGCTGGACCCCACGCAGCTTGCTGCTGCAACTACCTTTGCCAATGTGCTTTTGAATTTGGACGAAGTGATAACGAAGGAGTAGAACGAAATGGAAAATCACGATAATCATTCCTGCCGCTCGCTTGTTGATGGCGAGTGTCATAACTATTCACGGCTTTCCGATAATCCGCTTACGATGACTCGTCGCCAGTTTTTCGGGAAGTCGGCAAAGGGGTTGGGGGGTGTTGCCTTGGCCTCCATGCTGAATGAGAATCTCTTCTCCGCTAATTCCCCCGTCGGCGGTCTTCCCGGATTTCCCAATTTCGCTCCCAAGGCCAAACGAATTATTTATCTTTTCCAATCCGGTGGCCCTTCGCAGATCGACATGTTCGATTATAAGCCGAATTTGAATGAGGTCCACGGTCAGGAGGTTCCTGATTCTGTCTTCAATGGGCAACGTCTCACCGGTATGACAGCGGGCCAGACGTCCTTTCCGGTGGCACGGTCTATCTACAATTTCGAACAGGTTGGACAGAGCGGCAATTGGTTGAATACCGATCTCATGCCCCATATGGCGAAAGTAGCGGATGAGATGTGCATCATTAAATCGATGTACACGGAAGCCATTAACCACGATCCTGCGATCACATTTTTCCAATCAGGCTTCCAGCTGGCAGGCCGCCCTAGCATTGGTGCTTGGCTATCCTATGGACTGGGTAGCATGAATGAGGATTTGCCAGCATTTGTAGCCATGACCTCCAGTGGTTCAGGTACAGGGGGACAACCTCTTTACGACCGGTTGTGGGGTGCGGGGTTTTTGCCTTCTAAGCACCAGGGGGTGAAGTTTTCAGGAGGGAAAGATCCCGTCCTGTACTTGAATAATCCGGACGGAATGAGCTCGAAACTTCGCCGGAAGACTTTGGATCACATCGCAGCGATGAATCAGATGAAATTCGATGATTATGGTGATCCCGAGATTGAGACACGAATTTCTCAGTACGAGATGGCGTTTCGGATGCAGACGTCGGTGCCTGAGCTGACCGATGTTTCATCCGAACCGGACAGCACCTTCGAGCTCTACGGTGAAGATGCGCGGAAACCGGGAACGTATGCCAACAACTGCCTGCTGGCCCGTCGCTTAGCGGAGCGTGACGTCCGGTTTATACAGCTGTTTCATAGAGGGTGGGATGCCCACAACAACCTCCCGAACGTAAAGAAACGCCAGTGCGGGTCCACTGATCAGGCCTCTGCCGGTTTGATCCAGGATCTTAAACAGCGAGGCTTACTCAAGGATACGCTTGTTATTTGGGGAGGGGAGTTTGGCCGGACGGTGTATTGCCAGGATGAATTGACTGACAAAACCTATGGTCGAGATCATCATCCTCGTTGTTTTAGTATGTTCATGGCAGGTGGCGGATCGAATCCGGGAATGAGCTATGGGGAGACGGATGATTTCAGCTACAATATTGCCAAAGACCCCGTAAGCGTCCATGATCTCCATGCGACTATTCTTCACATGCTGGGGGTCGACCATAAGAAGCTCACCTATAAGTTCCAAGGCCGGCATTACAGGCTTACCGACGTTCACGGAAAAGTTATCAAGCCGTTGTTAGCGTGACTTTTCTGGAAATATCGGACCTACTTGCTGACATTAATTAAACTATGAGACTCAGTACACGATTCATCTTCGGCTTTTTCGGCCTCTTATCCCTAGGCACGCTGTTGTCGGGAGCGGGCCCGAATATAGTGATCATCCTCGTAGATG
This sequence comes from Candidatus Pelagisphaera phototrophica, assembly GCF_014529625.1. Taxonomy (GTDB): domain Bacteria; phylum Verrucomicrobiota; class Verrucomicrobiia; order Opitutales; family Opitutaceae; genus Pelagisphaera; species Pelagisphaera phototrophica. The sequence continues at coordinate 807,914 of NZ_CP076039.1, forward strand.
ATATGGGTTATGGCGATTTAGGTTGCTACAATCAGGATTCCAAAATCCCTACACCTAATATCGACCGTCTGGCAAGTGAGGGTATGCGCTTTCGCGACGCTCATGCTCCGGGACCCCTCTGCCACATGTCTCGCTATGGGCTTATGACCGGACGGTATCCATTTCGTATAGACGTGGGTATTTGGCCGCGGCTACCACTGATTGCCGAGGGGCAAATGACAATCGCTTCGTTGCTCAAGGCTCGAGGGTACCGCACATCCATGGTGGGGAAATGGCATCTGGGTTTTAAGGAAAATGGTTATGAGAACCCACTACCAGGCGGACCGATAGACTGTGGATTCGATACGTACTTTGGGATTCGAGCCTCAACGGATATTCCCCCTTACTTCTATATTCGCGATGACCTGGCGATCAGCCCTCCGACGGAATTTATCGAGCAGCGGCAAAGTGAAGGCTGGACCAATATTCAGGGTGAATTCTGGCGTGAAGGCGGAATTGCTCCGGGTCTAGAGTTAAAGGACGTTTTGCCCCGATTCACGAATGAGGCGATTGAAGTGATTGACGACCATGCTCGAATTGGAGGTCGAAATAAGGAACCATTGATGCTCTATCTTGCGTATCCAGCTCCTCATACGCCTTGGTTGCCCTCACCCGAGTTTGTGGGTAAGAGTGGAGCCTCAATGTACGGTGACTTCATGATGATGGTCGATAGCGAAATTGGGCGAGTATTGAGTTCTTTGGATCAAGCCGAAATGGCGGAGGACACGATGGTTATTTTTACGTCTGACAATGGGCCAGTTTGGTACGACAGTGATGTGGAGCGCTTCGATCACGATTCTTCGGGTGGCTTGCGTGGGATGAAATCCGACGCTTGGGAAGCCGGCCACCGGATGCCTTTAATTGTTCGATGGCCGGGTGAAGTGAAAAAGGGGAGCGTGAGCGATCACCTAGTTTGCTTTACCGATTTGCTTGCGACATTTGCGGATATCCACGATGTGAAACTTCCTAAGGCGGTGGGTCCGGATAGTTTTAGTTTCCTGCCCGCCTTGAAGCAAAGAAAACCGAGAAAGACACCGATTAGAGAAACGTTCGTGATGAAGTCCGGAAGTGGAGGATTGATGACCATACGGTCTGGCGATTGGAAGTTTATTGAAGGGCAAGGATCTGGAGGATTCTCAGGTAGAGTAAGGGGGTCGGATCCGCTCGCGGTCAAAGGCCGGGCGGAGGCTGCCCAAGAGCTCAAGGAGTCGGAACCTGAGGCCCAGCTTTACAATTTGAGCCAGGACATAGGAGAAACGATTAATCTTTTCGACGACAATCCCGAGATCGTGTCAGAGCTTCGGAGAGAAATGAACTACATCGTAACTTCGGGTAGCAGTCGGTAGCTACAGCGTATCATGATTCATGCGACAGCGATTGTTTCTCCCGACGCTCGGATTGGAGAGAACGTGGAAATCGGTCCCTATGTTGTTGTTGAAGGCGAGGTCGAAATTGGGGATGGTTCAAAGCTGGACAGTCATGCTATCGTGAAGAATGGTTCCCGGATCGGAAAGGATGTTTCGGTCGGGAACTATGTAGTGATCGGAGGTTTGCCTCAAGACTTAGGGTTTGATCCCGCTACTCGGACGTATGCGATTATTGGCGACGGAACAGAACTTAGGGAAGGAGCGACTGTGAATCGAGCGACGCAACCTGAGGGGGCAACCGTCATAGGCGAGAATTGCTACTTAATGGCCCAGTCGCATGTGGGGCATGACAGTATTCTGGGTGAGCGAGTGGTACTCGCCAATGTGGCCATGGTAGCTGGATTCGTGCAAATCGGACGATTCTCATTCATGGGAGGAGGAGCCGGTATCCATCAGTACAATCGTATTGGCGAAGGGGTGATGATTGGAGGGAATGCAGCCATATCCCTGGATATTGCGCCCTTCACGATCGTCGCGGATCGAAATGAGCTTTATGGTTTGAATCTGATTGGGCTTCGCCGACGCAAAGTTCCCCGTGATAGCATTCAGGCGTTGAGGACTTGCTATAAGGATGTCCTTGTGGAGTCGACCAATGTAAAGGCAAGAGCTTCCGAATTGTTGCAGGGTGAATACCGTGATATCGAAGAAGCGAGACACTTTCTAGAATTTTTCCAATCAGGAAAGCGCGGATTCGCCCGAGCCAAAGGGAATTAGGATTAAATTATTGAATTGCCAAGAGAACTTTGTGAAATCCATACATCCCCATGAAAATTAGAATCATAGTGCTAGCAGTCGTGTCGCTGTCCCTGTTTTGGGGCTACTCCGAATCAAAAACCCCTCTAGTTTCGATGGACGAGGGAAGCGGTTGGATCTCCCTGTTTGATGGGAAGACTCTCAAGGGTTGGCGAGGTTACAACGGTATTGAGATTAAGGGATCTTGGACAGCTGAGAACGGTGTACTGCAGTTGGAGCCGATTTCTCCAGACGGGGCTCAAGTGAATATTATCACCGAATCCCAATATGACGACTTCGATCTTAGATTCGAATGGAAATTGGAAGCGGGCACTAATTCAGGAGTCATGTTTCATGTGGGTGAAGGTCCACGAAAACCTTACCTCACTGGGCCTGAGTACCAGATTTTGGACAATCTTGGGTTTCGTAGCAGGAAGGGTTTACCTGTAACTCCGAAGGAATACACCGCATCACACTATTCGATTGAGGCTCCAGCGAGTGATGAAACCAAGCCGATTGGAGATTGGAACTCCAGTAGGATTGTGGTTCAGGGCAATCAGGTCGAATACTGGCTGAACGACGTAAAAACCGCAGTTTATGAGATGCACAGTCCGAAGTGGAAGGAGCAGGTGGCAAACTCGAAATTCAAGACCTGGGAGTACTACGCGTCCAAGGGAAAGGGGTATATCGGACTTCAAGATCATGGGCATCGGGTCTGGTTTCGCAATTTGAAGGTAAAGGAATTGTAGTTGCTTTCTGCCCACAGGTGGCGGTTTTTTCACGGCAAAGAAGAGTAAGCACTGAGAAAGGAAATTGTTGATGGTAACATTGATGATTCCTGATGACCGGTATAGTAGTCATGGCTCTCTATGAATCTCTCGAAATCATTGTTGGAGCGATAATTCAGCTTCGAACTCCCCTCGGCGTTCAGATCCCTTAATGGAATCGCGCGAATCGCGTCCAGCCACCGACCTTTTATGAACGTTTCTGGGAGGAATGAGTTGATAAATCAGCTTGTGATACCGGGCTTTGAGCGTTACCCCTTAATAAGATGAATCTTATTATTTCGATAGTACTCATTCTGTCCCTCGTTGTGATAGGGTTCTTCGTGATAGCGGTGCTGATTCACAGGGGGATGACTCAGGACGCCGAGAGGCGTAGGGAAGAAGAGCGAATATTGGGCCAGCCGAAAAAACCGGAGAATCCGGAAATGATGCGTTAGTTTCCTCGGCGGTTACCTTGGGTAACTATTTGGCTGGTGCTGCCAAAATTATTTGATTTCCTATTTGGCATGTTTTTGCCCCGATTCCTTCCCCTCGTTGTTTACTCGCTCAGCGTTTTAAGTTACCCATTGGCCAACGCTTCGGATCAAGCTCGGCCTAATGTCGTCTTTATCTTCATCGATGATCAAGGATACTATGATTTGGGGTGCTACGGGGCGACTGAGATTGAAACGCCTCGGATTGACGCGATGGCCAAGGAAGGAATCCGTTTCACGGATTACTATGCGGCGGCCCCCATTTGTAGCCCGTCACGGGCGGGGTTACTGACTGGGTGCTATCCCCGAAGGGTAGGGATGGAAGCTTGGGTCCAACGAGCGGACTCGCGTCGCGGGTTGAATCCCGATGAACTGACCTTGGGTGAGCTGTTTCAGCAAAACGGATACAGGACCGCTTGTATTGGGAAATGGCATCTGGGTTTTGAAGCGCCCTTTCGACCGCGTGCGCAGGGATTCGACTCCTATTTTGGGCTCTTGCACAATTTGGATCCCGTGGAGGTCATTTACTTTGAAGAAGAAGGGGGTGTTCCATTAATGCGCAATGACGAAGTCATCAAGCGCCCAGCCGATCCTGCTGAGTTGACGCGGCGCTACACCGACGAAGCGATCGCATTTATGGAGCAGGATCGTGACGAGCCCTTCTTTCTCTACCTTCCGCACACGATGCTTCATAATCCACTGGGTGTGAGTCCTCGTTTTAAGGGTTCTTCAAATTGGGGTGAGTACGGGGACGCGATTCAGGAATTGGACTTCAATGTGGGAAGAATATTCGATGCTTTTTCGCGACTTGAAATCGAGGACGAGACCATTGTTGTATACGCGTCAGACAATGGTCGTGGTCCGGGGCGAAACAAGAGTCAATTGATTCAGGGGAGGAAGCTTTCAACTTACGAAGGCGGCATTCGTGTACCCTGCATTGCCTGGGGTCCGGGTCTGGGGGTTAAGGAGGGAAGCGAGTCGTCAGAGGTGGTTTTTGCGATGGATTGGTACCCAACGTTGGCGACTATTGCGGGGATCAGGGTTCCGCAGGATAGGGTGATCGACGGTCGCGATTTGAGCCTCTATTTGTCAGGAAAAGCCGATACGATTCCTTCGGCGGTTCATGATAAATCATTGAATAGCGATGTACCCCTTCGCCGATCCTTGGACTTTGCTGGAGAGTGGAGCCCTCTTTTTACGAGGGAAGAATATACAAACGCGTTTTTTTATCATGGGAGTCAGGGTGCTTTGGCGGCGGTCAGATCAGGGAAATGGAAGTTGGTATTGAACCCCAGATTGCAGCTTTACGATCTTTCGAAGCATTTGGGTGAGGACGCGACAACGGGAAACCGTGAAGCGACACGGAAACTTCGGGGTATGGCGGTGACTTTCCAAGATGAGATGAGCAGGGATGGGCGTAGGGCAGGATTTATAGACTGAGAAGTGGTTTACTAACTGCGTGGCTGAATGAGCACACCGCCAACCTGTCATTTATAGTTCACCTCATCATCCAGTCGCCTAAAAAAGCCTCTAATGGACCTCAAAGGCTTCAAATTGGTTTTTGATTCTGAGCATTTACGTGATACCGATACCTGATGTTCAAATACCTAGTTGTGACATTGATTGCCTGCCTGGGCCCGATTGCGGGTCTTCAAGCAGAGGAGGATCCGCGGGTGCTTGCGGAATCCAAGAAAGCGAATGATTTCTTCGAGCGGATTTATAACGAAAAGGTAGATCGATTTCCTGAGAGGCAGACTTACTTGGGGATCAAGAAGGATTACGGGGAGTGGAATGATGCAGCAGAGGAAATCGAGCTTCGTGAGTTGGCGATAACTAAGGAGAACATGGAGTGGCTCAAGTCGTCTATTGACTACGACCTACTCGACTTACAGGCGAAAATCAGCTACCGCCTGGCGATTCAAAATGCGGAAGACGCGATCAGAAACTTCAAGTATCGCCATTATAACTACCCCGTAAATCAAATGTTTGGGCGGCACACGGATGTCGCGTCCTTTTTAATAAACATGCACCTTGTGACTGAGGTCAACGACTCGGAGGCCTATGTATCCCGCCTCAAGGGGATCGATAGAGTATTTGATCAGCTGATCGAGAATTTGAAACTGCGAGAGTCTATCGGAGTTTTGCCACCAAAATTCGTCTACCCAAGGGTGATTGAATCTTGTGAAAACATCATATCCGGAGCCCCTTTTCACGATACAGGAGAAGACTCTGCTTTATGGGGTGACTTCCGGACGAAGCTCAAGGCTCTGGAGATTGACGAGCCGCAGTACGTCACGCTGAAGCAAGAAGCGAGCGAGGCTCTGATGGAAGTCGTTAAGCCAGCCTATGAGCGATTGATCAGCTTTTTGAAAGAGCAAGAGACCAGGGCGACGACGGAAGATGGCGTTTGGAAATTCAAGGATGGGGAGGAGTTTTATAGTGAATCATTGCGAATGACGACCACGACTGAGCTCAGCTCGGAGGAGATCCATAAAATTGGACTAAAAGAGGTTGCTCGCATTCACAACAAGATGAGAGGGATCATGAAGAAGGTGGGTTTTGAAGGCGACCTACAGGCTTTCTTCCAATTCATGCGCACGGATCCGCAGTTCTACTATCCAAACACGGATGAAGGAAAACAGCAGTATCTAGACCGAGCGGTTGCGGTGATTGATGATATGCGGGAGCGTTTGGACGCTTTGTTTCTGACCAAGCCTGAGGCGGAACTCACCGTAAAGCGGGTTGAGGCATTTCGGGAAAAATCTGCGGGGACTGCTTTTTATCAACGTCCCGCCCCTGACGGAAGTCGTCCTGGCATCTACTACGCGAATCTTTACAATACGGCTAACATGCCCAAATACAAGCTGGAGGCGTTAGCCTATCATGAGGGAATTCCGGGACACCACATGCAGCTGGCGTTAGCGCAGCAGATGGAGGGGATTCCCAAATTTAGGAAACTGGGTGGCTACACGGCCTACATTGAGGGCTGGGGCTTGTATTGTGAACTTCTCCCCAAGGAAATGGGGCTTTATCAGGACCCGTATTCCGATTTTGGTAGACTGAGCATGGAGTTGTGGCGGGCTTGTCGACTTGTGGTGGACACGGGGATACATGCCAAGAAATGGACGCGGGAACAGGGAATTGCCTATTATCGGGAAAACACTCCTGATACGGAGCGTGACTGTATTCGAATGGTGGAGCGCCATATCGTTATGGCGTCGCAAGCAACGGCCTATAAAGTGGGTATGCTGAAGATTCTGGAGTTGCGTGAGAAGGCGAAAGAAAGACTGGGTGAAGGATTTGATATTCGCGAGTTTCACGACGTGATTCTCCGTGGCGGTCCGCTACCGCTTACCGTACTTGAGCAAATGGTGGACGAATACCTTGAGGATAAAGCTAAAGGCTGAAGGATCAGTGGAGTTGAAAATTCCTGGCTATCGGCTCGCCGGGCGATCGAGCCTTACCGTCTTGGAGCAGGGCCGGACAAGTTGGGTGTTTTCGATACCAATTCCGCCATTGATCTGAGTTGCCTTTGCCAGGCGGCTTCGAGTTCAGTAGCCTTTTTAGAATTCGCTTTAGCCAAGTCGAACGACTCGGCTCGATCGTTTTTCAAGTTGTAGAGCTCCCAAGGATCATTTTTAGCGGCGACAAGTTTCCAATCGCCAATGCGTACCGCTTTATGTTCGTCGTGCATCCACCAAAGGAGATCGCGTTCAATCGTAATGTCGGACTTGAAAGAGGCCATTAAGCTCCGGCCGGGTGATTTGGGGACAGGGGCTCCACTCTTTGTAATGGGTTTCTCAATTCCTGCGGCATCCAGAACAGTGGGAACGAAATCGATGAAGTGACCGGGAGTATGGCGAAGTTCCCCGCGAGCTTTTATCCCTTTCGACCAGTGCACGATTAAAGGGGTCGCGGTTCCTCCCTCATGGACCCATGTTTTATGACGGCGGAAAGGAGTGTTAGAGGCACTCGAAAATCCGGGCCCGAGACAAAGGTAGCTGGCCGCGCTTCCTAGAGGTGCGCTGGGGTCGTGTCCTCCGGAGCGAACCATGATTTCCGCACTCGCTCCATTGTCGGAGGCAAAGCAGATGATCGTGTTTTTAAAGGCCCCCATCTGTTTAAGCTGATCGATAACCCGGCCAATCTCGACATCCATTCGATCGATCATGGCGGCGTGAATCGCCATTTTCGTGGCTTGAAAGCGCTTCTGTTCCTCTCCGAGGTTGTCCCAGGGGAATGGACGATAAACTTCTTCTGGTCCTAGCTTGTGAAGGTCTTTCTCAAAGTAGTAAGGAGGGCCAACTTTCGGTTCGAGTTCCGATAAGGTTGTGTTTACAATTCCCATACGCTTCTGTTTCGAGAATCGTTCTTTCCTGAGTTGGTCCCATCCGCCCAGATAGCGGTAGCGGTATTTTTCTATGTCTTCGGGTAAGGCGTGTAGTGGGAAATGGGGAGCGATGAAAGCGAGGTAATGAAAGAATGGCTGGTCCGCATAATTTGCTGCGTGATCTTGGAGGCAATCAATCGCGTGGTCCGCGGTAGCGGTTGTGATATAGAAATCACTTTCGTCTTCCGGGGTTTTAAGAAGAACGTCGTCAACGAGTACGCCTTTCGAACTGAAAAAATTGCCCTGGTTGGCTGTGTTGTACGAGCGATCAAACCCGCCATCGAGGGCTTTTCCATCGATGTGCCACTTTCCGCTATGGTAGTTGCGGTAGCCATGAGGCTGAAGGTACTCTGGCAACAACTGAGCCCAGCTTTGGCGCGTCCCTCGATTGCCACCTTTGACCCCAGGCAATTTATCTCTGTGTATCTCGTGTGGGTAGTAACCGGTTAGCAGGGCGGCTCGAGAGGGCCAGCATCGTCCTGTATTGTAAAACTGGGTATACCGAAGGCCGTTTTTCGCGAGAGCGTCGAGATGGGGCGTTTCAATTTCGCCGCCATAGCATCCTAGATCGGAAAAGCCGAGGTCGTCGGCAAGAATGAAAAGGATGTTGGGCTTTTCGGTTGCTCCATCGGAAGTCCAGAGAATCGAGAATACAATGAGTGAAATTAGATGTTTCATGATGATTGGAGCCGTTTACTCGAGAGCAGCGGAAGGGATCGCTGCGGCTTTTCAGAGACCAGATTTAGCCGAAACTACGACCGACCTGTCAGCTAGCCCTGCCCTTATTGGCCCAGATGCAGTTCGCGATCTGCTTTGTCATGCGGAATGGGGTCGTTTTCGTCAATCGCAATGCCCTCCCAGACAGGTGTTCTATCGTAGTAAGTCAAAACCCGAGATCGGCTACCTGCAACGGGACCTACATTCTTTTCTGGGAGCCATTTCCGAAGGTCGGAGACAACTTCTGGAAAGTTACTTGCGATATTGTCCCACTCGTGAGGATCGCTTTTAATATCGTAAAGCTCTTCCTCGCCATCGACATAGTGAATGTAGCGCCATTTTTCCGTCACGATTGAAAAATTGCCTTGGTTGTGGGAAGTGATAGCGGGACGCCAGCGAGGTGCGTCGGCGTCTTGCAATTGAGGCCAGAGACTGAGGCCTTCTAGATGGTCAAGTGGGGGGAGGTCACACAGATCGATGAGGGTGGGGTAGATGTCGAGCAGCTCGGCAGGTTTGGAGCTTTTTTGTCCCGCGGTTACCCCGGGGCCTGCAAAAATAATTGGCACCCGAGTCGAATTCCTCCAAAGCGTATTTTTTCCGGTGATCGACTTCTCACCCAAATGGTATCCGTGGTCGCTCCATAGGACGACGATAGTATCGTCGGCGTGTCCTGATTCTTCAAGCGCGTCGAGGATACGGCCCACTTGGCTGTCCACAAAGCTGGTTGAGGCCAGGTAGGAGCGTACGAGGTTAATTTGCTGGTCGTTATCGTCGATCCACTTCTTTCGAGGTTCGGGCAGGCTCCAGTGGATCCACCAAGAAGACCGTGGGGTATCGTCTCGATCCCCTTCTGGCATGGGTGGAAGAACCGAAGTGTCTTCCGGATACAGATCGAACCACTTTTGAGTTGCGTAACAAGGCACGTGAGGAAGGAAGAATCCGGCTGCGAGGAAAAACGGTTTTCCGTCAGGCATTTCCTCAATCATTCGTACTGCATGGTCCGCGACATCATAGTCCCCTTTGGTTGAATCGTCGTTGTTGTCTGGCCAAACCCCCCAGTCCATTAGGCGGTGGTTTCCAAAGGGAGTCGTTGGGATTAACTTTTGGGGAGGTTTGGAGCCGACGCCTCCCCTAGAGCCCCAATGTTGGAATTCAGGATTTGGTTCGTTTGCGGGCTGGGAACGGATGCTATGGTAGATTTTACCATTACTGTACGTCTGATACCCATTGGCCTCAAAATGTTGCGGCAACGAAACGAGATCGGCCCATTGAGGAACGTCCCGAAACCAGGGAGCGAGTCCGTGAATTCCCGTTGTGCTAGGACGAAGGCCCACCATGAGACTGGTGCGCGACGGGTTGCAGAGGGGTGCTTGGCAATGGGCGTTGGTCATAACCGTGCCGCGATCCGCGAGTCGGTCGATGTTAGGAGTCTGCACCATTGGGTGAGAGTCCATACAACCAATCCAGTCGTTTTGGTCATCGATTGCGATGAAGAGAACATTGGGCTTGTCGGCCGCGTTGGAAAGGACGGTGAACAACACAAGAACGAGGTGGGGCAAGTAACGTTTCACGATAAAAGAAAAAGAGAGCCGGCGGATTGGGGCAATCCCAATTCGCTCTGAGAAGGATGGAATGCCAAAATCTGCCGATTTTATACAATCCCAATGAGAGCTTTTCTAACGATGCTGGAAATCCTGAAACTAGCGTCGGCTATTCGGTGACCATACGGGATCAATCATTTGGCGGTTCATCGCTTCCCAAGCAGTAATCATCTCAGAGCGTTTTTCCGGGAGGGAGGCCGCCAGATCGTTGGTCTCACTGATGTCTTCTGTAAGATTGTAGAGTTCCCATTGGTCACCTTGCCCGCGGCGGGGGTTTCGAAGGAGTTTCCAGTCACCCACTCGGATGGCGGAGCGTTTGTCGATACGCCAAAACAACGTATCGTGAGGTCGGGAATTTTTCTCACCTTTCAGATACGGAATCAGATTAACGCCGTCGTAGACTTTTCTCTCATCGAGCTGCGCGTTCGACAACGCGGCAGCGGTTGCGAAAATATCCAGGGAAATCACCGGATTCTCGTAGACTTGGTTGGCGGGGAGCTGCCCTTTCCACTGAACGAGAAAGGGCACGCGATTACCGCCCTCGTATACACTCCCCTTGCCGTCCCGAAGTGGAAGGTTGCTGGATGTAAGTTCCCGGGTGGGACCCCCATTGTCGCTGATGAAAAAAATGAGGGTATTGTCTTCGAGCCTTTCCTCACGCAGCTTCTCCAGAACGGCCCCGATGCTGTCATCCATATTGGCGAGCATTGCCGCGAAGATACGTCGTTGGATGTCTTCGATGTGAGCAAACTTTTCCATGTACGCGTCGGCCCCTTGAAGAGGGCTGTGTACGGCGTTGTAAGGAACAAAGAGGAAAAAGGGTTTATCAGCGTGTCTTTCGATAAAAGAAACCGATTCTCTCGTAATGGCATCGGTTAAGTATTCAGTTTCCTGTACGGGTTGGCCGTCATGGTAGATCGGGTTGTCGGCATCATAGTCGGGCTCGGTGTTGCCCATATGGGTGGTGTAGAGGCGTTTTTTGTCCTGAGAGATCCACAGGCCCTCACCGCCGCCTGGAAGGACTTTTCGGCGTAGCCAAGTGGTGACACCTTCATAGGGCGGAGGCAAAAAATAGTGACCCTCGTGGAGGAAGCCGAAGAACTCGTCAAAACCGCGGCGGATCGGATTATATTTGGCCGTCCCACCGAGGTGCCATTTACCAAAAAGCCCGGTTATGTATCCAGAATCTACTAGAATATCGGCGATCGTTCTTTCACCTAAAGGAAGTCCAGCGTCAGGGTCCTCGTTTTTAGCTCCGATCGGATTGAATTCATAGCCGAATCTAGTTTGGTAGCGCCCGGTCATTAGCCCGGCCCGCGAGGCGCTGCAAAAGGGAGCGGTGACATACCCTTGAGTGAAGCGAATGCCGTTCTCCGCGAGGGAATCGATATGGGGAGTTGGAATTTCTTCGTTTCCTTGGCAACCGAGCTCGCCGTATCCAAGATCGTCGGCAACGAGGAGTACGATGTTGGGCATATCTTGAGCGGAAGAGATGGAGAGTCCGCTGGCTATGAAGAAGAGGCTAACGAGCTTTCTAGCCCACGAATCACTCGAACTGGATGGGGTATTATCGGTTGCTCTAGTGAAATTCATATTCTAATTCGCATGAAATATTGTATTTAGTTAACAAGTACCTTTTACAATTTCTTAAGGTAAACGTTTCGAAACCACGCATTATGGCCATGGTCCTGGAATCCGATATGGCCGGTTCGCGGCAGATCTTTGAGAGCCGTTTTGAATTTGTTCTTACTGCCATCCGGGTTTTGCTCGGGAAATGTCCATCGGTCGAGATTTGCAGAGACGATTTTATGCCCGTTGAGCGTAATCTCAATAATCGGGCCCTTACAGCGAATTTGAATTTGATTCCACTCGCCCGCTTTTTTGACCGCGTTTGCACTCGGCACCACCGCGTCATAGAGGGCACCGCAGTCATGCGTTCCGATGGATGGCTTCCCGTGCGAGTCCAATAGCTGAATTTCAAAGCCGCCTTGTACGGGATTTTGAGGATCACTTCGGACGAAAATACCGCTATTGCAGTTGCGGCTTAGCTTGAATTCCAGCTGCAGAATGAAATCTCCGTAGGTGTCATCGGTCCAAATAGCTCCATTTCTACCGACGCGACCGAGGGTGCCGTTTTTTGAATCAACCTTCCAGATGGGTTCGATTTCAGACGGAATGAAGGACCAGCCCTTGAGACTCTGGCCATCAAAAAGACTCATGAAACCTTCGGGAGGAGAGTCTTTGTCAGCGAGAGAGGAGAGGGTGAGAATGGCGGCAACGAATAAAAGGAATATTTTTTTCATGATTTCGAGGGTTGTGGTGGGACCAATGGTTTCATTAGGATAGGGGCATGTCGAGTGTGGGTGGCACAGATATTGAATAACAGTCTGAACAGAAGGATTGGGAATGGAGAACCATGTTTGTTTAGCAATATTGTATTTCATCCCAACGCCTAAGTTAATTTATTTTCGAGACTTCCCAACACCTGTTTGAAACTTGGGGTGAAAACTCCAATGAGAAACCTACAGTCCTCTTTTATGTTACGGCAGCATTAGGTTGCTTACGTGAATTCGCGAATAAACCTCTCGGAGAAAATTTTTTGCACGCGGGAGATGAGCCTAGCAACTTGGATGCGCGCTCGGACGTGGCCTTGGATGCGACTCAGGGTGGACTTGCCTTTTCCAATTGTGGAGGTCGCTCTAGTGCATGCGCTTGAATATCCGATTGGCAACCAATACCAGAGCACTCACGGCACGGGTGTAGGGATTGTTCTGCCCTAGATTTTGAAATTTCTGCGTCCTGCACGTGAGGAGCGAATCGCTCATATCGGTCGCTTACTCGGAGTCGAAGTAACGGCGGAAGCGGCTATAAGCGAAGTGATCCGATTGCGCAGAGAATCGGGACTTCCCGAGCGCCTGAGAGACGTAGGGGGAAGCATGAGGATATCCCATCGTTGGCAGAGTCAGCAGGTCTGCTTGAACGTCTAATGGTTCTGACTGCAAACCGACCGACTTTGGAAGACCTTCGATCCATCTACGAAGCGTCGTATTGAAACCTGGTACTTGCGTTGAAACCGGACGGTGCCATAGTGCGGTTATAGGGATTTCTGTTTTCGAACATACTCCTCAAAGAAATGTATGGAGTTTGAGAGGGGTATCAACCTGACTTTAATCGATATTTGAATACAAAGGCAGCACTCAAATGAAATTCTATCTAAACGGAAGTTGGCAACAGCGCGATGAACGAATCGATGTACTCAACCCTTTTGACGGTCAAGTGGTCGATACTGTACCGAAAGCGACCGAACAGGATGTAGAAGATGCGATCGCTTCTGCGGTAAAAGGAGCAGAGGATATGAAAGTGCTTTCTGGGTACGATCGATACGAAATTCTGAATCGAGCGACGGCGTTACTGCGTGAACGTTCTGAGGATTTGGCTCACACCCTTAGTTCCGAGGAGGGTAAAGTTTTGCGAGAGGCACGGCATGAAGTCGATCGGGCGAGCCAGACCTTGGAAATCAGCAGTGAGGAGGCCAAACGCCTCACGGGCGAAGTCTTGCCGTTAGATGGAAGCAAGGATGTGCGAAACCGTTTTGGGTTTACCCTGCGAGTTCCCTGCGGGGTGGTGGCGGCAATCGCTCCTTTCAATTTTCCTCTCAATCTCGTTTGCCACAAAGTCGGCCCAGCCTTAGCGGCTGGAAATTCGGTCATTTTAAAACCCGCTAGCGATACCCCTTTGGTCGCGTTGAAATTAGTCGAGATTCTCTTGGAGGCGGGATTGCCTCCTCTAGCTCTCTCCTGCATCACGGGAAGTGGCAAGACGATCGGAGAAGGGATTTGTTCTGACTCTCGAGTGCGCAAGATTTCCTTTACCGGTAGCAAAGAAGTGGGCGAGCGGATTTGCAATATTGCTGGTATTAAGAAAGTCACGATGGAGCTGGGTTCGAACTGTCCCCTAGTCGTGTTACCAGACGCGGACTTGGAACAAGTCGCAGATGTCGCAGTCGCCTCAGCCTATGCCAATGCAGGTCAGGTGTGCATTTCGACTCAACGGATGATTGTCATGGACTCGGTTCGCGACGATCTAATCAATATTATGAAACCGAAGATCGAATCCCTGTCAGCAGGAAACCAGCTGGACGAAACATCAGGAATTGGACCGATGGTACGTGAATCTGATGCTGGTCGCGTTGAAAATTGGATACAGGACGCGGTTTCCGACGGAGCTAGCATTGTCTGTGGGGGGCAACGTGAAGGAGCGGTTATGCAGCCGACTCTGCTAGATGGAGCGACGCATTCCATGCGAATTTGCCGCGAAGAGTTGTTTGGCCCCGCGGTGTCTGTTGTGAAGGCAGTCAATGTCGACGAAGCGATTCAGCTGGCAAACGACACAGAGTTTGGTCTTGGGGCGGGTGTGTTTACCAAAGATATAGACAAAGCGATGCGTTTTGCCCGGGAAGTGGACAGTGGAAATATTCACATCAATTGGGGGCCATTGTGGCGGGTCGATGCCATGCCTTATGGTGGCCTAAAGGGAAGCGGTATCGGAAAGGAAGGGCCTAAGTACGCGATTGAAGAAATGACGGAGTTGAAGACCGTCGTGATCCACTCGAAATAGTTCTATCTAGCTGATGAGAATTTATCTACTCATCCCTTTTGTATTTGCACTAGCGAGTCTTGGCATTGCAAACCCCCATTCTATCCTAACTTTCTCCCTCAGTTCTCTCTCAGAATGACTGTTTGGACGCACTCTCTGTCCGCTATCGATAAAACGCCTGATTCACGAAACTTAACCCGGGCCATGTGATGGCCGAACTCTACGAATGGAGCGGTACTTGCATCAGAACCTTCTATAAATCGCCTACATTCAGCGATTCCTTGCGACTTCGGTTTCTCGAGCCGGATCGTAATTGGGATTGGGGACCGGCATTTGGGCTGCCAAGGATGCTCGCCAGCGGTTGAGTTGGAGTCGGAGCTGATCTCGAGTCTTCAGATTGATCTCGGAGCTGTCGTGCGTTTCCGAGATGTCCTTGTTGAGATTGTAGAGCTCTACTCTTCCCGTTTCGTGAAACTCAATGAGGCGCCAATTACCAGATCGGATGGCGCTGTAGGGACCGTCTCCACCCGCATGGTAGTGGGGATAGTGCCAGAAAAGATTCCGACGGATGGTTTGAGTGGGTTTAGTGAATACAGGAACCAGACTCCTGCCATCCATGTACTCATTGTGGCTTGCGACCCCCGAAGCCCCCGACACTTCCAAAAAGGTTGGGTAGTAGTCAATCGTCATAATGGGCGTATCGCTCTTAACTCCCTCTGGAATGAATCCTGGCCAGCTGGCTATTGCTGGAACTCGGACCCCGCCTTCGTAGGCGGAACCTTTCCCTCTCCGCAGAGGAAGGTTTTCGGTGAAGCTATCGTGTTTGCCATAGCGCTGGGTGAGCCCGCCATTGTCTGAAGTGAAGACAATTAAAGTATCTTCTAGGACGCCTTCGCTTTCAAGCGATTCGATGACGCGTCCCACGCTTATATCCAGGCTTTTGACCATGGCGGCATAAGTTGGATTTTTGTGGATCGCGTATGTATCCACTTTTTCATTAAAGTATTTTACGAGATCCTCTCTACCTTGAATCGGTGTGTGAGGAACATTGTAGGCGAAGTAGAGCAAGAAAGGATCGTCTTTCGCTTTCCGGATCTCCTCAATTGCCTTGTCAGTCAGATAATCGGTGGAGTAGTTTGACTGGAGCCTCAGTGAATTTACGGTGGAATCGTTGATGAAGTAGCCCCGGGTTCCCTGCGGCTTGTCATGGGATACGTCGAAGCCGTGAGCTGTCGGTCCTTGATTGCCCTCTTCGGGAAAGTCTAAGTGCCATTTCCCTACGTGGATCGTTTTGTAGTCATTCTCTTTCAGAGCCTCAGCTACGGTGATGTGCCGTTTGTCGAGCCCCTTAGTCCATTCGGGGGTTTTCATCTGGGCATAAGGGCGGTTTTGGCCAGCAATGAAGTCGGTTAGTCGCAGTTTAGCAGGGTACATACCCGTCATGATGCTCGCACGTGTGGGTGAGCAAACCGTACAGGCCGCATAGGCATTGGTAAACGACATCCCTTTTGAAGCGAGGCGATCGAGATGGGGAGTTTCGTAATAATCGCTGCCAAAGGAGCGAAGCCCGGTCCACCCCAGGTCGTCTGCCAAAAGCAGCACGATGTTCGGCTTCCGGTCTGTCGAGAAAGCCTGGGTAGCGACGAGCGCCAAGAGGGAAACGATTAGCTGGGTACGCACAGGAATTGAAAAATGGATCTAAATCGACGTTCGGCAATTCCTAACCTGGTTACTAAGAGTATTTTAGGTGAATTCTTGTCTAAATCGGTGATTTCTCTAAGGCTCCATCGGGAATAGGCCTAGCTGAAGTGGGCTATCAATTGCCTAAGTGGGTTACGATTCGTTAAGGGCTTCTGGTCTCAATCAGCGTTCATCAGGTACTTGCGATTTTTTGGATAGGGGTAAGGGTCATGGTATGGCCCTGATACGCATACTAATTTTAGTTTCGCTACTTTTGCTGGAATTCAATGCCGCAGGTTCGGTAGAAGAGCTTGAACAATTAATTTCCACCAAAGGACAAATTGTGTTTGAGGACGATTTTGAGCGATCCGAGAGGGACGAATCAAAGGAGCAACTGGATTGTGGTTGGGTAACGAATAGCAAGAAGCGAGCCGCCGGAATCAAGCAAGCAGATTTACAGGATGGCTATTTGAGAGTCACCATGGCTCCTCATGCGAATCATGGGGTCTCGGTCGGGCATGACGCTCCGTTTGATGACGGTGTGGGTCAAGTAAAATTTCGGATACACGATAGCAAAGTTATCGAATTCAATTTTAATGACCCCAATTGAAAAGTATCCCATTCGGGCCACATTTGTCACGTAGGTGTGAAACCCAAGCAAGTGGATTTGCGGGATGGGAAGACGGGAATATTCGACTTGAAGATTCGGGAGAAAAGACTGGCGGGAGCATCTAAGGAAGAGATCAACGCTCTAATGAGGGACAAATTTGCCTACCACGATGTCGATTTAGAGCTAGGCCGATGGTACGAATTGAAAATCTTGATACGAGGTGATGTTATGTCAGCGTGGATAGTTGGCGCTTCCGTGGGAAGTCTGAAATCTTACGGAATCGATCACGCTGTAAAGCAAAACATGGCATTCGCTGTTAGCGGAACCGCGGATATTGACGGTCTGCGGATTTGGTCCTTGAGAACAGACTAGGATTGCAGCTGGGAAAGAATCCCTGAACTGTCGGCGAAACGGTCCATATCGAGCCCCATCGCTCGAGCCTGGGTAAGCCAAAGGTTGGCAAGGGGTGTGGCTTCTGGACTATGGTAGTGCTGACCTGTTCTCAGGGTCCCTCTACCGGAACCAGCGACCACAATGGGCAGGTCGTGGTACTGGTGGGTCGACCCGTCACCGAGGCCGGAGCCATAGGTGAAGATAGTGTTGTCGAGAAGTGTCGATCCATCGGATTCGACTATGCCATCCATTTTTTGGACCAAATAGAGATACTGCTCCATATGGAATCGATCCAGCCGCTCTAGATCCTCTACGTGCTCAGTCTGGTTGTGAGACATGTAGTGATGGCTCATGGGCTTGTCGAACAGACTATCGTAAGTGAAAGGCGTGTTCCAACGCTCGGGTCCCACCATGAAAGTGGCTACTCGAGTCAATCCGGTTTGCAAGGCGATCACCATGAGATCTCCCATGAGCCGAATGTATTCGCCTCTTGGGAGATAGGCTCCGGTTGGCTCGGGCATGGGCGTCTTGTCGAGCTCGCCTTTCATGCGGTCGAGCTTGTCAATCCTCTCTTCGATCGTTCGAATGGAATGAAAATACTCGGCGAACTTCTGCTGATCTGTGTATCCAAGATTACGATTTAATGTTCGAGCGTCTTCAAGAACTAAGTCCGTGATGTTGCGGAAATTCTGGATTTCCTGATCACGGAAAAGCCGGTTGTACATCTTGCGGGGATCGCGGATTGACGGAGCTAGGTGGCCAGTGCCGTACCAAGACATGTTGTCAAAATACATCGACTCCTTATTGTCGCGATGGCTGTTGCAACTGAATTCCAAAGATCGGAAAGGCGTTTCGCGGGCGACGTTGTCTGCAATGATATGGTCAAGTGTGCGATCGAGAGGATAGGCGGAGGTTTCCACCGAATAAGGCGTTGCGCTGCTCAAAAAGCAAGAAGCGCATTGGGCGTGAACATCAGTGCCGTGCTGAAACTGCCTATCGAGTCCTGTGATTAAGGTAATTTTGTCCTTAACCGGGGCCAATGGCTGTAGTGTGGGTGTAAGACCCAGGTTGTGGAGGCCTGGCTTTATTTCCGGAAGGAATAGGGAGGCCATATTGCTGCTCTGATTCCCTTCGGGAACCTCCGCTTCCGCTTCTCCAGGAAAAAACGATCGTCTAACTACGCCGATGGGTACGTAGAAATAGGCCAAGCGTGTTTTAGGCAACTTCCTTGGAGCAAGCTTAGCTAGGCTCTCGAACCAAGGCAACGAAAGAGCTGCCCCGCCGGCGCCTTTTATGAAATCGCGTCTGTTGATTAGAGGATTCATTGAAAAGCAATCGAAACTATGTTAGCGTCGAAAATGTGCTTTAGGCAATCAGTTTTTTGAAACCGGTAATTCGGGAGAATCGCGGAAAAATTAAGCATTACCTTCCAGACTTTCCTCTGACTTGAAGGGCTTCCAATACCATTGCTTCGCTGTGGACAACATTGTCCCAAGGTCTTGGGCAACCAGAAGAGTGCAAGGTATGAGGAACAAGGTGATAACAGTGGCGAATACGACGCCGAATCCCAGAGATACGGCCATGGGTATGAGGAACTGGGCTTGCAGGGAGGATTCCATCATAAGCGGAAGCAAACCAACGAATGTTGTTAGGGAGGTAAGAATGATGGGGCGAAATCGTTTACCTCCGGCCTCAAAGGCAGCATCGCGGAGACTCATACCAGCTGCCTTTCTTTGGTTTACGAAATCGACCAAGACCAAAGAGTCGTTCACCACGACTCCAGCCAACGCTAGCATTCCGAAGATTGATAGGTAAGAGGGCGTTAGGCCCATGACCATGTGCCCAAGCAAGGCCCCGACGATGCCAAATGGAAGGGCGATCAAGACGAAGAAGGGCTGTGTCATGGATTTGAATGGGATCGCAAGAAGGGCGTAGAGGATGAATAGCAGGGCTAAAGAGCCGATGATGGTGCGACGTCTCGATTCTTCGGCTTCGGCCACATATCCCATCCATTGGAACGACAAGCCTTCCACCTCGTTGCACAGCTCTTGAATTCGAGGCTCGATTTCTTTCGAGATTCCAACGATGTCTACGGTTTCGTCGATCGGCTGGGCCCCGATGCGAATGACTTCAGCTCGGTCGTTTCGCTCTATGTGGGTTGGAGCTTGCGTGAAGGTGACATCTGCTACGGTCGTCAGAGGTACGTCAGCTCCCCGAGGAGTGCGGATTTTGATACGCTCAAAAGTATACAAGGATTCGCGTTCATCTTCGGGCAATCGCACCATGACGCGAACGTCGTCGACGCCCTGCAGTATCCGTTGAGCCTGCTCCCCGTAAAATGCTTGGCGGATTTGACGCGCCAGAAGCTGTTGCGTTAGGCCCAGCTCAGCGGCTCTGGGCTTAAGGGTTACCTCCAGTTCATCTGCCCGAAAGTTAACATTGGCCCAGGCGTTATTGATACCCTCGTACCCCGATAGCATCGTCCGGATCTCGTCAGCGACTATCGCTTTTTCCTCTGAGCTCGGACCGCGCAGTTCAAGATTCAAATTATCCTCGTTATACTCGCCCCCTTGTTGGAGCGTGGACTCGGAATACACTCGAAACGTTCTGGCTTCGGGGATAGGCCCAATGATTTCAGCCCACCGATTGGCGATCACGCTATTGCGCGGTCCCGGCTCGCTTCTACCCTCCGGGGGAACGACTTCCACTTGGACGAATCCCTGAGACTGACTGTATCCTTTACCTGGATACTTAGCTCCAGATACGATAGAAACATTCCGCACCAGCGGTTCGTCCGTTTCCGGATCGACGAACTCGGTTTTAAGCTGATCAACCGCATCGACGATTCTTCTAATGTAGCGGTCTGTGGTTTCCAAGCGGACATCGCCCGGAAGTGCCAGGATGGCTGTGAGGCGAGTGGTATCAACGCTTGGGAAGGACTGAAAACCGAGCCGCCCGCCCATGCAGTAACCGCCCATGAGCAATCCCATGGTTGCGAAAAGGCACAATACCGACCATCGATTGGCTACAGCGAATTTCAGTGCCGGTTGATAGACGCTCTCCGCAAATTGCTCCATGCTATTGGCGACCCGCGTCTGAAAGCGTCCGAACGCATTTTTAGTCGGCTTGATGCGCACGTTTTTAAGGTGCGCTGGCAAAATAAACTTGGATTCGATTAGCGAGAATAGCAGTACCGGGGCAACGATAGGAGGAATTTGCTTTGCGAAATCTCCCCAGACGCCTTCGAAATAGAGCAGGGGTAAAAAGGCGACTGCGGTTGTTATGACACCGAAGGTAACAGGCACGGCCACCTGTTTCGTCCCCAGTATGCTGGCCTCAGTCGGGTCCATGCCGGTCTTGAGTTGGGAATAGACATTTTCGCCTGTAATAATGGCATCATCGACAACGACCCCCAGTACCAGAATATAGCCGAAAAGGCTCATGATGTTTGCCGTCACCCCAAAGAAGGGCATGAGCAAGACGCCGCCGGCAAAGGAAATCGGGATACCCAACACGACCCAGAAAGCAACCTGCGGACGCAGAAAAATGCCCAGTATGATCATGACGAGGATACTTCCCTGAAAGAGGGAAGTAACGAGCGTATCCAAGCGGCCGCGTATGCTTTGGGACTCGTCTTTCCAAATGTGCAGTTCGACGCCATTCGGAAATCGATTGTGGGCGGTGTCTACGTATTTCCGCACCTTGTCAGAGATGCCGATGGCACTCTCTTGTCCAATCCGCATGACTTCTACATAGAGAGCCGGCTTTTCGTTGAATTCGACGTATTTGGTGCCGCCTTCGAAACCATCGATGATCGTGGCTACCTCTCCTACGAGGACATCAGCCCCGTCTTTCGAGCGGATGGGAATTTTGGAAAAATCCTCTTCGGTGTATGCTTGGCCCCGGGTCCTGACCGTTAAGCGCCCGCTTCGGCTTTGAATAGTGCCGGCGGGCATATCGATAGAATTCCGGCGAATGGCGTCGGCTATCTGCTGGAAGGTCAGTCCATAGGATCGGAGTTTCCGCTCATCCGCTTCGATCGAAATCTCACGAGCACGGTCTCCTTGAATGTTGATTCTGCTGATGCCCGGCATCTCCAGAAGATCATCTTGAACTTGGCGAGCGGCTTTGAGGAGGTCGTGGTCGCTCAAATGCCCCGAAACCGCGATCGTGAGTACCTCTCGCGAGTTTGCCGATTCCGGTATGAAAATGCGGGGCGGTTCGGTTTCAGCAGGAAATGTGTTGATGGTATCAACTGCGGCTTTGACGTCGTCCATCAAGCTGCGCAAATCTACACCGTCTTTGGCTCGCAGGTAAAAGCGGGCTCGCCCGTTGCCGCCGTCGGCGTTGAGTTGCTCAATTCCTTGGACTCTTTCCAAGGCGGTTTCAACCGGGATCAAGATGGCTTTTTCGATATCCTTGGGAGTCGCTCCTCGATATCTCATATCCATCATGACAAGGTCCCAGCTCAGAGCGGGAGTCACTTCCAGCGGGATTTTGAAGAAGGCGGTGTACAAGCCGGCAAGGAAAATGCCAACCATGAGAAAGTTGGCGGCGATTCCATTTTTCGTGAACCAGCTTATCATACCGACTAATTCTGTTTTTCTTTTGGTTTGCTTGAAACGCCCAACGCTTCGAGCCATGCTGATTTCGTTAGGGCGTCGGGATTGATGTCTGGAAGAATTTCTACCTGGCCTCCCTCTGGGGCATAGCTCAGCTTTGTAGTGGCCATTAGCATACCATCTGGAATATCTGGATCGCGAATGATAACATGGTCTTCGTCTGCCCAGATTGCCACTATGGTACGATTATGCAGGGTCATTTTATCGGGATCCACTAAGTAAACTTGATCCAGGCGCTTCACGCCTAGTCTGGGGAGAGGCATCACGTTTTCCAGAATTTTTCCGGAGATGGAAGCGGTAACCGGTTGCCCAATACGCAAGGGTGGCTTGCCGGAATGCAGTCCGAACGGATCGTCTACCTTGGCGATGGCGAAGAGTTCCAGCGAACTGGCGTCCAAGGCACCCTCGGTGCGGACGATTTCAGCTTTCCAGAGGGCCCCGTTTCCCGGGTTCAGGCTGTCGCTCAGTTCTACGTCTACAGGCGGGTCGCCTAGGTTTTCGGGTAACGCAAGTAGCGGTAGATCCTCTGTAGAGATAGGAAGGCGAACTTCGGCATAGTCGGAGGCGAAGATCGTGCCGAGGGTGGAATTAATGCGGATAGCCTGGCCGAGGCCGACAGAGCGTTGGCGGACGCGGCCATCGAACGGGGCACGTATGCGAGCACGTTCCAAATCGCGTTGGGCCCGATCTAGTTGGGCGTTGGCGGATTTGACGTTGGCTTCGGCTTGCTTTAGCTGAGGAATACGCAGCACAAGCGGGTCGGGCTGTTCGTCCTCTTTCGAACTCAGGCGTTGCCAGTTTTGGCGGGCTTGGTCGGACTGGGCTTTTTCCAAGGCGTAGGAAGAAGTGGTCCGGGCTACTTGCGCTTCGGCATTGGCCAGGGTTGCTTCGAAGTCGGCGGTGTCCAACTCCACGAGGACGTCTCCTTCGCTGAAAAAGGCTCCGTCTTCGAAGTTGGGGCTGATGCGAACGATGCGTCCAGCCACTTCAGAATTGAGCGTGATCTGATCGTGGGGGCGGACGTTGCCTTGACTTGTTATGCGGGTAGGGTATCTTTGGGAGGCCAGCTTGACCACTTGGGTTTTAATGGGTCGCGGCTCGGCTTTTCCTTTTTTGGTTTCCTCGGGTTCGACGGACAGAGTGAGATAGCCGAAAACGCCAATCGCCAGGATCAGAATGGGCGGAAGGAGGCGTACGAGAACAGAGAAAAGGTTTTTTGGGTTCGAAGGGTCGGATGCGCGGTAACCTTGCTCGCTTTGTGACGAGGTATCTTTCGGTTGAGAGCTGCTTTCTGGCGAGGGCATGTGCAGGGTGATCTAAAAGAGAAGTGCGTAAGCTAGGGGTGACTCCGGGACTCGAATTCTGGTTGAGATAATTACGATAGAATACTGTTTTTAGGACACATCGAAAACGCTCGAATCTTCTTTCAGTCGATATGTCGGTTTTTATTAGTAAGAGCTGACCCTACGGCTTTGCCATTGCTTCGGCTTCTTTACGGGTTATGATGCCATTTCCGTTGCGATCGAGGGTGTCGAAGTATTGCCCTTTGTATTCTTTGCGCGTGAGGCGGCCGTCTCTGTTCTGGTCTGCACGGAAAAGGCGGGCAAAGCGTTCAGTGGGCGTGAGATTGGCTCCGCTGCGAGTTTGAGGCTTAGCGGCGGTTTTGAGTTTACCGCCAATTTCGGCGTTGGTCCGGTCCTGGCGAATCCAGCGAGGCGTCTCCATCTGTTCGCTCCAGGCGGTATAGATGGTTCGCGTTTCCTTTAGCTTTTCTGGGTTGCGTTTGGAAAGGTCTCTTTTCTCCCCAATGTCATTGGCGAGATTGAAAAGCATTTCAGGCTGACCACGCATTTTTACGAGTTTCCAATCTCCCACTCGAGCGGCGTGTTGGGTTCCTGCTCGCCAGAAAAGGTTCTGATGGGGCCTCCCTGTTTGATGTCCGTTCAAAAATGGGATAAGGTCTTTGCCATCGAGGGGGTTTTTAGTTGGCAATTGAGCACCGGCGGCGACAAGAGAAGTTACGTGTACGTCGAATCCCATGACGGGTTTTCGGTAGGTTTCGCCAGCTGGAATTTTTCCAAGCCACTGCATGGCGAAAGGAACTCGGATGCCTCCTTCGAGCATTTGCCCTTTGTACCCACTTAGTGGATCGTTTCTCGAAGTCGTTTGAGTCGTGGGTCCACCGTTGTCGCTGTAAAAGAAAACGAGCGAACTCCCTTCTTGGCCGAGATCGCGCACTTTGGTCATTACACGTCCAATCGCGTCGTCTAGGGCGGATAGCATTCCAGCGTAGGTCTTGCGTTTCTTGTCTTTGATGTCTGGAAAACGGCTCTCGTAACGCTGGGTTGCTTCGAGAGGCAAGTGGACCGCATTGAATGAAAAGAAAAGGAAGAATGGTTTTTCGCTTTTCCGGTTTTGTTCAATAAACTCGACGGACTCCCGAGCGAAAGCGTCTGTGAGGTACTCCGATTCGTCATTGTATGGCAGGCCGTGGCGAAACATTTGATGATTCTGGCGAGGGCCATTCGGATAGAATGTTCGGGCGCCGCTGTGGAAGCCATAGGTGTACTCGAATCCACGTTCATGTGGACGGAGGCCTTCCTTAAAACCAACATGCCATTTCCCAACCCAGCAGGTGGCATAACCGACTTCCTTCAGTCTTTCCGCCAGTGTGGGAACTTCGCGTGGTATGCCGAAATTGGGAGCGGAATACTCTTCGGGGCCAGAATTGTTCTCAAACCCGAATCGGTGTTGGTACATTCCAGTAAGCAATCCCGCTCGGGAAGGAGAGCATATGGGATGATTCGCATAACCGTCCGTAAACTTGACTCCTCGTGCAGCGATGGAATCGATATGCGGTGTGGGAATGTCATCACAACCGTTGAATCCAATATCATTATAGCCGAGGTCGTCGGCTAGAAATATGATGATATTTGGCTTCTTGGCAAATACGCTGAGACAAGTAATCGCCGTCAAAAAAACAATGCCTTTGAAAAACCAAAGACATCCCAGCGATTTTTGGATCTGCTGTTTCATCGGCTTTGTTGGGCTACCTGTGGCTCCGATGCCTGTGCTGGTTGCAGAAAGGATTCGCTGAGGACGATTTCCTTGATTAAAGTATGAAACTGGAATTCGTCGTCGATGGTTGCTTGGGCGATTTGGTCGAGTGAGGGAGAATCGGCGATATCGAGCTCGCGACCGAGTGCAAAGGAAAGCACGTGGGCTGCGAAAGCTCGGGTGAAGCGCTCTTTCTCAGCAAGGATAGCGTCTTTGAATTCAACGATATTGTGGAATGCGTGCTTCCGGAAAAGCTTTCCGGAGGTATTAACGATGCGACCGTTCTCGTATTTTTCACGCCAAAGTCCTGCTGGGCCGTAATTCTCTAAAGCGAATCCTAGGGGATCGATTCGATTGTGGCAGCCGGCGCAATCCAGGTTTTCCCTATGAACATCCAACCGTTCGCGCAGAGTGAGCGATTCGATGTCTACTTCATCACTCTTCTCCGGCAGTGGGGGGACGTCCGCAGGGGGCGGTTCTGGCGGGTTGTTGAAGATGACGGATGCGATCCAGGCCCCTCGAGTGATCGGTTTGGTTCGGCTGGCGCTGGAGGTCATTGTCATAACCGCAGCGTTTGTAATGACGCCACCTTGACGCCGGTCTTCAAGTAGCACCCGTTCAAAGGGAACCTGCACGACTGGCGCTGACATTCCACTGGATCTGCCCCCTTCCTGGTACCAGGTTTCAAGAAATTTACTCTGATAACTGTAGGTGGGGTCAATGAGCTCCAAGATGGATCGATTCTCAATTAGAATGGTCTCGAAAAGAAGGAGCGGCTCGAGCATCATATGCATGCTTCCCCGGTACTTAAAATGATAGAACCCCGGCCAGGTATCTCGATCGGGGGTGGATGTGATGATCCGATCGAGCTGCAACCACTGTCCGGGAAAACTGTCGCAAAACCGTTTCAATCGTTCGTCCCGAAGCATTCGCTCGACTTCGGTGACCAGCGTTTTGGGGTTACTCAATTCTCCATTGACCGCTTTTTCTAAAAGAATGGGGTCGGGTATGCTACCCCAAAGAAAGTAGGAAAGCCGCGATGCGAGGGCGGTATCCATGGCTGCGTTCATTTTGCCCTCAGTGACCGGTTGATCCCGCAAGTAGAGAAACCGTGGCGAGGCCAAAGCGGCTGAAGCCATCATTTTCATTGCATCCGTGTAGGTCTCACCTGATTGGATACGTTGTAAGGTGCTTTCAGCGTAGCGATTCAAGGTAGATTCATCTACCGGCTCACGAAACGCCCGAGTAAGAAACGAACGTAGTCGATTACTGATAACGATTGAGAGATTCTCACTAGCGGCGGGAGGAGTGAAAAATGAATGCCACACCCCGCAAGTATCTTCGTTGAAGTCGTCGCTTTCGACAATCGAGCGGCTGAGCTTCAAGAATGATTCCATGAGCAGCGGTGAAATAGATAAGTGGTCGGCTTGGTTGTCGTAGCCATGTTCTGCTCGGAGGTCTTGAGGGAAAGGGCCGACCCCGGCTAGTCTCGGTTCGATCATCTGGGACTTCCCCAGTGGTCGGCTACCTGCCTTTAGGGACGATGGCATGATCCCTGTCTGTGGTTTAAAGTAGTTGCCGTACTCCCGCAACATACGTTCCGGAAGCGTAAAGACTTCCACGTTGAGCTCGAACAAGTCCTGGACCGCGTTATTGTATTGAAAGCGGTTCATGCGCCGAATCGGGGTTTTAGGAAATGAGGTGCGAGCGGCAATCGCCTCTTTCATCAGTGCTTGCAGCTCAGCGATTATCTCCTGTCTCGACTCCGCTGAAAGAGGAGGTTCTTCCTCTGGCGGCATTTCTTCGAATTCGAGGACGTCGATGAGATCCTGAATGCGGTGGGGGGTTCTCAGTAAATCGTCTGAATTCGAAATCTCCAATAAGTTTAGATCCCCTTTTATTTTGTCATCTTTGCCGTGGCATTTGATGCAATTTTCTGCGAGGGCTGGAAGGAGCGTTTCGTTGAAGCCTTCTGCGGCATTAACAAAGGGAGTCATCTTTGCTCCGATTACGAAGAATACGAGTAATCTAGGGACGTCACATATGATGCCTGCAGGGGTTGCTATTTGTTTGATTGGAATTAGCATGCGATTCAAAGTACGAGTAACGAAGTGCCCGATCTGCCTTGGCTTGATTCTGGGGTAGGTGGGGCTAAAGTGACCCTCACACAAAAGGGCTGTATTGGATGCTTTCAAATCAAAAATGTGGATGGTCTGGAGTCGCATCATCACCTCAGTTCCTAATGGGGCTAAACTTTGGATAAGCCGCGATCACTATTGCTTGCTCTTGAGTGAGAAATTCGTAGTTAAAATAAAGACTTAACCCCTTATGGCTACCCTCTTAATCTATGCAATCCCATCCTTTATTCTTATCCCGTGCCATGTGCGAACGATTATCAGTAATTAATTCGAGTTTCGTTACGATTGTTCTCACTTGCCTCGTCTCATTTTCATTCGCCGCTCCTACCAAACCTAATGTTGTGCTTTTAGTCTCGGACGACCAAGGCTGGGGGGACGTGGGATACCACGGGGGTGAGATGTCGACTCCCAATCTCGACCAGCTCGCCAAGGACGGAATGGAACTGAACCGATTTTATGCTTACCCGATTTGCTCACCCACTCGTACCTCACTCCTGACGGGTCACATTTCGATGCGTCACGATATATTTTCGCCGATACCAGCCAACTTGACGATACCTCACGACGAGCAGCTTATGAATCAGGCTTTTAAGGAAGCGGGCTACACGACTATGACGGCGGGCAAGTGGCATTTAGGCATGACCCATGTCCGCGATCTTCCGATTAATCGTGGTTTCGACCATACCTACGGATCACTGAGAGCAGGGCCGGACTTCTGGACGCACGGGCGAGGTGAGCAAAAAGATTGGGCCCGTAATGGGAAAACCGTCTTTGAAAATGGGTATGTGACCGATTTGTTTGGCAACGAAATCAGTCGCCTGATCCGCGATCGCGATCCCTCCAAACCCTTTTTTTCCTATGTCGCGTTCACTGCGCCCCACACCCCCCTGCAAGCACCTCAAGAGTACGTCGACAAGTATGCCCACATCGAAAATGGGGATCGCCGCATTTATTGTGCGATGGTGGAAATCTTAGACGTAGCGATCGGCAACATTCTCAAGGCGATCGATGACGAAGGAATACGAGACAACACGATAGTGATTTTCTTTTCGGACAACGGTCCGACTACAGTCGGGGATAGCAGTGGTTTCCGAGGACAAAAAGGTCTGGTATACGAAGGTGGCACTCGCATGCCCGCTATCATCCGTTGGCCGGGTAAAATTCCTGCGGGCGTCCGCAGCGAGCAGCCTATGGTGGTTTACGACTTGTTTCCGACATTCGTTGAGGCTCTGGACCTTAAGACAAATCTGAATACGCCTTTTGACGGTGAGAGCTTATGGGACGTCCTTAAAACGGGTGGAAAGCGTGAGCGTAAAACCGATATGGTTATCGGCAATGGAACGTCCTATTCAGTGCATTCGGGCGACTACAAGCTGGTACACTCGAACATTAATAGAAACACGCCTAATTCGCCTCCGGAACTTGTCGAACTATTTAAGATTTACGATGACCCGAAAGAAACGACTAATGTCGCTGATACCCATCAGGATGTAGTCGAAAAAATAATGGTCAACAACGCTGTATTTGCAGATATGGTACGCAATGCTCCTTTTCGTGAAGGGCGTCGAGGACGAGCAGCTCGAATTGCGAGAGGCGATGGCGGCCAGAGTGGGCGGCCTGGAGTTGGCACTGCGGGTGGACAAGGTGAAGGGCGCGTTGCCTCCGGTGGTCGACTGGGAGGACCCGCCGCTGGCGGACGAACTGCAGGTGGCAGGCCTGGAGGCGGTGCGGGTGCTCCTGCAGGACCTCCGATTGCTCGCGATACCGATGGGAACATTATCCATCTGCACGAATCGCTTCCCAGGGGATAGAGTGATTAGCGATTAATAGGTCCAGCGTTTGCGCTGCACCGTGGTAGCTCTGGCGTTTTCGTAAATTGATGAAAACTGCGTTAGTTGCGAGATGTCGACTTTGGAATTAGGGCTTTGGTAAATAGTAAGCTCAACAAAGTTGCAATACCTAGAAATCCCGGTGACGAATCGGGGACCGAATGCGTTTCAATCGTTTCGATTGAACCGTTGTCCAATGCTGAGAATGAAACGCGATTATGTGGAGCTTGCCGGCCATGATGTGCTTTATGAGCTTTCGTTGGGCGGTCTCGGGCGATATCTCCCAGTGTCGATTATGTCCCCACTAAATAACGACATCACCCTAATCGGGGTTCTCGCTAGATAGGCCTTGTTTTGGATCGTCAAGGGTTACTGACATCAGTCTTATGTCTTTATCAGTGGCTTCAAGTTGCACCGCAATTTCATGGCCTATAACATTGTCATAGGCCTCCGCTTGGCGTGGCTGTCGTTCGTCCCAGACGAGTACGTTCACCGCTTCGCAATTAGCGAGGTCAGTCAAAGCTATTTGAGCGAAGGTATCCGACACAAAGGAAAATCGATATACGCGAATGGATGTAATGTGGGTATCCTTTTGACATAGGCTTCTTCTGGGGATTAATTGTTCAGAAGATGCGGATACTTACTACGATACTGCTTTTCACATTGTCGCATACAAACCAATGGGGCGCCCCCATCGAGCGAATCGCCTTTGGCTCATGTGCAAAACAGAATAGGCCCCAGCCGATTTGGAATACCGTTCAAGCCTTTCAGCCAGAGTTGTGGATCTGGACGGGTGATTGCTATTATGGGGATAGCGTGGATTCAGAAGTCCTTGCGGCCAAGGCTTCTAAGCAGAAGCTAGTCCCAGGATACGTGGGTTTAAGAGACTCGTGTGCAGTGATTGGAGTTTGGGACGATCACGACTACGGAATTAATAATGGAGGAGTGGAGTACCCAGCCAAAGAAATCAGCCAAAAAGCGTTTTTGGATTTTATTGACGAGCCGGTGAGCAGTGACCGGCGATCTCAACAAGGCATATATTGGGACTATGAATACGGTGAGGATGATCAGGAGATTCAGGTGATTTTACTCGATGTCCGTTATTTTCGGGATTCGCCCAAGGCTTCGGATCCAGATGTGCTCGGAGAGGCGCAATGGACCTGGCTAGAGAAATGCCTAGATCGGAGCGAAGCCTCAGTACATTTCATCGTTTCGGGAATTCAAGTGCTGCATGAGGATCACAAGTACGAGAAGTGGGCAAATTTTCCGGCATCGAGAAATAGACTTCTCAATCTTGCGACCGAAAAAGCAAAAGGCCGAGTGGTGTTCCTCAGCGGAGACCGTCACATCGGCGAGTTCGCTCGTATGGAATACGGTCCTTCCCGTAAAGAGCTAGTCGAAGTCACTTCAAGTAGTTTAACGCATTCTTGGAACACTTTTCCGGGAGAGCCAAACCGGCACCGTATTGGGAAGGTGTATTCTGAGAATAACTTCGGATCGATCGAGCTGGATTGGGAAAAAAGAGAGCTTTTCCTAGGCTTACGAGGGCTAAAAGGGGAAATGGATCGTTCGATGCATTTGCCCTTCGATTGAGGAGGAAGGGGAATTGGCAGTAAAGTGGTGTCGCCCGAAACTCGCGGACTCATGTCAATATAGAACCTAGCGAACCCAGGTTTTCCGAATCCGTTATTCGTCGGGTGCGGTATAGTGGCGGGTCAGCGTATCAAGAATTTCACTGCGAACGACTTCGGGGTCGATTTTGCCGAGTTTACGATAGAGAACGTGACCTTCCTGATCAATGAGGATGGAATAGGGAACCGGTCCAGGCCATTCGGGATCGAGGGCGTCCGCCAGCTCGTCCATATTCGTGCCGGTGTAGAGGTAGTTGTTGGTCGAGCGACCTTCGGCCTCGACTGACTTGCGAAGCTTGTCACTCATGATGGCGCGATGCTTGCCCAAAAAGGCCTTGGCTTTTCCCATTTGGCTAAGCTGATCCAGGCTGATGGTAATGAGTTCGAATTCGCGTCGGCTGAATTTCCGAGCAATAGCGGTTAAGTCGGGAAACTCCTCTACACAAGGAACGCACCAAGTCGCCCAGATATTGACCAGGCGTACTTTCTCGGTACCGTTTTTACGCAATGCGTCAATGCCTGCGGCGTCGATTTTCTCTATGGTTGCTTCAATTGACTGCCATTTCTGCTCCTCTTCCACTACATGCTGGTTGCGCTCTTTCCATTTGGTAGAGCAACCATGGGGGCGGGTCGTTTCAACGTGTACGGGATTTCCCGCAAGCAGCGCTTCGACTGCGTTGCGAGCATCGGGGTGCTTCACGGTTGTGGGATCGGGAAAGCGGGAATCGTCGAAGCGTCCATTGTAGCGTAATTTTCGTTCCTTGTCGAAAATAAGAACATGTGGAGTGGCGAGACAACCATAGGCCCGGGCGGTGACTTGTGCGTCACCGTCGAAGAGGAAAGGGAACGTCCATCCGTAATCCTCAGCGTATCTTTTGGAGTCTGCGAAGGTCTCATCGTAGTCCGTGTGACCAAACTCATCGGGCCGCAATCCGGAGGAGTGGTTAGGGTTGATGGCGACGAAGGCGAAACTCTCGTCCTGAAAGTCTTCAACGAATTCCAGTACTCTCCCCATGGCTCCGTGCGAGGTCGGGCAGTGGGTCCCCGTGAAGTAGACCACAAGAATGTCCGGTCCGGCAAAGTCGGAAAGCGAGTATTGTTTCCCGTCAATTCCAGGCAGATTGAAGTTAGGGGCGGAATCTCCAATGTGTAGCGTCGTGAACCCGTCGGGTAGACCTTTGGCATCCACAGCGAAGGCGCTTGTGCTAGCGATCGAAATGAGGAGTAAAGTAGGGGCGAGGATTTTGATGAGTCTCATTGGGATGGATTGGGAAGGTTCATCGAGTTGGTGGGCGGACCAAGATTTTTTAGCGCTGAGAAGTAAATCGGGGCTCTACCTTCACATCCATAACTCTTCGATGACGCCTGTGCTGTCGCCATGGGACTCTGCCCCGATGCCAGTGCCTTTAAGGAGGCTTAGCCATAGATTACACAGGGGCGTTTTTGCATTTTCCATTACCAGGTGGCGACCATGTTTTACACCTGCAGCGCCACCGGTAATTATTGTGGGGCAATTTTTCAGGTAGTGGATGGATTCAATGTTGCTTCCGTAGCTGAGTGATATGTTGTCAAACAAGCTGCTTCCATCGGCTTCCTTAGTCCCCTTCAACTTGTCTATCAGATATGCGAGGAGCTGGGTCTGTTTTTCATCCCGCATCTCGGAAACGCTTAGCCTCGAGCCGTTCGTATAGTGGCTCATATTGTGCCCGGTGATGGTTGCTCCGAGGCTTCGAATGAAGGTATCCACAGGTTGGCGATAAGTCATGACGCGGGTCGCGTCGACTTGCATTGCGGCCACCATGATATCGTACATCAATTTAACTTCTTCATAGCCCTCAATCTCTCCCTGCGGCTCATTGATTGGGTCAGCAGGACGGATTTTAGGAACATCAAGCCACTGCTCTTCCTTCGCCAGTCGCGTCTCGATTTCACGAATCGACTGGAAATACTCATCGAGTTTATCTGTGTCGTTCTTGCTCAGGTTTCCATTCATGCTTCGGGCGTTGTCCAGAACAGTGTCGAGCACACTGCGTTTCTGCTTCAGCATGGTTTGCCTTTCTTCTAGAGGTGTGTTGTCATCGGAGAACAGTTTGTGGTAGGCGGCGACGGGCGTGTTTAATCCGGCGATAGGTTTGCCTTGCCGGTTCCATGACATGGATAATCCGGGACCGTGGCCAGAGTCCTCCGCCCGATCGCAACCCAGCTGAATAGAAGTGAAGCGGGTTTCTTTTCCGAGTGTTTCTGCAGCTACTTGGTCAACGGATACGCTGTTGTAGAAGCTCTGTCCGGGCTCCGCATAACGATTAGCGCCAGTCAGATAGAAAGTGCTGCCCCAGTGGGCTTCGCTCGAAAACTGATTGGTCAGATTCTGAATAATGGTGAGGTCCTTTTTGTGCCGCTCTAGCGCTTTTAGGCCTTTCGGAAGATTGTAGTTTGAACCAATTGTATTTAAATCTGGATACCAAGACTCTTTTGTGACTCCCCAGCCGAAGCCGAGAAACATCATTCGTTTAGGAGGAGCGGCCACTTTCGCTGCAGCAGCAAACGCCGAGCTACCCAGTGATTCGAGGAATGGTAAAGCGATTAATGCGGAGCTGCTGCGAAGAAATGTTCGTCGTGTTTGGGTCAGTTTAGAGTAGTTCATTGACTGAAAGAATTAATTAATGATGGTTTGCGAATCATGAGAATGGATACGGATAAAAAGTTTTTACAGGTCTTTCTCGTTTCATGAAACGGGTGTGATTTGTTGGAAAAATATTTCTCACTTTTGTTGAAATTGTTCGGATTGAACGAGAGCATGGATGAACGTCCGAGACTGGTATTCACTGGATTTAGCCTCCGATAGGATCTCTTGGGCCAAATCATAGTCGGTAAATCCATACGGTCGACCGAGACCATATTCAATGAGGGATTCGGTGAGCCCAAGAGCAAACGAGTCACCCTTCTCTGCGATCCGGTCCCTTAGCTCGAAGAAGTCGTTGAAAGGAGTTTTGTCAGGGAGAGTGCCACTGGGGTCGATGGGGGCCCAGGAATCCTCCTCATTCTTCTTCGTCGCGATGATTCTCTCCATTGACCGCCACTTGCCGGCAGCATCAAAATTTTCTAAACCGTATCCAATTGGGTCAATTTTTTGGTGACACTGGGCGCATTGGGGCTCTTCCATATGAACAATTTGCAGTTCGCGGGCGGAGAGTCGCTTTTCTGACAGTCGACTGAGTTGCGGTACATTGGCCGGTGCCGGGGGAGGTGGATCATTGAGTAGTTTTCGCATGACCCAAGCACCGCGTTCTACGGGTGATGAGCGCTCGCCATCAGAACCCATAGCAAGTACTGCAGCGGTACCAAGCAGTCCACCTCTGGGTGAACTATCTGGCAAAGAAACTTTTCTGAAATGGCGCCCCTTTACACCCTGTATATCGTAGTATTCAGCCAAAAGGTCGTTAATCACAACGAAGTCGGACTTGAGTAAATGCTTTATGCTCAGGTTCTCATCGAAGAGTGTCTGGATTGTGTGGTAGATCTCGTTTCGAGCTGCGTCTTTGGCACTGTCATCAAATTCAGGATATAATTCGTAGTTGAATTGGAAGAAATTGAGTCGATCCATATGGAGCCATTGGCTCGTGAACCCGCTGACGAAGTGCCAGGCTTTAGAATCCGAAAGCATTCGGTTGGTTTGGTGCTCCAACGCCATTGAATTCTTGAGCTTTCCCGCTTTGGCGACTTGGTATAGCTCGTCGTCAGGCGGGGCGCTCCAGAGGAAATAGGAGAGCCGGACTGCGAGTTCGAGATCGTTGAGTTCACGCTTTTCCTCACCCGGTTTCGGCTCGTTCAAATAGAGAAAAGCCGGCGAAGCGAGTATGACTGCTAGGGGGTCCACGAGAGCCGTTTTGAAATTGGCTCCAGCTTGGCGCTTATCCCGATAAAGGCTCATCAACTTATCCAGGAAGCTGTCGGTGGGCTCTTGGGTTCTAAACGCTTTTTCGGAGAATCTTCGCAGTATATCCTTGGCGTCTTCATCATTCTCGATTGCGGAAGGTCCTCGATCGAATACGAGCGTTTGAAATTGGGTCAACTTCTCGTTTTGAATTGGTCCTTCCCATTCGAGCCAGTCGATCCAAAGTGCGGGCGGCTCTAGGGGCTCGTCCCGCTGACGAGCATTCCGGAAAACGAAGCGCGCCGCGTCGCGATTGTTGTGCTGCCGCTCTCGAACTCCAATTTTTCGGCTGGACGAGGGCGTAATGGTAATCGGAAACTCGACAATTTGAGGTTCTTCGTATGTGCCGGTTACTTTTCGGTAGTCGAGGATAGCCAATTCTCCGGACCGAGCGCCACTTTCTACCGTTCCAATTTCAAGGAAGCGTCTCCGCATCGGGGCTTCCTCAAACCCGCCTACGCGAGCTCGTATGATATATTTCCCCGGGGGAGCTTCTTTGGGAAGGGTTATGGTATCGGTTATGGCCCCATTCCAGGTCACATAAAACACTGTGCCTGTTTTGGTCTGAGGGAGGGAAAGATAATGGGAGTAGCCGATGCCGTCCCTATTGTAGAGACCCGTTTCGAACTTGACGCGGGCGGCATCGATAAAGCCGAATTCAGACGGTGATTTGCCGGACTCTTTCCACTGCTCCCCTCGTATCTTGGCATCCAGCAGCTTGTTGTATCTATTTTGGATCGTTTTGTTAGTCGCGATCTCGGATTCCTTGAGCACACGGGTTGGTTTAAGGCGCGAGGGCGTTGTCAGCGCGGCGTTTAATGCACGTTTGGCAATGTTTAGGTACTGCTCAAATTGGTCGCTGGAAAAAAAGAGAGCGGAACCCACCGTGTCGAATGAGCCTGTACTCGCGTCCTTGGGAAGCTCTTCCGCTTCGATCGACACGCCAAGCAATTCCCAGATGGTATTCTCGTACTCGCGCCGGTTGAGGCGGCGCATCGTGATAACACCACCGCTGTCGTTGAGGATGTTTCGAGCGGTGACCATTTGATGTGACAGGTCGTCCAAAAAATCGGTCTTCGATTGGGCTTCGGGTTGCGTCTCGTCTTCTGGGGGCATTTCGCCAGAGTTGAGTACGTTGAGAACTTTTTGCCAGAGTTCTGCCGTTGCGAGCGTACTCAAATTGAAGGACAAGTCCTCTAAGTTGACATTGCCTTCCTCGGTAATCGCATCGTGGCAGTCCAGACAGTATTCGTTTAAAAAATCAAAGTGATTCTCAGGCATCACCGCAGTTGGCCCTTCCGACGCGAAGGCGCTGAATCCTAAGCAGAAAGAGGCTAAAATTGCGATTTGCTGGGACAGTATCATTGGGAAAATGAGTGAAAGAGTCTGTTATCAATCTACATCTTAATGGGGCTTTCGCAAGAGTTCTCTCTTAGGACGTGAAATTGGACGATCCCGGATTCTCCAAATTGAATTGCCTAGTAGACCTGGGCCACAGAAGAAAAGGGGTAGAGTCGGTTTGACCTACCCGAGATCCCCCTTCATTGATTAAAGAGAAAATTTATGAAACTTATTCCAGTTATCGCTCTTTTGTTATCGGTAGCCGCACTAGCCATTGCCATCATTAGAAAGGAATCTCCAGCGCTTCTGGAATCCCCTGCTTCGGACTCAGCTCTCCAAGCTGAGGTCGAAGACCTTCGTCAACGGCTTGCCGCTTTGGAAGCGTTGGGTCGACCCGCAGCGTTAGAGGAGACAGAAGCGCCCTTCCTAGAGAAGCGGATTGAAGAGCTAAGCTCTCAACAGCAAGACATCGCGGAGCTTGCATTAAGCATCGATTCGCTGGGTGTTATCGAAACGCAAGAACGCGAGTTGGTAAACGCCTACAATATTCTAGTGGATGAGAGGCGTCCGGCTTGGGAGCGAGCGAAACAAGCCGGATTGCTCAAGCGCTATGGCCAGTTCGATCAGGGAGCCGTCGATTCCATGTGGAAGCTATTTTCAGATCCGAAGAAGCCGTATGACCAGGCAGCCGCGTTGCATGCTTTGAAGGGGCTTGTCACCCGGGAGCATCGCGATGATGTGCTGACTGCGTTGAATTTAGAGGTAGAGAACGGCTTCGAGAACGGTCGATTACGTTACTATGGGATTGAAGCGCTGGAGTCACTGACTCAGGATGCAGAGGTGCGTGATTGGCTAACCTTTATCGCGCAGAATGATCCAGAGCCCAAGATCGCCGGTCGGGCTGCAAAAATGGTCGGCCTGCCACCTCCGGCAGGGGCCTCCAAACGACGTTAGGGAGTGATTTATTTGTCCATCTATTTTTGGGATTGGACATAGGAGAAACGAGCCGAACTTCCCTGCCGGAAGCAACCGTTAGGCTATTTAAAGTTCCTCTTCCTCTTCTTCTTCAGACAAATTAGGATTGATATTATATAAACGACAGAATAAGTGCGTGACGTCATCGAAAATGAGGACAAGGACGGGTATGAGAACCAAGGTAATCGCGGTTGCGAAGATAATGCCCCAGCCCAATGAAATCGCCATCGGGATTAGGAAGGAGGAGCTAGGCTGTGGATCGAACATTAACGGCAGGAGACCGAAGAACGTCGTCAAAGAAGTCAGCAAAATCGGACGAAAGCGACGGACACCCGCAATCCGAACGGCTTCTTCGATAGCCATGCCTTTTTTGATATTCGTATTCATGAAATGGACTAGAATCAAACTGTCATTTACTACGACTCCGGACAATGCCATCATTCCAAAAATGGAAGATTGGTAGAGTCTCGGTTCACCACCGTTCCAACTGAAGATCCAGGCCATCAACCAGTGCCCCATAATTGCTCCAACGACCCCAAACGGAATGGCGGACATTACGATTAGAGGTTGAAAGTAGCTTCTCAGGGGGATCGCCAGAAGGGCAAATATCACGGCCAGAATGAAATAGATGCCAGCGGTCATTTCGCGATTGTTGTCGCGGGCCTCCGCAGCGCGTCCGCGCACGTCGAATCCCATTCCGGGATACTTGGTCGCCACTAAGTTGGGTAGAAATTCCTCGAGGATCCCGACCTCAATGGATTCAACATCCAATTTGTTGGTGTCGCCATCTGCACTGACCTGGATGATGCGATTTCGGTCGATACGACGAATCGAGGGAAGGCTTTTGCCGGGTACCACTTTGGCGACGGTTTCAAAGGGTACCTCCGATCCGCTGGCGGTGCGGATCATCATGTTCTGAAGAGAGGCTAAAGAGCGTCGGTCCTTTTCGGGGTAGCGGACCATGACCCGTACCTCGTCCCGTTCTCGCTGAATTCTCTGCGCTTCTGCTCCGAAGAACGCAGCCCGAATTTGCTGGGCAAGATTGCTCGCGGTAACGCCGAGAAATTCAGCTTCAGGCTTCAGTTCCAAGTTATATTCGTCATTCGCATTTTCGTACGTATCCACAATGTCGTACAGCCCATCATACGACTCTAGATGCCTTTGTAGGTCCGAGGAGGCTTCCTTAAGCAGATCAATGTCCGGGTGAATGAGTTCAAAAGCAAGGGCTCCTCCTGACCCTCCTCGCTCGAAGGAAAAACTCAATCGTTCGGCTTCAGGGATGGGAGGCACCATCTTGCGGAGCTCGTCCGCTAGATCGCGGCTTGTGTACCCGTATTTTTGTGATGGCTCAGCTCCGATTTCGATGACAACCTCCCCTAGTTCATCTATTCCAGCTTGGTTCTCGTCGCTAGTGAAAAAGGTGTTGCCAAAGGGCTGTCCTCCAGCTGTGGCGAAAATATTGGGTATGACCTCTGCCTCGAAGCGTTCGTTGATTTCCTTCTGAAGACTGAGGGCGGCGTTTTCGATGAGCCTCACCTTCTCCAAGGTAGTCTCAAAAGTTGTGCCGGAGGGCATTTGTAGGGCAACGGTGGTCGTATCCCTGGGAACACTTGGCCTTTGGGTGTAGCCAATTCTTTCCCCCATTATTAGTCCGAGAAAGATGAGGAGAAAGCAAACGAAGATGGAAAAGGATGTATAGCGATTGATCAAAGCCCAGTTCAGGGCGGGGCGATAGTATTTAAGTATCGCGTTCTGCAAGCCATCAGAGAAAAAGCGTTGAAATCGGATAAAGGGGTTTTTCGATTTTCCTGAGTCCGGGAAATGGGTACAATGCTTTAAGTGGGCGGGTAAGATTAGTTTGGACTCGACTAGCGAGAAAAGCAGAACAGGTAGGACGACAAGTGGGATATTCTTGAAAAAGGCCCCAGACCGGCCCGACATCAAGCTGAGTGGATAGAATGCCACCATAGTGGTGACGACTCCAAAAAAGACGGGCACCGCTACTTCTTGGGTTCCTTTTATAGCGGCGGTTAACGGTTTGGACCCCCGCTGCATATGCTCAAATACGTTCTCACCCGTAACGATGGCATCGTCAACGACGATTCCGAGGGTTATAATAAATGCCAGCAGAACTACGACGTTGATCGTCACCCCTAGAAAAGGAAGCATAAAGAAAGAGCCTGCGAAGGCGATCGGGATCCCCCAAGCGACCCACAAAGCCAGCGAAGGGCGCAGGAATAGAGCGAGAACGGCTAGAACGAGAAAGAATCCCATCACCGCGCTTTTCGACAATGTGCTAAGGCGTGCCTTGATCCGTTCCGAACTGTCGCCCCAGTAGCCGAGACTAATGCCGGCAGGCAGTTGCTTTTTTTTATATTCTATAAACTCCTTTATCGAGTCTCCGATTTCGATAATGCTTTGTGATCCTGTCCTGAATACATCGATTGCGATCGCCCGTCTTCCGTTGTGTTGCGCGATAATAGGGGTTTCGTCGAACCCGTCGATTACCTTGGCGACGTCCCCGACTTTAATCTTTGCGCCATCATCTCGTACCAGCAAGGTGATGGACGAGAAATCGTCGTAGTTGTACGCCTGTTGATCCGTACGGAGTAAGATGCGCCCTGAGTCGGTTTTTATGCTCCCGGCAGAAAGATCGATAGACGATGTTCGGATCGCTCTCGTAACCTGATCGAAGCTCAACCCGAATTCGCGAAGAGATCGCTCGGATATCTCAATCGCAATTTCGTACGGACGAATCGCCTTGAGCGAGGCGAGGGATACAGCGGGTAGATTGGCCACTTCATCCCGGATCTGCTCGCCCATCAATTTGAGGTCTTTTTCGGTGAGGTCACCGGACAATACCATGGTGATGACTCTCTCAGAATTGGTTCTTAGGCTAATCTGGGGCCGTTCGGCATCGGGAGGAAAAGTCTGAATCGTGGCGACCCGATTGGTTACTTCATTCAGCTTTTCGTTCAGGTCGTATTCCTCTTCAAAATCCAAGACTACACGTCCAATGCTAGAACTAGCCATTGCGTCCATCTCGTCGATGCCTTCAATATCGTGAAGTGCTTCTTCAAGGCGAGTCAGAATCGCTTGTTCGATTTCGCTGGGCGTCGAACCGCGATAGGCAACGGACACGGTTACGGTGCGGTCGGGCACTTCGGGAAAGTCTTGGAGAATAATTCGGTCTTTGAGGGTCCAGATTCCCCCGCCAATTATAGCAACCATCAGTAGGTTAGCGGCTACTCCATTGCGAGCGAACCAGGCGATCATCGTGTTCATGAAATCTTAGGTAGTTGGGGAAATAACGTGTTGGCTAGAAAACTAGAAGTTATCTCTATATCGATTGGAATCTGATTGCATTCAATTTAAATATTCCTGTCCGAATCAAATTGCTGCTCCCCATATTATTCGAGACGACGCCATTCTGAGGAAGAAGGATACCAGAAATCAAGATTCCCCTAAATTACGGTGATCAGTGGGAGGATTTGGCCCGTTGCTTGGATTGATCGAAATGGGCAAGGGAAAGATCGAAGTCTCGCCCCACAATCCTTCCGGCCCTGTGTCCACAGCAGCCAGTCTACATGCAGCCGCTTTGTATCCAGAAAATGTGAAGTCACTTGAATATGCGTTTGATGCCGCACGAACCCGCAAAGCGTACGGGGAACGCGTGGAGGACGGAAACTTGTACCTTAGAGACAAGCCCGGCTGGGGAATCAAAGTCGAGAATTAGTATCGGTTTTTTTCCAGCAGCCTATTACTACTCTAGTTCCTGAGCGAGAATGTTTCGGAAATCGACACTCATTTCGCGCTTGGGGTGCACTTGGATGCCGATAGGGCCCTCGGGAATGATGGTCTCAGAATCGTAAGTCATGACCTGGGTTCCGTTTAGCCAAGTGGTGTAAGTGTTTCCGTTAACTTGTACCTTGATGGTGTTCCAATCGTCGAGCTTTAGGGCTTTGGTACCTGTTTCGACTTGGATGGGATAGCCTTTCCCGGGTATGTAGGGAAGGGCAGTCATGTCCCGCTTTAGACTACCCGACTCGCCAATCTGTATTTGCTCTTTGGTGTCGTGAAGGAAGATGCCCGTATCGATTCGCCCTGAGCCGAATTTGAAGTCTGCCTGAAAGATAAAGTTTCGGTAACTTTTTTCAGTTTGTAGGATGTCGCCCTTTTGTTCGGGGTCGTTGGCAGCGTGAAGAATTCCGTTTTTAACCTTCCAGCAAGCATCTACATTTGCGGTCCAGCCCGACAAGTCCTTGCCATTAAATATGGGTTTGAGCCCGGAGCCATTCTGGGAGCAACTGGCGAATAGGAATGTGAGAAGAAGAAGGAATGAGGATAGAGGTTTCATTGGGTTGAGGTCATTGAACAGGAAATTGCTTTCATGTACAGAAAGAACCCGAAACTTAGAGAATTTGATCCCCACGGTTAGCATATGTATAGGGCATTTGATCCATAGGGCAAGGAGGTAGCCGGTCTTCAACTAACTAGTCTTAAGGTTTATTTTCTTGGAAAATCACTTTTTGCGTTCAGACAAGATGGAATCAAGTCCGGCAAGATTATCTCGGAGACTTTTTTCTGCATCCTGAGTGGGGAGGTGACCTATTATTCCGATAGGGCCATCGTATCCAGAATCAATGATCGCTTGGATCATAGCCTTCTCGTAAATTCCAGAGCCAATAGGGAGGATTTTGTTTTCTAGGGATCCTTTGATGAGAGTATCCTTTTCGGCCATACCATTTAGGTTGAGGCAAAGGAGATAGGGTTTCATCAAACGAAGGTATTCAGAAAACCGGTCCATCTCTTCGTGGCTGTGATGGAAATTGTAGACGATGCCGACGTTGTCATATCCCAAACGGTGCAG
Source organism: Candidatus Pelagisphaera phototrophica (assembly GCF_014529625.1). Classification (GTDB taxonomy): domain Bacteria; phylum Verrucomicrobiota; class Verrucomicrobiia; order Opitutales; family Opitutaceae; genus Pelagisphaera; species Pelagisphaera phototrophica. The sequence goes on from NZ_CP076039.1 coordinate 849,754, forward strand.
TTCGCGGCAAACCGCAATCAGGTTCTCCGGGTGTCCTCCCCAGTTGAGATGATTATAGAGGCCGAATGGGGAACCCAGTTCTTTGGCCCGTTTGGCAAACGGCATCATTCGTTTGGCGGCTGCAGCGACTTTTTCTTTCTGCGAATCTATCTTGGGCGAGGGGCTGATCTTCCAAATCTGAGGCTGAAGCCCGTATTTCTCGAAGAGCTTAAAGGCCTCTTCGTTTTCGTTCCAAAAGGCGAAGTACTCGATGCCGTGTTTTTGGCACTGCAGGATTTCTTCTTCAAACTGAGGATTATCTTGTTGGGTCCAGTTGTAGGCGATGCGTCCCACTCCCAGTTCCGAAAGCATTACGGCTCGTTTTGCCGGGCTGCGGTCCGCGGTATCCCAACGGTGCGCTACGCACCAGGCCACTAGGCTATTCTTCCCAAAATTGGCCGGGAGTTCAGCGAAAATGGAAGGGGTTCCAGCGAAGGCAATTCCTACTACAAAATGTACTATTTTGAATCGGTTGAAAATGGCATTCATTTTATAGACACTACTCGAATGACCGTTCCGCTCAACTCAATACGCTGGGCTCGGTTTTTCGAATCCTCGTTTTCTGCATCAATTTGAGCTTCGTTTTTGAGCATTCAAATCGCCAGATGCGATAATTCGGTTGATTGAAGACTTTTTAGGAGATTGGCACGGATCCGGCTAATGGTAGATCATTCTCGCTTAGCGAGATTTTAGGGTTAGTAAGAATACGAATTGGCGGATCGCTTAGGGGTAGGCGATCCGCCACTCTGCTCAAGGGAGTAGGGAAGCAAATCCTCATCCCTGAAAGAGTGAAATAGTTGGGACAACGGGTCCGATGTGTCGCACTGATAGATATAGTTCGTCGTCAAACTAGGTCTTAACGGCATACCTTTTTGTCGCGATTGAGTCAAAAGGTAAGAGCCAATGCCAGCCGCTGAGCCATCAGGGTTTTAGGTATCGCTCAAATTCAGGTCGATTCTTCCACCCTTCGATATATGGAGCATATTCCTCGGAAACGGTCCAGTCGCGTCTACCGGGATGGTCCGGGTCGACCCGTCCCTCGGGATAGTCTTTCCCCTCGTAGCTTGATTGGACAGACTCGCTCCATTTCTCGAATTGCTTGTGCAGTCGCTGGGCGATGGAGGCTTCCTTTTGGTAGAGGTCGTTGATTTCCTTCGGATCCTTCGCGACGTTGAATAGATGGTAAACGCCCTTGTCCAAATCAGGGGCGACAAGTTTGTAATCGTTGTCGATGAAGGCCGCTTTTCTCAGGTGTCGAAACCCCATCGGTTTCTTACGTGGACCGAGTTCATTATCAAATAGAGTCCTGACGCTGACCCCGTCTTGGGGTTGAAGCATGCTGGATTCTGGTAGTCCCGCGATCTCGGCAATGGTGGGAAAGATATCCATGGTGGCTGTAGGATGGTTGGTGACACGGGCTCGCTTGATAACTGCGGGCCATTCGATGACGCAAGGTACGCGCAGTCCCCCTTCAAATACCGTATTTTTAAAACCTCGCAGTCCGCCAACCGTGTCGGGTTTGATTGCCCCCAGTCCCCCATTGTCACTATTGAACCAGAGCAGCGTGTTGTTGGCGATGTCCAGATCTCGGAGCCCTTTGCGTAGGGTGCCAATACTGCGATCCATGGCGACCATCTCACCGTAGTGGTTCCGGGACGCGTCCTCAAGATTGGGAAAGTGAGCATTGTCCTCTTCGCTGGCCATAAAAGGCGAATGGGGCGTGCCATACCAAATGACTGTAAAGGAAGGTTTTTCCGCCATGGCTTGTCGAGCGATGAACTCAAGAGCTTCGTCTACGATGATTTCAGAGGAGTCGCCTTCGAATTCTTCGAATGTGCCTTGGCGGCTCATGATGGGATCTCGGTCGAAGAAATTGGATACGGAGAGCCATTCGTCAAAACCAAAGGCGCCAGGACTCCGCGGATCCGAACCCAGGATGGGCGCCCCGGGGCCGCGAAAACCGTTGAGGTGCCATTTCCCAAAATGTCCGGTAGTGTAACCCGCCTTTTGCAAGGCCTGTGGTAGGGTCTTTTCCTGAAGCCGGAGGGGGAAGCCATGATCTTCGACACCGTTCCGGTTGTTGGTGCGTCCGGTCATTACAGTTGAACGAGTGGGGGAGCAGTTGGGCGCTCCGGCGTAGAATCGTTCGAATCGGAGGCCATTGGCGGCCATGGCATCGAGATGAGGCGTTTTAAGAACCGGATGGTTCATGTAGCCCATTTGCCCCCAGCCTTGGTCGTCGGTCATGACGAGTATGATATGGGGAGAGGGGTTAGCACCAAGGAGTAAGGCGGAAGGCACAAGAATTAAGAGAAAAAATAGGATTTTAGTTGAGTGCATGAGGTACTGGGAAGGGGAGGGCGATCGAGCCCCAGATTAATGACTTGTCACCAAGTCGGGTGGTTCTCTATCGAAAAGGCTATTGTTGCGCTGTAATCGAATTTAGCCACTTAATTGAATAGCCCGCGAGAGCTTTTTAGTGTTAGGGGAGGTCGTCCCGGTCCGCCGCGTCAGTTGAACTTAGCGAATCCGCCCGTTTGAGAATGGGCTCCAGGACGGATCGGGACGATCTCGCCCTACCTCGAGAGGTCGAAGCGTTTTGATTGAAACTCCAATGAAAGCGAATTTGTCCATGCGGATTTACTAGCTCATTACGTCTAGGTCGATAGCGATTATCTTTTCGTCATTACGCACCAAGAGAGTCTTCTTTGCAAAAGCCGGGTGGCTCCAGGCGACGCTTCGGGTTACGCCAGTACGAGATCACCCGCTACCTAGAAACACCTCGGGGATGGAGCTGAGAAGCTTTATTGGGGACTTTTAGGTGGTCGCAATTGATCGAAGGGATAGCTCTATCTTTTTGTTTCTGGTAAATTTCGAAATGACCGAATTCAAATTTTCCTAAAGTTTTGAAGGGGCAGACCGTATCACACTCGTATGATCAATAGCTCTAGACAAGAAGATGCGAAACGAAGTTTCCTCTATGCAGGTTTATTTAGGGGGTCCAAGTTGGTTGGGGATCTAGGATTTGCCATTCGAATGGTGATTCTTCTCCCTATGGTTTCTGTAGTGACCTTATCAGCTGCGGAGGTTACTCTTACGTGGAATGACAATGCTAGCAACGAGACGGGGTTTCGAGTAGAGCGTAGTACGGATGGGTCAAGCTTTTCGGTGCTGGGAACGGTCGCCGCGGATGTCACCGCCTATACTGATGAAACGGCACTGCCCTCCTCTACCTATTGGTACAGAGTAAGTGCATACAATGAATTTGGTAGTTCCGGTTATACAAACGTCGTTAACCATACTACCGAACCGGAAGTAAATACCGTGCCGACCATCGTTGGATTATCAAATCAGACCGTGGACGCTGACTCGGGTATATCGGGTCTGTTTCCGTTCAATATATACGATGAGGAAACCGCAGCGGATCAATTGCTGGTGAGTGTGATGGGCTCTAACGGATCTTTGATCCCGAGCCAGAACATTACTGTATCTGGAAGTGGAACGAATCGCAATATTTCCGTCGTGCCAGCTGCTGGATCGACTGGCTCATCCACTATTACAGTCTATGTGACGGATGGGGTGAATACTAGCAGCGATAGTTTTACCGTGACTGTTTCCCCAGTTGCGAGTTTTGTAGTGTCAGATCCGCCGAGCGGATCGACCTACCATCTCGGTGACAGCGTCACTATCGATCTTTCAGTTCTTGGGGGTGCGGATCTGGTAAGCGTCACCTATTTTCTGGAAGGGATTCCCGTAGCGGTGGTTGAGGAAGCGCCTTTTACTAGAAACATCGGGCTCCCTGTGACAGGCACGCTCGAATTTCATGTCGTTGCCCAGTTGAGCGATGGATCAGAGCTCTCCTCTCAGCCCGTACAAATAGACGTGCAGGATATGGTCGCTCCTTCGGGCCTGACCGTATCTAGTTTTCCTTGACGGGATCGGTCGCTTGAACAAATACCAGCGGAAGCTTTGCGAAAACTGCGTCAGCATCCGGATGCAGAAGTAGTGGCCCGTTCGTTGGAAGTGCTCCCCAAGGTCGAGGCTCGATCCGATATCTTCGCTCTATACCAGTCGGCATTGGATTTTCCAGGTGACCGGATGAAGGGGAGAGTGGCCTTCGGAAAGGCCTGCGCGCTTTGCCACCAAGGGCTGGATGGAGGTGGGCTGGTGTTTGGGCCCCTGTCGCTACGTTTAAATCGGCTGGGAAAGCGTCGATTCTCAGAAATATTCTGGACCCGAACCAAGAGGTGGCTCCCCAATATTAAGCTTTTCAATTTCGAATGAAAAACGGGGAAGCGTACATTGGAATGATTGGTTTCGAAAACAGGCAGAGTGTCACCCTTCGTTTGCTTGGTGGCGAGTCCAAGACTTTCCCCAGAACGGCCGTTCAAAGCATGACCGGTTTGGGCCGCTCTTTGATGCCGGAAGGGTTGGAGCATTCCTTATCGGTGGAGGAGATGGCTGACCTGCTTGCCTACTTCGTTCAATGAGGGAGAGCTGAGAGAGGCAGACTCTAAGTTTTAATGGAGAAGGGCAGTTCGCGATTGATCAATCGCCTTGCGTTCATGAGAGTGGACTCATGTCAGCCTACATTGTGGTTCGTGTAAATATGAGCAATCCTATCGCGTATGGACAATACATGCGCCACACGCCTCGATTAATCAATCGGTTTGGAGGACGTTTTATTGTTCGCGGAGGCGAGCTAGAGATGTTGGAGGGTGAAGAGGAAACGGTTCGATTGGCGGTGATCGAGTTTCCGTCTATGGATGATGCGAAACGTTTTTACCGATCGGAGGAGTACCAAGCGGTAAAGCACTTGCGTGAAGGGGCTGGAGAGGTGCAATCATATGCTATTGATGGATACGCGAAGGAGGAATGGGATAGTGCGTTGGAAGCCAGTAAATCTCTTAGCCTATGAAAAATTTGATTATCGGGATCATGGGCTCCGCCTTTAGCCTAGGCTTTCCAGTAATAGGAGAGACGAATACGCCGGTGGATTTGCCTAAGAAGGAAAATATCCATCTGTTTCTGCTCGCGGGCCCATCCAATATGGCCGGCCGGGGCATCATAGAAAAATCCGACAAGCTGCCTCACCCGCGAGTGTTGGCGTTGGACAAGGACGGGAAGTGGAGACTGGCTGTAGCCCCTATACATTTCGACAAAACGGTAACTGGGGTAGGATTGGCGACATCGTTTGCAGAGGCAATCGCTAAGAGGTATCCGAATGTCACAATCGGATTGGTACCTGCGGCCTGTGGAGGGTCAGCCATTTCTACCTGGGAACCCGGCGGATACCATAGCCAAACGAAATCCCACCCTTGGGATGACGCGATCGCTCGAGCTCGCGTAGCGATGAAAAATGGGGCATTGAAAGGCATTCTTTGGCATCAAGGGGAATCGGATGGAAAACCAGGACTCGCGAAGGCGTACGAGGGGAATTTGCAAGACTTGTTCCAGAGGTTTCGCACAGAGCTCAACGCCCCTGACGTCCCGATTGTTCTCGGTCAACTGGGACAGTTTCCTGCGAAACCTTGGGATGAGTACAGAGAGCAGGTCAACATCGCTCACATCGCCGTCTCCAAGAGAATGGAGGGGGTTGCGTTCGTGCCGTCTGACGGTTTGAATCCCAATAGTGACATTGTTCACTTCGATACGAGATCGCTCAGAATCTTCGGGAAGCGGTACGCCGAGGCCTATTTATAATTGGCAGATTAAAAATTTATAAGTATGAGTGAAACTGATACAGAAGAGAAACCTCGTATATTGGCCATTGGCGCCCATCCGGATGACTGCGATCTGAAGGCGGGAGGGTGCGCGATTCTGTGGGCCCAAACGGGTTCCGCGGTTCAATTTGTCTCAGTGACCAATGGCGATGCGGGGCATCATGAGCAATCGGGCAAGGAGCTGGCGGATCGTAGAAGGGTGGAAGCAAAAGCGGCCGGCAAGGTCGCTGGTATCGAGTATCAGGTCTTGGATAACCCGGATGGAAAACTCGTTCCGGGGTTAGAGGAGCGCTGGGAGTTGCTTCGGCTGATGCGCGAGTTTCAGCCGGACCTCATTCTAACACATCGCCCCAACGACTATCATCCTGATCATCGCTATACATCACAACTAGTTCAGGACTGTTCGTATTTAGTGGGCGTTCCGAATATCTGTCCGGATACACCTCGTTTAGAAAAAGCACCAGTTATCGCTTATTTTTCGGACGATTTTCAAAAGCCGTCGCCGTTTGAACCCGATGTAGCTGTGGATATCGATTCGGTCATGGATACTAAGATACGAATGCTGGATTGTCACGAGTCACAGTTTTACGAGTGGCTACCTTGGATTGACCGTCATGGAATAGAAATGCCGGCAGACCCCGATCGGCGGTTAGAAGCCCTCGCGCGATTTGCAAGAAGCTTCAGTCGCCCGAGCGAAAAAGCCCGCGATTTCCTCAAACGCCACTATGGCGACGGGCGAGGCGTCACTGTTGTCAACGCCGAGACGTTTGAAGCCTGTGAATATGGGGCTGAGATGGATGGAGATACAATTCGGCGATTGTTTCAGATTCCCCGGTAGCGGGCGATCTCCGAGCGCCCACAACAATACTGACTGATGGGGCGCTCGGAGATCGCCTGCTTGCTACCTGCTTCGTGCCCCTTTTTAGCTCTTAGCTACCTAGGCTTAACTTCTTTGGCCCAAGATTCGTGAAGCGTTTTAAAGTGGGCAACGAGCTCGGGTTTTTCGCTGGCGTAGTCTTTTACCTCTGGTTTCGCGTCGGCGAGGTTGTGGAGCGAATAAACCATTTCGCCGCTTTGACGGTTTTTCTTGGCGATAAGTTTCCAATCGCCTTCGCGTACGGCCCAATCCTCTCTCCAGTCGAAGTGTAGCACGGGATGCGGGGTGGGAGCGTTGGCGTTTTTAATAATGGTTAGCAGGCTATGCCCATCGAGACGGTTTCGGGGAGCGGGCAGATCGATGAGATCCATAAGGGTGGGCATCCAGTCCATAATTGTGATCGCTTGGTCGCGGGCGATTCCTTGAGGGAGCTCTTTGGGATAGCTGATGATCATAGGCACGCGTACGCCACCCTCCAAGAACGTCGCTTTATGACCGATCCATTTGCCCGTATAGCCGCCACCGCCATGAGCCAAGTAGTAGTGGCCGATTGGGTACCCGCTATTGTGGTAGCCAACGGTGATGCCTCTGTTGTTTTCTTCGGAATGGCCATTATCGCTGCTGAAAATGATGATCGTGTCTTCCCGTTGATCGGTTTCGTCGAGTTTCTGGAGGATTCGACCGATTTGCCGGTCGACGGTTTCCACGACCCGGGCGTAGGACTGGCGGGGCATTTCGAGATCGGGATAGGCTTGTTTGAGTTCCTGAAGCGGCTGCTCGGGGTAGTGGGGGAGGTTGAAGGCCACGGTCGCGAAAAAGGGAGCCTCTCGGTCTTCGCCGATGTATTCAACGGCTTCGTCAACTATCATGACCGGGAAATACTCGTTTCTTCGAAAGATTTCCTCGTTGTCGTCATAGAGATCGTGATACCCCTGACCATGTAGGAAGTAGTGAGTGTAATTGTCTATAAAGCCGGAGAGGTGGCCAAAGTGTTGGTCGAAGCCTTGGTCTAATGGGCCGTGACCGACCTTGGCTCCGAGATGCCATTTGCCAAAAAGCACGGTTTCGTAGCCGGCTTCCTTCAGAACCTCAGCGAGGGTGATTTCTGAAGGATCCATGTTGCCCAGGTGGGCGTCGCTTCCATTGCGGTCGCCCTGTAACCAGCTCTGCACTCCGCCTCGGTTGGGGTGGCGACCGGTGAGCAAAGCGGCTCGCGAAGGACAGCAAACCGTGTGGGCATAGGCTTGAGTGAAGCGGATACCCGTTTCCGCGAGCGAGTCCATGTGGGGCGTTTTAAGGTCCTTGGCTCCGTAGCAGTTCACATCGAGCGTGCCCTGGTCGTCGGTGAGGAGAATCAGGACATTTGGCATGCCGCTCGCGGTCACTGAAAATATTAGATTGAAAAATGAAAATTTTAAAATGGGAGATAGGAAATTCATTTTGATTACCTGAGGTTTTGTTTGGCCGTGATCAGTGATTTTCCGATAATGTTTCCTAGCGGCTACATTCTATTTTTCCTTAGGGGCTTCGGCCCACTCGTTGGCGGACGGTACGTTATTCAAGCTCTTCGGGAGAGTTGCTATCCATGCTCGGTGAAACCCTCCCAACTTTGCGAGGATCTCTGAATTTTGCTGGGCGAAATTGATCCTCTCCGAAGGATCAGTTCTCAAATTTCTCAGAAAAACGCCCTGCTCGAGCTCCACTTTCTCAACGGGTGCCGCTCCTTCCCCGTGGACGGTGTGCAATTTCCAGTCGCCTTGTCTGACTGACCATTCGTCTACTGTTTTCCAATGAAGCACATCATGTTGGAGTTCAGGTGTATTTCCTTTTAGGAGGGGAATAAGATCGATGCCATCTGCAAATTCGGGAACGTCCTCTCCGGCTACGGATAGCATGGTGGGAAGCAGGTCAAAGGCACTGACTACGTTATCAGAAATTCGGTCCTCCGGGAGACTGCCCGGTTGGCTGATGATTAGCGGGACGCGTGTGCCGCCTTCGTACAAGGTAAACTTGCTTCCTCTGAGAGGGGTGTTCTCTGCATAAATAGGACGGGATCCGCCGTTGTCCCCCATGTATATTATGAGCGTATTTTCCCGGATACCAAGTGCGTTTACGTGGTCCACTAGACGGCCCACTTCCTGGTCGAGGTAGTGAAGCTGTCCGAGGTAGTGAGCCCGGCCGTCTGGATTGTTGGGCCGACGGGAGCGGTAGTACCAGTCGAGGTAAGGTTCGGCGGCGGGATCCCAGTCATCGTAATCCTCTAGTCCATGTTTATTTAGATACTCTTGGGGTAACTGATGGGTGAAGTTGTGGACGGCATTGAAAGATAAATACAAGAAGAAGGGTTTTTCCTTATTTCTATTGATGAAGTCGCGGGCCTTATCCCCGAAGATCTCAGTACTCATTCCTTCCATATCGGCTTCTTTCTCTCCATCGCGAAAGGGTCCCATTCCCCAAGAATTGCTGGGTTCCGGGTTGTTCGCTCTAGCGGCATCGAAGGCGTCGATCGCGTCCTGATTGTGTGTCAAGTAATGGATACGAGCGTTCTCTGAACCAAAGAATTCGTCGAAGCCGTGCTCCAGAGGAAAGTTTCGCGTTCCGGGACCGTTGGGTGAGCCGTAGTGAACCTTGCCCACGTAGCCGTTGGTGTAGCCCGCCTTCTTTAACAGTTCAGCCATGGTCGGGTTTTCCCAGTCTGTGATACCCGGTCCACCGTACCATTGCATGCCGAAGCGTTGCTGATAGACCCCCGTTATGATGCCGCAGCGGGAGGTGTTGCAGATCGGCGAGGAGGCATAGGCGTGTCTGAAGCGAGTACCCTCGGAGGCCAAGCGATCGAGATTCGGCGTTGAGACATCGTCCCTGATTCCCATCGCCGAAAGGTCCGCATAGCCTTGGTCATCCGATATGATTAGAATGATGTTTGGTTTCTCCTCGGCAGAAACCGTTAGAGAAAAGGGCGATAGGGTTAGAGAGAGGAGACAGATGATTGAATGCTGCATAGAATCTTATTGCCTATGGGGCATGATATTTCTTGGTAAAGATAGGGTTGTATCAGTTTTTCAGTTATGGGTAAAGAATTGATCCTTCGAGGATACAGCAGTAACGTGAAAGTGCTCTCTGAATGGGATTTACCTGAGTATCTCGTGAGCTTAAAGGTAAGGCTGAATATCCTTATTGATCCGCTGTGACTTCCCTTTTACGACTGCTTAAGGATGAGCCGCCCTACCTTGGCACGGAAACTTCGCATTTGTCAGTTGCGCATCAGAAGTATCTAGTTAGTGGAGTCGCCCAGTCCTCGAAAATTGACGACCCCTATACCCGCGGCAACGAGCAACCCTCCGATGATCAAAGCGTTGGTTATGGGTTCCCCCAGCAGGAAGTGACTGATGACGACTCCCGAAATTGGGGATACAAAACCAAACACGCTCAATCTACTGGCATTGTATCGATGGAGCAGCAGGGTCCAAAAGATAAAGCACAATCCAGCGACTACCACACCTTGGTAGACGATGGAGAGCACTATTCTCGTATCCAAGTAGATGGAATCGAGGTCCTCAAAGATAAAACTTAGGACGAAAAATATGGGAACGCTGAGGGTCGCCTGCCAAAACAAAAGTCGAGCAGGGTGAATGGACTGAGTAAGTGTCTTTGTGAAAACTAGGCGAGCTCCCAGAAGAAATCCGCTAAGAATGACAATGGCGTCCCCGATAAGATAGTCCGTCGCTGAGGTCAGAAATCCTTCTCCGAAAATTACTAGGATACCCGCGAATGACAGAGACAAACCTGCGATTTTGTAGGAGTTGAGCCTATCTCCTGGGAGGAAAAAATGGGCAAGGAGCGTAACGAACAAAGGAGCCGTTAACACAAAAATCCCCGCGTGGGCGGCGAGAGTTAAATCGGTACCGGCGTGGAGGGTATAGATTTGAAGGACAAGTAGGATAAGAAGGAAGAAGAGAAGCTGTCGCTCCTTGCGATTGGGCTGGAGCGGGATGTGTGACCACAGCACCCAAGCCAGAACGGTCAACGCGCCCATGATGAACCGGACCCCAGCAAGCGCGAGAGGCGGGACTCCCTCCAGGGCGATCTTGATCGCGGGAGTATTCCCACCCCAAAGGATGCTGAGGATTATTGCAGCAACCGCCGCTTTGGCTGTAATGGAATGATTCAGCATGAGGTAGGTTGGGGCACCCTTTAGATCATTGGTCAGCCAAATGGAAAAGCGAGCCTCATTGTGGACTCATCTGTGTCTAGATTTTTCTGACTAAACGACAGTCTAGTATATTAATGGGGTTTGCTGCCCGCAGAAACTAGGATTTTTCACGGATGAGTAGGTCGTACTGTTTGAGAATTTCTTGCCAATTCCAGTTTTGCTCCGTCGTTGAGAAATTGTTAGTTTGGCGTTTTCGTGATGGCTCTAAATTCTCGAGTGAGTCGAACAACGATTTAGGGATGATCGTTCCAGAGGTCATTAGCTTCGCTGGGATCGTTTTCTAAGTCGAACAAGTAACCTCACCCCTATTGGGGTCGAACGAGATCTCCGCCTTGCCCGAATACGATTTTCCATTTTCAAGAACGCAGCGCGTAGGTCGAGTTGGAGTGATGAATGATTTTGGGTCGATGGTCTATGGGTTGGCCGAGCAGGGCGGGGAGCAGAGTGAAGCTGTTCTCGCCGTATCCTTCTGGTAGGTCTGCGCCCAAGAGATCGGCAAACGTGGCGAGCAGATCAGTGAAGTAAAAGGCGTATTCGCTGGTTGTATTAGGGGCAATTTTCCCGGGCCAACGAGCGACGAACGGAACCCGGTGGCCAACACTCCTAGACCCGTCCTTTCTTGCCGTGCCAGCCACCCATCGATTTGTGTCTATTGGTAATCTTTGCAGTGCCCTCCGGCTTGCCGAATTCGAGGGAGCCCAAGAGAGGGCCGTTTTCGTTGGTGACAATGACGAGCGTATTTTCCCCTATTCTCAGCTGGTCTAGCGTATCCATTATTCTCCCGGTTACCCAATCGACAAGCCAGACCAATTCAGAAGAGCAATCGATTGATCATCAACACTCGAGCGAGGCTTACTCTATGTATCTGGATAATAATTACGTTGCGATCTTTCTGAACCAGAAGGGAGCAGAATCGTTTCTCTTGAATTGAATGGGCAGTCAGTGCTTCCGGACAAGCGTTAGTTTGTCGCCAAACCCTCATTTCTTGCTCAGGGAGGGGACTTGTACACATCTTTCGCCGAAACTGAAGGATGTTGAATCCCTTGGGCAAGTTGCCGAAATTATGATCGACTATTTTGGTGAACATCAAGTGGTTCCTGTTCCCAAGCACGGTCGGTAATTGGATATATCCAGGTGAGACCCCTATTGTTGAAGGTGTCTCTCGATGATCTCATATAGCTCTGGTCGTTTGAATTTCATTTCTTCTACCGTTAGACCTTCGAGAGAATGTGGGTACTTTAACCAGGAGCTGGTTTCATGTATGAAATAGTCTGGTACCCTTTCTGTGAGATTGCGATGCGGTTTATAGTAGGGCACGGCTACCCGAATATCTTGGGGAGTGTTCAAGCGAGCTCTTTTCTGCAGTTCATTCACGATAGCCTCGATCGATCGACCGCTGTCAAAGACGTCGTCTACAATCAACAGGCTGTCCTGCTGTTGAATATTCTTAACCAGATAGTTTAATCCGGAGACATTAACCTCTCGCTTTTGCTCATCAATGCCACAAGAATACGCAGATGTGCGGATTGCAATATTGTCCGTTTCAACTCCGTGATAGCTGAGGTACTCTTGTACTGCCATGCCGATCGGCACGCCGCCACGCCAGACCGCGACCATGAACGTAGGTCTAAAGCCGCTCTCGAGGATTTTTGCTCCTAGTTTCCAGGAATCCTCTAGCAAGCCGTTTGCTGTTAAGTAGAGTTTCTCGCTCATTTTCCTGCTATATGCGACAATGTAAAAAGTGAATCGCCAATCGGCAATTTATTGATTCTCTTGGAGGAAGATGAAAAAGCATTTTCTCGATGAAGCAACAATCATAAAGGACTCGTACCATCTAGGAGTGCAAGTATTTGATAGCGGATTCAGGCCTACCTTCATTGTTGGACTATGGCGAGGCGGTAGTGCGATTGGGATTTACGTCCAGGAGTGTTTGCAAACTCTGGGAGTCGAGACTAATCACATTTCCTTGCGGACGTCCTATCGAGGAATGGCCTCGTATCAGATTATGATTAATTCTCCCGAGAATATTCGGGTTCACGGCACTCAGTATCTACTCGAGAACCTTAATGCAGATGACCGTTTGTTAATCGTAGATGACGTTTGTAGCTCAGGCCATAGCATCCAGGCAGTGAAGTCACGTTTGGAAAAGTCGCTCAAGCGCAATTATCCTCAGGAAGTTCACACTGCCGTTTTATGGCGTCGACCGAGGTTCAAAAAAAACGATAATCGAATTGATTACTTTTTGCACACGACGGAGGAATGGCTGGTGTTTCCGTATGAGCTCAAAGGCCTGACACATGAGGAAATTGAAAAATACAAACCGGCAGTTGCACCGTTGATTCGTAGGAGCTGAACACTTTAGCTCTGCTGTTTTCCCGAAGCGTGCTCAGCTTTCTATCTGCCAAATTCGATAGCTTTCTCGGATCGAGTTGACAACACCGCTGTGGTTTCCCGTTTGTATCCACAATTAAGTCGAATGGTTCAGTGTCAGATATATCTATCCCATAGTTTCTGAAGTATTGGCCTTGTGTGCGCTCGGCTTGGTTTTGGGTGCTGGTAATCGTTTCGACGGTAGATGCAGGACCCTCTTCTTTTTGTCCAGATTGATGGATATCGTCCTAGACTCGTTTTGCCGCAATGTCCGAATCAACGGTCAAAAACACGCGAAAAATGGCGTGTATCCATTAGAATCCCGGGCGTGCATCAAGTACGAGCTCGCTCCCTCGCCGAGTCGTTGGATAAGGGCACCGATTTCCCTGCCGATAATGGGCTGCTTCCTAGCGTAGTCGTTGAGCTTATCAATGCCCATACCGTATTGGTTGGCAATATTCCGAAAGAAGCCGCCAGCCCTAAATCTTCGATATTCCGAGGTATCGGCGATTTCGGGCAGCGATGCTTGCTCGCAAAACGCCTGGTTCAATCGGGCGTGCGGTTCGTCGAGGTATCCCACAATTTAAACTTTATCTATGGAACGGAGTGGGATACTCACAAACAAGGGTAGTTAATCCAGCACGGACGGATCAGGGAGTTGGACATTGCCTTCGCTTCCCAGCCCTAGATTTGGAAGCTCATAATTTGTTGGACCGAACCCTCATTGTAATCGGTACGGAATTCGGACGGCCTCCGGGATTTGGCAATGAGGGCGGTCGAGGTCACAAGGCGCAAACCTTCAGCATTGTGCTGGCTGCGGGAGGATTGAACCACAAGGGAGTCATTGGCGAGACAGACGAGCTCGTTGAATTACTGTCGAAACTCGCAATAAACCTTTACGAGTTCGATTACGTGGAATGTTGAGAGTGGGTTTGACCCAGCCCAGCTAGTTCTCTGCTTTGATGCGTCCGAATAGGGCACCAGGGCTATCCGGGTGTGTGTAGTTGAGCATTTGTATACCATCTGAGTTTGGGGAGATGGAGTTAACGGCGTTCCAGCTACCTGGGGACAGATCATTGCTTACTTCTAGGGTGTACGTGAGCCCAGCAACTCCCGGGAATGTAATTTCTAAAAAGCCGTTATCTGCATTGGTGGGGGTGGAACTGAAGAATGAGCGAGGATCGGTTGGATCGGTGCCGACTATGTACTCCTCGAAATCTGTATTTGAATCCCCATCATAGTTGCCTGTTCCTCCTTCGGACGTAGTTAGGTTTTTAAAAAAATTGAGTTCCCATTGATCTGGGAGCTGGTCGTTGTCGGAGTCGTTGGAGACGCTGGAGAGGCTGAGGCTTTTGAAAATCGTATCGCAGAAATTGGTATCATTTTGGGAAGATACGGCTAACCCAACGTGGACCTCCTCGCTCAATGTGATAGTCTGCTCGGACAGGGTAGTCCAATTCTCGGCGTCATTGGAATAGGATCCGGTGATCACGTCTCCCTGGCGTTCGAGCTTTAGCCAGTAGGACCCAGAAAGAATGCTCTTGATGGTGGCACCGGTACTCCCGTTCATGGAGGAGCGGTGTTCGAATCTGGCCTGGCCGTCTTCAGTCAGCAACATCGATGCGTGTTTGGAACCCGTATCCAAGGTTTCCCGAATCATGAGGCCTGCTTTCGAGTCGCCTCGTTGCAGAATGGCGTCGACGTGGACGATGATAGATCCGTCTCCGGTGAGAGGCGCGTACATGTAGTGAAACTCATCGGCGATGCCGCCGATGCCCGAACCAGAACCGCAAACTGTGAACGTCCCATCTGCATGGACGGTTGTGCCGGGGAGGCCTACGCTACCGACGTCCTGACTCTCCCAAATCGATGGCATTTTATTGGGCGTGTATGCGAGAGTGGAGACTTGGTCTCGGTAGATCTCCCCAGTGGAAGTGAGCTGGCCATTCTCGAAAAAGTCTCCGGTTCCGGTGAGGGGTTGAAAATAGGCATAGCGTTCGACGTAGCCGATGGACTCCAGGTAGGGTAGGGCCAACTGCAGAAATTCATTTTGAATATCCGTAGCTCGATTGATGTTAGCGTTGAACTCGGTAATCCAGAGTGGCCTGCGATGCCTATGGTAGGCATTACTCAAGTAGCGCTTGAAGCGACGAAAGATTTGGCTGGCGGGAACCGTCGGGTTAGCTTTCGGTTGACTTTCCCAGTCGTACCAATGAAGCGCAACAAAATCGATGCGTACATCGGCTGCCTCGGCCTGAGTCATGAACTGGTTGAGCCAGCCGTTCGTGTTCTGCGCCCCTTCCTCTCGCGTTGCTGGAGATCCGAGGCGGAGGCCGACTTTCTGTAGGTTCTTGTAGAAGTCGACGGCGGTAGGAACATTGCAGAGCTTGGGATCGCCGTACTGTCCGCTTTGATCGAAGCAGTTGTCTGATTCGTTGAAACCTAGGAGGTGCGTGACCTGATCCATGGCGAGGTAGTCAGGCAGGGCTTCGTCTCTGGCCCCTCCGGCTCCCCAACTCATGGGAACGTATTCGCGCTCTCCCAAGGCCTGGCCCTCGCCAACATCGCGGCTCCATCGGTAGTACCAAGAAGCGTCGACACTAGGTTCATCGCTTAGATCGCCACCAGTACCTTTCTTATTGGTGGATCTCCAAGGCACTAATCGGATGAATGAAACGGCGTTGTCCAGCTCCTCAGGAAGAGCACTTACAATCAGATCTTCTTGATGGGCGATGTAGCTTCTACCGGGACCCAAGCCGCTGCCTAAGTCGGAGAAAACCGCCATGTGACCCGCTTCCAGACGGAAGGAAGAAATTCTGTCGTTCAAACCGTTGGGGATTTCGGAATCGCCGTAGATGGAATACCGCAGGGGAATGGGGGTTCCGATTCCCCCCAGATCAGTCTGATCGTAGACGGTCAACGGAGAGGCGATGGCGCAAAGTGGAAGCAGAAAAGGGAACAGGGGAGCGAGTCTAAACATAAAACAACTAAACTTGCACATTGCTTGTACGCTTTAGCCAGAAAAATCTGGATAATCGAAGGTTTCAAGTGGTTCACGCCTAGGCCGTTTTTATCAGGAATGTGCTGTAGAGCAACCCCGGGCCCATTGAATAAAATACTTATTCACAGAAGGTTCTTAAAATCTTGGAAACGCAGCAGGAAAGAAAATGGGATAATAATTCATGAAATCGAAACAAATATCTAATTCCTTGCTGTTTCAATTTAAGCCAAACGGCATATGCTTAGTTTTTGAAGAACCTGAAAAAAGCACAGTATGCGATTGAACGCAGTACTTTTAAAAGACAGAGGAAGTCATTACGGAATGGGTCTGAAAAGGCTCTCGTTAGAGAACCCAGCGAGGAAAGTGAGGAGGGCAGGGGATTCGGAATTCAGTCGCTCCGATTGGATTGTTCCCCCATCTGGGAGGAATGTCCTCGCTGAGTTACTTTGATTTTGGCTTCGAGAGGGTATCAGTCGTGCGGATGGGGCATCCAGTCGGTAAAGATACCTATGGCATTGCGGGTGGCTTCCAGTTGATTCCATTCTACTACACCCACGCGGTTAGCCCAGGCGTGGTATTTTTCCACTAATTCGGCCCGAGTCTCTGGATACGCATTGGCTAGGTCATTGGTTTCGCAGCGGTCTAGGTCCATATCGTAGAGCTCCCATTGTTCCCGGTCCCAGCGCTTGACGAGTTTCCATTTTCCATCGCGATAGGCGCAATTCCCTTCGTGCTCCCAGGCCAAGGGAGGACGATTCTGGTCATGGCTGTTGAATGTGTTTTTCAAACTGCTTCCCTCCACTGGAAAAATGGGAAGTCCGTCTCGTTCCTGGGGCCAGTCAAGTCCAGAAACATCGACAATGGTAGCCATGATATCCATCAATTGACCCGTTTGATGGCGCAGCTTCCCTCGATCGGAAATTCCGTCTGGCCAATGTACGATCAATGGGGTGGCAATCCCACCTTCGTGAACGAAGTGTTTGTATTCACGGAAGGGAGCGTTGGAAAGATTGGCCCAGGCCACGCCATAACTCTGAAAAGTTGTCTCGTCTCCTGGCGGGACGGTGGGGTCGTTGCCATGTTTCATTAAGAGCCCGTCGCGGGTGCGGGCTCTGCAGGTGAGCGGTTTGGCCCGTCCTTCCCCGGCATGCTTTTCGTAGGGGTAGAAGGTTTCGAAAATCTCCTCAGCGCAAGCACCATTGTCGGATAGAAAAAAGATCAAGGTGTTGTCGAGTTCGCCCTTGGCCTCGACGGTATCCAGAATCCGGCCGATTCCCTGGTCCATTGAGCTGACCTGTGCCGCATAAACCTCCATTCGGCGTTCCTGCCAAGCCTTGTGCAATGAATCCTCCCAAGCAGGTTGAGTCGAATCGCGCTGGGTGAGCTCTGTATCCGGACGAACGATACCTATCTCAATCATTCGTTTTAGCCGTTGCTCCCGCAGTCGGTCCCATCCGCTGGAGTATCGGCCCTTGTTCTTTTTAATTTCCTCTGGGCGGGCATGCAAAGGCCAATGCGGCGCGGTATACGAAGCGAACAAGAAGAAGGGCTGTTCGGATTTTTGATTACAGTGGTCTTCTATGAGTCCGCAGGCATTCTTGGTAATGTCGTCCGTGAAATAGTAGTCTCCATCCTGAGGAGGATCTATGGATTCGTTGTCTCGAGCCAGGGTGGGCGGATCGAAGTAACTGGCTGCTCCGCCGATGATCCCATAACTCCGGTCAAAGCCTCGCGCGCGGGGCCAGTTCGAACGATCTCCGTCTTTTGCAAGCTGCTGTTTGCAAACGTGCCACTTGCCGGACAAATAAGTGCCATAGTTTCCTTGTTTCAATACTTCGGCGATGGTTACGCACTGTTTAGACAGGTCCCCACGATAACCGTCGATGTCATCGTCGAAATGCGCCATGTGACCCATGCCCACCTGATGTGGATTCATACCGGTCAAGAGGCTGGCTCTTGTTGGACAGCAACGTGCTGTATTGTAAAACTGGGTATATCGCAAACCTTGCGATGCGAGGCGATCCAAGTTGGGTGTATCGATTTCGCCGCCGTAGCATCCGATGTCAGAGTAACCCATATCATCAGCCAAAATGAGAATAATATTGGGCTTTTTCATCGCGATTTAGAACCACCTATCGGGACGAGGTCTTCGCCAGCGAAGCACCCATGGGGAACGAAGCTATCAGACCTGAAGCAGGGGAGCATTTTGAATCTTAGGGTCCTTTGTGATTACTTTCAGTTGAGCGGTAGGACGTTCGAGGCGATCATGGAGACAATCAAGCCAACCACTGCCATTATCGTCGCCATGACAGAGAAGTTAGTCAGTGTTTCTCCTTCGGTCATACCGCTCATCTTGCTAATTACCCAGAATCCACTGTCATTCATCCAGGGGACCGGCTTGGAGCCAAATCCAATTACCATGGCGAGATAGATGGGATGGAAGCCTAGGATTTCCGGAGCGGCCATAGGACCTAGGATTCCGACGGAGGTAATCATGGCCACGGTAGCCGAGCCTTGCACGGTACGAATCATGGCAGTCAAAAAGAACGCCATCGGCAGAAACCACATGCCTCCTGCGACATCAATCTGTTCGACGACTCCTCGAATGCCTGATTGTTGTAGCATGCCTCCGAAGGCGCCTCCTGCACAGGTGATCATCAATACGATCCCGCCACTGGAGAGAGCCGATTGCATCGCGCTTTTGACGGCCATTTGACCGCCGCCTTTTGTTTGAAAAAGAGTGAACAACCCTACGCTTGCTCCCAGCGTTAGGGCGACATTTTTATCACCGAGCAAACTAACGATACTGGATATCGCTGCGGGTAAGGTCAGGCCAGCGCTTCCGGCGATACCCGTGATTATGGTTTTACCGGACAGAAGAATCAGCGGCAATATGATGGGGGTCATCGAAAGCCACAGATTGGGCAAGTCCCTATCGGTAATATCATCCCACTTTTGCATCTTTTCGTCGCCGCCTTCTTCCAAGTCGCGAAAGGGAATCGGCTTTCTCTTGTTGATCCACTTCGCATAGACCATTCCGCTTATGGCCGCGATTCCCCCAACTATAATACCGGAAATCATCATCATGCCAATATCGATTCCCAATTGCTCCGCTACAAACAGCGGTCCAGGGGTGGGAGGAATCTGGGAATGCGCTATGGATCCGCCTGCGATAATTGCTAGGACATACAGGCCATAGTTTTTCTTGGTTGATGCGGCGAGGGCTTTTGCGAGAGGTACTAGTAAATAGAATACAGTGTCAAAAAATACAGGTATGCCTAAAAAGAAGCCACTTGCGCCCATGGCAGCAGGGGCTCGTTTTTCGCCTAACACTTTGAGGATGGCTCGTACGATTCGGAGGGCGGCCCCGCTGTCTAGCAGGCATTTGCCGATAATGGAGGCCATACAAATAACAATCCCTATCTTCCCGCAGGTAACCCCGAACGCCGTGGCCACCCTAAGCCCAAAAGGAGAGCTTGCTAGGCTAGCGGCTTCAGCGGCTGACTTTCCTTCACCCATCCAATAGCCACTAATGAGTTCTGGGGCGGAAAGGGCCGCCACGGCCATCGCGGCTAGTGTGAGGGTAAAAAAGGCGTGTAATTTAAAATAGAGGATGCCAACGAAAACGATGACAATTCCAACGAGGAGAACAAACAGGGGGTCCATAGGGGCTCGTTTCTAGGGATGCTACCCCGCGATGTCATGCAAATTATGAGTTTGATTGCTGTGGTTGGCTATCCCGGGAGCGTCATCGGGGTTGCGCATCAGCGGTATTTTTGATTTAAGCCCAAAATTGACCTGAAAATGAAAATGCAGAACCCCCCAAGCCAATCGAAAGCCTGGCGGCTGGCCGCTGTTGCTTTGATATTTCTTCCCAATTCCTACGGAGCGCACCATGAAATATCTGAGGCCAGTGAGGCTTTAGTTCCACTTCACAATCCCATTGAGCAGAAGATAGAGAAGGGCGACATTATGGTTGCGGTGGAGAAACGCTTCCGACTGCCGCGCCTAGAGGATATGAGTACGGGTGGAGCAACTACGGATGCTCACGCCCGGATACAATACCTCAATGCGGTGGGTGATAGATCAGGTCGTATGGCCATTTGCGATTTGCGGGGAGCACTCTATTTGGCGGATGCGGAGGGAAAGGCGGCCCAACTTTACCTTAATCATCGCGACTACCCCATTTCCTTCGACAATTCATCCATGCCGAATGAAACCGGATTAGCGGGATTTGCCTTTCATCCCGATTTCTCTGCCAAAGGTCGACCCGGCTATGGGAAATTTTATACGGCTTTCAGCGCGACCAGCGGGTCGGGCGAGGTGACTTATTTAAAGGACGATGCCGGCAGCCATGAGAGCGTAATCGTGGAATGGACGGCGACAGATCCTGCGGCCATTCCGTTCAAGGGCACCTATCGCGAGATTTTTCGTATCGGCCAATTTGCGCCGAACCATAACATTGGTACCCTATCCTTCAATCCTAGTGCCAAAAGAAGATCATCCGACTACGGAAATTTGTACTTTAGTTTGGGAGATGGAGGAGCGTCATTCGATCCCAAGGAATATGGGCAGTCATTGGAGGTCCCTCAAAGTGCTATTCTTAGGATCAATCCGCTCAGTCGTTCGAAGGACCGAGCGTACGGAATTCCCAATGACAACCCCTTTGTCTCAGAATCGAACGCGGCCCCCGAAATTTGGGCCTATGGTCTGAGGCACCCGCAGCACTTCTCTTTTGATAAAAAGGGAAGGATGTTCATATGCGACATTGGTCAAAAGGAGGTAGAGGAGGTAAATATCGGTGTAATTGGGGGTAATTTCGGATGGCGAATCCGGGAGGGCACCTTTGCCACGGGGTTCGGAATCGAAGGAGTCGAAGTGGGCCCGGTATTTGAGCTCCCTCACGATGGGCCAGAAACGTTTATCGATCCCGTCGCCCAATACGATCATGAGGAAGGAAGGGCGATCGGCAGCGGCTTCGCCTATGAGGGACGGAAAATCAAATCACTGAAAGGGAAATTCGTATTCGCAGATATAGTACGCGGTCGGCTATTTTACATCGATGCGGGGAATTTAGAGCCCGGAACCCCAGCAGAAATAAAGGAGTTGCGGTTGATGATCGAAGGTCGTGAGCAAGACTTGTTAGATGCTGCAGGGTATCCAAATACCTACAATCGGGGAATGCGAGCAGACCTTCGACTGGGAATTGATGAAGACAAGGAGCTATATCTGCTAACGAAGGGCGATGGTTGGGTACGAAAGCTCGTACCTGCAGAATGAGATAACGGCATTTCGAGTACGTACCAGCGGAAGCTTGAAAAGGTCCAGTCGTATTTTCTGGATGCCAAACAGTTCTAATCGATTTTAATAGATACTCAATCGGGTCATTTGGTTGGAGGCTTAACGTTTTTGCTCGGGAGCATCTTAGAGAGGGTTTGCTTTACCGGTTCAAACTCGGTGAGGCTGGCTAGGTTTGTAAACTCGTGCGGATCGTTTTGATGATTGTAGAGCTCCTCTCCCCCGTCCGCATACCGAATGTATCGCCAATTTTCAGTGCGAATGGCATGGTTATTAAATCCCTGTGTTGTGATTACGCCTCGGCCCGTTGACTGCTTAGGGTTTTTGATCAGGGGGAGAAGACTCTGGCCTTCCAAATGGGCCGGTTTCTCGAGATTGCAGAGGTCAACTAGAGTTGGATATAAATCGAGTAGGCTCACCGGCTGGGAACAGCGCGTAGCGGATTTCCCATTACGAGAATCCACAATGATCAGTGGGACATTGGTGGTTTGCTCCCAAAGCGCAAATTTCTCCCAGTGGTGCTTCTGGCCGATATGATATCCGTGATCCGACCAAAGAACAATTATGGTATTGTCGGCGAGAGGCCCTCTCTCGAGAGCTCGGAGCAATCGCCCCACCATGGCATCCGCAAACGTCATTGACGCGAGATAGCCCTGCATGGCCTGCTTGCGTTTTCCGTTTTCAAGTATCCAGTCATCCCACTTTTTTCGAACCATACTCCGGCCTGCATCAGGCAAGTCGTCGAGGTCATTGTCTGGGTCATCCAGAAATTCAATTTCTTCCAAGGGATGCTGATCAAAATAGGGTTGCGGGGTCCACCACGGCCAATGGGGACGGTAGATGCCAACGGCGAGAAACAACGGCTTTTCATGCGTTTTGGAAAGCTCGCCCTCGGCCCAGGCAACGACCTTGGCATCTCCCATTTCTGAATCGTCTATATCTAGAGGGGCCCAGTCGAATCGCCCCCGATAGAAAGTCCTATTGGTATTCACTGGCCACTTGGCAGGTTCTACTTCGGGAGGTAGTTGAAGATTCCGTGACGGAAAAAAGCCGTTCCAGGGTTCCGGATCCAAGTGCCCTTCGTTCGCTGATTCGCTTATGGTATGGGCATGGTAGAGCTTTCCGCCTCTCATGGTCTTGTACCCCCCGGCTTGTAAAGTATCCGGCAGCGTCTCCACGTCTCGGGTTGTCTCCATCTTCCGCCAGTCATGTCCGTTGGCATAGATGCCTGTGCTGGAAGGCCGCAGACCGGTGAACAAACTGGATCTCGAGGAGTTGCAACCCGGAGCCGAGCAATGGGCATTCGTAAATACCATCCCTCTATCCGCCAAGCGATCCATATGGGGCGTCTTTACTCCCGGATGGTTCCTCAGAAAGCCTACCCAATTGTTCAGATCATCCACCGCGATGAACAGAACGTTGGGGGGCTCGCTCTGTGCAAATAGGCAGAGAGGCCAAAGGGTAACGAGAAGGGGTAGTTTCAGGAATTTTAGGAGCGTCATGAACGGCTTAAAACCTGACGATATCCAGTTCGATTGGGAGAAAAAACATTAATAAAGTGTCGGATTTGTCAAAGCGTACGACGCCGTTGGATTTCTTTTGGTTTGGTGCGGCCTAGGCGAGGTACCTCTTTGCATTTTTCGTCGATCGAAATTTCAATCGTTCCGAATTTGATTCGGGGGTGGGTTGAGTGGTTGGTTTTGCGTTATCAAGGTGTAATTTAGGTCGCTTTGCTGGGGATCGGGGCATTATGACGATCGATAGAAAAGCTCTACGGCTCCGACTCGCACTTAGCGAAGAAGATCTTTTACCTGATGCCCTCGGATCATCTCTTTTTCCCCCAGGGCTCCGCCCAAAGCTTTTTCTTGATCCAGAGACCGAAGTAAGGGTTGGAGATTCTCGGAATGCCTTTAACCCGAAAAATGATCCGGAGGTCCTCTAGGGGCTGGATCGCCTTCTCGATGCTTTGGTTGTTCAACACTCCCGAACACTGATTGCGTGGGCGGCATGATCATCGGACATGATGAATAGGATGTTCGGCCTGTTTTGGCTGCTAGCAAAAACATACAATGCGAGAATGAGTGAAAGGGTGAGAAGGAGTAATTTCATAGGTAGATTAAGTTAGGGCTGACTATCCGTTCGACTGAGCTCACGACCGAAGCCTGAGTCGCCCACACGTCTGAGTAGCGCCTCGCGCAACTTAAGGATCAGCAGCCCTGCCATCGGGAATGCTCATCGTATTCAATCGATCTTAATCCTCTTAGGCCAGCCGGGAACTTCGATATCAATCGGATCGCGCGTGTCAGGGTCCATGGGATGAATATCCAAAATGATTTCGCGGGCTTCTTTGTCGAAAAGGACCATGCCGTAGCCGACTATGCCATCGGCTTTTGCGATTAAGGTGAGCTTGTTGCCAAAGCGATCATGATAGTTGCCGGTACCGTTCATGCCAGGAATGGCCCCTCCCTGTGGCGGTTCCTCTGGTTCCCAGATACGTCCCTGTCCTGATCCGAAAGCAGGAAGCGAGTAGGTCCAAGGTCCGTCTCCCCAATTGTCGATACCCTGTTTTAGGATCGTCGCATAGTGCAGGTCTCCCGAAATCATGACCGCTTGCGATGGAGAGATGGCCCGCAGGGCATTATCGCGAGGGGTTTGCGGCCAGCCATTGGAATCCATATCGCCGTAATAAGGTTTGTAGTTGCCCACATTTACCAGGGGCGACTGGTGCAAGACGGCGGCTAGCCGACCTTTTTGTTCGACGTCTTCCACCCATCGGCGGACGAATTTCTCCTGGGCTTCACCCAAAAGATTCAAACCAGGCTGGTCGAGCGAGCTCGTGTCAAAGGCGGGATCCATAATAACTTCAAGCGTTGTATTCGGTTTATTGTTATGGGGATCGTCAATAGGCTCGGAGAGAACGTCGGTGGGAGGCGACTTGAACTTGCGATCCTCGAGCAGGGCGAAGCTGACGCCAGCGTAGTCTAAAGAGGTGAAGTAAGCCCTGATACCGGAGCCCCAGGGACCTGGCGCGACCGCATCGGGCAGATGCCCCATCTGCATGCGCTCAACCGCATTCGTCCACTTGGGGTGAAGGTAGCCGCCGCCTTCGCGGTAGATGAGCATTCGGGTTCTTTCTGGAGCGTTGCCGAAATTGTAGGGGGCGCTCGGATTGAATCCTTCCTCGCACTTGGTCTTCATGCGCTTGCCACCGACGCCCCAGAGGTCGGCCACGTAGACATCGTGGTCATCGGTAAGGATGATGGATGGCCGGTCTTTCAGTAGATCGCGAAAGATAAGGCCGAACTTTCGCCACTTCGGCAGGTAGTTCGCCAAAGCAGGCAGCACGTCCTTTTCGTCGTGGGCTTGGATCGTCTCGCCACCTGCATTGGTTTGGTAGAGCTGATCACCGGCAAAAAAGAGGATGTCAGGATCTTGCTCGATCATCTGCTGCACGGCTTTTCCATAGGGAAACCGATTATCGTTCACGCAGGAAACCGCCATGAGTTTCAGGGTTCGCTTGTCGATCGGCTCCGCTCTGATGATCCCCTCGATCAAGGTCGAGCCGCAGACTACCCGGTAGACATGGCTCGTATCCGAATCCCAATTCTCAATTCGGAAGGCGGCCATTGCCGTCAGGGGTTCTACTTCTGCTGAGGCTACGGTCTTCCATGTGTCGCCAGACTTCAGCTCTAGGCTAGCTATTGCGTCCACGGGATCCATCGGGTCGAGGTCCGTATGAGCGGTCAGCTTTAGCGTGTTGTTCGCGAGACCATATTGAGCCCAGAGCAGGTTTACGGGGTCATGCTGGGCGTTGGCAGACAGCGGAACCGCAATCGATACGACGCTCGCCAATGCGATCAGTGGGAAAAGGGTACATTTCATGCTCGAAGTATACGCGAACCTAGGAGAAGCGGTCGAATACGAAATCCTGAAAACCAAGAACTATTTGGCTTCCGTTTCTATTCACCAGAGGAGCTTTGGAGACTCCATTGTTCCGGGAGACCATCTGTTTTCTGCTTTCAGAAAAATTCAATGGTTGAGATTGACTACAAATTCGCTTTTATTTCGTGAATGGTATTTTGAATCTCTCCTTCTATGGGCTCGCCATTGGCACCCTTGAGATAGTACTTGATGGACATTTGCCAGACGGGCTCGAGGTCGGGAATTTTTAATCTAAGAATTTTCCCGTGGGGTGATAGACTGGCTCCGGCGACTTCGATCTCCTTTTTGTCGTAGTGGGCGGATCCGTAGTTGGCCGTTCGCTTGAGAGCCCAAGTTCGGACGATTATAGAGTTGCGGAGCATCTCAGGCGATAGCTGTGCCAGAGGATCTGAAAACTCTATCTCAATCTCCCGCTCACTGGCCCGAATACCGATCGGCAAGTGGGCGGGCGCGTCTGTCTTGCGGATACGATAGAACCCTCCAGCCTGGTGGAGTTGGGCCGTTGCCCAAGCCGACATGCCGCAAAGATAAAGGTGGCCATTTTGAGGATGAAAACGTCCACGCATGGTGCCGGTTGGGAAATCGGGAATAGGCAAACGTTGAAGCCCGCCTTGTGGTTGGCCATTGACGATTTCGTGTGGAACGATTTCCAGGCGGCCATGGCCGTAGGATAGGTTTAAGAGTTTTCCATCGAGCGGTCCCCAGGACGGGCTGTCGATCCAGAGTAGTTCAGAAGGCGAACGGTCGAAACCTATGTCAACCCAAGCCAGCGGGCGTTCCATTGCCGAATCGGAACTGTCGTCCGGAGCCCCGTAACTCCACATGTTGCCGTAGAAGCGTCCATCCGGATAAACCCAGTTCAATCGGTTCATCGGGTTCCAATGTCCCTCTTGGTCCGTAACGATGAAAGACCCATCCGAATTGATGCAAACGCCATTGGCGGCTCGAAATCCGTTGGCCAGAATTTCGGTTCGCTCTCCGTCGTTGCTTACTTTCAGCAATGTGCCGTGATGGGAGACCAAGGGTGGGCGAGCGTGGCGAGCGCTTTTGGCGTAGTAGAAATTGCCCTCATCATCGACCTGCAGTCCCATCGCGAATTCGTGGAAATGCTGGGTAACCTGGTGGTCCGAATTGAAAGCTTCGTGGAAGTCCATTTCTCCGTCTCTATTAAGATCATGGAGACGTACGAGTTGGTTGCGACAGGTGACGAAGATCTCTCCATTCATCAGCTTAATACCGAGTGGCTGAAAAAGCCCCGCGGCAATGCGATACCACTGGGCATTGACCGCTGTCTCGTCGGCAATCCCTTCGACGCGCCAGACATCGCCATCCCAGGTACAGAGATAGGCGGTCTTCCCATCCGGCGAGAAATCGATACCGCTGGTACGCAGCCAGCTCTTCCATGGATTCGCCCTCGGTAGGGTGAAGCTATCCCATTGGAATGGGCCCTCTTGTTGGCCGCGAATGATTTGAGATGGTATCGCCGTTTGCCACTCTGATGGGCTTCCTTTAGTCAGTGCCGCCAGATCCAAGTCTTGATTAGAAACGGAGCCTCGTCCCGAAATGAAGGCCACCTTTAACGGTGTGGGTCTGGCTGGTATTGTGGCTGTCAGGAAACCGTCTTTGTCTACCATCTTGACGGTGTCATTTCCGTCTACCGACATCGCATTTCCGGCATTGGCCAGCCTCAGGGTGATATCCTTTTCGGATTTCCCTATGTTTAGAATTCGGGCGATGCCTCCAGAGTCAGTTAGCAAATGACTCTCTAAAATTTCGGATTCTCCGACTGTGTAGGCGATGACGATACGGTTGGCATGGCGGTAAAGCCCCTTAAAATGCACCCAGTCGCGCGGGAGGGGTCCATAGCGGCGGCCGTCCAGACCAACGAAGCGCTGGTCATCGAAGGATCCAGTAAAGGGATTGGCCCAGCCGGGAACGTCTTTCGTTTCGTAGACGACTTTTCCGCGAGTCCGTGGCCAATACCAATGTTTATGGTCGAAGTTGATCCCCTGCCAATCGGTAAATCCTTCTCCGGTCCATACACCGGCAACGCGCATGGTGTCGTGCTCGAATGCTAGCCAGGTGTTGCCTTTGGAAATGCCGCCCTCGCCAGGATCGAGCCGAATGGCGATGGCTTTGTAGGCGATATTGGCATTTGGGGCGACGTAGCCTCTCGTTCCGATTAAAGGTGATCTTGCAATGTCATCGCCTTCAGGCCAGCGATAGAGCTCGGTTTCTTCGGGTACGATTTCGAATGTCCCAGTAAGGAATGGCCCGTAATCCATATCGCTCCACGGTTCGCTTTTTTTTGGTTCAGGACCGATCTGATCGCCTTTTGGAAGACTGGAAAGATACTCATCGGTGACCGCGAAAAGCTGATCGGGATTTCGATCTTCTATAAAGTGCTCTCGAATATAACGAATAACCGAATACTTTTCCCGAGGGCTCAGTTGATTTTGCGGAGCCATTAGCCGCCAACCCCGGGTTATGGTCTGATATATGGTGAAGGGATCGTTACCATGCTGGAATTGCCCTTCGGCGAATCTCAGGGAATTGGGAATGGAACCTGGCAGGTTGATATCTCCGTGGCAGTTATGACAGACCTGCTGATAGACCTTCTGCCCCATATTGTAACTGGCCAGCTTACCGTCTTGGATCAGTCGTGCGTGATCGATCTCCGACTCGTAGGACGGAAGGGCGGACTCTGGCAAAATCATTTCACCAGGAGGTAGCTCTTGGGATAGGCCAACTCGAGAAGCGAGGATAAGAAATGAAAGCGAGAGTATTTGCGTCTGAATCATCTTACAGTAATTCTATGATCGGAAAGAGTAGGCGAATCGGACTGATTGGGAAAGGAAAACCATTTCATTGACCAAAACAGGGTACGTAGACTATTTTGCGGCCAATGGTAAGTCCCTCTCAATCAATGACACACCAGACAACCCTCCTTCCACCGGATCAGGGGGAAGAAAACGATCGATCTGGTTTCATCTGCATTTTTGGATTGGCTGGATTTCGGTGGTGCCCGTTGCACTGGTATGCCTAACAGGGGCACTTCTGATTTTTTAGGGAGACCTATTCCGGTGGGAGCCCCACTTTCGATCGCTGAAGCACTGGCTCGTCACAAAACCGCTCTTAGGTTGATAGATTAGACTCCGCTACTGCTTGACACGATGAGCGTCGATGATGGGCTGGCTGAGGTGCCTGCTTCTGACCTTACCTCAACAATGTCTCAGGAGAAGGAGTACGATTGTATGGAATGTGGAGCCTGTTGCGGCTGCTTTCCCATATTTGCCACTGAGGATGATGTGGTACTTGAGCCGCAGATCAAAGAGAAAGGGATTCGAGTTGAGAACTTTCTTAGGACTGATCGAGTCGCTTATCGGATGCACCCTTTGCCGTTCTTGGAAGCCTGCGCGTTTTTGAAAGAGGACAAACTCTGTCGCATATACGAAACACGACCTGAGGTTTGCCGCAAATTCGAGCCCGGCAGCGAACAATGCATCGAGGCGCGTCATAGATTGGGGATTGGGTAAAAATTGGAGTTGTTACGGCAGTTGTAAGCTGGAAGTTTGTGCCATTATCCAAATCATGAGAGTACCTCTCGAGGAGTGATACAATTGGTGCTGATGAGCAAATGCTTAGATCACGCTGCGGAGATGCTTAACCAAAAGGCGGCGATTAGCCGTAAGATTTGGATACGGGGAGAACAGGGCGATTACAATGAGACCAACATCGCCATTGAGTGGGCAGATGAGTTTGGGGATAGCTGGCGAGGATGGAGACTCTTGAAATATACCTTTGTTGCCGTGAAATGCTCTATAGATATATACCTTAGCGTGTTACCTTTTGCCCGAAAGTTAGTTGTGTGATTTGTCTGCTTACCGAAGGTAACCAGGCAGTTCGTACATTATGGCTGACAGTGCTAAATTGAATTCTCTTCAAGCGGTCAGCTAGCCAAAAGTGTTTTGATTGCGTTTTGAGGTAATACGGATCGACAACCTGCAGTTTAGGTATGTTGTATAGCAATGGTATTTCCCTTAAGACTCGTTATAATGCTTTTTAGATACCTCAGTTCCCTCACTTTCTTATTGGTTCCTTTCCTCTTGTTAGGCGAAGAGCGCGAAGCGTGGACTTCTTCGAAAATCTCTGGCTCTCCTGATTTGCCTCCACCGTATGTGGCGGAAGCTGTCTGGCCACATATCACCTTTAATCAGGGATTGGATATAACGTTGCTTGAGTCGGAGGGTCTGATATTCGTAACTGAGCGATTTGGAAAAATTTGGCAGGTGCCATCGGATTTGAAAAGCCGGCCAAAATCGGCGATCCTTTTTGCGGATATGAAAGAACATATTCCCAGTCTGAATCGGCTGCTGGGTTTGGCGTTTCACCCTGAATTCGCGAGAAACAGGAAATTCTATCTATACTATGCACTAAATACCCAGGAACCAGGATTCGCTTGTGGATTGAGTCAGTTTGAAGTGGATGCGAAGGGAAACATTGTTCCGGGGAGTCGAGTAAGACTGATGCATTTCCCCGCGGACGGTCATACCGGAGGCGATTTACAGTTTGGACCTGATAGGATGCTATATGTGCCGATTGGTGACTTGGTTCCTCCTTCTCCTCCTGATCCAAAAAGGGCCGCCCAAGACTTGGGGCAAATTGCGGGTAAGATCCTTCGTATCGATGTTGATAGCAAAGACCGTGGGTTGCCTTATGGTATCCCGAAAGACAATCCCTTCCTTGGTGTCGAAGGAGCACGTCCCGAGGTCTGGGCTTACGGGCTGCGCAATCCATGGAAGATCGCTTTTCATCCTGAGAACGGTGAATTGTGGCTAGGCGATGTCGGATGGGAGCAATGGGAAATGGTCTATCGTATTGAAAAGGGAGGAAATTATGGTTGGTCCGTGATGGAAGGCCCCATGCCGACCAATCCCTACCAGGATACCGGTCCCTCTCCGATTTCGCATCCAATCGTAAATTACGATCACTATTCGGGGGCGTCGATAACGGGAGGCTATTTCGTTTCGAGTGACCGGCTTCCTCGTTTGAAAGGATCGTATGTGTATGGTGACTACGTAACAGGTAAGGTCTGGGCTATGTCGTGGGATGGTGGGAAAGTGACCGCAAATCTTGAAATTGCGGATACGCGACAAGATATTGTCACCTTTGGAATAGATGAGAGTGGCGATATCCTTTTTCTCGAATTGGGTCCGAGCGCACCACTACAGCGTCTGGTTTCCAACCCAAACCTGGAGGAGACCAGCCAATTCCCGACAAAGTTGAGTGAGACAGGCTTGTTTAGGGATGCCGCCGACCAAATTGCCTCGGTGGGTGTGTACGAATTCAAAATTAATACACCCATGTGGCAAGATGGTTATGAATCTGACTACTGGGTGGGGATGCCGGATCGTAGCGGTCTCAAGACTACGGCTGAAGCGCGTCGAGGGTCCCCAGTTATGAATTACTTGAAGCCTGACGACATGGTACTCGCGAAGACGATTCACAAAGACGGCCATCGAGTAGAAACACAGATCCTCCATTTCGATGGGTTCTGGAAGGGATATAGTTACCGGTGGAATGAGAGTCAAACCGACGCAACGCTCGTTGATAAGGAAGGATTGAATACTGAGATTCAAGGACGACCCTATCGATTCCCTAGTCGATCCGAGTGTATTCGTTGCCACGGAAGCAACTTCAATCGACCGCTCGCATTTTTTCCAGGTCAGATGAACAGGGATGGGCAGCTCGACCGATTCAAAGACCTTGGGCTTGTAGATAAGGAGTTCGTGGAAATGGCAGCGGCTCAGCCATTGGTAAATCCGAACAGAAGTGAAGAACCGATCGAATCACGGGCTCGTTCGTGGCTCCACTCGAATTGCGCCCATTGCCACAAGGTCTCGGGAGGTTCCGGATTAACGGCTCAAATGAATATCGCCGTTCCCACCAGCCAGCTCGAGCTGATGGGGCATGCTCCGAAGCGGGGCTATTTTGGACTGGATCAGGCTTCCCAAATCGAACCGGGCAATCCGTATCGGTCAATTCTCTACTATCGCGTTGCGACGAAAGGAGCCGGGCACATGCCTATGGTAGGTGCTCAGACGCTCGACAAAGAAGGTGTGCGACTCGTGCATGACTGGATACGTTCCATGAGTCCGGATGCGTCCGTTCCAGCATATTCTCTCGAGCCAAAAAGTGTTGAAGAGGCGCTCGTCTTGTATCACAAAATCCAGTCGGGTGAACTTTCGATCGAGGAGCGAGAGAAGGCAATTGCGGTTTGTTCGAATCACGCGGAACCATTTATCGCCAATCTGTTTATAGGAATTGAACTAGAGTAGCATTAAAGTACTCTCTTCCTTACGAAAGAAAGGATGCGAAGATATCCCGTGCTCTCGCGAGGGAGATTTTGTGGGCGGCCAAGCTATCCATGGTATTTGGAGAGGTTTCCTCTGCGGCTTGTTCGACTGTCACGAGAGGGTGAATACAAATTTCACGTGTGAATTTCGTGAGAAAGCTGTAATCGATGTCCCCATCGCCTAGTGTTTCGGTCCAGATACTTTCTCTCGACTGTCGGATATGGAGCTCGACGATTCGATCGCCGTAAAGTTTGATTACGGCGTACAGGGCGACATTTGAATCTCCGAAGCCACGGGATATCCAGTGTGAGTCAAGGCAGAATTTTACATACCGAGGATCGGTTGAAGCGAGTATGTGATGGAATTCGCGGCCGGCCAATCTCAGTTCTGGGTCGTGGTTGTGATAGGCTAGGGTTAGCCCTTCTCTCGACAAGGCTTCCCCGAGGGTGGTGAGTGACTCGCCTTGCAGCTTGATTTGATCATCGTTTTTGTTTTCCGGTCCAACCCAGCGGATGGGATGGGGTTAGTGACGATGATTTTTGTCCCCATTCGGTCCTGGGCGATACGGGCGAGCTTAAGAACCGTTTCGATGGAATCCTGAATGTCTGCTTTCTCATGCAACTTGCTATTCACGTAGGCAGAAACCATGGCAACGCCTTGATCGATCAAGACGTCCGCAAGCTGGACCGTCTTCTCCGCAGTGCTGAGAATGGGTTCCAGGCTATCGGTGCCGCTTTGTTTGATTTCTTTGATGGAGCTTTCGAGATTGGCTTCGAAATCGCGTCCTTGTCGTCGGTAGAAGGTAAGCCAGGGGTAAATATTCGTTACGAGCATTTAAGATGTATCGGAAACTTGAGGATTGATTTCCTGGGACACTGATTGGGCTAGGGTATATCGAGTTGAGTTAATTAGAGTGGATCCCAACGCTACCTAGGATAGTCCTTTTATAAACCTCCTTCGATTAGTAAGTTTTTTCACTGTTCCGAAGTGAGAGTTTCTTGAATACTCATCGAGAAATCGTTTTGAAGCCCAGAAAGGCGTTTAACGACTTCTGGGTATTGGGTAGCGAGATTAGACATTTCCGTAGGATCTAATCTAAGATTAGCCAGAAACAAGGCATCGTCCTTTCCAAGGGGAGCTTTGTCGGAACGGTCTTCCGGGTTGCCGAGCAGTTTCCAGTCGCCTTCGCGGACAACCCATTCCGGATTTTTACCGCTGCCGAGGTGCCAATAGAAGGTTTCGTGGGGAGAGTTTGCGTTGTTGTCCAAAACGACGTCTTTAATGGATTTGCCATCGATGTGGTGTCCGGGAAGTTCGATGCCACAAAATTCCGCAAGCGTGGGGAACCAGTCGACTCCGGTTACCATTTGGTCCCTCACTTGGTTTTCAGGGATCACTTCGGGAAGCGTAATGATTGAAGGGACGCGGATGCCCCCTTCGAACAAGCAGCCTTTGGCCCCGCGATAAATGCCTGCCGAGCCGCCTCCGAAGAAGGTCCGTTCTTCGGTGGAGTGCCCATGATCGGATTGGAAAATGATAAGCGTATTGTCAGTTAACCCGGTTTGATCGAGATGGGTCAGCATTTCGCCGATCTTTTCATCGAGCGTGGAGACGAAGGCATTGTACTTGTTTCGCGGTGACGAGAGATCTTTGTAGTAGTCGCGCCACTTGGCAGTACCTTGAAGAGGGTAGTGGGGTGAATTCAGAGCCCAGTAGACAAAGAACGGTTTATCGCGGTTTCGGGTAATGAAGCCATTGATCTCGCGAGCCATACTATCTTGGAAAAAGAAGCCATCCTCATGAATGTGCTCACCGTTCCGCCAGAGATCGTGCCGATTGGGCCCTTTCCAGTAGAAGAAATGGGAGTAGTTGTCGATACATCCGCCCATGTGGCCCCATGAGTAGTCGAAGCCTTGAGCGTTGGGCATTGTTTCGGGTGTGTATCCAAGATGCCATTTTCCGATGTGCCCAGTTTTGTATCCAGCTCCTTTCATGAGCTCGGCGATTGTTACTTCTTCAGTCGGCATTCCAGGAACGCCTTCCTCCGAGCTTACGTTGCCGGGAACGCCTGCTCGGGCAGGAAAGCGCCCAGTTAGCAAACCGGCCCGACTGGCGGAGCAGATAGCGGAGGGCGAATACATCTGCCGGAAACGGACCCCGCGTTCAGCGAGCGAATCAATGTGTGGCGTGTGAATGTCGGAGGTTCCATAGCAGCTCAGGTCTACAGTGCCCTGATCATCGGTGTAAATGATGATGACGTTGGGTTGATTGCTTGCGGCGTGGACAGTCTGGAAGGAGGCGAGCGAGAGTAGGATGGCTAGGAGGGAGTATAGAATTGATTTCATTGGTTATTCTAGAGCTTTAAGATTAGAACAGGCAATCCTGTCTATTTAGATTTTACTGGGAACAGGCTGGAAGCCTGCACTACTTTATATGGGCAATCGGAGATCGCCCCCTACCGTTTGCCAAGGTCGGTTCGCTTGACCCATTCGGTGTGGCGTTTTTCTAGAAGGGCTACCTTTTCCGGCATTTCAGAAACGAGGTTGTTTAGTTCAGTGGGGTCGTCCGCGAGATTATAGAGCTCCCACGGCTTCCTGTTTTCGGATACGAGTTTCCAGTCGCCGATACGAACGGCTTTTCCTTTGCTGTGGGCCCAGAAAAGAGCTTCGTGAGGTTTGAATTTTTGAGGCTCTCCTTCGAGAACTGAGAAGAATGACTGGCCTTCGATTGGAAGGGGTTTCTGGATTACACTCTCGACCCCCGCCGCTTCGATAAGCGTGGGCATGAGATCGATTACGTGACAAACTTCATCGGTGAGGCCACCTTTGAGCTCCGGTTTGAGCCTTTTGGGCCACGACATTATGAGAGGGGAACGCGTGCCGCCTTCGTGGTCGTGTTGCTTGAAAAGTCGGTAGGGCGTATTGGAAGCGTTGGCCCAGCCGTAGCCGTAGGATTGCCAGGTGCTTTGGGGACCGGGCATGATGTGGGGGAGATTGCCGGGTGTGATGGGAGTCCGCTTCCCGTCGGTCGTGAAGGGCCTTGTCCAGGACCCAGTCCGTTCGGGTGGATACTCTACGTGGCAGCCTCCATTGTCCTGCTGGTAAATGAAAAGAGTATTGTTCAGTTCGCCAGTCGCTTCGAGATGCTCTACGATGCGGCTAATGTTTCGGTCCATGGAGGTAATTTGGGCGGCGTATACTTCCATGCGACGCTCCTGCCATGCTTTGTGAGCCTCATCTTCCCAGGCGGGAATGTCCGGGTGCCGAGGAGACAATTGCCATGAAGGATCGACGATGCCTAGTTCCACCATGCGTTGGTAGCGCTGTTTTCTCAGATTGTCCCAGCCTTGGGCGTATTTGCCTTTGTAGTGTTCGATATCCTCTGGCCTGGCGTGCAAGGGCCAGTGGGCGGCATTGTAGGCTACGTAGAGGAAGAAGGGATTCTCTTTCTTAGAGCCATCCGAAGAATGATCTTCTATAAATTCAAGCGCGTAGTCGGTGATCGCGTCGGTGTAGTAGAAATCTGGATTGTTTTTCCATTCATGATCTCGACGTTCGCCATTCAGGTAAAGATCTACAGGCGCGAAAAAGTCGGAGGTCCCCCAATAGGTGCTGTAGGCTCGATCGAACCCTCGTTTGTGTGGGGCGCCGGGGCCATTGGGCTGTTCGGGATCGGACAAGTGCCACTTGCCGGACATGAAAGTAGCATAGCCAGCGGTTTTGAGAGCTTGGGGAAGCGTCGTGACATCGGGATGAAACCCGCCCGTAGGGGATCCGTCAGATAGGGAGGTTTTTGGATACAATCCCGTCATTAAGCTGGCTCGAGTGGGCCAGCACATATTGTTGACGTAGAAATTCGTGAATCGAATTCCGGTGGCGGCGAGGGCGTCTAGTTGGGGAGTCTCAATTTCACCGCCATAGCAGCTGAGATCCGAGTAACCCATGTCGTCCGAAATGATGAGTACGATGTTGGGTTTGCCAGGGTTGGCTGCGGCTTCGCTTTTTAGGTTAGATAGACCAAGCAGAGTAAAACTGAGAATGAAAAAGAGAATTGGGGTGATCTTCATTTGAACTTCAATGATCAACGTTTGGTAGGCTGGCTGTCAACGGCGAGATTTCAGTGTCTTGTCGATGATGGGAGACGAACTACGGTGGCGAGCCTTGTCGGATGGGTTGTCGCCTCGACGAGAAGCCCTACAATTCGTGTTTTTGCAGGATGGGTCTTTGACCTTTCAGGGCAGGGAAGGGCGCCATTTTCGGCCCTCGCGAATCTTCTTGCTGCCTGAAGAGAAGCGGTCCCTAATGCGCGACCTTTTTTGCGGGCCTGGTTGAGGATCGCTAATCGTTTAACGATGTTTGATATGAGCGAAGACAAAGATAACATACAGGTTTTCAATGATTTAGGACTTTCCGATTCGGTGATGAAAGGGTTGGTTGAAATTGGCTACGAATCGCCCTCGCCAATCCAAGCGGCGATTATTCCGTATGTGCTCCAAGGGCGCGATGTGATTGGACAGGCCCAAACAGGGACTGGAAAAACAGCCGCATTTGCCCTTCCTCTCCTTTCGAAGATTGATTTTTCGATTACGAAAAAGCCGCAGGTAATCGTACTGACACCGACTCGGGAGCTCGCCATCCAGGTGGCAGAAGCGTTTCAAAAGTACGCGGCAAAGCTAAAAAATTTCCATGTAATCCCAATCTATGGAGGTACGGACTTTCGTGCCCAGTTGCGACAGTTGAACCGCGGAGTTCATGTCATAGTCGGCACTCCAGGCCGGGTGATGGACCACATGCGCCGTGAGACTCTGGATTTGGGAGCACTGTCTTGCGTCGTTCTTGATGAGGCAGACGAGATGCTCCGGATGGGATTCATCGATGATGTTGACTGGATTATGGAACGGACTCCTGCGGGCCGACAAGTCGCTCTCTTTTCCGCGACGGTGCCAGCTCCTATAAAGCGGATTGCCCAGCGTCACCTGAATGATCCTGTCGAGATTAAGATCAAGACGACGACCTCGACCGCTGAGACGATCCGCCAGCGCTATTGGATGGTGAGTGGGCTCCACAAGCTAGATGCTTTGACTCGAGTTCTCGAAGGTGAGGAGTTTGACGCGATGATCATATTTGTCCGGACCAAGCTGGCTACGGCGGAGTTGACCGAGCGCCTTCAGGCTAGAGGCTTCGCGGCCGCGCCACTCAGTGGGGACATCCCTCAGGCTAAGCGCGAAAAGACAATCAATCGGCTTAAGACGGGGAAGCTGGATATATTGATCGCCACCGATGTGGCAGCGCGGGGATTGGATGTCGATCGTGTGAGCCACGTAGTCAATTACGACATTCCGTACGACAATGAATCCTATATCCATCGGATTGGCCGAACAGGCCGTGCGGGCCGTGCGGGTGATGCGATTCTGTTTGTGACACCGCGTGAAAAGCGTCTCTTGAAGTCGATAGAGCGAACGACCAACAAGAAGATCGAGTTGATGGAGATGCCAACTACTCAGGATATCAACGATAAACGTATCGAGAAGTTTAAGACGAAAATTACGGAAGTCCTCGACCAGAATGGGCTGGATTTTTTCAAAGACATAATCGAGCAGTACCGTCAGGAACACGATGTTCCCTCTTCGGAAATTGCAGCAGCGTTGGCAAAAATCGCTCAAGGAGATTCGCCTTTGCTGCTATCCGAACGAAAGGCTGTCCGCCAGGAACGGAACGACGACCGGGAACCTCGTGAGCGGCGTTCCGGTATTGGCGGAGATTCGGAAAGTCCTCCTCCTCGGCGCGATAAGAGTGAGTACAAGCGGATGCCCCCTGAAACTGGGACAGAGCGATTTCGTATCGAGGTGGGTTATACGCATGGAGTAAAGCCAGGAAATATAGTCGGCGCGATTTCCAACGAGGCGGGACTAGACAGCAAATTTATTGGCAGGATCGAGCTCTACGAGGACTACAGTACGGTTGATTTGCCAGAAGGAATGCCGCGTGAAGTGGTCCAGATTTTGAAGAAAGCCTGGGTATCGGGCCAGCAAATGCGTATTTCGCGGATGGATGTTTCGTCCAAGAAAAACAAGGAAAACAAAAACCGGGACTTTGATAGAGAGGCTCGAGCTGGGAGCAGTGGGAGACCCGCTCGCGCGAAGAGCGGAAAGCCGCCGTTCAAAAAACGTCGAGCGGGTCGCGATGTCTAACCTGTAGGCAGCTTTGTCCGACGTTGGAAGATCTCTTTGGGTATTTCGGAATCATTTCCGATAGATCCGTACCCAATAATAGGTTAAGCTTGATCAATGTTGCCTTATCATGGCCGTGGCCATGGTTTACGAGGAGCAGTGTCTTGCATTCAACGGTTTACACGATTAGCTACCCATTATCGTTAGCCCAAATTACGGCACTAATTTGAATATGATAATGGTTATCTTATAGTTTGCGAGGTAGTGGAAATAAGCTTTCAAAATATTCTCTCGATAGGCCTGTCGATTTTTCAACTTGTTCCCAACGCCATGGGGCACTAACCATGTGCATGTTGTGGGAACGCTTTCATCGACTGCGAGTAGGCAATTACCGGATACTACGAGGGCTTCGGCGATTTGTTGCAATGAACTAATGTACTTCACATACGTCCATTATCCTTGAGTTTCTTGAACTAGGTTTTGACGGATGGATCTTTGTAGGACACCAGATTCCGTCTGTAATCCAGTCGTTGGCCGATTCGATCTCCGAAATATCGAATCTTTGCTTTGGTGAAGGGCTGGCAAGCAACGACCATTGCTTTTTCCCATTTTTTGTCTCCAACCACAGCGACTCTCTCGATATCGCTGGAGTGTTTACAGCTGACCGAGTTCCTGTAGCACAGGAATTGCCAGTTTGAAAGCATGATTGGCTGAAGGCAATCCACAGTAAATGGCGGCGTGCATGAAGACCTCCTTGATGTCCTCAACCGAGACTCCGTTGGTGACGGCCGCCCGAACATGCATTTGAAGTTCGTCGTCTTTTCCTTCAGCAACGAGTATCGCCAAGGTTAACAAGCTGCGGGTCTTTTTATCGAGGCCGGGGCGATCCCAAATTTCACCCCACGCATAGCGAGTAATAAATTCTTGGAAATCAGCGTTGAGCTCATTGGTACCCTCGATCGCTTTATCGACATGATCATCGCCTAGAACGGCTCGACGGTTTTGCATTCCTCGTTTGCGTGCTTCCTGTTTATCGTTTTCCATTAGGCTACGTGTGCTAAGAATTTTGATACGGTTGAGTTAAAGGAGTCTTCCTGCTCGATATTGGAAAGATGCGCGGCGTTCTCGATCTCCACATACCGACTTCCGGCAATCCCCGCGGCAATGAGTTTTCCATGTTCAGGAGGAGTAGCTTGGTCACCCTGCCCTACAATGACAAGGCAGGTCTTTTCTATTTTCGCGAGCTCAGGTCGAAGGTCCGTGTCACGGATGGCGGCACAACACCCCACGTAACCCGTGGCGGAGGCGCATAGAAATTGACCTCTCACAGTGGCGATCGCAAAGGGCTTATCTTCGATAAAGGAAGGAGTAAACCAGCGGCTCAATACTACGTCGCTTACCGAGGCCATGCCCTGATCGAGTACCAGTTGAATACGTGCGTCCCACATATCAGGATTAGGAAGATGGGCCGAGGTGCAACAAAGCGCGAGTGACCGCACTCGATCGGCGGCATGTATCCCGAGCCACATCCCGGTCATGCCACCTAAGGAGAGCCCACAGAAGTGAACGGATTTGAAATTCAGCGCATCCAGCAATTCCACGACATCCTGCCCTAGGCGCTCCAGCGCGTAGGAAGCATTCGGAGCGTCCGATTGGCCGTGACCGCGAGTATCGTAGCGGAGGATGTGAAATTTATCGGAGAACGCTTCGGCTTGTTTGTCCCACATGGATCGTGTGGTACCTAACGAATTGGAAAACATCAGCACAGGCTGGGATGGATCACCCCTGAGCTCGTAGTCGATCTCAATTCCATCACTGGTCCGAATACTGGGCATGATCAGGAACGTTTCCTTTTCAGTAGACGAATTAAGAGTTCTTCGCTCGAGCCCAAGGCTTGTTCGATATCGAATACCCTCTCCAAACTATCTTCATCGAGGGCGGATTGAATAGTCGGCTCTTCTGAGGCTAACCTAGATAAGGGCCTATCTTGCTCAATCGATTGAGCCACAAGGTTCCCAACCAATTTTTGCGCCTCCAGTCGGCCCAATTTGGGCAGGAGGGCAGACGAAAGTCGTTCGGAAAATATAAGCTCCTGCGTGGCATCCAAATTAGCCTTCATCCTAGCGACATCGACTTCCAAACCTTCCGAAACCTCAACCATCGCTACCGAGGCTAACTCAGCAGCCGCGAACAGCGTCTTGAGTGTAGGCCACTCGGACTGCCAACCGCCAAGTCCGCGTTCGTGTTCCTGCGGCATAGCTGATAGCAGAGACGAGACCAACCCAGGGGCCTGATTAGCTGCCGCAAGAACCCGCATGCAACCGACCGGATTGCGTTTGTGCGGCATAGCCGAGGAGCCGCCTTTGACAGGCGTTGATGCTTCCCGTAGCTCGCCAACCTCTCCCTGGCAATGGAGCGAGATGTCGCGGGCAATTTTACCCAAGCTACCGACCAAAATTCCAGTCGCCGATGCTAGTTCAACCAGCCGATCACGATGAGCGTGCCAGGGAGCGTCTGGCAGGGGTAGTTCCAATTCTTCAGCCAAATGCTTGGCGACATGCATTCCCTTTTTATCAAGACTAGATAAGTTCCCAACCGCTCCACCGAATTGCAAAACGAGTGCACTGCTTGCCGACGTCTCCAAACGTTGTCTACATCGCCTGACAGCTGCTTTCCAGGAGGCAACCTTGAGGCCGAAACTTATAGGCGGCCCCGGCTGGAGAAGGGTTCGTCCCAAGGCTATCGTCTTAGAGTGTTCCTCCGCCAGGTTTACGAAGGCCGATTCTACTTTGAGCAACTGACGGCAAATTTGACTAACGACTTCCTGTAACTGCAGGACAGTAGCTGTATCCAAAATATCCTGACTAGTCGCGCCGAAGTGAACGAAGCGTGCAGCTTCTTCGGACTTGCTACGAGCGTGGGCGACAATTTCTTTAACCAGTGGGATAACAGGAGTTCCGGATTTTGAACCATTGGCATAGATGGCATTTGCGTCAAACGATTCTGAAGCGCACGCCTCCGAGATCGCATCAGCCTGTTTCTCGGAAATGATTCCTGACTTATGTAGAGCAACCGCCAGCGCGGCCTCTACTACAAGCATGGCTTTGAGCCTTTGCTCCGAGGACAAAACGTCCAATCTATCGTCTGAGGAATTCATCATAATATACCGCCTCTAAGAGAATGGCTATCCCTGGCCTACGGTCATACACATGGTTGCAATCGCTCGATTCAAACCCTTGCGTTTGAGCTCTAAGGCCGCCGTCCCCGTAGTGCGCGCGCCCGACATGCCCAAAAGGTGCCCTTGAACGATTGCTCCTCCGCTTATGCTGACGTGATCGGCATCGTCGGAAATTCCGAGTTAGCGAAGCATCGGCCCTA
Organism: Candidatus Pelagisphaera phototrophica; assembly: GCF_014529625.1. Taxonomy (GTDB): domain Bacteria; phylum Verrucomicrobiota; class Verrucomicrobiia; order Opitutales; family Opitutaceae; genus Pelagisphaera; species Pelagisphaera phototrophica. The sequence goes on from NZ_CP076039.1 coordinate 891,120, forward strand.
ACGGAAGATATCGCCCCTCCAAAACGTCCGATGGGCGTTCGGGTGCAGTCGTAAATGAAAGCAGGTTGGTTCATGGAAATGGGAAAGCAATCCTCAGCCTAGAATTCCAGGAACACCGTTTCCTGGTCTCCCTGCATATGAATATCAAATTGGTATACGATCTCGGTTCCTTCTTCAATCCTTTGCGCAATGAGGGTGGGACGTCGATCTAACGGCAGCTGTTTTAGTAAAGGGTCCAGAGCATTTGCTTTGGCCTCATCAGAAAAATAGAGACGAGTATAAGCGTGGTGCATGAGTCCGCGAGAGAAGATGGTTAAAGTGATGTGAGGAGCCTGTTCACTATCAACCTTGCCGGGCTTGATCGTGCGGATGCTGTAGCGCGAGTCTTCACCTCTACCAGTCCCGACCCGACCAAAACCCGAAAAACGGTCTTTCAATATGACGTCCGCATATTTGCCTGCGTTGTCAGCCTGCCAGCATTCAACGACCCCATGTTTCATCTCAGCACCATCGCCATTGAATAAGGTCCCGGTAATCGTGATTACCTCTCCTTCGGTTCCATCAATAACCAGATCACCCGAGCCCAAATCGGAATAGTCGTATCCATATTGCTGGGGCGTCAAGCCGTAGGAGAAAAAAGGTCCAACTGTCTGAGACGGCGTTTGTTTTATCGGACTCATATTAATCTTCAAACGGAGTTGACTTGGGACCGCGTATTACAATGTCCCACAAATACCCTAGAGCAAACCCTTCTTCGGTGTGCTCCAAGGAAAAGTCGGCAATCATTCTAACGCACGCTTCTTCGGACGCGCCACCATAAATCGGATCATGTTTCAGTAATGGGTCGCCTTCGAAATACATCTGCGTGATCAAACGAGTCATGATATTGGGGCCAAATATAGAAAAGTGAATATGGGGTGGCCGCCAGGCGTTCGAGTGGTTTCCCCAGGGATAAGCGCCCGGGCGAAGGGTTAAAAAGCGGTACCAACCATCATCGCCCGTTATTATTCGACCTGCCCCAAGAAAGTTTGGATCCTTTGGGGCGTGATGCTGGTCTTCGCGATCCACGTATCTGCCCGCTGCATTAGCCTGCCAGATTTCTACCATCGCGCCTGAAATAGGGTCTTCGTTCTCATCGAGAATGCGACCGGTTACGATAATCCGCTCTCCGATCGGTTCACCTGCTTTTCTACCATTCATTGTGAGATCAGCGCTGTGATCGGGAAGCGATGAGTAGTCGAATGCGGGACCCGTCAATTCGGTAATCGTCTGCGGGACAATGACTGGATCCTTGGTCGGACTACGCGTTGTGCTCGATTTGTAAAGCGGATGAATAAGAGGCGGATGACTCTCTGGATCCTTGGGTGTGAAGGAATTCATTGAAGCAATGGGATATCGTTTGGGGAAAGGATAAGGTTAGAATGGCAAACCCACATAATTTTCTGCTAGACTGGCTTTCGCCGACTCCGATTGTACGAGGTATTCGAGTTCAGCAATTTGAAGTTTGTAGGCCATGCCGTGCGTTTCGTTCTCAGGAAAACGGTGGGTCAAATGGGTAAACCACCAAGAAAACCGAATCGCAGTCCAAACCCGAGCGAGCGCACGGTCTGAATAGAGATCAAGCCCGCTTGTAGAGCCAGTCGAAAAATAATCGACCAACCCTTCGGTAAGGTAGTGGACATCCGACGCGGCAAGGTTTAATCCTTTTGCGCCAGTGGGAGGCACCACGTGGGCCGAATCGCCGGCAAGAAACAAGGATTTGTAGCGCATTGGCTCGGCTACAAAACTACGAAGCGGGGCGATACTTTTTTCGATTGAGGGACCAGTTTCGATTTTGGGACCGACTTCTTCACCAAACATGTGGATCAAGGTTTCCCAGAAGCGATCATCTGACCATTCTTCAACCGACTCGTTCAATTCACATTGGATGTAGTAACGGCTCCGCGTTGCGGATCGTTGGCTAGCTAGGGCAAATCCGTTTTTGTGGTTATTGTATATTAGTTCTTCGGATACAGGCTTAACGTCCGCCAATACCCCTAGCCATCCAAAGGGATAGACGCGTTCAAATGTATTCAAAACATCTGAGGGAAAAGATTGCCTGGAAACGCCGTGATAGCCATCGCAGCCTACAATGATTTTGCATTGAACCTCCAGTCCCTTGCCTTGGAACAGGCATTTAAGAGTCGGGGTCCCTGCTTCAATTCCGGAAATACGAACATCCTCCGCTTCGTAAAACGGATCTTGTCCACGAGCCGCGTGGGCGTCCATCAGATCCTTGGTGACCTCCGTTTGTCCATAGACGGTCACCGTTTTTCCAGTGTCGCGAGCTTTGAAGCCGATCCGATGATTAACGCCGTTGAATTGTATGCCAATTCCATCGTGAATGAGCCCTTCCTCATGCAGCCGTTCGCCAACCCCAGCTTCGTCTAACATATCGACCGTTCCCTGTTCCAAGATGCCTGCACGAATGCGTCCTTCCACATGGGCTCGGGAATGCTTTTCCAGAATGACCGAATCGATGCCCTGCTTATGTAGCAATTGGGAAAGCAGAAGTCCTGCCGGACCACTTCCAATAATTCCTACTTGGGTCTTCAAAGTCATCCTTCAGAACAAGTCGCTTTCTAGCGAGTCGACTAAGTTTTTCAAATGCTTTCCGAAATCGGATAGCTGCTTAGAAGTAAAGTTGGTAGCTATCCGGTCCTCAAGCTGGATGGCCAGTTGATAATAATCCGATTCCAATCGTCTAGCCAAGGGCGTCAATACTACCCGCGAAGCCCTTCCATCGCGATCGTCGGCTTCGATTGTTACCAGCTTTTGCTTTTCCACGTCCCTAACCAGACGCGTGATAGTCATTTTCGAAAGACGAAGCTTTCGGGCTAATTCCGTTTTTGACTGACCATCCCGCTCATAGAGTGCGAACATAAGATTTCCCATGCCGGGCTTGATGTAATCGCTAAGCGAGGACGCCTCCAGAGACTGTTTGAGCAACTCCCGGAACACAATATTGGCTCGACTCAGATAAAACCCAACCGAGTCGGTACCTACTTGGAGTTTCTTCGGTGGAGATATTGACATGGCCTGTTTTTTAGTAACATATTTTACTATCTGTCAATAGAATTCTATAAAATTGCACGAAACATGAAGCATCTCCCCACCCTCATTTTGTCAGTTTCGCTGGCTATTATCGGCGCTCCCCATTTCGCCTCCGCTCAATCCTCCGAAGAAGATTCTCAGAAGGAGAGCCGCATCCAGATGTGGCTCAATGATCAGGATAAAAACCAGGATGGCAAAGTCTCTCCCGATGAGGCCATTCGTCAGATGAAGTCTAACTTCAACAACCTGGATCGTAACCAAGATGGTTTTATCGATCGGGCAGAGCTGGGTCAGTTAGCTGATCGCTTGGCAGGCAATCGAAACCGAACAGAAGAAAATCGCTCTCAAGCCACATCCGAAAACCGAAACAATCGTCAGCAAAACCCGGCAGCCCGTTCTGCTTCCGATTCGGTACAACTAATCGAAAACATAGCTTATGCCGATACAAACAACCCTCGCCAAACGCTTGACTTGATGCTGCCGAAAGAACGCAAAGGAGAAGCGTCACCGGTGGTCGTATTCATCCACGGAGGTGGCTGGCGCAATGGCGATAAGGAGCGCGGTCGCAACCGAATTGAACCTTTCGTTGCCAGCGGCGACTACGCCGGAGTGACCGTTGGCTACCGACTGAGCGGAGAATCTAAATGGCCTTCTCAGATCCACGACTGCAAGGCCGCCATTCGTTGGATTCGCGCTAACGCCGAAAAACACAATCTCAATGCCGACCGCATTGGCGTTTGGGGAACTTCCGCAGGCGGACATCTCGTATCAATGCTTGGAACAAGTGGAGGCGTTGAAGCCATGGACGGATCACTGGGGTCAAATAATCAGTACTCAAGTCGCGTGACCTGCGTGGCTGACTTTTACGGACCCACCAACTTCCTGACCATGAATGCAACGGCTATTAAGACAGCGCGACTGGACCACGACGCTGCGGACTCTCCCGAATCGCTGCTCATCGGCGGGGCCATTCAGGAAAATCCGGACAAGGTAGCTACTGCCGATCCGATTACCTATGTCAGTGCCGATGATCCCGCATTTCTCATCGCCCATGGAACAATGGATCCTACAGTCTCCTTCAATCAGTCGGAGCTTCTCTATGCCGCATTGGAGAAAAAAGGAGTCGAAAAAACCTTTATCACCATTGACGGTGGCGAGCACGGACGGGGTTTCCCTCCCAAAACCACAGAGCTCGTCGAAGCATTCTTCGATCACCATCTTCGAGGGAATCAAACAAGTTGGTCCGATCAGACGATCCAGGCAGTCGCGATCGAGCGGCGCCGCTAACAGCAAAAAGAAACTCTCGATTTCAACAAGGTAGTTAGCTTGAAATCAAATTGAGAGTGGTTCTTGTAGGGAAAGTAGCTAGCCTTGCGATCTAGTATAAGTATTCCAACTTTCAAGGCGGCCCGATATCTTAGTTAAGGATCTCCTTTGACAGGAATGTCCATATTCCTTGGGCTGGGTGGAAATGCTTCGAATGACTATGATTAAACTATTTTTGGCAACACTCTCAATGCTTTTTGGATTACTGTCGCTTTCCGCGGCCGACTTTGGTCCCGATTGGGAACAGCTAGATACCGCCGTCAATGGACGATGGTGGGAGAAAACCCACACGGGAAACAATGCCTGGTTGGAGATGGTCAAGGTTCCGCGCGACGAAGTGGTTGCGTTTGCAGTCTACACCGTGGATCGAAGAACGGTGAAAATGACGGCCCAGATGTATCCGCTCTATCCGGACGAATCACGAGAAGTGCGACTTGAGCTAATGATCGACGGTGTTTGGCAGGAGGTTGGGTCAGCGCCTATCTACGAGCTTGGCTGGTCAGCCCACTTTCGTATCAACGGCTGGGACGAGAGTAAAAGTGTGCCCTATCGTGTGCGCCATGGAGGAGAAGCTCAGTTTGAGGGAACCATCCGAGCGAATGACAAGAGCAAGAATGAAATCGTTGTCGGGAATCTGTCCTGTAATTCACGTTGGGATCGCGGGGACCGCAATGCGATTGTAGCGAATTTGAAAAAGCTAGATCCTGACTTGCTGTTTTTTGCGGGTGACCAGACATATGACCACACGGAGCACACCTCTGGATGGATCCTGTTTGGGACACAATTTGCCGCAATTATCAAGGATCGGCCCACGGTAACGATTCCTGACGACCATGATATTGGTCAAGGCAACCTTTGGGGAGAGGGGGGCATCAAAGCGGATACGCTTCGGGATCACAATAAGGGAGGTTATTACTACTCTGAGGACTACGTGCGCACGGTAGAGCGCTGCCAGACATGGCATCTTCCTGATGCGTATGACCCTACACCCATCGCCCAAGGTATTGGAGTTTACTATACGAGTTATAATGTAGGCGGAATCGATTTTGCTATCATCGAAGACAGGAAATTCAAGTCGGGCCCGAGCGGAAAGATTCCTGATATGGGGCCGCGCCCTGATCATATAAACGACCCCAGTTATATTCGCTCCGCGGTGGACATCGAAGGAGTTCATCTTCTGGGACCCAGACAGTTGGCATTTTTGCGAAACTGGTCTGAAGATTGGACGGGAGCGGATATGAAGTGCGTGCTTTCCGCCACCAACTTTGCAGGTGCCGTTCATCTGCATGGCAGTTTTGAGAATCGGTTGCTGGCTGATTTGGATAGCAATGGTTGGCCGCAAACCGGTCGCAAAAACGCTCTAACTGAAATGCGTCGTGGAATGGCGTTTCACTTAGCCGGGGACCAGCACCTGTCCGTGATGACGCGTCATGGAATTGAAAATTGGAGAGATGGTCCGGTGACGTTTGTCAGTCCAGCCATCGTTAACAGCATTTACGGTCGTTGGTGGTGGCCAGAGGGCGGAGAGTCAGGAGCCAATCCGGTCGAAGAGAGCCCGCTTCCATGGACGGGCGACTACGAAGATGGTTTAGGCAATAAAATCACCATGCTCGCTTATGCAAATCCTGATCCTCAAGCGAACCGTCGTGGCGAGCGTGGTCCGGACGATGATTGGGCCGACGGTTTTGGCATCGCTCGATTCTTCAAAGATTCCCAGGAAGTCGTATTTGAATGTTGGCCACGATACAGCGATGTAAGCAAGGGTCATTCAGCGCAATTTCCGGGATGGCCAATGCGGTTCAAGATGAGCGACAACGATGGTCGTGACCCGGCGGCGTACCTTCCCGAGTTGAGTTTCAAAGGAATCGAAAACCCCGTAGTTCAAGTCATTGAAGAATCGACAGGTAATGTGCTGTATACCACTCGAGTTAAAAGCAAAACTTATCGCCCTAAAGTGTACACAAATGGCAAATACACGATTAGGGTCGGGGAAGGCTTGCCCATTCTCAAAACTGTGAAAGGTGTGCAATCCGTTGCAGCGAGCAATACGAAGAAGATGACTATCAGCGTAAGGTAAAACGGAGTCTCGCTTCTCTAATGAAGCTAGGATGGCGTGGGCTGGACCGACTAGGGCACCACGTGAATACCGGACGACCAACCGTGGGGAGCGTCCGCTTTTTCCATGGTAATTGGGACCGCTGCTTGTGCGTCCGAATTGGAGGACATCATTATTTTACAGTAACCCATATCACTTCGATCTGGGGGGAATTTAACTCTTCTTTCTCACCTTACTCCTTGATTGCTCAACTCGTGGGGCTAGGGTGTTTTTTATGAACACTATCCACCGGATTATTTTAGCCTTGCTGACTTTGGTGTTGGTGGGGTTTCGCGCTGCAGCGGATTCGCATGAAAAGCCTAACTTCGTTTTCATTTTGGCTGACGACTTAACTTACAATTTGTTGGGCTGCTATGGGGGTGTCGATGCGGAGACACCACGTATTGACGAACTGGCGAGCGAAGGGATGCGGTTTACTCGAGCATATGCGGCAATGGCGATGTGTGCGCCTTTTCGGGCGGAACTCTATACGGGTCTGTATCCAGTACGCAATGGCGTAGCTTGGAATCACTCTTCGGCCAAACTAGGGACGAAAAGCGTTTGCCACTATCTCGAGGAGCAGGGTTATCGCGTCGGGCTATCGGGGAAGAAACATGCGTCGCCTGAGTCGACTTTTCCCTTCGAGGTTCTGAAGGGATTTCCCGCGGGAGAGGGTGTTCGCGAATTCATGACACGCGATTCGGACCAGCCTTACTGCCTTTTCATCTGCTCAAGCAACGCTCACGCGGCGTGGACAACGGGTGATTCGTCGCGTTTTGATCCGGACACGGTATCTCTGAATCCTCTGCAGTTTGATACGCCCGCGATCCGCGAAGTGATGACACGCTATTTGGCGGAGGTTGAGGATTTCGATCGGGAGACAGGAGAAATTCTGGATTTGCTTTCGGGCTTGGACCAGGGGGACGACACGCTGGTCATGTTATCTTCGGAGCAAGGCTGGGCACTGGGTTTTGCCAAGTGGAGCAACTGGGACTTGGGCGTTCATACCGGGCTGATTGCTCGCTGGCCGGGCAAAATTGAAGCGGGTAGTGTCTCAAATGCCCTTGTGCAAATGGCGGATGTGTTGCCGACATTTTTGGAGGCGACGGGAACTAAGGAAGATGAGGAAATGTTCGACGGGATTAGCTTTTATCGGCACTTGAGAGGTGAGGATCAGCCGTTGCGAAAATTTGTATATGGAGTTCACAATAACGTTCCGGAGGGGAATCCGTATCCTATTCGTTCGATACGGAATGAACAGTTTCACTACTTGCTGAACCTGACTCCTGATGCGTCCTACCATGAAAAGCATGTCATGCTGATGGACTCGCGATTGACCTGGTGGCCGGAGTTGAAAAAGGCGGAGGCCAAAGGCGATTCGGAGGCGATCGCGCTTTTGAAAAAGTATCACAAACGCCCTGCCGAAGAGCTGTACAGGGTAGATGAGGACATTTACGAAATGAACAACCTCGCAAGCAACCCTGAGTACGCGGAAGTGAAAGAGGCTCTGAGGGAAGAGTTAAAGAGATGGATGGAAGAGCAAGGTGACGCTGGAGCGGCTATGGACGATGTCGCAGTGCATGCTGAAAACAGGCAAAGGTAGAAGCATTAATTTGGTTTGCTCGTGCTCAGTGTGAGCAATCAGCCGCAGGTTCCATTGTGTCATTTGGGCTTCGCGCTGGCTTGCCAGATCCGACCACCTTCGATGGTAGGAAGCGCTTCTTTTGTTGCCTGGCTGGCCCTTAAAGGTTGCTGCGTTTATTATGGACCAAAGATGTAAAATCAGAGCGAAAGGCCAGGGGATCATCAGAAAGCTGGTGAAGTAGAGTGTGGCGGTCGTTACGACGAAGAAAGCTGTCCAGAGAATGCGACCTTGGACAAGCTGGCCGAGTCCGGGTATAAAAAAGCTAGCGAGAGCGGCGATAACGTTGCCGGATTCGCCTCGGCGAGAGGGATTAGCGGTTTTGCTTATGGTAGGAGAAATTGCGTTAGTATCGTAAGATACACGGGAAATGGGCCTAGAGTTGCAAGAAAAGAGCACGGAGGAGTAAATGGGGATGGTCGTTTTCGTTTGGTGACTTAGATGCAGTAGCGTATGGCGTTGTGATATATTTTGGCTGATTCGAACCGAGTGGGGTTGCAATTCTCTCAGGGAAGATTTTTCTAGGCAGAGTGAATCGTAAATCGGGGATCAGGTATCTGGCAGTCGGGTTTTTCTTGGCCGTGGGTGCGAATGTTCTTGGGGAAGATTTCCAGGTCCAAAAGGGCGACGGGTATTTTGAAGGTTCGCTCCGGTACGTCGTTTCGCGCTATTCAGTCCAAACAGGCAGGGCGGTTGAGCGAAAGCAGGTTGATGTCTTGGCAACAGAAAACCGGCTTAGTGTACCTTCGCTTGATGTCGCGGACGTGTTCGCGAACAATGCTCCACCTGGGGTTTCATCTGCCTTGTTTCGTCACGATGCGGACGACTTTATATTGTATGGCGATGATATCGATGCGTATCGCTTCCGCGGATATGACAAGGTTTTGCTTGGGCTAGCTTTTCGGGCGTTGGCATTGTCGGGTGCGCCGGTGGATATGAAGCCGCCAGAAAAATCTGGCCCCTATGCGTTGCGGAACTTTCGGGCGAATTTGAGTCGTTATTTGGGCGATGCCGGAATCCGTTACGACATGTATTTCTCGAACGACTACAGGGTGAATTGGGGTTCATTAGCGGATTCCTGGCTCTTCGGTTCGGGTGGGCTCAAGGTGCCGGAGCTGGATGATCGACTGAGGGGAGGAGAAGTGCCGGTGCGGGTCGAGGTTTTTAGAAACGCTTCAAAAGTGCTATCGATCAATCTGATGGCCGCAGAGGAATATCAGATCTCTCGAGCCCTAGTGGAGGTGCCACCGCAAAAGATTTTGCATTCCTCAACCAGTCTGCTGAGGCAGTTGGCTACGGAAGCGATGGGCCTTTGATAAATCGTAAGGCTAAAGTGAGATTGGTTCTTGGTAGAGCATGTCGTATTCTACCTTTTGGTTGACGGCTTTAAAGAGGCAATTAGGTATAAGGTTGGATCCAATATTTCTCGAATGGCCCGCCGAATCCATCGTAATCGTTCTCGTCGTGGGAAACCTCGCGTTTACAAGGGGACCTTGTTTATAGCGTTGATGATTCAGTGTGTCCTGTTGGCAGTGACCGTTTTTGTCATCGTGCTCGACACTCCAGAAAGCGAGCCGCCTCGATTTGAGGGAAAGGCGAGCGTTGCGGTGAAAAAAGAGGACTTTAAGGAGGCTCAACGGCGAGAACGCTTTATGAAACGGATGAGGCAGTTAGAGCCGATTCAGCGACTATCGGTCGACTCGGTTTTGAACAGTGAACTCCCACCGATGCCTGACCTGCCTACAGAGGCGTTTGAACTGGATGGTGAGGATCTTGAGATACTGGAAGATGCGAGCACGATGTTTGAGCAATCAGGCTTGTTGGGAGGCAGCATGCAGGGGAAAGGAAGTTCATCTGCGGCGTCTTTTTTTGGAGTTCAGGATTCTGGTCGTCGAATCGTGATCGTGGTCAACACGTCTGCATCAGTTGTGCGAAAAGCACGGAACCACGGAGTATCAATTGAAGCGATACACGAAGAAGTCGTTTCGCTAATTGATAATCTCTACAGTGGCACTCTTTTTGGAATCGTGCAATTCAGTCAGGGGTCGCGACGCTTTGCTCCTTACCTGGCTCCGGCGATTAGTCGCAATAAGGAGGCGGCAAGTCACTGGACTAGAAAGGAAATGCGGGGGAACCCAAAGGTCGAAAGCGAGCTCCTGCTGGGTCATGAAGGAGGATTAAAATTAGCTGTAGATATGGAGCCAGACTTGATATTTCTCGTTACGGATGGGGTTCTGAACAAAAGGGTCAGAGTGGATGGCACCTACAAGTATCCTGAGATACCTTACGAGATTTTGATTGGGTCGGTAGAAGCCGATTTACGGCGCTCGGGAGCCCGAACGCGCATTCATGCGATTGGGTTTGAATTGAACGACAAAGACCGGAGAGGGCTGGAGCGATTGACGCGTCGCTTCGGCGGGACTTTGAGGGAATTCTGAGGGCTCTAAGGCTCGATTCAGTAGAGTTTTTGCTAGGTATTGATGCCGGCTTTAGTCGATCGCTTGGAGGATCGATTTCCAGAGCTTCGTCTCTTCAATGTGGCCGTATTGGTCTAGTTTCTGGGCGATCTTCTCTAACGAAGGTTCCTCAACATCGTGATCGGGGTCGCTTTGAAAGTCGGGACGCGCTTTGCAGGAGAGGGCCCAGCAGGCCCAGGATCGCCATTTTCGCTGTTCGAGTCGCGGTTCGCCGAGGCGGTCGGCGTAGTGCTGGAAGTGGATGCGAGGGTTTCCCAGGAAAACTCCGGTGGGCGCATTTTGGAGAATGTAGACCAGTGCTTGATACGGAAGCGGCCAGGATTCGAGAATAGGCTCATCCCCTGTTAGGTCGGCTCCCCATGCCCGATCGAGGCAAAGAATGGCACGAGCGGGAAGTCTCTGCCTCCAGAGGACTTGGCTGTAGTCGAGACAGGTTTTATAGAAATCGGAGCCGCGGTCACTCGATTTAAAGCGATTGAGGTCCCTCCAATTCATATCTCGGGCTGGCGAAGGAAGATAAGGAATGTTGGAAATATCAGGGAGGTCGGGCATATGGATGGATGCGGGAAAGCGTCTCAGGCGAAACTCTTGCGGAGCTGAGAAAAAATGATTCGAAGAAAGGCGCAATGATTTGTTGCAACACGGGTAGATTTTCGCGTAGGAGATGGCCCTAAGTTTTTACACACCCATTAGAGCGACAAAGTGAACCTTTTCTTCCCCGAAGCTAGCCTCTGTTATCGACCGACTGCCGTAATCCCGAAAGGGAGAGAGGCCTACTTTAAGCGCGGGCAGCACTCGAGATGCGTTGTTGGGACTGATGGAAAGGAAGCCGCCAGATGACTGAGGCGGTTTGCCTGTTTTTGGAGGAGATTAATCGCCATACGTGGTGTGGCTGTAGAGCCGATTTCGGTAGTTAGGGATTTTTAGCGAGAACTTTTAGATGAGCGAGCTGATCAAACACGAATGCGGAGTGGCCCAAGTGCGGCTGAAAAAACCATTGGAATACTTCGCCGAGAAATACGGCACTCCGCTTTATGGCTACTACAAGCTTTTCCTTCTGATGGAGAAACAGCGTAATCGCGGCCAAGACGGGGCTGGAGTGGCGGCTATCAAGTTCGACATGCCAGCGGGCGAGCCGTACATGTTTCGCGAACGAAGCGTGAAAACCAATGCATTGGACCGGATCTTTAAAGATACTCTCAAGCAGTACGAGAAGCTTCAGCGAAATGGTGACATTCTTCCTGACTACGTTCCTTCGATAAAATCCAAGTACGACTTTTGCGCAGAGTATTACATGGGGCATTTGAGGTATGGGACCTCTGGGGGCTATTCGCTGAGTGTGTGCCATCCGTTCTTTCGCCGAAGCAGCTGGCCGACGAAAAACCTGATGTTGGCGGGCAACTTCAACATGACCAATACGAAGGAGCTTAACGAGAGCTTGATTGCGATGGGTCAGCATCCGATTTTCGCAACGGATACACAGGCATTGCTAGAGAAAGTGGGATACCACCTCGATGAAGCGCACGACAATCTTTATCGCTATCTGCGAGATGAAGGGCACGATGCGCGTGAAATCTCGGAGCGAATTTTGGGGGAGATCGATTTGGTCAAAGTTTTCTGCAAGGCGTCCAAGTCATGGGATGGTGGTTACGCCCTCATCGGAGCGATAGGCAACGGCGACAATTTCATCCTGAGAGACCCTTTGGGAATTCGGCCTGTTTTCTATTTTGAAGACGACGAGGTGTTTGCGTCCGCCTCGGAACGAGCGCCGCTCATGACGATTTTCAACAAGCAGATTGAAGATATCGAAGAGGTTCCGCCGGGTCACATCATCGTTGTAAAGCGTAGCGGTGAGCTAATAAACGAGCAGTTTAAAGAGCCAAATCCAGAGCGCAAACAATGTTCTTTTGAGAGGATCTATTTCTCCAGAGGGAATGACGCGGATATCTACAAAGAGCGCAAAGCCCTAGGAGCGCAGCTTTCGGAGCAGGTTTTAAAGGAGGTCGGGCATGACCTTGAGAATACGGTGGTCAGCTTTATTCCCAACACATCGGAGATAGGCTATTTCGGCTTTCTGGAAAAGCTTCGGGTGGATCGGCGTAATCAAGTAAAAGACGCAATTCTCGACGCCCAGGAAAAAGGCGAGTTGAGCGAGGAGCTCCTCGACGACCTGATCATGAAGAACTGGCCTCGGGGTGAAAAGATCGCGCACAAGGACCAGAAGCTGAGAACGTTTATATCCACTGAGAATTCCCGAAATGAAATGGCAACCCACGTCTATGATGTGACTTATGGGATTGTACAGAAGACAGATAATCTAGTTTGTATCGATGACTCTATCGTTCGTGGAACGACTTTGCGGAAGTCGATCTTAAAAATATTGAGTAGCCTGAATCCCAAAAAGATTATCATTGCATCAACCGCTCCTCAAATACGGTATCCAGATTGTTATGGCATTGACATGTCGGAGCTTGGTAAGTTTATTGCCTTTGAAGCGGCGATTGCCCTGCTGCGCGAGGTGGGCAAACGCGATATGCTTTTAGAAGTTTACCGCAAGTGCATCGATTGTCTGAACTCTGAAGAGTCCTGTCGAATCAACTACGTCAAGGAAATCTATGCTCCGTTTACTGCAGAGCAGATTTCAAAAAAAATCGCTGAAATCGTCTATCCTCAAGACCGCGGGTGGAGCGGTGAGGTTTCAGTCGTCTATCAATCGATTGAAGGACTGCGAAAAGCCCTGCCTGATCATAGAGGAGACTGGTATTTTACAGGAGACTATCCGACGCAAGGGGGCTACCGAGTTGTCAATCAGGCGTTCGTGAACTATTACAAGAAATCAACCGGAAGAAGCTACTGACTTTAACTCAAGAATAAGGAAGGCAGAATTAAAAATTTCTTCTTTGAAATTTTCACTTTTATTTCCTCGATCCTACTTTAATCAAATGCCATCAAAAAAGAAAACGAAAGCGTACGCTCAAGCGGGTGTGAATATCGATCTGGGTGATCGCATGAAAGGAGATTTGAAAGAGTCTCTCAAAGGAGCCTCCCGTCCAGAAGTTATGGGAGCGGTCGGAGGTTTTGGCGGATTGTTTGATCTGTCTAAAACGAAATGCAAGGAGCCCGTTTTGGTTAGCAGTATTGATGGAGTGGGTACTAAGCTAAAACTGGCATTCGACTCGGGGCAGCACAAAAGCGTGGGTATGGATATTGTGAATCACTGTATCGACGATATCACGGTGATTGGTGCGGAACCTTTGTTTTTTCTGGACTATCTTGGTTTAGGGAAACTTGAACCGAAGGTTTTCAAACAGCTGATTTCTGGGATGAAGGAAGCTTGTGCCGCGGCAAATTGCGCCCTTATCGGTGGGGAGACTGCTCAGTTACCCGGATTCTATCAGCCGGGTGAGTATGATATCGCTGGTGTGATCGTCGGCATTGCCGAGAAAAAGAAAATGCTTTCCGGATCTACGATCCGACCTGGAGATGTGGTGATTGGGCTCCCTTCCAATGGATTGCACACGAATGGATACACATTGGCTCGAAAAGTCGTTTTCGAAAAGGCGAAGCTAAAGGGTTCAGATCTGGTTCCGGGAACGCGGCAAAGCGTGTTCAAGGCACTTCAAGCTCCTCACACCAATTACGCGCCGCTAGTGCAGTCGCTTCTGAAGGCGTTCAATACAGGCCGTTCGTCAGCCTTCCGGAAGGGAAATGCGATCTTCGGCATCGCCCACATTACCGGTGGAGGCTTCTGCGGAAACATTCCTCGCATTCTGCACAGCAAGGTAGACATAGAAATAGACACGAATTCTTGGAAGCCGCTTCCGATATTCAAATTGATTGGCGAGAAGGGGAAGATTGACTTCGACGAAATGTACGAGGTCTTCAACATGGGGATGGGAATGACGCTTTGTGTAGATGCATCTCAGGCAGATTCAGTTCTCGCTGCTTGCCATAAATTCGGCTGCAAAGCCGTTGCTATCGGAAAGGCAGTCAAAGGAGAGGGTAAGGTTTCGCTGAAGCGATAGCTTGGATATCGTTTTTAGTTACAAATGATAAGAGCTTCACTGGGCCTTTGCTTCATCTGGATTGTTGTATCTTCAGGTTTCGGTGCCAGCGAGCGCGTCGCGGGCGCGGGACTGATTGAAGCGTCCGGTTCCGTGGAGGAGGTTCTTATGGATCTCGCCAAACTTCCGCTTGAAAAGAACGAGATCGAGTGGTTTATCCGTGGTTCCGAGACGGTTTTAATTTGGGCCGAAGATAATGTTGAGCTTTGGCTGAAGGCGGACGAGTCGGATGCCCCCCTTTTAGTCATTCGGTCTTTTCCTGTTTGGGAAGAGGTAGACTCGGCGGCTTCAGAACTGATTGCTACGCTCGCCAAATTACTTTTTCTGAGCGAGTTTATGCGGGAGCCCGATCAGCTCAAAGGACTAAAGAACGAAATTGCCCAAATGAAGCAGGCGGTTGATACGGGGCGGCTGTCTGGCCATGTGGAAGAAATGGCTCATCGTGAGATCGCGAAGAAGCAACAATTTATTGACATACTCGAGGCTGTGGGAACTAGAAACCTAAAGCTTTACATGGCTAACCAGGAGCGCATTGATGCTATTTTAGACCGCTTTGGTCAAATAGGCGAATAGCCAACATTTAACTTAGATTCAATCGAAGCCATGCTTGTTCACACTGTTTTATTCAAATTCACTCCCGAATCTTCCGATGCCCAGATCGAGGCATGCGCTGATGACGCTCGCAACCTTCTTGCGAAAATAGAGGCCGTCCACTCGCTTTACATTGGCGCTCCAGCGGATACTGAAGTGAGACCCGTGAGTGTTCGCGATTATGGTTTGATGTTGACCGTCCTTTTCGAGTCGATTGCCGATCACGACGTTTACCAAACACATCCTTTGCACGACGAATTCATCGCCAATAACAAGGATAGCTGGTCGAGGGTAGCAGTGCACGACGCGGAGTAGTCTAGACAGCTGCCAAGACGGACTGCCGTATTTGTCATCCCGTTACGTCAAAGCTAAAAAAGGTCCTTTGTGACAAGACTTTGAATCCTCCTTTCTTGACAGACTGAAGTTGAGAGTTAGAAGGTGGGCTCATGGAAGTTGCCCTAACAGAACCTGTGCTCGTTCTTAATCGGTTATGGCAAGCCGTGAATGTGATCGCCGCAAAGCGAGCCTTTTCTTTACTCGCTTCGGGTCACGCAAGTGTTGTTTACGAGGAAAACGAGGATTTTCAAATCTTTGACATGATGGATTGGGTCGACTTTTCCCAATACAACCAGCCCGTTTCCGAGATGAAAATCGTTCACACGGTGCGATATTCGATCCGGGTGCCCAAGATCATTCTGCTTTCGATTTTTGACAAAGTTCCCAAGAAAGAGCTGAAATTGACCCGGAAGAACGTCTTCGAGCGGGACAAGTATCAATGCCAGTATTGTGGCAAAAGGCTACCTTCGGAGGAGCTAAACCTAGACCATGTGATCCCACGGCATTATGGAGGGAAAACGACTTGGGAGAACATCGTCTGCTCCTGCGTGAAATGCAATTCGAGAAAGGCGAATCGTTTGCCCCATGAAGCGAGTATGCGTCTCACTCGGAAACCTTCCAAGCCGCAGTGGCGTCCGGTGATTAGCATAGCGGCTCGAGGTAGGAAGCACGATGAGTGGAAGCATTTTATCGACGTCGCTTACTGGAACGTTGAGCTTGAAAGCTAGAATCGGAACAGCAGCGTCGGCCCTTCATTGAGCCAGAGGCATCTCGATTCGGAGGGTCGTGCCGAGGCTGCTTGAGTTGGCTACCGAGATGTCACCGTGGTGCGTCCTCATTATTCGTTTTACGATGGAAAGGCCTAACCCGGTCCCTTCTGGTTTATCCGTCAGAAACGATTCGAAAATTTTCTCCTGA
Source organism: Candidatus Pelagisphaera phototrophica (assembly GCF_014529625.1). Taxonomy (GTDB): domain Bacteria; phylum Verrucomicrobiota; class Verrucomicrobiia; order Opitutales; family Opitutaceae; genus Pelagisphaera; species Pelagisphaera phototrophica. The sequence continues at coordinate 907,662 of NZ_CP076039.1, forward strand.
ATATTTTCCGGTATGCCAGAACCTGTATCGGTAAAGTAAACGGCGATTCGTTCCTCTTCGGGACTTTCTTCGACAATCGAGTAAATCGTGAGGGTTCCCCCATCAGGCATCGCTTCGGCGGCATTGATTATGAGATTGAGAAATACTTGCTGCAACTGGCCTTTGCTCGCGTTGACCATGATGGGAGCGTTGGTCTTTTTATGATTCAACACGATTCGATGCTGTTGCATTTTCAGGCGTACAAGGAGAAGCGTATCCTGAATAAGCTCGTCGATCGACCAAACCGTGTGCAGATCCTCGGGAGCCTTTCCAAACGACAGGACTTTGGACACGATCTCCTCGAGCTGGTTGATTTTTTCGATGATGATTTGCGTGTCTTTGTTCCGAGGGTCGGCTTCGTCGTATTGGAGCCCAAGCGAGCCAAAGAGCAGCTTGATGACCGTAAGGGGATTGCGAATTTCATGGGCAATTTCGGCAGAGAGAAGACCTAGAGTGGTTAGCCGTTCGCTTTTTCGCAGCAGATCCTCGCTATTAAAGACTCTGGCGTACAGGTTGGCGTTTTGGGCGGCGGCGGCGGATAGCGAGGCGAACGCTTGCAGCAGGCGTTTTTCGTCATTGGGAAACCGATGCCGCGTGCGGGTGAAAATGTTGATAATTCCAATGACGCGATCTTCGTAGATCATTGGTGTTGAAAGGCAGGATACAACATCGTCTCTTTGGGGAGCGTCTTTTAAATCCAAATAGTCTGGAGTAGTAATATTAGGAAATTCTACCTGCCGTTTAGTTCGAATAGCCGCTGCGTTCATGCTCTCCTCGAGGCGAAGCGTCTCGACTTTTGAGAGAAACTCCTGATAGGGGGGCTTGATCGCTTGCATGGTGACTTGCTCCTTGGTTTCGTCGTATAATTGAAGCGTGACCATGCGAGACTTTGTTAAATCAAGAGCGGCCTCGGTGATGCTCTCCCAGAGGCCCTGTAGCTCGAGATTGGATACTACTTTCTGACCGACGCTTATGAGCGCTTTAAGCTGGTCAGACTGGGTGATCAGCTGTCTTTGTTTCCAGACACTCTGTAGAGATGTGATGGATTCATCTGCCACCGCCTCTAGCCGTTTCAGATCGCGGGCGGTGAAATTTGCTACCTTGTCAGAATCTACGTCGATGACCCCTGCGATCTGCCCTTCCGAAAAGAGAGGGACGGCCATTTTACTCCTGATGCCGTCGATTAGTTTTACATATCGCGAGTCTTGTTCTACATCGTTAGATATTGTGGCGACCCCATTGAAAGCGACCCTGCCAGTGATGCCCTTGCCAATGTGAAGCGAAAGATCCTTTGTGTCAGTTGGGTAACCCAGCGCGTATTCGATTTCCAGTAAACCAGAGTTCGGACTAATTAATGAGATCGAAGCGGATTTGGGCTGGAAGAGAATTTGTATCTCTTCAATGATTCGTTTGAAAGCGTCTCGAATATTAAAGGCAGAGCTCCCGATCTGGCTGATCCGATAGAGTGCTAGTAGCAGGTTCGGATCTTCAATCGGACTGTTGTTGGAATCGTCGAGCATAAAGGTTTGTCACTTTCTAATCGATACGGGCATAGATGCCGCCCCCCAAGAGTCGCTCTCCATCGTAAAGTGCTATCACCTGGCCTAGGGCTAAAGCTCTTTGTGGGTCGTCGAAGGTGATTTCGACAGAATGATCACTCGTAGGCGAATAGGATATGGGAACGCGAGGGTCTCTGTAGCGCACTTTCGCCTCGATACGAGATTCGCTGGAGATTGCAGGCCCTATAAAGCTCAGACTGGATACGGCACATCGAGACGAATAAAGCCTGGGAGCATGAGGAGATTCGAACGAGATGAGGAGGGCGTTGCGGTCTCGGTCTTTGCCGACGACAACGTAGTTTTGATGGTCTGTGTTGGATGGTATCCCGATACCCTTGCGTTGACCGATGGTGAAGTAGTGAAGGCCTCTGTGCTCACCCAGCGGCATGTCATCCTCTGCTCTGATGATTGGACCTGGTCGGTCGGGGACGTACTCCCGCAGGAAGTCCTGCATTTTGATATTTCCGATGAAGCAGATCCCCTGACTGTCCTTTTTCTTTGCGTTGGGCAGATCTGACTCAAGCGCGAGCTTGCGGATATCCGGTTTCGTCAAGTGGCCGATAGGGAATAGGGCTCGATCCACCTGGTCCGATTTCATCAGCGCGAGAAAGTAGGTCTGGTCCTTGTTTTTGTCGACTCCTTCGAGGATCGAGTTTCCCGAAGCGGTCTCTTCCAGTCGGGCGTAGTGCCCGGTGGCGACTTGATCAAACCCGTGTTCGAGAGCGTAGTCCAGAAGTACTCCGAACTTGATTTCACGATTGCACATCACATCTGGATTCGGGGTGATACCGGATTGGTACCCTTCTAGCAGATAGTCCACAATCCTCTCTCGATAGTCCTTCATCAAATTCACGACTCGGAAAGGGATACCTAGCTTTTCGGCAACCGCTGCCGCATCCTCGATATCTTGCTGCCAGGGACAATCGCCAAGAATTTCATCCTCGTTGATCCAGTTTTTCATGTAGGCCCCCTCCACATCGTATCCTTGCTCTTGCAGGAGCAAAGCGGCGACGCTGCTGTCAACGCCTCCAGACATTGCGAGGAGGACCTTCTTCATGAGTCCACTCAGGCAATTACACTCCCGTCTCGCAAGCCTGTAGATTGAGAAAGGTCTAAGGCGGGTCGGCGTGGCATTTCGCTCTCCATGAGGACGTAATTATTCGGCTTCGATTTTTATCAAACATAGTGATAGCAGCCGAGCGTCCTCGTTTTCTCCTGTTAGAGCCGGCACGAAGTATCGATTGCAGTGGAGTACAACGTGCGCGGAGCCAGATCTGCTTGACGGGATTGGGACTTCTAGCTCCCTGAAGTGTTCGGAACTAGATTTCCAGTCTCCGTGGACGATACCATCAATCGAGAGTTTTAAAGACAGAGTATTCTTTGAGAGCTGTTCGGGAATCTCGACCTGGATGCGAATCACTTTGTTCGGCGAGGCCAGACTTAATCTCGTTTCGAAAAATGGACCGATCCAAAAATTGGGACAAAGTTCATCGGTAGTTTCGGACTGAAATAGCCTCGCTAATTGGGTCCAACCTCGTGTAGCGGCGATCGGGTAGAGAATGCGAGGGGCTAGCTCAAGCGGCGTGTTCCAGGCTGCGGCGAGGGATAGGAAGAAGGCTTTGAGGGGTGTGTTATCTAAGATTGCAGCCTCCGCTTTTCGAACTGCTTGAATCGCTTTGGGTCTCCGGCTCCTTTGGTAGAGTCCGTATGAAATCTCGCAGCGCCAACGCAGCGGTTTTAACCAGGTGCCCCAGTAACGTCTACTAATTTCGATGCATTCTTCCATGAGACGTTCTCGAGTCTTGTTTACCGTTTTGGATGAATCGTGGAGGCGATATCGGCTCCAGACTTCCGCTACGGGATGGAAGCGGAACGTTTGGCTGAAACGACAGAAGAGATCGTAGTCGATCGCATGGGAGATTTTAGAGTCAATCCCGCTACAAGTGTCCCAAGCGGTTCGGTGCCAGAACGTGGAGGGTTGAGGGATCTGGTTATACCGGCGTTTCCAGATCGCGAGCTGATCGAAGTGCGAGGTGTACCTGAAAGGATGGTCTTTCCCTTCTTTGGTGGGATCATTTCCGAAAAACAGGCTTCGCCCAAATACGATGTACCGACCGCGTTTAGGATCGATTTCTTGGGCGACGCGTTGAAGACATTCATCAAGGAGGACATCGTCGGAGTTGAGGAAGCCGAGGATTTCACCAGTTGCCTTTTCAAACCCGCGATTGAGGGCGTCTGCCTGCCCCCGATCGGATTCTACGTAGAGGTTGAAAAGTTCCGGGTGCTGCTGAACGAAGGCTTCTGCAATTTTCACCGAATCGTCCGTCGATTTTCCATCTTGGATAATCACTTCAAGATGGGGGTAGTTCTGATCGACGAGGCTTTGAAGTGTTTCCTCCAGAAAAGCTCCCTGATTAAAAGAGGGAGTGACGATGGATATTTTAGGCAACTCATTCATTCACAAGACGCGACGCAACGGTTCGGCTATCGCAAGAATTCGGAACGAAGGGAAACTGTCGAGTAGATTGGGTCTGGGTAGCAAGCGTTATGGAAGGGATAAATTTGCGTTTGTGAAGTGCGGGCTGGCATTTCTTTACCCATTGGCCTAATTTCGCCCCCTTCTCATGACCTCAGAGTATTTTACTGAACAATTGCGAGATTTGCTAGGCGACTCGTTAGTTTCAGTGGTCTTGTATGGTTCGGCGACAACGGGCGAGCAATCTGAGAAATATTCTGATTAAAATCTGACGGTCGTCTGCTCGAGGCTTGGGCTGGAGGAGCTTGATGTGATCAGGCCTTTAACTGCCCAATGGGCAGAATTCGGGAATGCTCCGCCTTTACTCTTCACTTGGAAGATTTTTAAGAATTCCTCGGACGTATTCCCGATCGAGCTTCTCGATATGAAGGAGAATCACATAATTTTGCATGGCGAGGACGTGCTAAAGCGGTTGCCCATCAGCCTTGCCAATATGCGTTTCCAGCTCGAGCAAGAGCTGAAAGGAAAGCTCATCCAGCTCCGGGAATGCTACTTGCTCACTGACGGATCGAAGTAGGAGTTGGCGGGTCTTCTCATTGCGACCCTTTCCACGTTTCAAATACTGCTTAGAGGAGAGCTTCGGTTTTTCGAAGTGACGGGTCCTTTTCGAAAGTATGAGGCCGTTCGCCGGTTTGCGATGCATGCGCCGTTTGAGCTAGCAGTATTTGATGAAATCTAGGAGATGAAGGATGGGAAGATTGAGCTAGAGATGGTTGATGTTCGTAATCTTTTCCAACGTTTTCTTCAAACAGTGGAGAGCGCTGCCGATTTGATTCATCAGATAGGGCATCGCAGAGGGTAATCGAGATCTTCTGGCTTCCTAGCTTGTCAATCAATCGGATTTAAAGTTGAGCTTTTAGTTCATCCCTCAACGAGGCAATTATGTCGTCACACGAATCACATCGCATCGCAAAGGCCTTTCTGACGTCCCCTAACGAAGGTGTAGTGGAGCTTTCGCATGATTGGAAAGCCCAACGGCGTCCTCTTATTAGCTTCGGTGGCGAGCGGGACGGGTTCTCGAAGGTCGAACCTATTCCCGCAAGCGACTTCGCCTTTGAGAGTCGATACTATGTCGATGAAAACAGCTTTGGAGTGTTTGTTTTCGACCCGATCGAACATCCGATCTTTGAATACGAGGAGCTTTCGATTTATCTAGCCGGTTCTTTCAATGGATGGCAGGATGCAGTTGGAAAGGCAAAGTGGCGGATGTCGCGCACCCAGTTGGAAGGGCGGGAGGTCTACTCTCTGAAACTTCCACTGGAGTTGCTGACTATCGAGGAAGCCATCCTTTTCAAATTTGTGACTGATCAGCATTACTGGATCCCCGCTGATCCAGAAGCTCCGAATTTCGTTAGCGACGATGAAGGAAATGGCAATTACCGCTTTAGCTTGAAGCGAAGCGGGAGGCATCGCTTGCGATTTAAGCTATCCCGACCGCTCGATCTTTCAGAAAACCACTCGCTTGTCTATCACGGAAGGTTGCACTCGCACGAAGCGGATCTTGACCCCGGCCCATTCTTTTTCGGTCTTAAATCGGATAAGCCTCTCGGCGCGATTGTGGAAGGGGAGTGCACCACGTTTCGACTTTTTGCGCCTCGAGCGAAATGGGTAAAAGTCGGTGTTTTTCAAAAGGGTGAGTCGAAGGATGAATTGGATTGGTCCCTCATGGAGCGATCGGACGACTACGTTTGGGAGGCGATGTTCCACCAAAATCTTACGGGAGCTCGCTACTGGTATCGACTTGATGGTCCGAGTGGTTCCACCGGGAATTTCGATCCGGATTTCAAAATCCTTGATCCCTACGCGAAAGCAACTGTGAGCTGCGATGGGCCTGGCATCGTAGTGGATGAAAAAATGTATTTGCCTGTCCGGAATTTCCAGCCGGTGGCGTGGCAAGACTTGGTTGTGATGGAAGCTCATACCCGTGACTTGGTGGCGGGAATTCCTGAAAGTGGGAGAAATAGGGTTCCGTTGGGTTTTTCCGATCTCAGCCGTTTTGTTCAAGAAGAGAATTTCTATCCGGCCACCCTGGGTATAAACGCATTAGAGCTTCAGCCAGTCCAGGAGAATGATAGCCAGTCTTATGTAGAATACCATTGGGGTTATATGACGGCGAATTTCTTTTCTCCTGCCTCCTCGTATGCCAGTGATCCGGAAAGTGCGTCTCAAATCGAGGAATTTCGTGATCTTGTATCCAGTATCCACGGTCGAGGAATGGCAGTTATTCTCGATGTCGTTTACAATCATGTAGGGGAGCCCGCCCACTTAATGTACATCGACAAGCTGTACTACTTTCATCTGCAGGGCGATGGTGTATTGACGAATTGGAGTGGCTGTGGAAACGACATGAGATGCGACGCCCCAATGAGCCGACGCCTAATTGTTGAGAGCCTAAAGCACTTAGTTGCTTTTTATGGGGTCGACGGTTTTCGTTTTGATTTGGCGGACTTGGTGGGAAGAGCGGCGCTGCAGGAGGTTGAACGAGAGCTAAAATCGATCAAGCCGGATGTTATTCTGATCGCAGAACCGTGGAGCTTTCGTGGCCACATCGGCCGCGACTTGAGAGATACGGGTTTCGCGTCATGGAACGATGGTTACAGGGAAAGCGTTAAGTCATATGTCAGGGGCGGTTCGAGCTCTGAAGCGCTTAGCTATTTTCTAATGGGATCTCCTGGCGACTATGCTAGTTGGCCTGCCCAGACGGTGAACTACACGGAATCGCATGATGATCGGACGTGGATCGATGCCATTACGGAGTACCCGGACAACAATGGCTCCCATCCGTCGGTAAGCGATCAGAGGCGGACACGGATGATGGGAGCTATCATGATGATGTCGATTGGGATACCCATGATTCATGCGGGCCAGGATTTTCTTTTCTCCAAGAACGGGGTAAACAACACCTACCAAAGGGGCGACTTGAACGCCTTAGACTACGAAAGACGGATCGAGTATGCCCTGACCAGTGACTATTTCAAAGACTGGATCAGTTTCAGGAAGTCGGAGCTGGGCGAATTGGTTCGCCACTATTCGAGGGCGAGCGAAGGTTTTTTTCAATTTATAAAGACCGAAGGGCGGAATGCTTTGGCTGCTGTGTTCAACGCAGACCGAAGCAAGGGGAACGCCCGGCTGCTTTTTGCGGTGAATCCCGAGCGGGAGCCTCTCCGTATAACACTTGGGAATTGGGAGGCCGATTGGATTCAACTTGCGGATCACGATCGATTTTGGGGCTTTGAGGAGAAATCCCTGAACAATAATCTAAGTTTGGAATTGACGCTTCCGCCTCTAGGGACGGGGTTGTGGGTTTCGCGCAGCTGACTTTCAAATTGTAACGTTTTAAACCCTTGATTTTCTTTCGAGGGTACCATCTACTCCCGACACGCTAGATCTTTGGGGCAATTCCAGAGTGAAGGAATCTTCTAAACTAAGACGTCAACCAGTAAAAATTAGAGAACAATGGCTGTAAAAGTAGCTATTAACGGATTTGGCCGCATCGGCCGTCTAGTCTTCCGCGCAATTGTCGACCAGGGTCTCCTGGGCGACCAGGTAGAAGTAGTTGCCGTGAACGATCTCGTTCCTGCAGGCAACCTCGCTTACCTGCTTAAGTACGACACGACTCAAGGTCGTTTCAACGGTACTGTAGAGGCGGAAAGGGACGATGCTCTTGTGGTCAATGGCCAGAAGATCAAGTGTCTTGCCCTTCGCGAGATACCTGCAAACCTCCCCTGGGCGGAACTAGGAATCGATATTGTGATCGAGTCCACTGGCCTGTGGGTTCAAGATGAAAAGGCCCAGGGTCACATCGACGCAGGTGCCAAGAAAGTGATCATTTCCGCTCCTGGAAAGGGTGACGGAGTAAAGACCGTTGTTCTAGGCGTCAACGATGATACCTTGACCGCTGAGGATACACTCATTTCCAACGCATCTTGCACCACCAATTGTTTGGCTCCCATCACCAAAGTCATTCTCGACAACTTCGGCATCGAAGAAGGTCTGATGACCACGGTACACAGCTATACTGCTACCCAGAAGACGGTAGACGGTCCATCGCCCAAAGACATGAAAGGCGGACGTGCCGCAGCGATGAACATCATTCCTTCGTCAACGGGCGCTGCCAAAGCGGTAGGATTGGTGATACCAGAGGTTCAAGGAAAACTCACTGGTATGGCCTTTCGCGTTCCAACACCTACCGTATCGGTGGTCGATTTGACGGTAAAGACGACGAAATCGACTTCTTACGAAGAGATCTGCCAGAAAATGAAGGAAGCTTCAGAAGGTTCCCTCAAGGGCATCTTGGAGTATACGGAAGACGAGGTCGCTTCTTCCGACTTTATCCACTGCCCCTCATCGTCCATTTTTGACGCAGGATCTGGCATCGCGCTGAGCGACACCTTCTTTAAGTTGGTTAGCTGGTACGACAATGAGTGGGGCTACAGCAATCGCGTGGTCGATCTTCTCAAAAAGATCTCGGCTCAATAGTTGCGTTTAATTTCGGTCCTTTGTCTGGAATGCCAGGCAAAGGGCTTTCTTTTTTTGTGGCGCCTTTCAGGCGCACGGTGTAATTGCTAGTCGCTCACAATTCTGAGCCGGCACAGGCTTTCAAACCCACAACTCCAATTTTAATAATTCAGATTTTTGGCGGGCGCCAAACCATGTAGCCATGGCGAAAAAAACGATTCAAGATTTAGACCTCAAGGGCAAACGAGCGGTGTTCCGCGTTGATTTCAATGTACCTTTGAGAGGAGACGAAATCACTGACAAAACGCGTATTCTGGGAGCGCTTCCAACGATCAGATACGTTGTCGAGCAGGGTGGCACCGCAATATTGCTGAGCCACTTGGGACGTCCGAAGGGTGAGGTGAATGCCAAATACTCATTGGCCCCTGTCGCCAAGGTGCTCGCTGACGAACTCGGTCAGCCCGTTTTCTTTGTGCCAGAATCGCGTGGACCGGCAGCCGAAAAAGCAGTTTCAGAACTCTCTCCCGGTTCAGTAGCTCTGATGGAAAACGTCCGTTTTCATGTGGGCGAGGAAAAGAACGACTTAGATCTGGCCCAAGATTTTTCTAAACTTGGGGATGTGTTTATTAATGACGCTTTCGGTACAGCGCACCGAGCTCATGCTTCAACGGTGGGTATAGCTCAGTTCTTGAAACCTGCAGTTGCCGGTTTGCTGATACAGAGGGAGCTCGAGTATCTCGGAGACAAAACCGAGAACGCGGAAAGCCCATTTGTAGTGATTCTTGGAGGGGCGAAAGTCAGTGACAAAATAACCGTCATTGATCGATTGCTAGACAAGGCGGACACGATTTTGATCGGCGGAGCCATGGCCTATACATTCGCACTCGCTTTAGGAAAAACGGTAGGCGACAGTTTGTCCGAACCGGCATTTATTGACACGGCAAAAGCGGCTTTGAAGAAAGCGAAAGAAAAAGGCGTCAAGTTTCTGCTTCCGGTGGACAACGTTACGGTTGATTCGCTCGACTTCGACAATATGAGTGTGGGCAATATTGGGGTCTCAGACGTGGAGGGAAATATCCGCGATGGCTGGGAGGGCGTTGATATCGGTCCCCAAACGGTTGCACTATACGCTGGAGAGTTAGCCAATGCGAAAACGATACTGATGAACGGCCCCATGGGTATTTTCGAGATAGAGGCCTGCAGCAAAGGGTCCTTTGCGATCGCGGAAGCAGTAGCCAAGAATAAGGAGGCTATCTCAATTATTGGCGGTGGCGATTCCGTGAAAGCGGTAAATCAGGCAGGGTTTGGAGGAGATGTATCCTTCATCAGCACAGGCGGCGGAGCCAGTCTCGAATTTCTCGAGGGCAAGGCGCTCCCGGGAGTTGAGGCCCTCGATGAAAAATAGACTTTGTACCCAACTAGAAATTTAGACTAATCAAAACAAATGAGCCGGAAATATTTTATCGCAGGAAACTGGAAAATGAACAAAACACCGGAAGAGGGCAAGAAGCTCGCTTCGGAAATCGCTTCGGTCGTTTCGAAAGACGCAGCTGTCGACGTGGTTGTTTGCCCGTCGTTTATTGCTTTGGATCGCGTGTCCCAAGCGATTGAAGGTTCAGCGGTCAAGTTGGGGGCCCAGAATTTCTATCCGAAAACGAATGGAGCCTACACGGGTGAATCCTCCCCAGAAATGCTGAGAGAAGTATTTGCTAAGTATGTGATTCTTGGGCATAGTGAGCGGAGGGAGTATTTTGGTGAGTCGGATTCCTTTGTGAACGAAAAGGTAAGATTCTCTTTGGAGAACCTGCTCAACCCGATTCTCTGTATCGGTGAAACCTTGGAAGAACGCGAAGCCAACGAGACTCTCGAGGTCGTCAAAAGGCAGCTACTGGGAGGACTTGAAGGCGTGGATACAGACGGCCTGAGTAATGTGGTTGTTGCCTACGAACCCGTTTGGGCCATCGGCACAGGCAAGACAGCGACACCTGAGATGGCCCAAGAAGTTCACGGCTCGATCCGATCTCTTTTGACTGAGAAGTACGGTGAGGCGGCAGCGGAAAAAGTTCGAATCCTCTACGGAGGCTCAATGAAGCCATCGAATGCCCCCGAGCTTTTGGCTCAGACGGATATCGACGGAGGACTGATTGGCGGAGCTTCGCTGGATTCCAAGTCGTTTTGTGAGCTGATCGATGCGGCTCGGACTGCCTCGTAGCGGGACGATCAAGATCGAGAGGGTCGATTTTTAATGCGTCTCCAGCTCTTTAGGAGCTGGTTTTTGATCCTGTCCTGATCAATGGGTTTTTCCAGGAAACCGTCCATTCCGGCAAGTTTACATCTCAATTTGGTTTCAGGGCTGACGTTGGCGGTGATCGCAATAATTTCGGTCTTGTTTGATCCCATGGTGCTGGATTTTTCGTGTTCCCTCAACGCTTGAGCGAGTTCGACCCCATCCATTTCAGGCATGTCAATGTCGGTAAATAAGATATCGAACGGTTCCTTTTTCAAGAGGCCCATAGCCTTTTCCCCTCCGGATGCTTCGATCGGTTGGTAACCGAGCCGGTCTAGGATGGTTTGTACGACGTTTCTATTAATGGCATTGTCGTCCGCTACGAGGATCCGCAATGGCCGCTTTTCCGCGAAACTTGCAGTGGTTTGGGGAAGCGGAATTGAAGGATCGGATGCGAATAGGTCTTCCTGGCTCTCGTTCATGCTCATCCCCATCCCTTTGGTACTTTGTTCGCAGTTGGTGACTTCGCCATTGCGATGAATTCATTCGGTCTTTCTGGCATCATTCCAAAGTTAAAGCTGTGCCATATGGCCTTTTTGGTCAACCAGGTAACTAGTACGGAGAAATGAGTCTGTTCGAGAGGGCTTGATCGAATCCCCTGTCTAAATCGATGTTGGTTGCTTTAGTTATTTTCAGGGAAAATGCCAAAACAGCGCTTGACTTGGGTAACCTGAAACTTAATTTGTCCGGCCTCTCAACATCACGGGGTAGTAGCTCAGTTGGTTAGAGCGCCTGCCTGTCACGCAGGAGGCCGCGAGTTCAAGTCTCGTCTATCCCGCCACTTTTTAAAGGCCGTCCTTTCCAAAGGACGGCCTTTTTCGAAAACAGGGAAGACGGATCGTAGTGAGACTCGATTGGAGAAAGCTGACGGGTCGGGGCGCTGACAAAACGGGCACTCGTTGGGACGCTATTGGGTGGTTTTCTAATCCCAGTCGTTGGAAACGCCGTTTTTAGGGCCCGACTGCGCCAATAGTGCGCCGATCTTGGCCCTGCAGTGTCGATTTTGTTACGGCAGTGTTACTAACATGTGTCGGTTGTTACAGAGGGGTGACAATGGACAGAGTTTAGTTTTTTCGCGTTGAAGAGGGCCATTTTTCGATTGGCATTTATGGTCTACAAATCATGAAACGAAACAGCTTTGCTTTCCGTAATCGGCAAACGTTCGGCCTATCGATTAAAGGGTCTTTAATGTTCGTCATTGCCTACAATATCAACGTTCTATTTGCACAAGAACAAAAGTCTGGTACCCTCTCTGGTGCAGTCCAGGATGCTGACTACGGAGGTGCCGTATTGAACGCCAAGGTCACGATTTTGGAGAATCAGATGTCTGCAAAGACGAACGTTGATGGACGATACTTTTTTAGTGGAGTTCCGGAAGGCACCTACACGCTCATCGTTTCAGCTCCTTACTATAAGTCTTCCCAGGTGGAATCGCTTGATATTGAAGCAGGCGAGGTTAAGAAAATGGATGTTCCACTTTTCAATGACACTTCAGATGTTATCGAACTGGATTCCTTCTCGGTTAAGGCAGAAGTACTGGAGGATTCTGATATAGGTCTACTGACCCAACGGCAAAAAGCGCCGGCCATCAGTGACGCTATGGGGTCTGAAACGTTTAGCAGGCTAGGACTTGGCGATGCAGCGGATGCGCTCGCCAAGGTGACAGGGGCTTCCATTCAGGACGGGAAGTACATGGTCGTTAGAGGACTTTCTGATCGTTACAATACAACGACCCTCAACGGGACGACCGTTCCCAGTGCGGACCCGAACCGCAAGTCGGTGCAACTGGATCAATTCCCGACGGGCTTGCTCGATGTGATCGAGACTACGAAGACCTTTACCCCAGACAAGTCGGGCGAATTTACGGGTGGAGCTGTCAATATCCAGACGAAATCTTTTCCTGACCAGTTCTTCTACAATGTGTCCTACGGAATTGGGTACAATACAAACTCGACGGGGACATCTTTCCTTTCTTATCCGGGCGGCTCGAGCGACTGGCGTGGCAAGGATGATGGAACGAGGGAGGTGCCTGATCGTCTAGCCCGGAATGAAAATCTTTCTACCTTGAGCAACGCTGAGCAGTCAGAGATACTAAATGACCTGTCACCGGTTATCTCTCCTATTGATTCGGGGGACGCTCCGCTGAACCGGAGTTTTTCGCTGGCGTTTGGAGACAGCGTCTTGCTGTCGAATGACGGCGAGAAGCGATTTGGCTACACGGCAAGCCTGACCCATAGTCGCGATTTTTCTACCCGCACGGGGGCGCCAGAAGTGCGCTATCAATTTGATCGCGGGGTGGATGGCTCTGTGTTGAACCCAGAATTCGACATGCTAGTTGATGAGTCGGAGAACTCCGCCAACCTTGGGGGGCTGTTTAACGCGGCACTACAGCTATCCTCTGAGCATGAAATCGGGCTGAAGAATTTCTTCAACCAGTCTGCTAGCGACAAGGCGTTCTTGCAGCAAGGGGTGGTGAAGGGAAGTGAGGATCAATACCTCAGGGAGAGCAGGATTCACTTTACCGAGCGAAACATCCGCTCCAATCAGCTTTACGGAAAACATGTCTTCCCAAATCTGGGAAGGGCCAAATTTGAATGGAACTATGCCAAGTCAAATAGCACGCAGGACGAGCCTGACTTTATCGTGTTTTTCGACGCGGTAGGGCTAGAGGATTTCAATGATGCCGACAGAGATTTGTCCAGTGTTGATCCAGATGACTGGAAGTTTCCAACGGGATTCACTAATCGGAGGAACTTTCGCGAGCTTGAGGAAACCGCGGACGAATTTGGTTTCGATATAGAACTGCCATTCGCCTTTGGAGACAGGGAAGGATCGTACCTGAAAGCTGGCATGAGAAATATCGAGGCGGATAGGCAGTATAATGCCTTGGCATTTAGCTGGAGCGATGGTGATCGATTCGTGAACTACACGGGGAATCGGGATGGCTTTTTGTCTCCAGAAAACATCAATTTGGACAGTAATGGCGAAACGGGCGTTGTCATGGTCAACCTGACTGACGCCTACCCAGAGTATATAGGGAATCGAGAAGTTTCGGCAGCCTACATTATGGCGGATATTCCGGTGACTAAGAAGATTCGCCTCATCGGAGGTGTGAGACATGAAGATACTTCGGTCCAGGTGACTTCCGTATCAGGACGCCCTCAGTACATCCCGAATTCCGAGTCAAGCATTGCCGACGATCACTTCCTGCCCTCAGCGAATCTGGTTTGGAGTATCAACGAACGCCAGAACCTGCGTTTTGCTTATTCGAATACAATCGCTCGTCCCAGCTTTCGTGAGCTCACTCCAGCGGCCGAGTTTGATTCGATCGGCTCTTTTCTCATAATAGGAAACCAAAATCTGAAGATGTCTGAAATCGCGAATTACGACATCCGCTGGGAAATGTTTCCAAAGAATGGTGACGAGCTTTTCGCAGTGAGCCTGTTCTACAAGGATCTTGAGAACCCTATAGAGCAGGTTATCGACCGGTTTGGTTTCATCTCGTGGGACAATGTGGAAACGGGAAAAGTTAAAGGCGTGGAGCTGGAGGCTCGCAAGAAGATCAATCTGCTCTCCTCTGAATTCACGTCCTTTTCCCTTGGCGGCAACTTGGCTATCATTGATTCGGAGGTTAATCGATCCCAATTGGAGATCGATCGCAAGATAGCCGAGTTTCCTGATTTGTCACCGACTCGAGAACTCCAGGGGCAGTCATCTTCGATATTCAATTTTGACGCGTCCTGGGAGCATTACCGTAAGGGAGCGGCCATTACACTCTCCTATAATAACACCGGTGAACGCCTCTATGCGGTTACAAACGCTAATCTGCCATTGGTTGATGAAAAGCCCTCGGAAGTTCTGGACTTGATTGCCAGCCAGAGACTCGGTCCATCGTGGAAGCTCAAATTCAAGGTGAGCAATCTGCTCGATTCCGAGTCAAGGCGGTTCCACGCGTTCAAGGGGGTTGAGTTCCCATACTCTCTAGATGAGTCGGGCCGAACCTTTTCGCTAAGCGTAAGTTACGGAAAGTAGGGCGGGACCGGATACGAATTTTTCCAAACTCTTCTTATACATAAAACAAGAAACCCATATAAAATGAAACGAGCAATAAAAATGATCACCGCTTCGGCTCTCCTTGCAGGAGCGGTTTACGCAGCTGACGTGAACGTCACGACCAATATCACGTCAGACACTACATGGACATCGGATAATGTTTACCACATGTCTGGATTTATAACCGTAGATGGGGCTACTTTGACGATTGAGGCAGGCACTGTTATCAAGTCCGCTGCAGGAACAGGTACAGATGCTACTGCGTTGATCATCTCACGAACGGGCAATATCAACGCGGTAGGGTTTCGTTCTGCACCGATCATTTTTACTGCAGAAGCGGATCCTATGGATGGATCTTGGGGACCTGAAAACGGTAATGCCTGGGGTGGGCTAATTATTCTCGGGAACGCTCCTATCAACTCTGATCGGAACAAGAACAGTTGGACTGAGGGAACGACCATTACGGACACTGTGGAAGGCATTCCAGAGTTCCTGCCGGAAGCGTCCCGAGTCTTCGGTGGCACGGATCCAGAGGACAGCTCGGGAACCTTGAGCTACGTTTCGATTCGCTTTGGCGGTTCTGAATTGGCTCAGGATGCTGAGATCAATGGGTTGACACTAGGAGGCGTGGGCAGAGGTACGCAGATCGACCACATCGAAGTTTTTGCCAACTCCGACGACAGTATCGAGTTCTTCGGTGGCACCGTAGATCTTAAATACGCAGTCGCTGCTTATGGGGGTGATGATGGATTTGACTACGACCAAGGCTGGGAAGGACGTGGTCAGTTTTGGGTATACGTTGGTGGACCCGTTGCGAATTCCAAATTTAGTCCTGACAATGGGGGAGAGCACGACGGCGAGACTTCATTTAATGCCGGTCGGAATATCGGAGGGGGTACGATTTATAACGCAACCTACGTAGGCAATGGTGAGGGTGGAGCAGCTCTTCGCATTCGCGACAACGCATATGCGCTTTACAAGAATTCCATCTTTACTGGGTGGCCCACTGGCATTCGAATCGAAGCAGACTCCGGTCTTCGTATTCCTTCCAACGGTGAGACGGTTTCGTTGATGGATATTACCAACAATCTTTGGGATTTCGAAGCCGCGGACCTATTCCACGGTGATGAGGATGACACCCTCGGAGCGGGAGGGACAAACCTCGACGACGGAGAAGCTTTCTTAGCCGACGCAGGAAATAACAATACGGTTGAGGCAGCCCTCCTGGCAGGGATCTCTCGCACGGCCGACGGGGGATTTGATCCTCGTCCCCTGTCTAGTAGCCCTGCCTTGTCAAATGCGTTGGCAGCTTACCCGCAAGACGACTTTTTCGACGAAGTCGCGTACCAGGGTGCTTTCTCTAGAAACGACAACTGGCTTGCCGGCTGGACGTATCTTTCTCAGGCTGGATACTTGGCGGCTTCATCGGAATCGAGTGGTGACCTCGTGAACTTGTCGACTCGGGGCTTTGTCGACGCGGGCGAAACGGTCACAGTCGGTTTTACAGTGATCGGTGCATCACAACAGTTGTTAATTCGTGCGGTTGGACCGAAATTGGCTGATCTTGGAGTTTCTTCTCCTATGGCGGATCCCCAATTCACGATCTTCAGGACCGACTATACACAGAGCCCTCCTGCCCAGATAGAAGTTGGGGTAGCAGACGACTGGGTCGAAGAGAACGTGGCTCAGCTTTCGGCAACAATGGCACAGGTAGGTGCATTTCCGCTCGAGGTGACTGAATTCCAAGGAACTTCTTACGATACTGTAGATACAACCAGTTCCGCTGTCACTCGCAGCTTGGGAGAGGGTGTCTACACCATTCAAGTTTCTTCCCATGACGGTGGTGCAGGTGAAGTCCTCATCGAAGTGTACACTGTCGACTAGGCCAAAATATTTTCAAAGTCGCAAGGCTTTGTGATTACGGGGACCAGCCTCTCTTTGAGGGGCTGGTTTTGTCGTTTTTTGTCGCTTGTCTTGGAAATGGGTTGTTTGTTTTGTAATGAATCCTAGCAGTGGCACCGTTAGATACAGTTAGAGTAATGAGAGTTTTTGAAAAGGGAGTGCAAGGAGGACGCTTGTTTAAGGCGATGGTCATTCTTTTCCCGTTCGCAGCACCTTCCTTATTATGGGGTGAAGAGCCGAGATCTCCCTTTGAGCGGGCTAGCAAACCGGTCGTTGTGAACGCTCCAGCGAAAGCAGTTCCTTCGCGCCTGGATAAAATAGAGTTCACGGGGCTTCTGGGGTTTGGAGGCCAAGTTACCATCAGTCTCTATGACACCAAGACGAAGCAAAGTCTCTGGATACCTCTTGGCGGGGCTCAAGATGGGATTTCCGTTTCTGGATTTGATGAGGACAACGGGACGATTTCGGTCAGTCTTCAGGGCAGATCGCGAGAGATCGCTATAAACGAGAATGAAATCGTCGCCTTGAAACGGACCGAACCGGTTGTCGCCGCTAATAGACGAACTCCTGCGCCCCCTAAAAAGCCCGTTCGAGTCAAGGATGACGAGACCCTCCGGGAAGAGGAGGAAGCCCGTATATTTGTCAGTGACCTGCTTTCAAACGGCCTGCAGCAGCGGGAGAAATTTCGCAAAGCGAGAGAAGCTCGCATTGCCCAGGCCAAGGGGAATTGAGAACTCTTCTTCTCGGTCAAGGTTCGATTTGATTGATCAAAGAACACCCTATCAGTCGTTAGCCCATTAGAATCTGATACCTAGAATAGCCTGATTTTGGGATCATTTGAGAGGGCCAGACGCAGTATTGGCTTGAATTTCTAAATAACATATCAATAAATCAGGATATGTTGATATTTGAGTGCAATGCTCGAATGAATTCATCGAAATCAGATATACCTATGGCCAAAAAATACGTATTCTCATCGGAATCGGTTGCGGAAGGGCATCCGGACAAAGTTTCTGACTATATCTCAGACAGCGTTTTGGACGCTTGCCTCGCGCAGGACCGCAACAGCCGGGTTGCCTGCGAGACCTTGGTTAAGAGTAACCAGGTCGTATTAGCGGGAGAAATCTCGACCAAAGCGAAACTTAATTATGAAGAAATCGTTCGTCAGGCAATTCGTGAGATTGGATATGTGAATGACGATGACATCTTTCACGCTGATAAGGTTTTCATAACGAACAACCTGACTAGTCAGTCAGAGGATATTGCCCAAGGTGTAGACGCTAAGAAGGCAAAGGACAAGGACACCGCAGAGCAAGGCGCGGGTGACCAGGGAATCATGTTTGGCTATGCGTCAAACGAAACCAAAGAACTTATGCCGGCGGCAGTAATGTTTGCTCATCGGATTGGTCGCCAGATAGCGAAGATTCGTCATGCGGGTCGTCAAGCCAAGTGGCTTCGCCCCGATTGCAAGTCGCAGGTTTCGATTCGTTACGAAGGGGACAAGGCGATTGAGATCACGGCGGTTGTAATATCGACCCAACATACGGAGGACGTACGTCGCAAAGACATAGAGAAATTTATGATCGAGAAGGTCATCAAGAAATGCCTTCCGAAGAGTCTTCTCACTAAAAATACCCAATATTTGATCAATCCGACCGGGCGTTTCGTCATTGGCGGTCCCCAGGGCGATGCCGGATTAACCGGCCGCAAGATTATTGTAGATACCTACGGAGGATCCGGGCGTCACGGAGGGGGAGCTTTCTCAGGGAAAGACCCATCGAAAGTCGATCGTTCGGCAGCCTACATGTGCCGCTGGGTAGCTAAAAACATCGTCGCGGCCAAGCTTGCTGATCGAGCCGAGCTCCAAGTGGCGTATGCCATTGGTCATCCCGAACCGGTATCGATCACAGTGGATACATTCAAAACGGGCAAGGTAGACGAGGAAGTCATCGAAGCAGCGGTAAGCGAGGTATTCGATTTCAAGCCGGCTGGAATCGTCAGGCAGCTAAAACTGAAGCAGCCGATTTACCGTTCCACGACCAATTACGGTCACTTCGGGAAAGACCACCTTTCTTGGGAGCAAACAAATAAGGCGACTGCCCTCGCAAGAGCGGTTAAGAAATTTTCAAAGTAAAATATACCTATGAGCGATACACAAACACTTGATTACGTCACACAAAGACTAGATTATAAGGTAGCGGACATTTCGCTTGCGGATTTTGGCCGCAAAGAAATCGAAATTGCCGAGCATGAAATGCCCGGATTGGTGGCGATTCGAGAAAAGTACGCGGCGGAAAAACCGCTGCAAGGCGTACGGATTATGGGTTCTCTCCATATGACGGTCCAAACTGCCGTGCTGATAGAAACGCTCGTTGCGCTGGGAGCGGATGTGCGCTGGGTCAGCTGCAATATCTATTCGACGCAAGACCATGCGGCGGCAGCGATTGCGAAAGCGGGTGTTCCCGTTTTTGCTTGGAAAGGTGAGACTCTAGAAGAGTACTGGTGGTGTACGGATCAAGCACTGGCATTCCCAGGGGGGCTGGGTCCTCAGTTGATCGTTGATGATGGGGGCGATGCGACTCTTCTTATCCACAAGGGATTGGAACTTGAGAATGGTAGCGGCTGGGTGAATACAGAATCAGGATCTGAAGAGGAACAGGTGATTAAAGACCTACTCAAAAAGATACATGCCGGGAATCCTGGTCGCTGGGCAAAGGTTGTGGAAGAGTGGAAAGGTGTTTCCGAGGAAACGACCACCGGTGTTCACCGTCTTTACCAGATGATGGAGGAGGGGAAATTGCTCGTTCCTGCGATCAACGTAAACGACTCGGTTACCAAGTCAAAATTCGACAACCTTTACGGTTGCCGCGAATCGCTCATCGATGGCATCAAGCGGGCGACTGATGTGATGACCGGTGGTAAAGTGGCTGTAGTTTGCGGTTACGGTGATGTCGGGAAAGGTTGTGCTCAAGCCCTCGTAGGAATGGGAGCTCGCGTCATCGTGACAGAGATCGATCCGATATGTGCCTTGCAAGCCGCGATGGAGGGCTTTGAAGTTTGTCCAGTCGAGGAGACATTAGGCCGAGCGGATATTTATGTGACAACTACTGGCAACAAGGACATTATCCGAATTGAGCACATGGAGAAAATGAAGGATCAGGCAATTGTCTGTAACATTGGCCACTTTGATAACGAGATTGAGATCGACAAGCTGAACGCTTACGAGGGAATCAGTATCGATGTGATAAAGGATGAATCGCAAGGGGCGGTAGACAAATACACTTTCCCAAGTGGAAACAGCATCTACATGCTCGCCAAAGGCCGCCTCGTGAATTTGGGCTGTGCAACGGGACATCCATCTTTTGTGATGTCCAATTCGTTCGCGAATCAGACATTGGCTCAAATCGATCTTTGGAGAAACAAGGAAATCTACAATCCAGGCGTTTACTTGCTCTCCAAGGCTCTGGATGAAGAGGTCGCCCGTCTGCATTTGGAGAAGATCGGTGTCAAATTAACCAAGCTCACAGAAGAGCAGGCTAACTACATTGGAGTGGATGTTGAAGGGCCCTACAAACCGAGCCATTATCGGTATTAGTTGGCGTTTAGCGAGATCAGAGTTAGCGAAAATCCTTTGAAAAGGGGGTTGCTCAAGCTTTGTACGAGCTAAGGTATCTGCGGCTCGATTAGTTTCCACTTATCGCACAGATCGAGCCACTTTTTGAGACTATGGCTTATGTGCTTTTGTTCATGGACAATGAGGTAGAGCTTGCGGCTAAAGTTTCGTTCGGGGCAGTTGATCCGAACTAGCTCGCCACGCTTGAGTTCTTCTTCGAGCGATAGTTCGGAGAGACAACCAACCCCAATGTTATGTTTTACTGCTCGCTTGATCGCCTCTGTCTCGCGTAGCTCGAGTATAATATTCATTTCCGGTATCAGGCCGTGCATCGCTCTGTTGAAGTTTTGGCGTGTGCCTGATCCAAGCTCACGAAGTATCCACTTCGCGTCGAGCAAGTCTTGGTCGTTGACAGCCTTTTTGGATGCCAGAGGGTGTTTCGTGCTGCAGAACAAGTTTAGTCGATCGTCCCGCCACGGAGTTACGCATAGCTTGGTTTGATGAGACTCGCCCTCTATTAAACCCATATCTAGCTCATAGTTGAGCACTTGTTCGACGATATGCTCGGTATTGTTTATCTCTAATGAGATTGGTGCGTTAGGATACTTTCCCAGGTATTCGGATACCATTTGCAGTGCGAGGAAGTTGGCGATTGTTAATGTTGCTCCTATTTTAACGGGACTCGTCTCGTCAGAATGAATTAGGCTTTGCTCCAATTCGCCCGCCTCGGCCATCAGTCTCTCGGCTTTGGGCCTAAGCTGGTTTCCCTGCTCGTTCAAATGAAGCCGCTTTCCCATGCGGTCGAATAGCAGAGTATTAAAATGGGTCTCCAGATCCTTCAAGGCACTACTGGCTGCACTCTGCGACATTTGGAGTTGCTGAGCCGCCCGGGTCATGTTGCCCGTTTTGGCGATAGCGAGAAAGACCTCCAACTGGCGTAAAGTGAACTGCATAATTTTTACTCAAGAAGTGTAATGACCTAGCCTTGAAAAATTTGTGGCACATCGCACTTTTGGCGGGCGATCTAATTTAGTATTGTATGTTATTCCTAGTCCCAGAAATCGGTGGCACCTTGCTTCACTTCTTTTACAATGCCGGCACGGATCACGAAATCACCGAATTCTTCGTCGGGATTGCCCTCCTTCGACCAGCGCCCGATGAGCTCGTCGGTCTTCTCGAGGATTTCAGCGGTGGTTACGTTTTCCAAGAGCTGTTTGGGAACCCTGGTCCCCGCACGATTACCCCCGATATACATATTATAACGGCCTAAGGCTTTTCCGATTAGACCGAGTTCGGCCAGCATGGCACGTCCGCAACCGTTTGGGCAACCGGCTATACGCGTGACCAGATAGTTGTCTCCGATACCGTGCTTTTCCAGCATTGTTTCGATGTGATCGATAAACTCTGGAAGGTAGCGTTCGGCTTCAGCCATCGCTAAAGGGCAGGTCGGCATGGATACACAGGCCATGGCGCGTTGGCGCTGTTGAGTCGTCTCTGAGATCAACCCGTAATCGCGTGCGATTTTTTCAATGCCTCTCTTATCCCCTTTGGCCACCCCGGCGATAATCAGATTTTGGTTAGCGGTCAGCCTGAAATCGCCTTTGTGGATACGGGCGATCTCAGCTGCGCCTTTTTTCTTTTTTCCGATCAATCGCCCGTTTTCAATAAAAAGCGTTAAGTGATGTAGCCCTTCTTCACCTTGTATCCAACCGATGCGGTCACCGCGTTCAGTTAACTCATAGGGCCGAGTGGGCTCGAATTTGCGATCCATGCGGCTCTCAACCTCGGCCTTGAAGACTTCGAGGCCTACGCGTTCGATTGTGTATCTTGTTTTCGCGTTTTTTCTGTCGACGCGATTTCCCCAGTCGCGCTGTAGGGTGACAACCGCTACCGCGCAATCAAGCAGCTTTTCTACAGGAATATATCCGAAGTCATGCGCAGTAGTTGGATAGGTAGAAGGGGTACCGTGAACGAATGAAAGGCCACCGCCGAGGACTACATTGAAACCCGCTAGCGCTTTTCCTGTTTTATTTGCGACCGCGACAAAGTTCATGTCGTTGGCGTGTATATCGACATCGTTATGCGGTGGGATGATTACGGTCGTTTTGAACTTTCGAGGGAGGTAGTTCTTTCCTAAGATTGGTTCCTCATCCTGATAGTCATCTTCTGTTGAATGTCGTTTTTCGCCGTCTAGCCAGATTTCTGCATAAGCACGGGTTCTAGGTAGCAAATGCTCTGACAGTTTGGCTGCCCACTCGTAGGCTTCGCGATGAAGTTGGGACTCAACCGGGTTAGAAGAACATAAAACATTGCGGTTCACGTCGCCAGCGGTCGCTATGGAATCGAGCCCGAGATGATTCAACCATTTGTGCATCGGCTTGATTTTCTCCTTCAATACGCCGTGAAATTGGAAAGTCTGGCGATTTGTAATTCGAATACTCTGGTAATCCGAATTTTCTGTAGCGAACTCATCGATACCCAGCCATTGTGCCGGCTTTATGATTCCGCCAGGCAAACGGCAACGAAGCATCACGTTTTTGCGTGGTTCCAGCTTGCGAGCGACGAGATCGGGACGGATGTCGCGATCGTCTTGCGCATACATACCGTGAAAGCGGATGAGTTGAAAGTTATCGCCACGAAAACCGCCGCTAAGTTTGTCCTGCAGGTCATCCGCGATCGTTCCACGTAGAAAATTGCTGTCGCCTTTGAGGCGTTCGTTATCCGCGAGTTTCCCTTTAACGATGAGCTCTGGACTCTCTTCCTTTTCAGCTTTCTTCATTGTTTCTAGGTCGTAATGTGTTAATAGACGTCGCGTTGATAGCGATTTGCTTCGCGCAGCTCATTTAGGTATTCGACGGCATCATCCTCATCTTTTTTGCCCTGCTCTTTGATCACATCGAGGATTGCTTTTTCGACATCTTTGGCCATCCGTGAGGCATCGCCGCACACATAGATATGAGCACCTTTCTGGAGCCATTCCCAAAACTGCCGTGCATTTTCTCGGATCTTGTCTTGAACGTAAATTTTCTCTTCCCCGTCGCGTGACCACGCCAAAGAAAATTCGTGCAACAAACCTTGATCTCGGTATTCTATCCAATCGGTTTGGTAGAGGAAGTCGCCACGGAAATAACGGTTACCGAAGAATAACCAGTTTTTGCCTTGTGCGTTTTCAGCCCGGCGTTGCTGCATGAAGGCTCTGAAAGGTGCGATACCAGTGCCCGGGCCAATCATTATTAAGGGAGTATCATTATTTTGCGGCAGTCGGAAGTGGGGATTGGGCTCTACGAATACCTCAATTTCATCGCCTTCCTCGAGTCGACTGCAGAGGAGTCCTGAAGCGCTACCGCTGTGCTTTTTTTTATCGTGTTCGATGTCCACACGGGCAACGCAAAGGTGAACTTCCTCGCCCACTTCCTCTTGTGAAGAAGCGATTGAATATAAGCGAGGGGTGAGTGGCTTGAGGCCATCAAACAATCGCTGTGCATCCAATTCTTGGGGATAGTCGCGCATCAAACCGACAACTGGGGTCCAGGCCTGATAGCTTGCGAGCTTCTCTTTGTTGCCTATTAAAGCACTTAGATCCGTGCTATCCGCGGTGCTTGCATAATCGGAAATGAACTTAGGAGTGAGTTGGTTGAGGTCGGTTTGAAATGTAAGGGCCTGACGGATGCTGATAGCTCCCTGACTTGCCTCGATGTTCTCATCTCCCGAGAGACCGTTCAGCTCCAATACCTCATTGACAACCTCAGCGGTATTGCTCGTAAGCACACCCAGTGAGTCTCCCGCTTGGTATCTAAGGCCCGAGCCATCAAGATCGATTTCGACGTGGTTTACTATGCGAGTCGCATCGTCAGTCACGAGAGGAAGACTGTCCAACAAATTGGCGGTGAAAGGGTTTTCTTTGTTGAAGGCACTTGTAACAACAGCTTCTTCAGCTTGTACGGCAAGCGGAATAGAATTGCCTCCTGCGACCTCCTTCAACTTAGCAACGGTGTTTTCGATCCATGCATCTGTGACCGCTTGGTAATCGACATCGGCATCAACTCTGTCGAGCAGCCGATTGCCACCGAGCTCGCCTAATTTTGTATCAAAGTCGATGCCGCATTGGCAAAACTGTGGATAAGAGCTGTCTCCTAGTGCAACGACTGCAAAGCTGAGCCCATCAAGCTTTGGAGCTTTTTTGCTAAACAAATAGCTGTGTAAAGGCACCCCTTCTTCGGGGGGCTCCCCGTCGCCTTGGGTTGAGGTGGCGATGATCACGATGTCTTCCTTGGGGAGCTGGCGAGCCTTGTAGCTGCCCGCACTAACTAGATTTACTTCGAGTGACTCGGCTTCGAGCTTTCCGACCAGTTTCTTAGCAACTCCTGCCGCATTGCCGGAAGCAGAGGCTGATATGACTGTGATATGCCGCTTTTGTGCTGCCATGGATGAGACGCCGTTCAGCGAAGTAGCAGCATTTGCTTTTCGCTGACTCTCTGCCCAAAGGTAGCCAGCCAAAAAGGCTTGCTGCTCCTGCGTCAAAGTCGACAATTTTACGGTTAATTCCGACGGTATCGGCGGATCGAAGGGTGAGTCACTCATGGAAATCTTATTGGCCGGGAAATAATGATAATAACGGCGGTTTCGTTGCGATTACATTTAAGCTGATGCCAAGGCTAATCATTAAAAAAAAGCTAGCAAGGGTTTTAAATTAGTAAATCAGATTATTGTAATAAGTCTTATCTAAATAATCGATTTAGAGATATGGGAATTAGGATGGTGCCAAGAGTTAAGTAATGACGCCTTTCCATGTTTGGGATAAAGATTCACTTTACTTTAATTGGGCGGATAAGGGTCGACTGATGGGATGACGTTTTACAAGTGTATGTGACTCGCCGCTATTGGTTGCAGCTCAAAATGGAGATCGACCACGATTAGTGCATCCACTGCACTTGGTCTACCGAATTAACGCGGGGTGACTGTATCAATAAAGTTCCCCGCCTTTTTCACGATGAGGACTGCTTCGTTGAATCGAGCGGGTTGAGTGGGCCAGAGAACGAGTTCCCTCGAATTGTGCCTCGTTTTTCATTGAACCCTCGTATTGGGAAACCAAGTGTCGGCAGCTCATGACTCCCTTAGAAATCGCTTCCGAAACACTCGATAGACATATCGCCGGCAACCCCTATCCAGGGCGGGGTTTGATTATTGGGAAATCGCTGGGCGATTCCCACTGGCAGCAGGTTTACTTTATCATGGGGAGAAGCCCAAACAGTCGCAATCGGCAGTTCGCTGCAGAAGCGAGTGTCCTAGAGACCCGTCCGTTTGATGAGTCGAAGGTGGAGGACCCATCGCTCATTATCTATGAGGCCATGCTTGAGTATCGGAAAGCGTTTATGGTGAGTAATGGTGAGCAAACGCGAACGCTTCATGATGGCTGGTCCAATGGACAATCGATGAAAGAGGCCCTGAGCCAGCGAGAACGCGAGCCTGACGCACCCAACTACACCCCTAGAATTACGGGTATGCTCGATTTCTCAAATGGATCGCCTGAAATCGGATTGAGCATCCTGAAAGCAAATAAGACGAATTCGGAATACACAGATCGGCATTACTTTTACCCGAGTCCGCCGTCTGCTGGGATCGGGTATGGACTGACCACATACATGGGTGATGGAAATCCGCTACCAACGTTTGTCGGAGATCCGCTTTTGTTTCCTATCGGGGCGACTCCGGAGGATACCTTGGATCGGTATTGGGATGCTCTGAACGAGGATAATCGAATCTCGATCTCGGTCAAAGAGATCGCGGTAGACGGGTCGACCTCAAGAATAGTTATTCGCAACAAGTACGTTTAGAGAGAGGTATCCCGAATTCTCAACTCGCTTTAGATCGAAATAATTTATCTCAAAACGTATCCAATACTTTGGGTTGAATAGGTTTTTCCATTTTGATCGGTAGACCACAAACTCCGAGTTTTTGTTTTTCAGATGGGAGTCTGGCCTTCCTATTCGATTTCGAAATCGGCAATACCGTGTGATTCCGCGTTTCGGGATGCATATTCCGCTGCCAGTCGAACGGTTTCCACTATGCCTGTTTCGGGATGGTTGACAATTCCGTTTAGCAAGGTTGCAAAGAATACGTCGCCGCAGCCTATGGGAGAGACGCATTTGGTGAGTCTAGGCTGAATACTGACGCAAGATTCATTTTTGATTTTGATCCAAATCGGGTTCTCTCCATCGGTAATGATCCATTGAGGACAGTCGCACGTGGCCTCGATTTGGTCCAATAGTGAATCTGTGGGCGAATCGCTTACATCATGGTCGAAGAACATTTCCAGTTCATCCCGATTGATCTTCGCTAAAGCAGGGGATTGCTGGACGAAACCTTTGAGTCCTGGGCCATAGGTGTCTACTGCCAATTCGACGAATTCTTCTCTTCGGCTGAGCCAATCTCTAAGAGGGTCCCAAGTCTCAGAGTCCCAATTGGGAAAGACGCCGCAAACCGCTAATAGATAGGGCCTGTCTAGTTTAGACAGGTATTCAACGCAATCGTGCACGGCTCGTTTGGAAACCTGGCAGTCTAACCCGAGGATGGAGATTTCTTTGCTCCCAGGTGATCGAATGATCGAACCGGATCGCGTCACGCAGTCAGTTGTGAACGCCTGGAATGGAATGTTTTCCGCTTCAAGCGATTTTGTGCACGACGGCCCGAACGATCCGCCTGGAAAACAGACTGCAGTTGTTTCGGCATCGAGGTGTTGAAGCATCTTAGAGACGTTTATTCCTTTTCCTCCCACTTGAAAACGTTCTTTGGTAGCTCTGCTTGTTTTGCCCGGTCCACAATCGCCCACGTAGTAGGTTGTCTCCGCTACGAGGTTGGCTGTGAGCGTTACGATTGGCATTTTTGAATGGGAGAGGCTCATTGTGGCAAAATCTATTTGAGAAAGGGAAAGGAATTAGAATGGTGGCCAAGATGAGAAAGCTTGTCGAAGCAGATTTTAATTCACGTGATACCCTGATGTTGGCCCGGGGACTATTGGGGAAACATCTCGTAATTCGCTCGGAGGACCGAGAGCTTTCTCATATAATCACGGAAGTCGAAGCCTATGACGGACCGGAGGACTTGGCCTGCCACGCTAGCAAAGGCAGAACGCTTCGCACCGAGCCTCTTTTTGGGTCTCCAGGGTGCTGGTATGTCTACCTCTGCTATGGGATGCATGAGATGCTCAACTTAGTCACAGGCCCGGTTGACTATCCGGCGGCGATCTTGATCCGAGGACTGGACGCGGTTTCGGGCCCTGGCAGGCTGACCAAGCGATTGGGAGTGGGTCGCCGTTTCAACTCGATGCCGGCGAACACTGAAACCGGAATGTGGCTTGTGGACCGAGGACTTCCGGTTGAAGAGGCCAGCGTCCGGGCGACTCCCCGAATTGGCGTTGACTACGCGGGAGAGGATTGGGCGAATCGGCCCTATCGGTTTGTTCTAGAACATTAGTTCGAGCTAGACTGAGCCAAGATCGGGATATCGTTTAATGTGAACGCCTCGAGCCGCATGGATGCGGTACCGATGGACGTTTTAACGTCGAGTCGTAAGGGAATGCGGCGATCGTCGGCAGATACCCAAACAGCCATTTTACCTCCCTCTCTGAAGATCTTGCTCTGAGGATAGGCGGATACCGGCTCCACGCGAAAGGCCTTGATCTTCCCAAATTGGGTGGTGATGGTTTCGGTTCCTTTAGCTTCCATTTCAATCAGGTAGAAGCGGCCGTTCGAGCTGATGAAAAGTGGATAAATACTCCCTTTCTCCAGTTTCCATCCACGAATTTGGAGAATGGCAGAGGAGTAGTCAAGGGGTGCCGCGTAGGGTAAATCTTTGATCTGGTTCTTTTCCGGTCTCAGTTTATCTACGTGATTCATTTTCCCGGTCTCAAAGTTGAAACGGGTGATGGTTTCCTTTTCGTTGGATTGGCCCTCGTCGGTGACTCTGTTTTCGAGAATTCGTCCCTCCGTCGAATCAAGAAGGGTATAGCCCTTAAGCATGAGGGGAAAGACGGCCTTTATGAGACCTGTTGTGCGGGCTTCCGTTTTTACCTCCAGTAACGAAGGGTTTGAATGGTTAGGGTCTTCGGTAGAAATTACGATTTCCGCTACCTTTCGAAAAATTCCCCATTGTCCTCGAAACTGGAAGCGCTCCCCTGTATTGAATCCGTCGGAAGTTTTTTTTGAGTCAGGAAACTCGCGTTCGGGCCAAACGATTTCCTTTGGCAGTTTGGCTTCTGTGTCTTCCCTGATCTCGTTCGGGTTGATTGCGAATGAACTGGTGGAGAAAACCGATAGTAGGAGACACGCAATGAACCCGCATTTTGCATTCAAATGAGGTTTAAGGAGCGAAATTTGGAATCTTCTCTCAAGCATCGAGACTTATTGGATCGACTAGGTTTGTCGTGAATGAAGTTTCTGATCAATGCTGGAAACAGCGATATCGCTTATTTCAGCGAATACCAGGAAGGTTGCAAAGACAACGGATCATACCTTTTAGTTGCATCCTTTATAATCAAACCGTCATTTCCTCGATTTTGGGAGTCTCGGAGCAGTGATGGCAGCTTATCTGTGGAATCGACTTTCTGGACAGGAGAGATCCGGAGCCGGAGATTCACGGAAAAGGTGTCTAGCTCCCGCCTTCGACGGTTTAGAGGAAGGTCGAGAAGGGTGTCCCCATTGCACCAAAAAAGATCGAACAACCAGAGAAGTGTATCGACATCCTCCCCGATGAAAAGATCCTCGACCGGCCGGTTCAGGCGCATTTCCAAGTCGCTGTAAGGAAGCGGGCGCTCTTTTTTCCACGCAACCAGTGTGCCGTCTGCAATATAGTCCTGTGGGATCAAACGGGCTGATTCGGCAATCTCAGGAAACTGGTGGGTGATGCGCTTTCCCTCTGCGTCGAATAGCTCGACTCGATCGTCCACTTTATGGATTTGGCACCGTAGCCCATCGTGAAGCTCCTCGACCCAAATCGGCGACTGAAACTGGGATAGAAACTCGAAGTCCATATCCTCCTTTGCCGGCTTTTCCAGTTTCAGAGGAAAGAACAGTTGCAAAGGGATGTAGTCGAGCATGCGGTCGATCGTCGCGTTCGCAACGCGATTGAGGTCGGCACAGCGTAGATTGGCTCGCCGAACCGCTTCGATGGGTGCTTCGAACCGCTTGGCCAAGCCCTCCTCTATGACGGACTCTTCGATGGCATTTCCCCGGTTGGAGAGCACGAGGTCAGAAAGCGATTTTCCCTCCCGAGGATCTAGTTTTCGATAGGCTTCGGACAGAAGGGAATGCTGAAAAACGGGGTTGGGCGACTTCTCCAAAGTATCGAAGAGAACGCGAAAATTTTCGAGTGTCTGCCCGATTTGCGGGTTTGGGTTGAGGAGTGATAGTAAGGCGGCCCAGGGATCGGCCTCGTGTTGGCGGACCCGTTTGTAGTCGGTCTCGTTTGCGTTCGCGGCGAAGAGGATTGCCTGGCGATTGGTTTTGGTGGTGATGGTGAGGCTCCGCTGGGAGGCCCGGGCAAATGCGTGTCCAGACAGGAGTAGGGCGGCGATGGCAACATCCGTTGGGCCAAGATTGGCAAAATACTCACTGACGATTTCTACCTTTCGCGTGTGGCTCTCGGCTTTGACGGCATTTTCTTTTGCATTGGTAAAGCTCGAGATCGAATGCGGCGATACATTGGGGTGGCTCTCGGGCTCAGAGGTGCGGGGTTTCGACTTTGGAGGTGGATTGATTGGCAACTCCAACCCCAGCTGGTTCTGGGCACCCAATTCGAGGGCATTGATACCGCGATCCCGCAAGGTCTGGGCAAACTCCTGGGCGAAACCGTGAGTTGTGTAGACGATCTTTGGGTCCACACGAGCGACGAATTCGAGCAAATCCAGAAAGTCCGCGTGGTCCGAAAGGGGAAAGGCCCGATCGGAGCCTTTAGAGTGGTGGCGATATGAGTCCAGAGCCCAGCCCGAAAGCATCGCGGTACGGTGGTTGCGGATTCCGGTTAGCCATTTCGAGTCTTTTGGAAGAGGAGGCGAGATAACGACGCATTCTTTAGCCTTTTCATATCTGAATTCTGAGTACGCAGGAAACGTAAAACCGATTTCCTCGCATGCCTGAGTCATCTTCAGTACTTGTGGATGCAGGAGGATTTTCAGACCACTGCCTTCAAGGCATTTCAACGCCTCTTGAGCTTTTCCCAGGCTGTATCCGAAAAGCACGGGAACGTGATCATCATCTATCGTTTCATGGCAGAATTGCAGGATCTCCTTCTTGACCTCGGAAATAGGTGGAAAAGCGTATTTAGGAACGCCATACGTAGTTTCAATAATCAATGTATCTGTTTTGGGTACGATGCACGCCTCTGCGGTTAGATTGGGCCCAAGCTTAAAGTCGCCCGTATAGAGGAGCGTCTCACCTTTTTTTTCAAGAAGTAGCATAGACGACCCTGGTATGTGGCCTGCGGGATAGAGCGCTCCCTTTACATTAGGGCTGATCTCGAAAGGTTCCTGGAATCCATAGGTTTTCCACTTCCGCTTTCCCGGCATGCGGGCTTTCAGTAAGCGGGCAGTTCCTTCTGAGCAGAGCACCGAAGGGTGATTGCCAAAATGGTCGAAGTGGGCGTGGGAAATGAAAACGTTTGAAGCGGGCTTCCGCGCGTCCAGATGCCAGTCGATTTCGGGCAGGAAAATCCCGTTCTTTTTCTCAACGACCCAACTCATACTGTGCTAGACGCCACGTCGATCGAGGCTGAGTCGTCCAGGACCGATGAATACAATTGAAAGTAGAGTAAGGTTGACCTGAGCGTACACTACCATGACGTTGTCGATTTCGGGGCTGTGGATAATTAAATTAGCCAGAGCAAAGCCGACGATGGCGGAAAGGAGCAGCCCGATTCCCCGGGTGAATATTCCCAGAATGAGGAATAATCCACCGACCGACTGAATCACCACGGATGCGATCCCAAAAACGAGGTGGAAGTACGTTATCCCGATCAGAGAAACGGCGCTTCCAATTCTTTCCCAGCTGTCTGGACCTTCCGCCCAAAGCGGGAAGCCGTGGTAGGCGATGAGACCGCCAACTCCAATGCGCAGGATTAAAACACCAAAAAAATCGAATCTGCTTAAGCCAGTAAGGGCAACCTTCATAGGGAAATCGCTTGTGATTAGTCCGAAGGATAGACCAAACCCTCCCGAAAGAGCAATGGATTAAAAGTCCAACGGGTATTTACATTAACAAAAGTAGGTTGCTCTGACGTAGGGGATCGCAATTGACCGCTTTCGCATTAGGCGAGACGGCTCCTGAGCCAGTACGGCAATTCCGATCTTTTCGCAGATGAAGCAGGTTCGTTTGCGGGTACGATATTGGCCTTAAGCCGGATTTCCCCTATCTCACTACTCTTCCCGAGCCACCGCTATTCAACAGGGATTCTACTTCGGCGCGGGTAGAGAAATTATAGTCGCCGTAGATCGAGTGAGCCAAACAAGAGGAGGCCACGGCAAAGGCGATGGCCGTTTGCGGTTCGCGAAGCTTTGGGTCGTTGAAAGCGAAAATCAGTCCGGCCCCGAAGGCGTCACCCCCGCCGACACGATCCACGATGTTACGGATCTCATAAGGCTGATAGTCGCTTCCTTCAATAGGGGCAAAGTAGGAATAATCGGAACTGGTGTCGTAGAGCATCGCTCCCCAGTTGTTGTGTGAAGCGGAGATGCTTTCGCGCAAAGTGATGGCAACTTTAGATAGGTTTGGGAATTGACTGACGATCTCACGCGCTACGCCGGTGTACTTGCTGGCGTCGATCTTGCCTGAGTGCACATCTGTGTTTTCCGCATGGATACCAAGAACGTCGGAGGCATCCTCTTCATTGCCAATGACGACGTCAACGTAGGGAAGCAAGCGAGACATGGTTTCGCAGGCAAGTTCGGTTGACGAAAGAGTGGGGTTCCACTTCCAGAGTTTTTTGCGAAAATTGAGATCGCAGGAGACCGTGAGCCCGGCCGCTTTTGCGTTCTTAACGGACTGGATCGTCGCTTCGGCTGATTCCTCGGACAATGAGGGAGTGATTCCGGTAGTGTGAAACCATCCAGCTCCATCAAAGATCGAATCCCAGTCGTAGGCCGATGCGGGGGCCATACTGACAGAGGAGTACTCACGGTCGTAAATCACGCGACTCGGGCGTTGATTGGCCCCCGCTTCTACGAAGTAAAGACCGAGTCGTCCCGATTTGCTCAATACGATTTCCGAAGTGTCTACGTCGAGTCCGCGCAGGTTGGATATTAGAGCTTGGGTGACGTCGTTATTGGGAATTGCAGTGACGAATCGAGCGTCTCCACCTAGCATTGAAATAGAGGCAGCGACATTGGCTTCTGCTCCGGCGAAGGTGAGGTTGAGATCACCGGGAAGTGACTGACGGAAACGTTTAAAGCCAGGAGGGCAAAAGCGGCCCATGATTTCACCGAAGGTTACGATCGTTTTCATATAATTGATTGGATTGAGGTATTGTACTCATGAAGGACGCAGGATTCACAGCTATTTTTTGAAACTGAATTTTGAATACTTGATCGTGGTCGTTTGGTCTTAGATCCTGTCGTCTGTAGGAAGTGTTCTTCGTGGGAGAAAAATTATCCACGGACACTGTCTGCATTTTGACGAGCTTCACGGGCGTTGGCTTCGATCTGGTTCCAGTCTTGAGCTGCAATGAGTTCACGCTTAGCAATCCAGGAACCACCGATCGCTGAGATAAGCGGGGAAGCGAGATAGTCTCTCATGTTTGTCGCATTGAGCCCACCGAGGGGAATGAAATCAATGTTGAGGTGCTGGTAGGGGGCGGCCATGTTTTTAAGATGGCTTAATCCACCGGCGGTTTCTGCGGGAAAAAACTTGAGAGTTCGGCAGCCGAGCTCGATGCCTTGCTCAATGTCACTAGGGGTTACGATTCCCGGTCCGAAGGGCAGGCCCTTGTTCTGAGCGTACTCGACGACTTTACGATTGAGGCCAGGAGCAACTCCAAAGGCGGCTCCCGCGGCGACGACTTCGTCGACCTGCCCTTTGGTAAGTATGGTGCCGATTCCAGCGAGCATCTCGGGGACATCTTCGCGAATCGCTCTGAGAGCACCAAGAGCCGCATCGGTTCGGAGGGTCAACTCCATGGCGTCAATGCCACCCCTTAGTAAAGCGCGTGCGAGCGCCACGGCATTGGCCGCATCGTCAATTACGAGCACCGCGATGATGGCAGACTTCTTTATCTTTTGATTTAGTTCCGTGGGAAACATATTTGAAGAGGCTATTGATTTATTGGCTCGCTGATTCGATATTGAGAGGTTGCCCGCTACCTTAAAATTACTCAGGATCAGTATTTGCTTGTCAGTATAGTTGACAAGTAAGACAGTAATGCAGACACTCTGGCTATCGCTGTCGATATGTCAATGGAAACCAAAGGTTTGGCGACATCACTTTTCAAGGCGCTCGATACGCTCAATCTACTGAGTGGCTGTTCGGACGGTGCTCTGATTGGGGAAGTCGTCTCGGAAATGGGCCTTCCGCGTAGCAGCCTGATCCGCATTTTAGATAGTCTGATGCACTATGGGCTAGTTGAGCGTAATTTGGAGCGGCGGTATCGTGTGACCTCGAAGTTTCGGGATTGGCGGTCGGAGGACCGGGACGAAAAGCTCGTATCAAAATACCGGCCCTTACTAAGAAAGATCGCTGACGAGGTGGGTGAAATGGCGGTCTTGGGCCGGCTACAGGGAAGGAGGATCTTCCATCTTCATTACGAGGAGCCCGATTGCCGCGTTCGCGTAGTGCCACCGGTGGGAAGGGCTTTTGCCATTGAGAAGATGGCGATGGGCAAACTAGCCTTAAGCCAGCGTCCGGACCTGATTCCGGAAGGGGGTTCCAACGAACTTCGCAAGGAAATCGCTCGGGCGGGAAAAGATGGATTTTCCTGGAATCGAAGTGAGTCAGAAGAGGGCATCATTGCTTGGGGTGCCTGGCTGGAAGATCCATCGCCGCTGTCTCCGATGATTGCGGTCACTTGGCCGTCTTTCCGATATTCGGACAAAGGCCTGGCTCAGGTTGAAAGGCTTCTGGCCACAAGCCTTTAGCCGATTCCCGAAAGGCCTGAGCCTGGGCGAGCTCTTCTGGACTAATGAGGGTTTCGACGTGTGCGAGCAGTTGTTTCAGCTTGTCCGTAGCGTTGTAAAGCTGCTCGTCCTGTCCGTTCCACATAAACGAGTGAACCGCTTTGGAAAGTTTTCCGAGGGATCGCGAAGCCGCGATGAAACGAGCTGCTCGTTGCCTTTCGTGTTCCGGGAGAACGGTCGAGGTCTGGTCAAGGGTATTGCGAAAGCCTTCCATTACTTTGAAAAGATCCTCGTACCTTTTGTGTCCCGCGAGAAATTTGATTTGCTCTTGGGATTTTATGATACTCGCAAAAAAAGCTCCGATCGGAGGTCTTTGCTCGCTCGATTGAACGGATTGGAGAAAGGCCTCATCGCTGGCCTTAGTGGTGCGAGACTCCTCGCTGGCGAAAGTCAATTGAGCCAGGCAGGGCCCACAGGCAATTGCGTTGAAAGGGGGAAAATTGGAGGTGCTTCAGGGGTGGTGCTACTCATTCAGTAGGTGAATCGGAGAAGCTGAAAAAGGCTTAATAGTATTCAATGTGAATTGGGTTAATTTCGTAGATTGCTTAGGAGTTTTGGCGGAAGCGACGATTATTGCGTAGGGTGATTTCAGGTGGCATCCGTAAAACCACGTACACAGTTTCATAAATCCGAGCCAAACGACTTTCGATAGGCCAGAGGAGACGCACCTTTCCTTTTGGAGAACTGGCGGGTGAAGTAGTTGCTGTCGTTGAAACCCACCTCGAACGCGATTTGAGACACGGTCAGCCTAGAGTTGCGAAGAAGGCGCATCGCATTTTGTAGCCTGAGCTGGATCAGGTATTCGAAGGGCGGCAAGCCAGTCGCTTTGGTAAAAGTGCGCATGAAATGGCTGCGGGACAAGCGAGACATCTCAATGAAATCATCCAACTTCCAGTCCCGGGCGCAATTCTGCTCCATACTGCTAATGACGGAACCCACTCGAAGCAGGGCGGCCGAGCGATTGGACTCCGATTGGGTTTCCTGGTAGGATCGAGAGAGAAAGACCACCAGATCTATGAGTTTACCGAGCAAGGCGGATTCGTATCCGTCTCTTCGGTGTTCCACTTCCCCAACCATTTCTAGGGCGATTCGCTCAGCCCGAGAAAGGGATAGTCGCTCAAGGTGCAGTCGGCTAGAGAAACGGTGTTGCTTCCTGAATACGGGCTCCAAAAGAAAGAGGGCGCAGTATCCCGGAATCTTAAGGAGGCGATTCTCTGGCAGCTCGATCTGCTCGGGATCGTACATGACATTGATCATTTCGAGTCGATCCCGATTGTGGAAGTAGTGGTCCTGCATTCCCTGAAGTAAAAAGACATCGCCAGCGACGACGGGGAACTCATCACCATTGAGCCAGTGCTGAGCGGTTCCGCCCACAATGAGGACGAGCTCACAAAAGTCGTGGGCATGCTTAACCTCAGTCAGATCGTGCTCGTGTGAGGGTTCTTTCGAGGAGGAAGTGATGACTTGCCTGGCCGTAATGGGGTAGGCCGCGTCTTCAAAGTAGTTTCTTCCTTCGGCTAGGATTCCGGTCATTCGATGTTCCTTTGAAATACGATCGTGCTAGTTTTTGTGGAATGGAGAATGGACGCTATGCTTTAAGTCGTCTCGAGCATATGAAATAAGTTATATGCATCGTCAAACAACAATGGGCATATTATGCTATAATTTGAGAAAATGGTTAAGGTTATATGGAATCGAATCCTGTCATAATTAAACCACAGAGAAAACTGCGAAATTCTTTTCGCTTCCTCGAAGCGGTCGGTCTGTTTTGATGGCTGTCCACTTCTATTAAACCACTATCACTGAGATCAAATGAGCATCATCAAAGGAGACAGAGAGTACTTTCAAGGAATTGGAAAGATCGCCTACGAAGGGCGCGATAGCGACAACCCGCTAGCGTTTAAATGGTACAACCCGGATCAGGAAATTGGCGGAAAATCCATGAAAGAACTATTCCGTTTCGCGATCGCCTATTGGCATACCTTCTGCGGAACGGGAGGCGACCCCTTTGGCCCGGGTACGAAAGCATTCCCTTGGGCAGACGGAGCAGATGCCGTGTTGCGAGCTAAGCACAAGATGGATGCCGCATTCGAATTCATAACAAAAATGGGGGTGCCTTATTATTGCTTCCACGACTTCGACTTAGTTGAAGAGGGAGAGAGTTTCAAAGAGTCTGAAGCAAACCTGAGCGCGATTGTGGACTACGCCAAAGAGAAGCAAGCGGCTTCGGGCGTAAAGCTGCTTTGGGGAACGGCTAATCTTTTCAGTAACCCGCGTTACATGAATGGGGCGGCTACCAATCCAGATTTTAGCACGGTGGCCTATGCCGGTGCACAGTTGAAGAACGCGATAGACGCGACCATTGCCTTGGGAGGTGAGAACTATGTTTTCTGGGGTGGGCGCGAAGGTTATATGTCCCTGCTGAATACGGACACCAAGCGCGAAAAAGCTCATCTGGCTCGTATGCTTACAATGGCTCGGGACTATGCTCGTGGGCAGGGATTCAAGGGTCAGTTCTTTATTGAGCCGAAACCGGCGGAGCCCTCCAAGCATCAGTACGATTTCGATGTTGAAACGGTGATTGGCTTTTTGCGCGAGCACGACCTCTTGCAGGATTTTTCTCTCAATGTAGAAGTGAATCACGCCACGTTAGCAGGGCATACTTTCGATCATGAGTTGCGTATGGCTGCCGATGCTGGACTGCTTGGCAGTATGGATGCGAATCGTGGAGATTATCAAAATGGTTGGGATACCGACCAATTTCCCATGAATTTGAACGAGCTGACCGAAGCGATGCTGGTTGTCCTCAATGCGGGCGGTTTCAAAGGCGGCGGCGTGAATTTCGACGCGAAGACTCGCCGTAACTCGACGGATCTGGAAGATATCTTCATCGCCCACATTGCGGGCATGGATGCCTTTGCTCGAGCGGCTTTGGTTGCTGACAAGATTCTCAGCAAGTCAACGTTGCCCGTCTTGAAGCAAGAGCGCTATGGTAGCTTCGACGGCGGAGATGGGGCTCGCTTCGAAAAGGGTGAACTTTCTCTCGAAGACGTCTACGCGATCGGAAGTGCGGGCGGCGAGCCGAAGCAAATAAGTGGCAAACAAGAGTACTACGAGCAAATCGTGAACGATTTTATCTAAATTCTATATACAGGCAATGACCGTTACGGTTTCCTGGACTGCTCCGTCTTCCTCGTGAGACGGGCCTTTTTATGTCGTTCGCACTGGCTTGGGGAGGATTAAGGGGAAAAGTTTTTGAGTCCGTGAACATAGGTTATGAACTTTTGCAGATAGACGTTCATGCGTAAAAGTGTAGCCACAGTTTGCTGGGGGAAACGTGATTGTTGAGGTATTTCTTGAGCACTCGCATGCCTTAAATAGTTTTCTTAGAAGATAATAATTATGAATTTTATGATTGCATAAGAAAATAATTGAGGGCAAACGGTCTCCTATGTCTAGCATCCTTTTGGAAGAGCCCAGTGCATTGCCGATGTTTGATTTCTCTGTTTTGAGAGAGATCCGCAAGCGGGCGGAGATGACATTGAATGACCTTTCCCAAGCTAGCGGGGTGTCAATCGCAGTTATCTCTAAGCTCGAAAGAAACCAGTCTCAAGCAGAGGTGGAGACGCTTTACAAAATAGGACGAGTGTTTGGAATGCGGGCCACCGACTTGATGACCTTGGCCGAAGCGCCTCTTTCCAATCGAAAAGAGTCTGAAATCTACTCGTCTGAAGGATTCACATTCGAGGCAGTACGGTATGCGAATGCAAACTGCTTGCTTGGAGAAGCGAAGAGTGGAGCGAGTATTTCCAAGCCTGAGATCCACCACGACGACCATGAAATTTGCTGGGTCTTGAAAGGGGTGCTGCGCGTCACGCTTCCCCAGGAAACCCAAGTCTTGTCGAAAGGGCAGAGTATCCAGTTCGATGCGATTCAAGAGCACGGCTATGAGGTGCTCGAAGACTGCCAGTTCATGATCGTGCACATCAGAAAAGATAAACGCTATTAGAATTTAGTATGAAAATTGACACTACGATTACACCCAAATCATTGAAAGGGCAGCTGGACCAGTTCTGGGAGTTGTCAGGACAGAAGATCGATCTCATCGAAAGCGAGTACGACATGTCGAACGGCTCACCGGTCTTCACAGTAGATGGCAAATACGCCACTCGCGGATGGACTGAGTGGACGGAGGGCTTCGTTTATGGGTCGTCGTTTCTGCAGTTCGATGCTACCGGCGACGAGCGATTCCTTGAGCTGGGGAAAATACGTACGGTAGAGCGCATGGCAACTCACGTGAGCCACGTGGGTGTACATGATCATGGCTTTAATAACTTGAGCTGCTATGGCAGCTGGTTGCGCTTGCTTAACGAAGGGAAGGCCAAGGGGCCCCAGGCCGAACGCGATTTTTGCGAGTTGGCACTGAAGGTTTCGGGAGCGGTGCAAGCAAGCCGTTGGTCGACCATTCATGAAGGAGGTGGCTATATCTATTCCTTCAATGGGCCGCATAGTTTGTTTGTGGATACAATTCGCAGTTGCCGCATCGTGATGGTGGCCCACGCTTTGGGGCATGTTCTCATGGGCGAGAATGACTCTCCGATCAGCCTGCTTGGCAGAGCAATCGACCACATCAACGCCACCGCCATGTACAGTGTATATTATGGGGAGGGCCGAGATAAATACGACGAGTGGGGACGGACCGCTCACGAAAGTATTTTTAATACGAATGACGGACGCTATCGCTGTCCAAATGCCCAACAGGGATTTAGCGGGTTCACGACATGGACACGGGGTTTGTCCTGGGCGATGGTTGGTTTCGCGGAGGAACTCGAGTTTATAGACACGCTTCCAGATGAGCAGTTTGTAGCTTTTGGAGGCAAAGCAGTTTTTAAGGAAACTTGCTTAAAAAGTGCTAAAGCGACCTGCGACTGGTTTATCGAGAATACGCCGACTGACGGAATTCCCTACTGGGATGGTGGAGCTCCACAATTGCACCGATTGGGTGAGTGGAGAGATCGAGTATCTGACCCTTACAATGAATGGGAACCCATCGACAGTACTGCGGCCGCGATAGGTGCCCAAGGATTGCTGCGTCTAGGCCGTTATCTGGGACTGGATACAAAGGAAGGATCAAAGTACTGGAGTGCGGGACTTACTAGTATGCGTTCGCTTTTAGCCGCTCCATACTTGAGCGAAGATAGCGGGCATCAAGGTCTGCTTTTGCATTCCATCTATCACGAGCCCAATGGCTGGGACAACGTGCTTGAGGGGCAGAAGATTGCCTGTGGCGAATCGAGCCAATGGGGTGACTACCATATCCGGGAGACCGCCCTCTTGCTGCAGCGAGAGATTCGGAATGATTCCTATTACACCTTTTTTGGGTGTCTGAACCAATAATTTTTGAAACATTATTATGTCAGATTTATCCAATCTTTGTATACATAGTATAACTACAAAGCCATGGGGTTTGAGGGAAGCTGCGACTAAGTACGCAACGGCTGGTGTAGCTGGAATTTCGGTTTGGCAGGATGCTGT
Source organism: Candidatus Pelagisphaera phototrophica (assembly GCF_014529625.1). Classification (GTDB taxonomy): domain Bacteria; phylum Verrucomicrobiota; class Verrucomicrobiia; order Opitutales; family Opitutaceae; genus Pelagisphaera; species Pelagisphaera phototrophica. The sequence continues at coordinate 947,799 of NZ_CP076039.1, forward strand.
GGCGTCTTTCGGAGACGGGCACCGTGCTGCAGGAGAAATGTTTCGCAGTGAAGGGATCGATGTTGTTAGCTACGTTCGCGGAGGATTTTACACCGCACTGGAAGGTGCGGGACGACTGAAGGCGGTCGACGACAACAAGCGGATCATTGATGAAGCCGCTGCACTGGGTGCCCCCCTCGTCGTTCTCGTTTGCGGTGCCACTCCAGGACAATCACTTTTCGAATCGAGGAAGCAAATAACCGAGGGAATCGCTGCGACGATTCAACATGCCTCGGATGCGGGAGTTAAACTAGGAATAGAGCCTCTCCATCCCATGTACGCGGACAGTCGCAGCGCGGTGAACACCATGTCCCAAGCCAATGCGATCTGCGATGAAGTGGGGCATTCCCATTTGGGGATCACCGCGGACGTCTTCCACATTTGGTGGGACGATCGACTAGAGGAGGAAATTAAGATCGCGGGTGAGAAAAACCGTCTTTTCTCCTTTCACATCTGCGATTGGAAAAATTTGCCTGAAGACATGCTTAATGATCGGGGGCTTATGGGAGAGGGTGTTATCGATATTTCTGGAATACGTCGATGGGTGAATGAGACAGGATTTTCCGGTTACGAAGAAGTGGAGATCTTTTCCAACAAGTACTGGGCTATGGATCAAGACGATTATCTTGGTCAAATAATAGACGCTTACAAATCGCTTTCTTAGAGGGTGAAACTCAACAATTAAATATTATGAAAACTCACAAAGTAGGTATTATAATGAACGGCGTCACTGGCCGCATGGGCACGAATCAGCATCTCATGCGTTCGATCGTCGAAATTATCAAACAGGGGGGCGTTTGGGTGAACCCTGAAGAGACGATTATACCCATTCCCATTCTAGTTGGAAGGAACGAAACTAAGCTCAAGGAATTGTCAGCCCGATCCGGTATCGAGCGATGGACTACCGATTTGGACAGCGTTATGGCAGACCCAGAGTTTTCCATCTATTTCGATGCTCAAAGCACTTTGAGGCGGGCGGATGCCGTAAAAGCGGCAGCGACGGCAGGAAAACACGTCTACTGCGAAAAGCCAACTGCAGTGGATACGCAGACCGCGATTGATTTACACAACTTTTGCGTGGACAAGGGTGTTAAGAGTGGCGTGGTTCAGGACAAACTCTGGCTTCCTGGATTGGTTAAATTGAAGCGGGCGATCGAAAAAGGCTACCTAGGACGCATATTCTCGGTAACTGGAGATTTTGGATACTGGGTATTTGAAGGAGACACAATTCCAGCCCAGCGACCTTCCTGGAACTACCGTAAGGAAGACGGTGGTGGAATGATGATCGACATGCTATGCCATTGGAGATACGTTCTCGACAACCTCTTTGGACCCGTGAAGGCCGTTAGTTGCCGTGGTGCGACGCACATTAATCAGCGCATCGACGAAAGTGGAAACCCCTATGCGTGTACGGCGGATGACGCGGCCTATTCGATGTTTGAGATCGACGGGCCACATGGTGAAATTGTCGTTAACTTCAACTCTTCTTGGTGCACTCGCGTCCGCAGAGACGATTTGCTAACGCTGCATGTAGATGGCGAGCTAGGTTCCGCGGTTGCCGGTTTGCGGGACTGTCATATTCAGCATTATGCGAATACGCCAAAGCCGATTTGGAATCCTGATATCGATCAGCCTATCGATTTTTACAAGGACTGGTCCGAGGTGCCCAACCAGGAAGTTTACGACAACGCTTTCAAGGTTCAGTGGGAAATGTATTTGAAGCACGTGGTGCTGGATACGCCCTTCCGTTGGACACTACTTGAAGGAGCAAAAGGAGTACAACTAGCCGCACTCGGTATGCAAAGCTGGGAAGAGCGCAAGTGGCTCGACGTTCCAGATTTGTAGAAAATTGATTGCGGGCTTGGGTTCTTTCCAAGCCCGTTGTTTTGTATATTGGTAATAACAATAACTGAAGAAAGTCATGATGGCAAAAGCGAATAGTAAAACTGCTCTAGTAACGGGCGGAACAAGAGGAATCGGTTTTGGAATTGCTCAATCCCTAGCGGATGAAGGTTGGAATCTTATACTGAATGGTATACGTTCTGAGAATACCGTTCGAGACGTGCTCGATTTACTCCGATCGAAGGGGGTTGAGGTTGCCTACGCACGAGGCGACATTGGTTCTACTGAGGGCCGTGAATCGATCATCGAAATCGTACGATCCGCCCCAGGCGGGACATTAAATATGCTCGTCAACAATGCTGGCGTGGCTCCCAAGCAGCGTCTGGACATTCTGGAGACGACGGAGGAAAACTATGACTTCGTCGTCGATACAAACTTGAAAGGCACTTTCTTTCTGACTCAGCTCGTCGCTAATGACATGGTGGAGGCAAAGAAGCAGGACGAAAGCTTTTCGGGAGCAATTGTGAATGTCTCCTCGATCTCAGCAACGGTCGTTTCGGTGAATCGTGGTGAGTACTGCATTGCTAAAGCAGGCCTGAGTATGGTCACCCAGCTTTTCGCAGCTCGTATGGGTGAATTTGATATCCCAGTGTACGAGATTCGCCCTGGAGTAACAAAAACTGATATGACCGCTTCACCCGCGGTGACCGAGAAGTACGACAAGCTGATCGGAGAAGGTCTGTGCGTCACCAAGCGCTGGGGCTATCCTGAAGATGTGGCAAAGTCAGTAGCATCGCTCGCCCGAGGCGATTTTCCGTATTCAACGGGACAAGTGTTGATGGTGGATGGAGGACTGTCTATCCCGAGGCTTTGATCTATGCGATCCTAGTGTTTAAAAGTTTTTGGGTGACGGTGTTTGCCGCTTGGAGAACTATAGTTCCGAGGGATTTGGGCTGATTTCGATTAGTCGAGAAACCCCGTTACGAAGGGTCGATCTTTTTGATGTGAGTTGGCAGTGAGGGTTTTGCACATTTGCAACTGACGGTATGACCGCAGCCTCGCTTCCCCTTGAACAAAAAGCGTTTAGCGAGACAGGCCGTTGCGAGGGCGACAACTAGGAGGATGATGACTGTTTCCGATACTTGCAACATGGACGCAAAACCATTTGACTTCTAACAGTTTAGACTGAAACTCGTTCTCAACAAGCGTAAAAGGAAGATCCTGTGAAAACTTTAAACGATTTAAACGACGGTCAGATCGCAAAGATTGGTTCGTACAAGCGGGCTCAAGGGCTTTCGCGTCGTTTGATGGAGTTGGGGCTGATGCCGGGAGTTACGGTTCGTTTTATTAAATCTGCTCCGTTGGGGGACCCGATTGCGCTGGACGTTGATGGTCGCCAATTGAGTTTGCGACGTGAAGACGCCGCTCAAATCATCGTTCAACCCGTTTAAAGCCTGCGAGGCGATATCCCGTAGTGCCGAAACTAGCGAATAACCGTGTCTCACCAGATCGACTGCGACGGGTAGCGTTGATCGGCAATCCTAATACGGGAAAGAGTACGCTGTTCAATTGCCTAACCGGTTTGCGTCAGAAGGTGGGCAACTACTCCGGGGTGACGGTTCAGAAGAAGACAGGAATTACGCTGATCGGTACAGAGCGCGTTGAGATTCTCGATTTGCCGGGAACCTACAGTTTGGCGGCTACGTCTCCAGACGAGCGGGTGGTGGTGGATGCCCTTCGTGGGGAGGTTGAGAATCTTGACCGACCGGATATTGTGCTTTGCATTGTCGACGCGACCAATCTGCAGCGAAACTTGTTTCTCGCTTTTCAAATCGGGCAGCTAGGAGTGCCGATGGTGCTCGCTCTTAACTATTGGGATACCGCTCAAAAGCGGAACATCGCCATAGACATAGAAGGCCTCAAAGAGAAGCTCGGCATCCCAATTGTGCCGATCTCTGCATCGCGAGCGGAAGGAATCACTGAACTGAAAGATGCGGTGATTCAGGCGTTGGATGAAAAGCCGAAGTTGATATCACCCACGTGGCCTGAGTCAATAGAGGAAGCGATATCAGGGGTGCGTTCGGAGCTGTCGGAACCAGTATCAGCTCGGATCGACGATGCCGCTTTAATGCGTGGCATCTTTGAGAATGACGATGAGATCTTCAAACGGGCGGGAGCGTCCGGTTTGGAAACGCAGGAGGCACTTGAGATCTCGAAGAAGGCACTCTTTAAAGGCGGGCTGAATCCAGCTAATGCAGAAGCGGTACTTTTGTACCGACACATTAAGGAATACGTCGAGCCCTTCATTTCGGCGCGAGATTCCTCGAGAATCGCGGGGAGTGAGTCCATCGATAGCCTCTTAACGCATAAGGTTTGGGGACTAATCGCGTTTCTGGCCTTGATGTACCTTGTGTTTCAATCCGTCTACAGTTGGGCGGGACCTTTCATGGACTTGATCGACATGGGAAAGTCCGTGGTGCAAGACACCGTTTCGAACGTTCTCTCAGGGTGGCCTATGATTGAAAGTCTGGTTACCGATGGGATCATTGAGGGGGTCGGGGCCGTGGTCATATTTTTGCCTCAAATCATGATCCTATTCTTCTTTATAAGTCTGCTAGAGGATACTGGATACATGTCGAGGGCAGCTTTTCTGATGGATAAGCTATTTAGTTGGTGCGGTCTGTCGGGTAAAAGTTTTGTCCCGCTTCTTTCCAGCTATGCTTGCGCCATTCCTGGGGTGATGGCGACTCGAACGATTCAGGATTCAAAAGCCCGATTGGTGACGATTCTTGTCGCTCCCTTTATGAGTTGTTCGGCCAGGCTACCCGTCTATGTGTTAATGATTGGAGCATTCATAGAGCCTCGATATGGAGCAGCTGTGGCGGGTGCCGTTCTGTTCTCGATGCACTTCGTAGGATTGCTTGTAGCGATGCCGTTTGCGTACTTGATGAATGAGTACATTCTTAAGACGCCTCCACAGCCCTTTCTTATGGAGTTGCCTAGCTATCAGATCCCCAAAGTGCGGGATGTGATGCTCAAGATGTACAGTCAGGGTAAGGAGTTCGTCGTTAATGCCGGAACCGTGATATTCGCGATTACCATTATCATTTGGGCTCTCCTATATTTTCCACGTACCGAATCCGTAGAAATAGAAACGCGTGAAATATTTGTATCCGAAATTGCCGCTCGGAATGGTTGGACCGAGGAATTTGCCCTAGCGTCAATCCATGAGGATGAAGCAATCGTGGCCGCATTAGACCACAAGGTGTCTTCCGCATTCATCGAGCAGAGTTGGATGGGGCGGATCGGAAAGACCGTGCAGCCCGTATTTTCAGGAGCTGGATTTGACTGGAAGATTACCGTAGGCGTGATTGCCAGTTTTCCCGCCCGAGAGGTGATTATTTCCACGCTAGGGATTATCTACAGTCTTGGCGGTGATGTGGACGAAGAGGCGGGTGACTTGCGTGAAGCGATGGCTAGCCAGAAATGGCAGAGTGGGCCTAAAGCGGGGATGCCGATTTTCACCATTCCCGTCGTGATTGCGTTAATGGTGTTCTTTGCCCTGTGCCAACAGTGTGGGGCGACCCTTGCGGTGATCGCTCAGGAGACGAGTTGGAGATGGGCAGCACTGTCCTTTGGGTTTATGACGATCCTCGCTTGGCTGGCTTCAATTGGGATCAACCAGGTGGGATCCTGGTTTTAGATAGCCCTCTAGTCACCTTTCGGCTGAAAGGGAGCTTCCTTCGATACCTCAAGAGGAATTGTAAAGCGGAACTCGGATCCCTTGTTAGGAATGGAATCGACTTGAATTTCCCCTCCCATGAGCTTGACGAGATTCTTGCAGATCGCTAGACCTAGGCCGCTACCGCCAAAACGGCGCGAAATGGATGCGTCGATTTGTGAGAACGGTTTGAAAAGGCGATGCATCTTTTCCGGTGCAATGCCAATGCCAGTGTCTTTGACTGAGACCTGGAGAAGGGAAGCATCTACGGAGATACTAGTAGCGGATGCTTCAATACAGATCGAGCCTAGGATAGTGAATTTGAGAGCGTTGTTGACAAGATTGAGAATGATCTGGCGTAAGCGGGCCGAATCACCCACCGCGATGCTGGGAACTGATTTATCGATCTTCGCGTCGATGGAAAGGGAGCGCTGGACCGCTTTGCTTTTCAGAAGAAAAACGCAACTATTGATACAATCGCTTGGAGAAAAAGGAATTGACTCGATATCGATCTTCCCAGCGTCAATTTTGGAAAGATCGAGAATATCATTGATCAATGTAAGCAAGGTATCCCCGCTAGTACGGATCGCTTCGAGCATTTCCTTTTGGTCCTCATCCAATTCCGTATCCTCGAGAAGGTCTAGCATACCGACCATACCGTTGAGGGGAGTGCGAATTTCATGATTCATATTAGCCAGAAACGCGCTCTGCATGTCTATCTTCCGATTGGCTTCCGATGGCTTGACTGAGTCCTCTACGACTGCTGGTAATAGTGTTACAAATACAAGGGAACATGCAGGGAACGGTAAGCAATTTGCGATGTTAATCTTGCTCGGCTGATTGTCTCCTCCAAGAAAGACTACATTACTTGAGCAAGATGTGCCTTCTGCGATAGCAGATATTAAAAGAGCTTCCAAAGTAGGGGATTGCTCTGCAATTGAACTCTCCGTTGAAAGGAGCTTTTGCGTTGCCGGATCCGACTTCAAAATATTCAGTTCGTAGTCAACGATGACCGACGATACGACACTTGAAGAGGGTTGCATTTAGTTTCTATTTTAAATTCGAGGCTTAACGGAGAAAATGGATACGATCATTTTTTTCTCCTGATATCCGCGTAGCGGTCCTCCCTGATCTTCGAGGGATTGGGAGGGTAGTCCTGGTTCCGCATTAGCTCTTCCAAAGTAGGTGTGACTGAAGGAATACCGTCTTGAGGAATCTCCTTGTTTGCGATCCATCCAATGGCATTCAACACGACTTTGCGAAGATTGTCGTCCAACCAGTTGTCATGCCAATGACCGCCGGTAAACCCAAACCCTCGGCTTCCATTCTCGTTTTCCGACACCCACATGACGTGTTGAAGGTCTCTTCTCGCAACCGCAGCTCGGCCATCTGGAGTCGAATTGTGGTGATGGTCCTTTTCTGGTAGCAGATCGATTGGGGGAATCGCGGAAAGAATAGGAGTGACTCCTTCCATGTCTTTCCGGAATCGCATATTGAAGTACCATTCGTCATTGATTGAAAACGGCTTAACCCCATTAGCGACGGGATGATCAGGAAGCTTTTCAAATTTAGGTGTCCAGTGCGGGTTGACCGATTTGTAGAGCTGGTAGTATGCACCTATCCACCGCAGGAACGCATCACCCGGCGCTCCGTCGACCGTTTCGACTCCGTAGTGCAGACAACCGACTCCAACACCCTTGGCTTGGAGAGCGTCGATGGCACCCACGTGATTATTGGCGACGTGCCTTTCTCCTCCATCGCAGTAAATGACTACGGCTTTGATCCCTTCGAGAAGAGATTTGTCTTGGGGCCAGCCGGGATTCTCTGGATTGTGGTAGACCGAAGCCTCAAAGTCTAATCCGCTGGCGTTGAGTAATTTAGCTAACAGCAGAGATCCGGCATTGTGCTCATGAGCAAAGTACCCGTGGCTCTTTTTACCTGCCACAAAGAGGACTTTTGTTTTATCGGCATGAGCCGCGAATGTGCAGAGAGTGATGCTGAGGATGGAAAATATTGTCAGGGGACGATTCACTTTCATTGATTCTAGCTTATGGTTTTGAATGCACTTTGTTCGTCTTTTAAAATCTCTTTTTGACTAGCTGCCTTCGATTGACTGCTTCAGCTCCATTATGGAAACCCCTTGTTTCTTCGCTACTCTGGACAAGTCTTCATATTCCGCTTTTCGCCGTTCTTTGCCAGAAGGGGTGGTTACTGTTTTGACTCTGATGGTCCCGAATTCCGTGGAAACGGCTTCTTCGGTCCGGTCGAGTATTTTACGGCTTACGGGATAATATCGAATACCAATTGCCGTGGTATTTTCGAGTATGAAGTCGCAGACCGATTTGAGGTCTTCATGGCTAGCTAAAGCACTGAGCAGGTGGCCGGGCCGGCCCTTTTTCATAAGGGCTTGAGTAAGCGTAAAGTCGATCGCCCCTTGCTCGAGAAGTTGAGCCTGGAAATCAGAACCTAGAAGTTCAGATGATGAATCGTCTAGGTTGGTCTCGACCGAATAGATCGCTGAGGAAGCTTGGCTGATCGTGCCGAGAGAGAGTCGAAGTACATTCGGCCCAATAAAATCTTTCTTTCCCGGACCGTAGGCGGAACGATCTATCTTCAAGGTTGGTGACTCAAAGATGGGATTGAGGTATTTGAGAATGGCAGCGCCCGTGGGAGTAACACGTTCCCCCTTCTCGTCTCCCTTGTAGCAGTGAATCCCTTGTAGCAGTTTCGCAGTTGCGGGAGCGGGAATAGGAAGAAGTCCGTGCTGTGTATCGACCATTCCATGACCTACACAAACGGGTTCTGAATAGGTTGTGAGACTACCGAGCCGATCGATTAGCACAGCGCAGCCTACAATATCAATGATCGAGTCAACGGCACTAATTTCGTGGAAGTGAATCTTCTCAATGGGAATATTGTGTACTTCTGATTCTGCCTTTCCGATAAGCTGGAAAATTTCCTTAGAAATTTTTCGAGCAGAATCGGTGATATCTGCGTTGTCGATCAGATCAATAATTTCGCTTAGGTGGCGATGTTCATGGGAGCCATGCACATGACTATGAGGATGATCGTGGCTGTGGGAATGGCTGTGCCCCTCGTCGTGCTTATGGTGGTGATGTGGGTGTTCGTGCTTATGGCCGTGGTCGTGATGCGCGTTGGTTGGTTCGTTGAGATCGACCACATTCACGTGACGGCATACGATGCCGTTTTTTTCCACACTAGTGATCTCAACGCGCCCATCGGGAAGATTCAGTTTTTGAGGAAGCCCCTCGAGGTCATCGTATGCCTCCAGCAGTCCGCAAAGAGCTCCGAGGAACATGTCTCCTGAAAGACCGGAAAATGGCTCTATGTAGAGGGTATTCATTTGGCTTCAATCTGTTTCAAAATCCGGTAGGCTGCCATGGCGGCACCGTATCCATTGTCTATATTGGTGACCGAAATGCCATTTGCGCAGCTGGACAGCATGGCATTTAAGGCTGCCATTCCACCTGTAGCGACTCCGTAACCAACGCTCGATGGCACGGCGATGATGGGCTGGGACAGAAGCCCTCCTACGACACTCGGCAAAGCTCCCTCAAATCCGGCGACCACGATGAGTGTTCGGCAGGTTTTTATGTCATCCAGACGGTCAAATAGCCTGTGTATTCCGGCTACTCCTACGTCGTTAATCCGTTTTGCAGGGACGTTTAGCAGATTGAGCGTGTAGTACGCTTCATTGACTATAGGAAGGTCCGAACTACCTGCACTTAATATTCCAATGCGAGCATTCTCGTCGTCGAGATCATTGGCCTGTAACAAAAAGCACTGGGATACTGGGTCGTAGTGAGCATCAGGAAAATACTCTAGCAGGGCTTGGCCCTTTTCCGGCTGTACCCTTGTGGCCAGTGCGTTTCTAGACTGAGTTTGATACTCGTTCAGAATTCTTCGTAGCAGGTCTACGGATTTTGAGCTTCCGTAGACCACTTCGGGGAAGCCTAAGCGTTCTTCCCTGTTGGTATCCAAATTATAGTCATCCATTCGAAGAAATTGCTCGGTTGAGTTTTCCGGAAACCAGACCTTCCTTGTCGATTTCAACTTTTTTGTAGCCGATTTCCTTAAGGGAGGACTCTATCAGCTGAAAAAGTGATTGGAGTCGTTCGATTTCTGATACAGGGGATTCGATCTTCGCAAGATCCCCGAAATGGCGTACGCGGACTTCTGGGAAACCGAGGTTGTTCAGCACAATCTCGGCCGATTCAATTTGAGTCAGCTTTTCTTTGGTTACTTCTTGACCGTAGGGGATTCGAGAGCTGAGACAGGGGCTTGCAGGTTTGTCCCAGACAGGAAGCTCGAAGTGCTTCGCAAGTGCTCTAATATCGTCTTTGTCGAGTCCACAGTCGGCGAGGGGAGTCAGGATATTTTGTTCGTTCGCCGCCTGGTGTCCGGGGCGAAAGTCTCCAAGATCGTCCACGTTAGCGCCGTTCAAAAGCGCAAAGTTGGCGTAGTCTGACTGATGGAGCTCCCGCATCATGCTGTAGAGCGTATCCTTGCAGTAGTAGCAACGGTTAAAAGGGTTGCTCTTGTATTCCGCTTTGTCGAGCTCGTCGGTTTGAATAATCCTAAGGGAAATTTCAAACTGCTGGCAGAATCGCTTGGCGATCTCTAGGTCGGCTCGTTTCAAACTGGGCGAATCGGCGATGATTCCGATGCCTTTTTGACCGAGGAATCGCTTGGATAAGTAGAGAACGAGTGCAGAGTCGACGCCCCCAGAAAAAGCGGTTAGACTACCTTCGATCGGTTCAAACCAGGCTTCCAGACTTTCGAGTAGGGTAGCGGTCATGGTAGGTTCCTTGAGGCTGAGGTTGAGTAGGTAGCTCCTCGGATCTTCGAATCCTTTTGCGAGGAGCATCCGGTTAGGGTCGAGATCGTACTAGCGGGACTGATTCGCTCTGGATCCCTTATTGATTTTTCTGAAAGCAATCCAAACGATTGCCCCAGCGGTTAATCCCGCCGAAAGAATCGCGAATGCACTAATGCTCTCTGGGTGCGGTTGAGCATGAGCCAAACCAGAGGTGTGTGCAGGTGCCGCCACGGAGGTAATATGAAACAGAGAAAATGAGCAAATTGCAAATTTCATAATGGATTGTTGTGATTTCTGAGGAATATCGGGGAATTGTCAATGAACCCAATGCTTGTGAGTGGTTTTTGTTTAATTCATTTGCCCGCTGGTGGCTAGTCCCATACGAATACGCAATGCCCGAACAAACTGCAACCTTGGAAGAATTGAAGCAATCCGTCGCCGCCTTCGCAGAGGAAAGAGACTGGATTCAGTACCACTCGCTCAAGAACCTAGCCATGTCGATTTCGATCGAGGCGGGAGAGTTAATGGAGCGATTCCAATGGTTGGATAATACGGCTTCAAATACGCTCGTTGGAGATGCAGCAGCGAGGCTGGCGATTGAAGATGAGCTCGCGGACGTAATTATCTATTCCCTTCAGTTTGCCAATCGTGCGGATATTGATCTATCCCAAGCGATCAAGCGCAAAATGGCGATCAATGCTGATAAGTACCCCGTCGAAAAAGCAAGAGGCAGGTCGGACAAGTACGACTCGTTGTAATAGATTTTCGCGACGACTTGCGACTTGGATGACAACGTGTCCGAGATCAAGGGCAATAACGGCGAAAAAATTCGCATAGCCTCCGAGGCCGGTCACCGAATTATCAAATCTTTTGGCTTCTAGCATTAGTCATTGCGAGATTTCGAATGGGAGGTTTTCCTGGGGTGTTATTTGATTGTTTGAATGATGAGTGGATTAAAAACAGGGCTAGGGGTATCTGGCTTAGCGTTAATTTTAGCCGCCTCCCCACATGGAAAAGCTCAAAATGCGATGGTGCTCCCGACGGATGCCACCCTCGGCTATTCGCTTGACTGGTTCGCGGCGAGCGGGGAGGCAACTACGCTTCCCACCGAGATAGTTGTGTACAGTCTCAGCTGCGGTAAATGTATCGAGGAGCTTTCAGCTATTGCTCGGGGCTATGCTCCGGCACCCGATCGGTTCATGCTTGCCTCATTCAAAAAGAAGGATCGGGACGTTTCCATTCCGTTATTGAGTTTGGGGCTGTCCAATGTTGATCCGAAAACGCGGCGATCGACACTATTGGATTTGATCCGAATTTACACGGGCGATTCGGATCATTATCTGGAAAACCTTGAAGACTGGGTGACGACGGTCGAGTCGCATTGGCCCATTGGTTCGGGGTATAAGGAGGACGTCCTTTCAAGAGCTTTTGCGACCAACGTGCTGGATATGCAGGCTCGGATACTGGCGCTGATGGATAAAATGGGAACACCCGATAAGATTCCGTTGGACCAGCCAACATTGGCTCTTGAGGTGACTCGGGGAAGCGATCGTTACAATGCCATGGTGGCGACACTTTCTTTGTCGTGGTTGAGACCCGGACTGGAAACTAAGGAGGATGCGGAGAGCATTGGAAAGCGGGCAAGATCGATCGATCCCTTGAAATCACTCTCAGCCTTGCAATGGAAAGAGTTGAAGGAATGGGCCATGAGCGGAGCGTACTGGATTTGGGGAGGACGACTGGGTACCGATATACTCGGAGAGATCATCGATTGGCAGGCGCAGTACCATCTGCTCCCAGATGATGCGACTCGCTTGGAGAAGCAGCGAAAGTGGTTCGACTACACGATCTTGCGGGCGGCGAAGGGACCTCTCAGTCCGCTTGAGGCCTTTGGCTTGGCGGATATCGAAGCTCTCGCTTCGCCTGCCTGGAGCGCGGCACAGGCCGACGCTCGCCAACAGTTGGTCTTTGCGAGCTACCTTGGAAATTTGACCACTTCTAAAAAGTAACGGGTCCTTGAGTACTGGAAGCGGGATAGAATACGTCCTCTTCTGGAGCAGTCTCGAACAACCTTTTAGAGCTTTTTTGGTCGCTCGTTAAGCGCTGATTGCTAGAACGTCACCTCAATGGTGAGTTTTATTCATCGAGTTCAGTTTTTGGGATGGCTTTTGTTGTCCGTTTTGTTGGTTGCCTGCTCTCAATCTGAAGACGGGGGTCCATCCGTTGCGAATAGCGTCGAAGCCGGGCGATTGCTCGCGACCCAGCATTGTATTGCTTGCCATCAAGTTCCTGCCGCGGACCTACTTCCCAAGAAAAGCTGGGAATACGCTCTGACTTACATGGGCTTCTTTTTGGGAATTGTAGACTACGAATACATGGAAGGGTCGCCGGAATCCGCACTGGGAAGCATTCATTTGCGTGAGGAATTCGTCCGGGACGCGAACCTGTTGCCAGATGCTCCGTTGATGTCGAACGAGGATTGGGCCAAACTGAGAGCTTATTATATTGCTGAGGCTCCGGAGAAGGCGATTCCCCAGATCACGAAGCCTGTGATTATTGAGGACACTGAGAAGTTTCGTGTTAAACCTACCCAATACCGTATGGACTCTGCCATTACATCCATGGTGCACATCGATGAAGAAAATGGACTACTCTACATCCACGATGGTCGATCAGAGCAATTGACCGTTCTGGATCGTAATCTGAATTTCCATGACAGCCATCCTTCGCCGGGAGTGTCTCTGGTCGAGGCTCAAGCCGTTGGCGAAGATCTCTATCTTTTGTCCATTGGTGACCTATTTGCTTCAAATATCGGAGCCAAGTTGGGAGAGTTTCAGCACACACGGGTTTTCGGGGGAGTATTCATGGGGCTCAATATTTTGGTGAAGGATCTGCACCGCCCCGCAGACTTCGCTTTCGCGGACCTAGACAATGATGGTCTGGATGAATTGCTTGTAAGTAACTTTGGTGACTATACAGGCAATTTCTCGATTTATGGGCGAGACTCGGGAAACGGTGCTTATGCGGCAGATCCGCTGATTCTCAGTGACCAGCCCGGAATCGTTAAGGGCGATGCCCACGACTTTAATGAAGATGGGTATTTGGACATCGTTGTCATGATGAGTGCGGCTCGAGAAAATGTGAGTGTGTTTCTCAACGATAAAAACGGAACATTCACTCAGAATGTACTTTGGGAGAAACATCCGTCTTTCGGATACATTGGATTTGAACTGAAAGACTTCAATGGAGACGGGCAGATGGACCTGCTTACCCTCAATGGTGACAATGGCGATTCAGATACCTATAATACGTTGAAGGGTGATCATGGCATTCGCCTTTATCTGAACAAGGGGAATCTTCAATTTGAAGAGTCGTATTTCTATCCGATGTATGGCGTTTACGGTGCGGAGGTGGCAGACTTCGACCATGATGGAGATCTGGATATAGCGGCGATTTCCTACCACCCCGATTTTGATTTGGAACGCCCGGAGAACTTTGTCTATCTTGAGCAGGTCGATTCGCTAGAGTTCATTCCGTTTACCCATCCCGCGACGCAAAAGGGTCGCTGGCTGTCGATCGATTCCGGGGACGCTGATGGGGACGGGGACCAAGACATCGTCTTAGGAGCCGCCTATGTTCCGGTCGGAATGCGGGAGAAATACATGGACAAATTTGAAGAACTGGTGAGTGGGGGTCCGCCTATTCTCGTTTTGGAGAATCGGATGGGAAAGTAAGATAGCCCGCTACCTGAATATTGTCACTAAACTGTCATATTAGACTACACATCTAAAAGCCAGTTCGCTTCCCGTGAAATCCGTCTGAGCGTTTCTTGTTGGATGAATTTTTGTTGAGGCGTTTGTTGAACTCGTTCTCGGGTGCAAAAGTAACTATGAATGGCACGGCGTGGTTGGTTCGTGTGGTTGATCGTCCCGCCATGCCATAAGTGAGAGTTGAATACCATAACTGTTCCCGCTGGAGCCTCTAGAAGGATTTCATCTGGGTGCGATTGCAAGGGATCTTCCATCACCTCCTCGGGTATCTTGCCGAATAGGTGTGACTTGGGTACTAACCGAGTGGCTCCGTTGGCTTTGGTAAAATCATCCAGGAGCCATATCGAATTACAGACTTTGAACTCGCCGGGCATGACTGCAGATTTCCAGTCGACGTGCAGCTTTTGCAGGCCTTGTCCTGGTTTGGCAGCCCGATAGTTGAGCGATGACAACTTGATTTCAGGTCCTAGGACGTAGCTGATCGCTGCGAGCAATTTAGGTTGGGTGTAGAGTGAATCGAATACCGAGCCCTTGTTGACGAGATTGGCGAGCCGGTCTGCTCCTTCCTCTTTTGGGTGGCGAATTCGATCTGAGCTAAAGAGTTCATGTCCTCCTTGATCACCTTCCTCTTCGACTAATTGGCGAACGCGTTCACGAATCGCCTCCAACTGCACTTCGTCCAACAGTCGACCCAGCGAAACGTAGCCCAATGAGTCGAGCGATTCGCATTCGGATTGGGAAAGTAATTGTTTTTGGGTGCTGAGCATTTCGAGAAGAACTCCGGATTGAACGTAATTTCGTAAGATTCGGCAATTTAAAAAGCAGCGAATGCGGTGTTTGAGGGGTCCTAAATTACAACCGTCGCTGATGCGAAATGTCGATTTTTGTCACGCGGATCCTCCGATGCAGGACAAGGATTTGTTTCTTGTCGTCGGCTCTGCGGCGGACTGACGGGCGGATTACGCAAAGATGAATTGGCTGATCTAGTCGCCTACCTCTCCGAACTGGGGAAAGAGGGACCCTATAAGGTTTCTTCCGGACGAATAGCGAGGACCTTTAAATACCTGCACGATCAGGATGGTGATAGCGGTTTTGTGGATATTGTGCGGCACAAGCCCTTTGGCTACGTCACTTCCGATGATCCTCTGTTCGAATGGCGGCCCTTGTACGCGAGGGTGGATGGAACGCTTCCCTTGGACGGAATTCCGCCGCTCCGACAGCACGGACGCATAAACTTCCATTATTTGCGTTTCCAAATGGATGTTCGAACCGCAGGAGCTGTGGGTTTGAAATTATCAGGACCGGATGAAAGTGTTCTTTGGGCCGGGGATCAAATCGTTGAACGAGAAAAGGGTCGCCTACTCGTTTCATGCGGAAAGGGGATTGGCGACGATCACCTTAGCCGTAAGGGAAGACTTGCCGAAAAAGTCCGAGCTCAGTATAGAAATTCGGGATATAGAAGGTTCTACGGCCCAATCACAAATAGTGAACGGCAAGTAGGGAAGTGCAAATTAACTTCCTGCTATAAATAGATTGAACCATTCCCCGACCTCGCGACGATAAGCTAGACGATTATGAAATTAGCGAAATTACCCCTCAATTTTATTCTCGGGAGTCTAGTTCTCCTGACTTCTGGATTCGTCTATGCGGGAGAAAGGGATATCTCTTTTTCCACGAAGCTTCTTGCCATTGATGCGAATGAAGGCTGTGCCATTGTCGATGTGAACAACGATGGTCAGCTAGACGTTGTGGCTGGACGAAACTGGTATGCGGGACCGGACTTTGTTCCTCGCGCTTTACGTCCCATCGAAGACAGAAACGGATACATTCATTCAAATGGCGATTTTCCCTATGATGTCGATGCGGATGGCTGGGTTGACATAATTGCACAGTCTTTTTTCCAAACCGAGATTAACTGGTTCCGCAACCCAGGTCCGGAGGTGTTAAAGCTAGGGCTTCTGTGGGAAAAGCGTTTGCTGGTTGATACCCAGGTGGACCGGAACGAAGCGGAGCTCATGCACGACCTCGATGGGGATGGGGTCAAGGAATTTGTAGTTAATTCCTGGAACAAGGAAACCTCGCTGCTGGCGTGGAAGTTTAAAACGGAAGTACGGGAAGTCGAAGTCAAGCGCGGCAATCGAACCGTAAAGGAGATGCAAGAGGTTCCTACTATGGAGAAGATCAAGATTGGATCGAGCCGGAATGGGCACGGGCTGGGAATGGGCGATTTGAATGGGGACGGTCTAGAGGACGTTCTCTTCCAAGAGGGCTGGTATGAGCGGCCAAAGTCGGGTGCGATGGATAAGCCATGGAAGTGGCACAAGGATTGGTACCTTCACGCGTCGATACCTATGGTGGTACGAGACTTAAATGGAGATGGCCGAAACGATTTTATCTATGGGATGGGACATGATTATGGTCTATTCTGGCGCGAGCAGCTGAAACCGGCGTCGGACGGTACGCTACAGTGGAAGGAGCACGTAATCGACAAGAGCTTTTCCCAGCCGCATGTGCTCCATTTGGCGGATATCGATGGGGATGGGGAGGATGAGTTGATAACGGGCAAGCGCGTCTTTGCCCACAACGGGAAGGATCCCGGCGGCAAGGAGGACCCCGTTTTGTATTACTATAATTGGGACAAGAAACAGAAGCGATTCGATAGAAAAACGATTGTCGAAGGCTCGGCGGGTACTGGACTCCAAATTGCAACCGGGGATTTGAATGGCGATGGTCGTCTGGATATTGCCGTAGCGGGGAAGAGTGGCACATACGTGATCTTTAATGAAGGTTGAGGGTTGCCCTCTGGTTTCAAGAGTCGATGCGATTGATTTCTACGGTTAATTTTGGACTCGAAGGAATATGTGTGCTCGGTGAGCGGAAGGATTGATTTATGGCTGAATTGAATTTTAAACAAGAATTGGTCGGCTGCTATGGGTATCCGGTGGCGGAAAATCCGACTCAGGCGATGATTGAGCCCGCCTTTCGGGCACTGGGCTTGGACTGGCGTTACCTGACTCTCGAAGTCAGGCCCGAGGGCTTGAAGGCTGCGGTGGAGGCCGCACGTGTATTCGGGTTTCAAGGATTCAATTGTACGATTCCTCATAAGGTTGAGGTGATTCAGTATCTTGATAGGCTGGGAGAATCAGCAGAGCTGATGGGAGCGGTGAATTGCGTCGTCAATCGTGAGGGAAAACTGGTCGGTGAAAACACTGATGGAAAAGGCTTCGTTGCTTCCCTCGAGGAAATCGACGACCCAGCGGGAAAATCTGTCGTAATCTTTGGCGCGGGAGGCGCGGCTCGAGCGATCAGCGTGGAAATGGCCTTAGCGGGAGCGAATCGTATTTCGATTGTCAATCGAAGTGAAGATCGCGGTCGGGAATTGACTGCCTTGCTGAATGACAAAGTAAAAGATCGTTGCCCAGAATTAGAATCAAATTTCGTTTTATGGAACGGCAATTTTCAAATTCCAAGCGATACCGATATCGTGATCAATGCAACATCCATCGGCTTGTATCCAGATGTGGATGCCAAACTAGCCTTGGATTCGAACGCGCTGACCTCAAATATGATTGTGGCCGACGTGATCCCCAACCCTCCCAAGACTCAACTCGTAAAGTTGGCTGCAAGCAAAGGCTGTCATGTGATTGACGGACTGAAAATGCTGGTTGGCCAAGGCGTAATTGGAATTGAATACTGGACTGGGAGAATACCGGATGCCTCCGTGATGCGAGCGGGACTTGAAGCGGTGTTTGAATAGATTGAAGTGTATTTGGTAGGACTCTAGCTTTTTAAGAAGGGACAGGTGTCAGTCACTGTTTGAGTGACTTTCCGACTCAGTTCTTCGAGCTCTTCTCGGCTCATAGTTTGATTGGGGATAGCCCGACGAAAGTTGATTGTATCGATCGCGATCCCCTGTTGGGTGCTGATGCTAGCTGAGGTAATGTCGTATCCTTTTCGATGCAACTGATAGGCGATTTGGTAGAGCAATCCAGGGGTGTCAGGCGCTTGAGTTTCAATAATCGCGGTTTTGCGGGAAAGAGCCTGATAGATTTCCACTTTCGGGTGAAAAGAGAAAGCGATGGGATTATGGGTTGCTTTCGAGTGACTGACTTTGTGACGAAGAAACTTATCCGAGATTTTTGGATATAAGTCCTCATTGGATATAAGCGCATTGCTGAGAGCCTCTGCGAATACCGTTTCAGAATCGATTGTGTGGCCGTATTCCTTCTCCTGTACGTAGAAAGTGTCGATTGCTATGTTGTCGCTCCGCGAGATTGCCTTCGCCTCCAGGATATTGTACCCAGCTACATTGAGGGCGCCCGAAAGTTTGTGGAAGAGACCGGCTCGATCCCAGGTGACTACGTTGACTTCGGAAAGCCCATTTTCGATGTCTGGAGTCCACTCGATAATCGGTTTGAGTGAGCCAACCGAATCCGCGTGATTGATCTCGTAGAGCAGACGGTTGATCATCCGGACATGCCGCACGATTTCATTCTTGGCTGTGTTAACAAAGTAGCTGTTAGGAAGGAGATGAAAGTGGGCGTCAATTTCCTCCTCTCCGACTTCCGCGATATCGAGCAGCTTGTTACGTGTCATTTTCTGAAAATTTTCCAATTGAGGTGATTCGAGATACTCCCAGCTGTTGCAGGGGGTATGAAATGCAGACGCGAGAATCGTGCCAATCTCGGCAATTGCTCAAAATTTCTCCAATGAAAATTGGAGACGACTGGGCCCGTCGGTTGCGTAGGAGAGGAGCGTAAGCCCGCCCGTTAGTTAGAGACGCCTCAACTTGTCGATGCTCTTTTGCCTCTCAGCAGCCTCGATCTCAATTTCGTGAACGCTCTCTGCCTTTACGACTTCTCCGCGCTCGTAGCCGATATATTCGAGCCATCCTTTGGATCGCATTTGGCGTCGATGGTCGATCTTCCCGAACAGCGGATCAGCGGTGGCTTGCTCCAGAATTTCGATTATGTCCCCTTCAATTTCAAAACCACATGCCTGGAGAATCGTTTTGGCCATGAGCAAATGTCCAAACTCATTTGGGTGAATGCCGTCTTTCGTGAGAAAGAATTGGGGGTCCGTTTTCCGTCGCTCTTGCTTGTACTCCAGCAGGGGTGTGTTGAGGTCGATCTTGCGAGCGGCCGATAGCTTGGAAAGCATGATCCACTTTCCGTAGGTTCTGAGCACTTCGTTGTATTGTGCAAAGGGAGCCTTGTAGCTGAAGTCAGTAGCATTGGGCGGAGCGAGGGACTTTTTCGCGTCGGCGTCGAACGGGGGGGGAGTTAGCAAAACGACTTCTGCATTGCTGGCGTGGACTTTAGCGACGAGTGATTCTATGCCGGATTGGTAGGCCAGGAAACGATCCATTCTGAGGGGATGATAGATGCCATCGTTCATCCCGTAGCAAGCGAAGATAATATCGGGTTTTGTCTGCTCGAGGGCATGGTCCAGTCGCGAATGGATACAGGGTCTGGGAAAGGGGTGCTCTGCTTCGCTTGTCCCTGCGGCGGTTTCACTCCCCAAGCCGATGCTTATGATGTTATAGTCCAAGTCCGGATTCCGTTTCTGGAGGAAGTAGGAAATAAAACTTACATAAGTTCCCCTGTGGGTAATGGAATCACCTAGTATGACAACTCGCTTGTCGTGGAGATCGAGCTTGTTCTGGGCGGATAGCCCACAGAGGAAAGAGCTGCCGAATAGAAGGAGGATCAGGATTGGATATCGACGCTTGCCTTGGGTCATTTTCGAAGGAGGTAAATCCCTTTAGAGCAAATTCTATCCATGGGGTGATAGCTAGAATATTTTGACCTCGCCATTGGGAAAAGTTACCCTTGTCAGCCGTCCAATACGCAAAACAGGTAAAATATAATTTCCATTTCTATCGGATGCCCTTTTGTTGGAGACTTCCCCATGAAGGACTTTGAAACGATCTCGGGCTTGTCGGCGCCGAACAGCTAGAAAGGGTGCTTGATTGCGCTGGGGGCGTTCCCGTCTTCACACTCGCTGGGCGTGTAGGGTCACCGGTTGATCGCCCTGTCGGTATCCTGTCTCAATCTGTGGGTGGCCGAGGCATTGCCTATATCGGTTACTGCAATCATCGCGATAGCCGGTCAGGCGTTTATCGGGGTGACGACCCTGAGGCAGGCGTCCGTCAATTTCATTAGCCCGGTTTTCTTTTTTGTCTTGGCGATGTTTTTGTTCGCAGCCTGCATTCGTCACCTAAAGCTCGATCATCGATTCGCCCATTGGCTGCTGGAGCGGTCCGGAACCAATACAAAGAATGTGGTCTTTGCGTTCATGTTCGGTACGGCGGCTATCTCATCGATCATGTCCGATGTGCCTGCCTGTGCGATTTGGATGACGCTTGCTCTTGGGGTTCTAAGGAAAGAGGGATTGACACCGGGCGAGTCTAATTTGGGCAAGGTACTCATACTGGGCATTACGATAGCCGCATTGATTGGAGGAGTGGCTACACCCGCAGGAAGCTCTATCAATATTATGGGCTTAGTGCTGCTGTCTGATTTGGGAGGCGGCACGGTCCCCTTTCTCAAGTGGATGGCGATTGGGGTTCCGATGGTGTTTATTTTAATCCCAATTTCACGGAAGGTGCTCATTTGGTTCTACCCGCCGGAGATCGAAAAGCTTTCAAAGCCGGTCGTGTTTTCGGACGGACCTAGGAAAGGTTTCAGCTCTGCGGAAGTAAAAGTCGTTCATTCGAAAAAAACGGTAGGGCCAAACCAATTACAGGCTGCCTGAACTTTAGACGACGCTCTCTTTGTGACCGGGTGCGTGTCGAAGGTTGAGTCATCGCTTGCCAATCCGAGCATGGCGACAAGGTGCCCACCGGCGGAAGAGCCTCAGGCTCCGAACCCTTAAGCGAACTTTTGCAGTAGGGTGACTTGTGGTTGGGATTTAGTGGGGGTTTCAGCTGGCTTCATACGATCGATATCTAAGCAGGATTCCATTCGTCGAAAAATGGCATCGTTCCGGTTTCATCCACATCACCGGCGTAGTGAAACTTCTTAAGCAGTTCGATTCCCGGTAGGAGAGCGTCATCGTGTTGGGCAAGCTTTTGAGACAATTGCGTATCCAGTTCCTTGATCAACTCGTTCTTCGTGTCATCCTTTGCCAAATTGGTGAGTTGGTAGGGATCGCTGTCATTTTCGTATAGCAGCCAGGGTCCGTCTAAATCGCGAACGTAGGTGTAACGGGATGTACGGAGCCCCCGGTATTCGCGACCTCCGACCTCTCGAGTAAATTGACCGAAGGGAGATTGGCAGGCGAGCAGGGCGCAGTCCGCTGGAGCTTTATTCTCATTGGCCGAGCTGACAGGCGAATCGGATGCGGTGATGTATTCGGAAATGTAGGTAGAGTAGTCGGTTCCATCGATACTCTCTGGGATATCGATATCGCACAGTCCTAAAAGCGTTGGCAATATATCGGGTGTATTGATGAACGCGGGAGGCTGTTTTCCCCTTGGACCAAAGCGTCGCGGAAATCGAATCAAAAGCGGAACCCGAATGGATTCCTCCCAAGGTCGCTGTTTGAAAAGCTCCCCGTGAGAGAGAAGCATGTCGCCGTGATCCGACCAGAACACTAGGATCGTGTCATCAGCCAGACTCTCCTCGTCCAGTGCCTCCATCAATGAATTAAGGCACTCGTCAAGGGCGAGGATGTGAGCGTAATAACCTTTGAGGAGTGTTCGTGCCTTGTCTGCTTCGCTAGCAGGTACGTTTTCCCGTAAGACAATCATGTCCTCGTTAATGAGATCTAGGTATTGCTGAGGGGCGGTCTCATAGGGATCGTGTGGTGGTCCCCAGGATAGGGTTAAGAGAAACGGGCTGTCTTTTTTGCGAGATTTTATAAAGGAAATAGCATCATCCGTTTGGGCAATCGCGTCGTACCCTTCCCAGGTTTTCATTACAGTGCTAGAACCCTCGAAATAGTGAGATGTATTATAGTCGTGGCTACATTCAAGGGCTTTCCAATATTTGAAGCCATGCTGGCGATCGACTGGAATAGGGGAGCTGCGCCCGTTCGCGTTAACATGCCACTTGCCGATGTACCCGGTATCGTAGCCGGCTTTGGAAAAGAGCTTGCCCATCGTTTCCGCGTTCGGATCCATAGGGACGTCATTGATTATGACGCCGTGATGATGTGGATATTGGCCGGTCAATAGCGATGCTCGAGCAGGGCAGCAGACAGGCGTTCCAGATATCGCATTGACGAAATCGATACTCTCGCTCGCGAGACAATCTAAGTGTGGTGTTTGGATGTTCGTCTCTCCACCAAATCCAGTAGCTTGTCTTCGAAATTGATCGGCGAATACGAATACTACATTAGGTTTTTGGCTCAAATTCTATTATCTTGAGGGTTCACGGAGCGAGAGATAGGGTTGTCAGTTTTATTGAATGCTTAGTGTGATGGTCGACGCTAGTATGAAAGCCATTCAATTTGTCTTGGACAAGTTGAATTTGTTTTCTACTATTTATTAGAGGCTACAGGGCGGAGGCTATGCCGATACACGCGATCGCTGGAAAGGAGTATGCTTCGACGTCTTAGGGGAATGCCTCTCGTGTTTGAATTCAGTCGATCGGCGAGTTCTTCGATCGCAGTTTTCGCTAGCAGTTCTAGGCTGACGTTAAAGTGACGGTGATTTTGAGGGGGCTCTCCTTCGATCGCCCATATTGAGAATAGTCCGACATCCTCAGGGCACCGGATCCCTTCATCGATTAGCCAGTTCATGGCATCGTTCCCCAAGGTGATAACGCAGTCCGGATTGTTTCACTCCCTTGCTTCCGTCTTCTCCCGCGATTGCGGGATACGCCGAGACAAGTGATCCCGTTTCAGGGGAGCATGAAGAGCTTGATTTATTTACTCTCCAATCAACCCAAATTCGTTCCGAAGAATTTCTATGATTACCGCTTTGGGATCGTCGGACAAGGTGATCTTCGAGCCGGTGATTTTCTGGGCAATTTGAGTGTAGGTTTCGGATACGCCCATTATGATCTCAAGTGGTAGCTCGTTGTCCGCCGCTAGGGCTTTGCGTTCCTCAATGCGAGATTTGTTCAACAGGATATCAGGTTCGGGGAAGTGTTTGAGTAGCGCCTGGCGGAAACCCTCTTTAGAGTTTTCCACCACCTTGCTCGCTTGGTAGCTGAGTCCGTCCCATATGCGCGAAGAATCAGGCGTGCCCACCTCATCCATATAAATGAGTTTCTCGTTGCCGTCCCTGTCGGAGACGTAGCCAAACTCGAATTTGGTATCAACGAATACCTGGTCCAGTGCTGCGAGGGAGTTGCTTATGAGATTAAACCCGTCGGATAGCAGCTTCTCGTAAACATCGACATCGGCCTTGCTTCGAAATCGGAACGCCTCGAAATTGTCCAGGATGTCCTGGCGAGTGACGTTGACATCGTCTTGTTCCGGTACACCGGGGATTCCTTTGAGGATTCCTTTAGTCGAAGGGGTGATCAGCAATTCGGGCAGCTTCTGATCCTTACGGAGTCCTTCAGCGACGGAGATGCCACAGAAATCGCGTTCTCCCTTATCGTAGGCACGCCACATGGAACCCGTGATGTATTGACGGGCGATTGCTTCGATCATGACGGGACGCGCCTTTTGCACGATCCAGACGAACGGATGGGGAATTTCCAGGATGTGGCTGTCGGCGAGGCCCTGCTCGCGGAATAGCCTGAACCAATGATTGGAAATCGCGTTCAAGGAAGCTCCCTTGCCGGGCACGCCACGCATGCCGCCTTTGCCTTGCCAGATACATTCGAAGGCTGAAATGCGGTCGCTGATTACCATGATTGCTAGTGCTGCGTCGGCCGCTACGGGGTAGTTTCGTTCTTTGATAAGACGAGCGCTGTCCTCCGTCGTTAACCAATACACTGAGCGTACTTTACCGCTGTGAACAGGCTCGTCGGTGCGAATAGGAAGGTCGTTGTTAACCTCTAGTACTTTGTCAGCAAGGCTCATGTGTGGAAGTCGCGATTGACGGTAATTCTGTGGTTGCGGTTAGGCACGTGGGGAAAGTTGAACGGCCTATTCCGGCTTGGCAATAGAGGAAAGAGGAGAGGAAGATCGGGGTTGGAAGACTTATGAGGGCGTTGAAAGAAAACGATCCTTGGGAAGATTCCTGTCCAAACTACTTGATTTGGCTGAAACTAGTGTGCAACGTGTTGCGTCTTTCAAAAGTGCTGTTGCTCTACGTTATTTTCGAAGGAGAACCACTACCAATTTAGTAGCTACCTTGAATAACTTTCCCCTTTATGAGCTCTCGTTTCGTTGTTGTTTTGGCATGTATTATATTGTGCCAAGGGCATGCAGCTTCGTCAATAGGATGAGAAATCGTGGATTTAGTCATGTTCACGCGAAGCGGGATCCTGCAAGCGAGTTACGAGCGTATCCTGCTTGAATGCCGATATCGAATTCCAAAGCATTATTGTTATCATGAAAAAATATTCCTCAGTTTTGATTTTATTAGTTCTAGGAAGTCTCCTTTCGACGGGTGCCCAAGATCGGCCGAATGTCGTAGTCATTCTAACGGATGACCAAGGTTGGGGTGATTTAAGTATCAATGGGAATACGAATCTAGATACGCCGCGCATTGACTCGCTGGCGAAGGAAGGTATCAGCTTCGATCGATTCTATGTTTGCGCGGTGTGTTCACCGACCCGAGCGGAGTTTTTGACAGGACGCTACCATGCTCGTAGTGGGGTTTATAGTACTTCCGCGGGTGGTGAACGGATGGATCTCGACGAAGTTACAATTGCCGATTCGTTCAAGGCCGCAGGTTACGTCACTGGTGCCTTTGGCAAGTGGCACAACGGAATGCAATATCCCTACCATCCGAATGGACGAGGATTCGACGAGTATTACGGTTTCGCCTCAGGGCATTGGGGGGACTATTTTTCGCCTCCGCTCGAACACAACGGAAAGATTGTCCAGGGAGAAGGATTCATCATCGATGACCTGACCAACAAAGCGATGGCCTTCATGGAGGAAAACAAGGACCAGCCTTTCTTTGCCTACTTGCCTTACAACACACCACACTCTCCTATGCAGGTGCCCGGAGAGTATTGGGATCGGTTTAAGGACAAAGAGATTGTGATGCGAAACCGGGATTCAGAAAAGGAAGTCATGACCCATCTTCGGTCGGCTCTAGCAATGTGCGAAAATATCGATTGGAATGTAGGTCGTGTGTTGGACAAGCTTGATGCCCTCGGGATTGCCGATAATACGATCGTAGTCTACTTTCATGATAACGGACCCAATGGGGTCCGCTGGAATGGGGACATGAAAGGGCGTAAAGGCTCTACAGATGAAGGGGGCGTTCGTACCGCTATGCATCTGCGTTGGCCCGCTCAGTTCAAAGCGGGAAAGGTAATCGAGCCCATTGGCGCGGCGATTGATTTGCATCCGACTCTGGCGGATTTGGCGGGAATAGAAACCGTGAACAAGAAGCGTCTCGATGGACGCAGCCTGAAGCCGCTACTTCTCGAAGACGATCCCGATTGGAAAGGCCGTATTATCATCAACAACTGGAAGGACAAGATCAGCGCCCGCAACCAGCGCTACCGGTTGGGAAGCGACGGAGGTCTCTACGACATCAAGCGAGATCCCGGTCAACGGAAGGACATTTCTGCGGACAAGCTGGACATTGCCAAGCGACTACAGGCGGCGATAGATCGTTTTAAGAAGAACAGCATGAAAGGCTACGGTGAAGATAACCGTCCTTTTATCATTGCTCATCCAGATTACAAATACACGCAAATTCCAGCGCGTGACGGAATCGCTCATGGGGCGATTCAGCGATCCAATCGTTTCCCCAATTGCTCGTATTTTCTGAATTGGGTAGACCCTAAGGACACGATTACTTGGGTCGCGAAAGTCGGAGAAAGTGGAAAGTATCAAGTGGAGATCGAGTATGCCTGCCCCAAGGCGGATGTGGGTTCCACCTTTCAGCTCAGTTTTAATGAAGCCGAATTAACGGGGAAAATTACCGAAGCCCATGATCCGCCGGTGCGTGGCGGCGAGAATGACCGTCATCCAAGAACGGAGTCCTACGTAAAGGATTTCAAGACCATGAATCTAGGCGTTATAGAACTTAAGAAAGGGAAAGGCACGCTCACGTTAGCCGCTCTCGATATGCCAGGCTCCCAAGTCATGGAATTCCGGCTATTAATGCTAACCCGTGTGCAATAGGAGCTGCTCACGAAGGAACACGGAACTAACTGCACAGAAATTATTTTTACAAAATGAAGTCTTGGTCCTTATCACTCCTATTCCTTTTATTAGTCCCAACCGCGAATGGTGCCACCAAGCCCAATGTGGTCATCATCCTCACAGACGACCAAGGTTGGGGAGACCTTAGTATCCACGGAAACACAAATCTGGATACGCCTAATATTGATCGCCTTGCCAATGAAGGGATTGAATTCTCGAATTTCTATGTGTGCCCTATTTGCTCGCCTACGAGAGCCGAGTTTCTAACAGGACGCTACAATCCTCGTGGTGGTGTTCGATCTGCCAGTCGGGGGGAAGAAAGGCTGGACCTCGATGAAGTCACCATCGCTGAGATATTCCGAGATAACGGTTACAAGACAGCGGCCTTCGGAAAGTGGCACAACGGAATGCAACCCCCTTACCATCCAAACGCACGGGGATTCGATGAGTATTACGGATTCTGCTCTGGGCATTGGGGCAACTACTACAGTCCGATGCTGGAACACAATGGCGAGATCGTAAAAGGAGATGGCTTTGTCATCGACGACTTTACGAATCGAGCGATGGACTTCATTGAAACAAACAAGGATGAGCCGTTCTTTGTCTATCTTCCCTACAATACGCCCCATTCACCCATGCAGGTACCGGGTCGGTTCTGGAAGAAATTCGAAGACAACGATCTCGGCCTGCGAGCGAGGCCCGAAGACAAAGAGGACTTGCAACATTCGAGAGCGGCTCTCGCCATGTGTGAGAACATTGATTGGAATGTCGGTCGAGTGACTCGCAAACTTGAGGATCTCGGGTTATCGGAGAATACGATCGTAATCTATTTCAGTGACAATGGTCCCAATGGGTATCGCTGGAATGCGGATATGAAAGGAAGAAAGGGGAGCGTTGATGAGGGTGGGGTGCGGTCTCCGTTTTTTATCCGCTGGCCCGAAGGCCTAGAAGGAGGACGAACGATTGACCGGATTGCCGGAACCATTGACTTGCTTCCCACGCTAACCGATTTAGCAGGTATCGAAAAATACCGTACGCTTCCATTGGATGGGGTCAGCTTAAGACCCCTGATGTTGAGGAATGGTGTAAGTTGGCCTGATCGGCTCTACGTGAACCATTTCAAAGGCAAAACCAGTATTCGGAACCAGCGGTTTCGTTTGGACCAGAATGGAAAGCTCTACGATATGGATAGCGATCCCGGTCAGAGAAGAGATGTTAGCCGTCAGTTTCCTGACGTTTTAAAACGGATGGTGGCGGCACAAACGACTTTTGACAGGGATGTGGCTTCTCTGGTTGCGGAACCAGACAACAGACCCTTTACAATTGGGCATCCCGTCTTGGACTTCACTCAGATTCCGGCGAGAGATGGTCAGTTTGCGGGAGGGGTAGAGCGATCTGGCAGGGCCCCAAACTGCTCTTTCTTCACCAACTGGACCCAGTTGGAGGACCGCATTTTCTGGGATGCGGAAGTTTTGACAGCGGGTGATTACAAGGTCGAAGTTTACTACACTTGCCCCGAGGATGATGTGGGGTCTACGTTTGAGTTGGCGTTCGGAACTTCCCGACTAAAGGGCGAAGTTACCGAGGCATTCGACAATCCCATGAGAGGAGCTGTGGAAGATAGAGCCGTACGGAAGGGTGAGTCCTACGTGAAGGAATTTAAAGCGATGGACATGGGCGTCATCCAATTAAAGAAAGGTCGGAACCGATTGGAGCTGAAAGCACTAGATATTCCAGGTAATCAAGTTATGGAAGTGCGGCTCCTGATGTTCCATCGAGTGGATTCTTGAGGACCAATATTGATCCCGAATTTAAAATATGAGATTATCTAGACGATCTATTATCGTACTTATTAGTTTTGCGTGTGTTTACTACTCTAATACGCTAACTGCCCAGATCGAGAGGCCCCCGAATATTGTGCTTATCTTTATCGATGATATGGGCTATGCGGATATTGGACCGTTCGGCGCCCGTGACTACCCCACGCCAAATCTGGATCGAATGGCCACCGAAGGTCGACGTTTTACGGATTTCATGGTTAGCGCACCTGTGTGTTCTGCGTCCCGGGCAGCGTTGATGACAGGAACGTTCCATATTCGTCTAGGGGTTAACGGCGCCTATAGCCCGAAAGCAAAAGATGGATTGAATCCTAGTGAAGTGACGATTGCGGAATTGTGTAAGCAGAAAGGATACGCGACTGCTATCTACGGGAAATGGCATTTGGGACATCATCCAAAGTTCCTACCCACTAGCCAGGGTTTCGATGAGTACCATGGGATACCGTATTCGAATGACATGTGGCCTTGGCATCCGCGATATGAGGGCCTCGCAGCTGACGATCCCAAACGCCGTGAAGTGTATCCGGATTTGCCATTGGTGGAAAACGATCGTGTTGTTGACGCCAACGTAACTGGAGAAGATCAGAAGTATCTCACCCGGTGGGCTTCGGAGAGGGCCGTCGATTTTATCGAACGCAAACACAATCAGCCATTCTTCCTCTATCTCCCTTACTCGATGGTGCATGTGCCCCTTTTTGCCAGTGACGCGTTTCTAGGAAAAAGCGGTGCGGGATTGTTTGGCGATGTCGTTATGGAATTGGATCATGGAATCGGAACCGTGATCGCCGCCCTGAGAGAGAATGATCTAGAGGATAATACACTAGTGATTTTCACGAGTGACAACGGCCCGTGGGTGGGTTATGGAGATCATGCCGGATCAGCGGAACCTTACCGTGAATCGAAGCAGACTTCCTTTGATGGAGGAGTTCGTGTTCCAACGCTCTTTTGGTGGCCAGGTAGGATTCCAGCGAATACGAATTGCGATGAACTGGCTTCTACGATCGATGTACTACCGACAGTTGCCCGACTTATCGGGGTGGATTTGCCGCAGCATAAAATTGACGGCAAGGATATCAGCGGCCTTGTTTTCGCAGAGAAGGGTGCTCGCTCTCCCCATGAGTTTTTCCCGCATTACCATCACGGGGAGCTTCAAGCGATACGAAATGATCGATGGAAACTGGTGTTCCCGCATAGTTATCGATCCTTGAATGGTCGCCCTGGTGGAACCAGTGGATTGCCGGTGAAATACGATTCGAATATGGCAGAGCTAGCATTGTATGACCGAGCGAATGATCCTGGCGAAGAGCTTAACGTAATCGATCAGTATCCAGAAGTGTACGCTGAGCTTTTAAAAGCCGCAAAAATATTTCGAAAGGAATTGGGCGATAAGCTGACAAAGACGACGGGAACGGGGATCCGATCGGTAGGGAAATTGGGCCCTAACGATAAACAGCTGACTTGGTAAATGAATGAATTATAGATCCGTGCTCATTGTTCTCACCGTTGTTCTCTTCTTCACTAGATCCGGGGGGCAGCAAACTCAGAAGTCTCAGGCTCAGCCGAACATAGTCTTCATTATGGCCGATGATATGGGCTATGGTGATATTCAGGAATTAAATCCAGAGTCTAGAATTCCGACCCCTCACTTGAATCAATTGGCCCGCGAAGGAATGACTTTTACGGATGCCCACTCCCCATCGTCGGTTTGCACTCCAACCCGATACGGAGTCATGACTGGTCGCTACTGTTGGAGGAGCGAACTAAAACGAGGGGTCCTCAACGGTTATGGAGCTCCGCTTATTGAAACCAATCGTGAAACGGTTGCATCTGCTCTCCGTAGGGAAGGCTACACTACGGGTGTGGTGGGAAAATGGCACCTTGGTTTGGGATTCCAAAAGACGAATGGCGAATGGGACTGGTCGAAGAAATTGGATTATTCACCGATAGACATAGGATTTGACTACTCGTATGTGATTCCTGCGTCGCTAGATTTTCCACCCTATATTTACATTGAAGGGCATGAGATCACAGGTCAGCCGGATAGAGAGCAACCCGCCAGGAAGTTTCCCGCCTTTTTAAGAAAAGGAGAACTGGGTTCGGATTTTTCGATTATCGACTGCTTAGATCAACTGGCTATCAAAGCATCTGATTACATCGTTGAACGTTCAAAAGAAGACGAGCCCTTCTTTTTGTATTTTCCCTTAACGGCTCCTCACAAGCCAGCGCTGCCACACCCTCGATTCGTAGGTAAAAGCGGTTTGGGGCCTTATGGTGATTTTGTCATGCAAGTGGATGAGACTGTGGGCAAGATTTTGGGTACCATAGACGAATTAGGGATATCGGACGACACTCTAGTGATCTACACCAGCGATAACGGATCTTACATGTACCGCTATCAAGATAGTGAGAAGCCAGACCACGTGAGCGATGAATCGGTGCAAGGTTATTTTGAAGGGCACCACACGGCGAATGGAGTACGTCGCGGAACAAAGGCTGACATTTGGGAAGCGGGGCATCGTGTTCCTTTTCTCGTACGCTGGCCTCGTAAAGTGAAACCGGGCAGCGCCTCGGGAAGGACGATTACGCATACTGACTTTTTCGCAACTGCTGTATCGGTTGCCGGAGGACGTATTCCGGATGCAAAAGTGGCTGCTCAAGATAGCTTTGATTTTTCTCCATTGTTTCTGGGTAAAGATAAAGGCTGGAAGCGAGCCCCAGTTATTCACCATTCGGGTGGGGCCATGTTCGCAATCCGCCACGGCGATTGGAAGCTGATTCTAGGAAACGGTTCAGGAGGACGAGAAAAGCCTTCTGGAAAACGATTTGATAGGCCCTGGCAACTCTACAACCTGAAGGAGGACTTGATAGAGCAGACTGACCTCTATCGGGAAAATTCAGAAATTGCCCAAACCTTAGAACGAAGGGCGCTCGAAATCATGAGCAACGGTAGGAGCCGTTAGGTATTAATTGTCGCGAGCTTTGGGTTCTGAGATTGCATTAAAGTAGCGATTACCGCGCAAACTGCTTTTTTGTGTCCGTATCACAACTCTAGAAAGTCTCAGATCTAGCCGAACAGTAGATTTAGCATCGCTATAGGCGTGAATGGGCAAAGGAAAGAAGAGAAGAGCAAAAAAGGCTGAACCCTCAGGTTCAGCCTTTGAAAATTAAAGTTGCGACGGATTTCCCTATGCGTTCTTAAGGTCGTTGAAGAGCTCCAACCCCTCCGCAGGTTTTAGTCCGTCGTGAACCACTCCCGCAACCGCTTTGATCATAGCAAGAGGGGCTTCGGACTGGAAGACGTTGCGGCCCATGTCGACGCCAGCAGCCCCGCATTGGATAGCGTTGTATGCAAGCTCTAGAGCTTCGATTTCCGGAAGCTTCTTTCCACCAGCGATCACAACAGGAACCGGAGTAGCGGCGACCACATTTTCGAATCCTTCCGTGTAGTAGGTCTTGACGATGCTGGCACCATTCTCAGCGCAAACTCGAGCAGCGAGGCTGAAGTAGCGAGAATCCCGAACCATGTCCTTGCCCACTGCTGTTACTCCCATAACGGGAATGCTGTACTTGTTCCCTATATCGACGAGACGACTGATGTTGGCGATCGTCGAGGCTTCCGTAGCAGCATCTCCGACGGCTATCATCGCTGCCATGGCCGTTGCATTCATGCTGATTGCTTCCGCCTCATCGAGGAGGACATTATGGTTCATATCAGTGAGAATAGTCGTTCCGGTGTCGGTACGAAGACAGATCGGTTTCGTATTGTCAGCTGGGATACAAGAGCGGATCATTCCACGAGTTCCCATAAGACAGTCTGCGTGCTCGGCGAGAGGAGCGATATTGAGATCGATACGCTCGAGCCCTGAAGTGGGCCCCATTAGGAAGCCGTGGTCAAACGCGAGCATAACAGTGCGCCCTGATCTACGGTTGAAAATGCGCGACATGCGATTCTTTATACCCCAGTCAGTGCTGTTCATTCCTTTTAGGTAAAAGGAGTTGGTATCAGCGGGTGTATTAAGCCCGAAATTGTCGCCGTCTCTGATGTCGTCTAGATCTGCCATTTTTATAGAGGGTTATTATGTTGAGAATTTAGTTGTTTAGGAAATGGTGTTATCGTGCACGAGGGATGCTGATTATTAGTTTATATTTTTTGGATTCTTTGTAGCTCAGTTTCTATAGCCTGAGCAGCTGTGGAATGGGTGAATTTGCTAAATTACGAAGGCTTAAGCACTGTGCTACTAATTTACGTATTCGTTCATTGTGTTGAACATTATGGATACGGATAAGGCACCAGGATCGGGATGTCCGATTGATTTTTCACCAAGCGTTTTGGCACGTCCCATTGTGGCGATCATGGCCTTGGTTTTCTCCATGCCGTCGGTAGCTCCGGCTGCGATCGCGGCGAATGCTTCGGAAAGCGATTTGTCTACGGTAGCCTGACCCGCTTCCTGAGCTCCGGCAAGTGCGTCGACCATGGTTTTGTCGCCTGGCTTGGCTCCTCCCAGATTGCAGACTCCATCTCGGGCCGCATCGAGAAACCTAGAGAGCCCCGGAGGGTCAAGGGCTTCGCATTCGTTGAGAGCCGTGCCACCACTTTGGTAGAGCATCCCCATGACAGCTCCCGAGGCCCCACCCATTGAAGCCATCAGGGCCATGCCGGTGGTGGAGAACACTTCGCCTACTGATTTCGGATCGAGCGCCTCGATCTGTGCCTTGGCGGCTGTGAACCCACGTTGCATTCCCAGGCCATGGTCACCGTCACCTAGCTTGCGGTCGGCTTCGGAGAGCTCGGCCTCACTTGCGATGATTTTATCGCAAATCAAAAGGATCATTTCTTTAACTTCGTTGGGGCTTAAGGTGCGGTCGGTCATAGTTGGGTGTGTGTAATAGCTAGGGTAGGGTTACTTATCCTTAAGCAGCTAAAATACGGTTGCTTAGGGATAAGCAGCCCTACCTTTGACCTGAGTGCAGTGTGATTCATGACTGAGGTAGGTTGAGCTGATTAGAGCTTTGTGTATCCGAGGGATGAACACGGCGTATCCCAAAGAGGTTTTAGCGTGTCGTCGAGCTTGGTGAAGCTGATGGAGAGTCCGGCCATTTCCTGGCAAGTCACCAGTGGTCCCAGAAGGACGTCGTAAATCTTAATATCTTTTTCGGTTAGGATGGCTTTGACCCGTTTCAAGACAATGAGGCATTCCATCATAGTGGTGGAGCCTAGGCTGTTAATGAGAACGAGTACTTCGTCTCCCGATCCGATGGGAAGATCGTCGGCCAAGATGAGATCGACTAGCTTGTCGGCCAAGGCGTCCGCGGTCATCATCTTTTCCACCCCGACTCCTTGCTCGCCGTGGATACCCATACCGATGCCGATAGAATCTTCATCGAGTTCAAAAGTGGGCATTCCCGTTGCGGGGATTGAGCCAGGCGAAAGGGCGACACCGACGGAGCGCGTGTTGTCGCGGGCTAGTGTTACAAGACTGACCAGTTCGTCGAGATCCTTGGCTTTGTCGGCCGCAGCTCCCGCGAGCTTTACGATCGGAATGAGTCCGGCGATACCGCGCCGGCCTTCTTTGTCGCTGGGAGGAGCAGACGCGACATCGTCCCAAATCAAAACAGTTTCAACCCGAATTCCTTCCGCGGCAGCGAGCTGAGCGGCGATCTTGAAGTTCATGACATCACCCGCGTAGTTGCCGTAGAGGAAAAGGACCCCTTGGCCTTTGTTTACAGCTCTCGTAGCGTCAAGGATGACATTGGGAGGAGGAGCGGCAAAGATGTCCCCACATGCGGCTCCATCAGCCATGCCAGGTCCGATAAGGCCGTGGTAGATCGGTTCGTGTCCGGTGCCGCCTCCGACAAGGAGGGCGACTTTGTCAGATGCGATTTCGGTAAGGGCAATCGCGCCAGGACCTACTTTGGTTACGCTACCGTTGTAGTAATCGACGAGGCCATCGATGAGTTCCGCTGCGGCTTGATTGGGATCGTTGAGTAATTTTTTCATTTAGGAATAAATTTTAGTACCCTCAAATATCACGAATATTCACGAATGGAATCAACGCGAATCAGTGGTTTTAAAATTAATAAAGTATAGAGAGAACGGAAATTGTTAGACGATTAGGGTTGATTCGTGGAAGGGATTAAATGATCCGGTCGTTCCCACCGTCGACTGGGATTTGAGCTCCGGTGGTTTTAGCAAAGGCGTCTGAGGCGAGGGCGACGACGGTGTTGCCAACGCTTCGTGAGGTGATTTCCGTTTTCATGAGGTTGCGCTTTTTGTACTGTTCCACCGTAATTCCATAGCGTTCGGCAGAACGTTCGAGGGCTTCCTTGGTCCAGAGCTTGGTATCGAAAACGGCATCCGGGTGAATGATGTTTACCCTCACTCCTTCAGGAGCCAGTTCCAGCGCGGCCACGCGGCAGAGCTGGGTCAAGGCCGCTTTTGCGCAGGAGTAGCTGGCGGCGCCGGCTCCAGGAGCGTTGACGTTTCGGGAACCAATGAAGATGATGGTTGGGTCGATCCCTTTCTTAACGAATGGTATGGCATGTTTGAGTAGCACTTGGTGACTAGTGAGGTTGACCGCCATGCTTCGCTCCCAGTTATTCTGTTCCATATCTTCCAGGTAGGCTCCCGCAGTGAAAATCCCCGCGTTGGATACGACGATGTCGAGTCCCCCAAACTCGCGGATGATTCGTTCAATGAGAGCTTCGACCTGGGCTTCCTGTGTGAGGTCGACCGTGATGCCAAGCGCCCCAATTCCCTCCATGATCGAATTGATCTCCGGATTGATATCTGCCCCAATGACGCAGGCTCCCGCTTCTGTTAGCGTGGTTGCAGTCGCCAAACCGATCCCCGCTGCTGAACCGGATACGAGGGCAATTTTCCCTTGGAGGAGCCCTTCGTGAGAAGAGCAAGCTTCGGGACCAGCAATGGTAGTTTCCACCCAGCCCCCAGTTGCGTTCGCAAGAAGTTTTGCTTCGCCGATTTGAGTCGCAAATTGAGCGACTTTTCTGGCTTCGCGCTTGTCTTGTCCGAAACCAAATATGCCTTTGTTGGGCCAGAGGATGGTGTGGACAGGTGCGTCCGAGGAGAGAGACCCTTCATGATTACCGTCGGTCACTGCTCCGAGCGATTGTGCGGTTTCACTACCCGCAAGCGATCGAGAGGAAGCAGATTCGTCGTGAACCGCAATTAACGCGTGTCCCTTTTTGTTGGATACGAATTGGCGCAACGTGGCGATTTCCATGGTCTGGGTCGCAGTGGCCTCTTTAGGTTCAGTCGCAGTGCTCGTGGTTTCGAAATAAGCCTCGGCAGCGGCATTTAAAGTCACTGTTCGCTCGTGGCATTCGTTCGCTTCGTCGCTGAACGTGAGAAGTCCCAGATTTGGCACAAGAATCCCTTCTAGCTCGGAGCTGTCGAGAAGGGCCAGAATCGCTTTTACCTGTTCCGCTCGGCTTTTCTTGGAAGGGGAGACGGCGACTCGATTGCCGAAAATCTCCGCTGTGAGAGATTTCACGTTTGTATGATTTGCTAAAGCCAAAGTGGCGGAGGAGCAGGTTTGGTCGACGAAGCGAGAAGGGATTGCGGCATGGAGAAGCGTGTCGGCGGTGGGGGCTTGGCTTGGCTGGAGTTCTCCGCAAAGAGAGAGCTGAAGTGGCAATTCTTGGCTAGGCAAGCAATCCAGCTGTCCCAGTTTCACGAGCCGTTCCTTATCGAGGCCGATGTATTTCCCAACTTGTGGTATAAAGAGATGGGTACGGTCTTCTCCAAAAACATCACGCGACGTCGTCTTAACCGTTCCCCAGAGAGGCACCCCGGTAACCGATTTGGAAAAGGTAGCGGTGGCGTAGGCTCGGAGCGAAAGAAGATCGTTTTCAACTTTGGCGGCATCCTCGTTGTTCCACTGGCTTTGCATATTCTAAACGTTTACGGTTTCTTGGGGTTTGAGGGCGTTAGGTTGATTTTGAGTCTAGATTATTGGGGAAAAGGTAAATTTACGCTAGGACTTTTTCCGCAATGATATGTACGAAAACGGCATTGAGAGGATTGGAGAGATGGGGAATGGAGGTTTGCCGCGAAGGACTTAGGTATACCGTTTGCGATAGGCCGCTGGGGTCGTGTGCAAAACGCTAAGGAAAGACCGGGTAAAGTGGCTTTGATCGTAAAAGCCGCAGTCCATGGCGATTGCCGAAATCGGCGCGTCGGTTTGGCTTAGGGCTGCGCAAGACTGCTGTATACGGTAGCGATTCAGGTATTGGATAGGAGTAAGGTGAAAGCTCTTCTTGAAGTGCCGCTCAAAGGCGCTGAGAGAGAGGCCACACTCTTTAGCGAGATCCTTCAGCTTGATTTCCTGAGCATAGTTCGACGCAATGTATTGTATGGATCGATCGAGGGCGGATCGGTGGAGCGCGTTGGTGTTTCCTTCAAATTTCCTGGTTACGCCCGCCAATCCGCAGACCTTTCCCTGACGATTGATCAGAGGAACTTTGTTGGTGATGTGCCATTGGATGAGGCGTTGTGACGTTGTGATGAGTTCCACCTTGTTTTTAACGATGTACCCCTCTTCGATCACCCGTTTGTCATCCGCGGCGTAGCTTTTCTCGATATCGTCCGCGAAGAAATCGGAATCGGGTCTTCCCACGATTTCGCTCTTGTTCTTCAGCCCCATAAAATCAGCCAGCTCCTGGTTTACGTAGACAAAATGCCGATTGGCGTCTTTGACAAAGAATAGGAGCCCGGGAATGCAGTCGAATAGCAATTGCCCGGTATTCACGATCCCGTTGTCTATAATGAACTGGGAAAGAGAGTCGTTGCCGCGGGATTGTTTCTTCATCCTATTCAATCTGTGCTTAAATTCGCCAAGGGCAGGTAAGCGAGATTATTGGGAGGAAGAAAAAACCAGCATCATCCAAGAATCGCAAGGCGAATGATCTGGAGTTGAGATTGCATCTACGGCTCACGTGGAAATTCAAAAAGCCCCGCAGCTTTTGGGCTGCGGGGCTTGAAATTCGAAATCCCCAGGGGATTTTATCCGTTAATGATTGGAATCAGCTTCTCTTGGCAGTACTTGCCGTCGTGGAGGGTGACTCCGTCTGGATCTTCGATGGCCTTATCTGCTTCGTCTTCGCAGATAATCCAACCATCTAGGTCTTGGTCGACGAGCCACTGGGTGATTCCAGGAAAGTCGACTTTCCCTTCACCCATCAAAGTCCACTCGGGATTTCCATCCCAATCTTTGTAGTGGACGTGGTTGATGAGGGAGCTGAACTCTTTCATTTTCGTGAGTGGGTCCATACCACCATTGGCGATGTGTCCCACGTCAGGAGTCCATCCCGTCACGCTCGAATCGAGCCCGTTCAGGATGACAGCGTAGTCTTCTTCGGTGCGGTTGATGGAGGTATCTGGTGAATTCGGGTGGAAGGAACAGCGAAGTCCGGCATCGTGTGCCCTGCGGGAAACCGCGTTCACATTGGCGACGAGATTAAGGCGCCGCTGTTCTAGGTCGTGACGTCCGGTTGGCATCTGAACCGTGCAAAGCGGGGATCCAGGGAATTTTTTCAGGATTTCGATCGCGTCATCGGCTTGCCGTTTCTCATCGTCGGTTTCTTCGGGGTTGTTCCAGTCGCAAACGAGAGCAATACCGGCAAGTTTTACATTATGCTGGGCGAGTTTGTCGGCGAGCTTGACGGGATCGGTGAGGTCACCCATCCAGAAATGCATCGGCTCGATGCCTTCAAATCCCGCTTTTTCAACCATCTCGATCATATGTCCCAGCTGGTTCTCGTAGGCGGCCCCGGATTCACGCATGAACCAGGTGTATACTTCTGCTCCTAATGATATGTTAGCCATATTATGTGTAATTTAGTTGGGGTGTAAGATTTGTGAAGAGTTGTTGGATACGCGTTTTACGCGCTCCAGCCATGAGCGTTGCGAACGTCAACCATCGCACTAAGAATTGTGTTCCAGGTAGTGGGGGTTTCCAGCATTGCATTCGGGAACATGCAGCCGTCCCAGCAAATATGCTCGATGCCGCGTTCCTTGGCTCCTTCGAGCCAGTAGCCGGAGCACTTGACGATGTCTAGCTTACCATTTGGGTCGTCTGCTGGGCAGTGCTTGCCGGTTTTGTCGTGCGAGCCCGTGCCGTGGACACTGCCATCATTCTGGGCAACGTGAAAGTCGATCGTCCAGGGACGCAGCGCGTCGGTCATCGTTTTATAGGCGGCGTCGAAGTCCTCGTCGCTATAGCCTTCCTGCAAAAGGGCATGTTCGGGCGCATTGTAGCCTAGGAGATAGAGATAGGAATGGGCCAGATCGCATTGGAACCCGAGTGTTTCTGGCATGCCTACTTCTTCGAGAAGATTGAGCATGTCCTTCCAGGAATGCATTCCCGCCCAGCAAATCTCGCCTTCGGCGGCCAAGCGCTCGCCATGATCTGCGGCAATTTTGGCGGCTTTCTTGAAGGTATCGGCGATGCGTGCTGTGTTGGCCTTGGGATCTTCGCGCCATTTCTCGATACCGCCCTCGGCGGAGTCGATACGGATGACGCCATACTTGCGCACGCCGTGGTCATTGAAGATTTTGGCGATGCGGCAGGCCTTTTCGACCGCCGTCAGAAACTTCTGTTGCTGTTCGTCATCGCCCATGGCGGAGTCACCAACGGTACCAGGCCAGACGGGAGCTACCAGCGATCCCACGGTGAATCCGTGACCGGAGA
Organism: Candidatus Pelagisphaera phototrophica; assembly: GCF_014529625.1. GTDB lineage: Bacteria > Verrucomicrobiota > Verrucomicrobiia > Opitutales > Opitutaceae > Pelagisphaera > Pelagisphaera phototrophica. The sequence continues at coordinate 986,789 of NZ_CP076039.1, forward strand.
TCTTATCCGCGACTGCCTTCAGTTCGTCGTCGCTGGCGTCAGGATCGGTGTGCGGATGAAAGAGGAAGTAGTCGATGCCCTCGAACTTCTGTCCGTTTACTTCGGCACCCGCTGTTAATTCCAGCATGCGATCAAGACTGATGGGTGGTTCGGCACCTTCTTCGTCGCCGCCTTTACCGACGAGTCCGGGCCACATGGCGTTATGGAGTTTGGGATAATTCATAAGGTATTTCGAAAACAAATGAGGATAATCCATTTTGGGCAACCCATATTGTAACGATTGAGCAATCCCTTGTACATTCTAAGCAGAAATGTCTTCAAATCTCGTAAATTGACGGGAAAGGCCCATCTCAACCGGGTTGTTTAAGCGGTCGCCTTACCTGAGATCCGTCACTTCCAATATTCTGTAGCCGAAGGATGGGTTTCTAGTAAAATATCCAAGATAACGGTTTTGTCGCTTCGAGGCGAGTGGATATAGCCCTTGTGTCAGATAGTTGGATCCAAAATGCCTTCGATTTTGGCCCAAGTGTAGTTAAGCGCGTCTTGCGGCAGATTTTTGAAGGTTTCGGTTCAAACGATGTAACCGAAAGGATAGCGGAACATGCGGCGGTTTGCCCTCAATTGGTAGAGTGACCTCCCTTTGGAGTCTTTGGGTTCCCGTGCGTGGAAAGTCTGGGCGAAGGCAGAGCCAGAGATCTCGATCTTCGGAATATCGGCTTCGTCGGCGAAGAACATACATTTAAGGACCTTGTCGCTCGCATCCTTGATCCGTCGCACGGTCGAATCTGAAATGGGGTCGTCGGGCTTTAGTAGCTCATCCATGACTTTCTGGTTGTGGGAAATCTCGTTGATTCACATTGAGGTATTATGAGCGAGAAACTGAAAATCGGAGTATTGGGGTTGAGTCATGATCATATTTGGGGCGAAGCGGAGGCTCTTGTCGCTTGTGATGAAATGGAATTGGTTGCAGCAGCAGATCCGATCGATGCCCTGACAGGTCGGTTTGCGGAAACCTACGGATGTCCGGTTTACGGTTCTGTAGAGGCCTTGCTGGAAAACGAGACCATCGACGCGGCTTATGTATTCGGAAGTAACTTGCAAGGAGCCGACTTCGCGATTCAAGCGATGGAGCGCGGATTGCACGTGCTCATCGAAAAACCGCTTGCGGCCAGTTTGGAGGACGCCAAGCGTATGTTGAGCTTGGCGGAAGAGCGAGAAGTTAAGCTGGTGGTCAATTGGCCAATCGCTTGGTGGCCTCAAATTCAAAAGGCCTTGCAGATGGCCTTCGATGGCGAGCTCGGCGACCTTCGAGGCGTCACCTACCGGGCGGCTCATTGTGGACCCGAAGAACTCGGCTGCTCAGAGTATTTTTGCGATTGGCTGTTCGATGCGGAGCGTAATGGAGGGGGAGCTATGATGGACTATTGCTGCTATGGAGCGGTTCTGGCGGCAGCGCTAATGGGCATGCCCGACTCGGTTACAGGAACGGAGGGCGGTAAGGCCAAAGATTTTCTAGCTGTTGAGGACAGTGGGGTGGTTGTGATGAAATACCCTCGAGGGATCGCGACCGCGACCGCTTCCTGGACTCAAATTGGAAATTTGACGAGCTACGAGACAACGATCTATGGTTCTAAAGGGACGCTGCTTGTATATCCCAGCTCGGATGGGAAATTGTATTGGGCAACGAAAGACAATCCCAATGGAACGGAAGTAGACGTTCCAGAACTGGACTCCGGGCTGAAAAACTCCGCCAGGCATTTCGCGGAGGTTGTAAGAAGAGGGACTGACTCGACCGTTCTTTGCCGAGCCGACTTGGCTCGGGATGCTCAGGAGATTGTGGAGGCGGGAATCCGTTCTGCCCATAACGGCACCCAGATTAAGTTGCCGCTCGGTTGAGGGAGTTAGGGTGAGAGCGCGTGCTGGGCGCAGTCTGTAAGGCGAAGACTGGTCCCGTTCTACTACATGCGGCCGTAGGGCTAGCTCTTTCTCTATGCCGCGCTGCAAGGGTATTGCTACATCTGCGGTGGAGCGGGGGCACAGCGAGCCCTACCTTTCCCCGCTTCGCTTGTCTGCTTCAGAGTATGCAGCTCAATGGATCTAACGAGTGTGGTGAAGCGTTCCTTATTCCCAACTAATGTTCTCGTGTTGGTAGTAGATGAGTCGTCCCGTTTCGGTGCCGACCACCAAGTCTGGCTTGCCACCGAAAAAAGCTGTTGCGGGTGAGCAGGCGTGTTGTCCGAGGTGAACAGGCTCCCCTCGGTGATGCATCAGTTTGGGATAGGCGAAGACCGGCTGTTGATTGGATCCTTTGTTTTCCAGAAATAGCACGGCCGCCCCCGCTTTGTTTTTCGACCAAGGCAATCCACTCTGATCAGCTACCGGAACTGTACTGTGTCGCGGTGTGCCGACAATGAGATCAAAGTCCCCGTCTTGATCCCAGTCTACGCACTCGAACTTGATGCGTCCACGACCTCCGGCTTCCAGAAAATTGGCGCTGATGAAAGAGCCGTCCTCCAGTCGCAGTTTGCCGACATCCCTCAGGTTAAACGCGTCTACTTGTGTATACAGGTGGAATTGATCCTCATCATCCAAGGTTATGTAGATGTTCTGGCCATCCAGGTTATCGATGCCGGGACGTGTTCGCCAGGAACCGTGCATATCCAGGTCGTCTAGGTAAAGTGGCTTGGCTGAGGCCAGTCGGGGTTGGGTCTTCGAACCGGTATTGATATAAACGCTATGCATACCACGAACGTCATTCATAAGGATGTCGGGGAGGCCATCGCCATTCCAGTCGTAAATATTTGGGCAAGTGTAACCCCATCGAGCTTCGCCGGGCCCCTGTATGCTGCTGTAGTGGCCCTGGATGTGCACTAGCTCTCCGGCAGCTGCAATGCGTTGTGGTGGAGCAAATATAGGTCGGTTAATTTTGGATACGTTTTCGAAGAATAGGAAGAAGCCATGAGAATTCCCGGCAACAATATCCAGGTTGCCATCTCCGTTCCAATCGACGACGGTGGGTACTACCAGCGTTCCACCGAACAACTCAGCCGACACCTGTTGGACTTCACCCATGGGTTTGAAAGCGAAGTGATCAGGGATTCTCTGATAGTAATACATTCCCCCTTCGCCGGAAGCCAGAAGGTCCAAATTGGAAGATTCTCTAGGCGGGTAAGCGATGACATTAGTCCACGTTTCGGGGTGGCGAAGGGAGATGCCGTGTTCATCTACGAGGGGCATTTTTTCGCGAGGACGGTATTCATCGACTGGCAGGAGATCTGAATAGCTGTGTAGTCCGCCCAGCAGTGTTCCGACGATGAGTCTTGGCAGTCCGTTGTCCCGTATGATCGTCATGCCATTGATGCCGAATTGCCCGCCTCTCTTATGGGTGATGATTTCCCGGGCACGTAGGTTCTGTGGAACGTTTGGAAAGGGAAGAGACGCCCCGTAAACTGCATCGCGGGGAATGCCACCCATCCAGATACCGGATCCGTCAAAAGGCCGGTAAGCAGCCAAACGATGGCTACCCGCAGCTTTGTAATTAACACCATCTGAAACACTCAGAAACATTTCCAACTGCCCATCCTCATTGAGTAAACCCGTCGCCGCGCGCGGCGTTCTTGGCAAGCCGGACAGTCTAGTCTTGGAAACGACATCAAAACGCATGTGATCTCGATTGAAATTCGCCAGGAAGAATTCTGTATGACTTACCCAGATTCCAAAGACCGCCCCATCGGGGGTTTGGAAGATATAGCTGGCCACTGCATGATCCTGTAAACTGTGGTCCTTCAATTTTGGAAGTTCTGAAACATCGACCTCCATCGGTTGGGAGAAAACCGGTATCCCGTCCGGCGTGTCGCGCACCCACCGGTAAAGATGAAAGCCTGGATACCAACGGTCGGAACTGACAAAAATATCAGGTCGCTCGCCTCCAAATATGTAAGCGGAGCCCAGTGGGGTGGAACTGATCCCGATTGAAGCCAGGGGGCCAATCCCGTCGTTGCCGCCGACCAGGAGAGGTTGGCCACTGGCTATCGATACGTCGATGGTACTGGTCTTTCCATCTTGGGCGGCGACCGGGGATGCCGATTTCAGGCAGATGCATACCAAGATAAATTTGGAAACCAATAAGACGATGTATGTTCTGAGGTCCATCTATCCAAAGACAATGATCGTTTCCCGAAGGATGTCAGGATTTAATTTTAAGATCATTGTTGCCCGCAACCGTAATGTCTCTCTTGACGCAGAATTCGAAGCGGTAGGTAATCGATTTCTGGGTACTCGAATAACTGATAGTCTCCTTCCTCGTCGTATTCAATGGTTGGAACCAGATCATCGCTCACGTTATAGTCGATAATCTCCTCTCCTCATCCTTAATTTCCATGGCAAACGCCAGTGCTTCCTGCACGGTTTTCGACTAAGTAATCAATGGATTGCTCTTCGTGGATTCAAGCGTTTCATTAAAGATTGAATAGGGTTCCGAACTACCACTCTCCTTCGCCGCCAAATCGGACTTTAACCGCTTCGCCAAACGCGTTGCCCGCTACATTGATATCATGTAGGATTTCAGATGCGGGTTTCCCGCAGCTCGAACGAGCAGCAGGAATCACAGTATTGCATTCATTTTGATCCATAAAGACGGATGCATCCAATAGAGCTTCTTCATCCTCCGGCGGTATTGCAAGGAATCCGTGCTTGTCCGCATGAATCAATTGTCCCGGTTGTATAGATCTTCCGAACACATCTACTTCGCAGTTCCACTCGACTGGCACGCTATAGGCATGGCCCACGCACATACCCCGAGCGAGTGCCTTAAAGCCCGCATTTTTCATTTCATCGACATCTCGTATGGCCCCATCAATTATGGTCCCAACACAGCCTAGTGCTTTGTGAATATTACTATTCACTTCACCCCAGAACGCGCCTACCAGATCCGGCTTATCCATATCCTCTACAATAACAACTTTCGGACCTTCGATACCTGCCACGTATTCACGATATTCAGCCCAGGCGTTTGGGTTGGCTTCAACATGTGCTTTCTTCGAGGGCTCGATCCTTACGGTTACCGCATAACCAATCATGGGCCCCATTTCGGACATGTAGTCGGTGAGAGGCTCTCGGTTAAAACCGTCCTGAGCTACATCATGCTGGGTAATTTGCTCCCAACCATTATAGATGGTAGGAGTGTTCCAGCGTTTCAATTGCAAGAGTGTCGAATGCGGAAGTGTCATAGTGTGAATGAAAGATTTCTCCGAAAGCCCAACCAGATGGGAAATCGTGTCGGGAGCAAGAAGCCTGTACTGGTTTGTTGACCGGACAAGCAGATACGCGGAGCGTATCGCAATTAGACGCAGGGCCTGACTGCCGAATCAAACCTTAGAGGTTGTTTTTAAAGTCAAAAATCAGTAGGGGCGTCGCGTACGGCGTCCGCAGAAGAAGCTAGAAATCTCCACACGCTGTCTCCCCAAGCAGAGCCCCACATTAGGGAGTGTATACAATCCAGAATTATTGGACATCTTCTTAAAGGGAACCTTATGATTTGAGCCAATGTATCAAGTTTGGCCACATGCCCTAGTTTCAGACGAAAAAACATTTTTCTATGGTCCGGTTAACATATCAACAATCCGAATTTGCTAAGATAACCTTTCCCCATCAAGATTACGAAGACATTAAAAGTCAGTACTCGTCACGTCAGTAACACACACTCGAATTCCATCGATATGTTAATTAAAGCCAGCATAAGAACCTCAATAAAGACGATTGCATTTCTTACAATCGTGCTTTGCCCCGTCCAAGGAGTTTCAGCTCAACATGAGGGAGACGTAAGAGATGTTGTAACGATCGATGAACTCGATCCCTCGGGTCCTTTCAACAAAATCTGAGAGCCGCATTTCGCAAAGTGGTCCGACGATCACTACCTCTGCGCTAATGGACTCCGGGTACGGGGAAGAGGCGATTGGGGGATATGGTCGCGCCCATAAGCTTGGACAAAGGAAAGACCTGGAGCCCCAGAATCATGATATTCGATCACCAAGAACGTAAAGGCAGTGTGCAATATGCCTACAACAATGCCGTTCTGTTCCGTCCGTCCGGCTAAGATGTCATTTGGCTTTTTGCGATGGACGCTCCTTTGAGCTACCGCGACAGTGAGAATGCGGATAACTTTGTCAGTTCCCGCAAGGATGGGCTAAGCGTCTTTTAAAAGGTAGAGCGGCAGGATAATTTGCACCTCTTGCATGGGCTCTATTGTTCGGAAGGATATTTGGTTATTCGGGATAAGGCGAATGGTAAATCTTAGGAGCGATGGACCCAGTTCTCGAATCGCGGCCTAAAGCCGCTCCTGCAATTTGAATGCGGATGGTAGATGCTTTTCGATTTTACCCATTCCGCACTTGCCGGTCGGGAACTAAGTTCTCAACTTGCCTTGCGTCATGATCATCCTTCGCGGAGCGCCGTCTCACTCAGAATTTCGTCTCAGAAAGCTACTTGCTGAACTAACAGCGATCGGCCTACCGGCTAAGGAAGTGTATGCGGAATACGTCCATGTAGCCGAGACCAATGAGCCGCTGACCAGCGACGAGCAGTTGATTCTCGAAAAGGTTCTGACTTACGGTCCCAAGGTGCAGGGGCACGAGCCGAGTGGCCTGCTCCGTGTGGTAGCGCCGCGTCCGGGAACGCTATCTCCCTGGTCGTCGAAGGCGACGGATATCGCCCGCATTTGCGGTTTGTCGAAGTTGGAGCGGGTCGAGCGGGCCATTGCCTTTTGGATTGATTTGAGTGGCGCGTCACTCACGCCGGACCAGCAGAGACTGTTAGATGGCCCGTTGCATGATCGAATGACACAGGTCGTGTTCGATAGTCAGGAAGCAATGGATTTATTGTTTCGCCACGAGCAGCCCAGGCCTTTTGCGACCATTCCTATGAGTGCCGGGGGCCGGGATGCATTGGTGGAAGCGAACCAGTCACTAGGTCTTGCATTGGCCGATGATGAGATCGACTACCTCGCTCTCAATTTTCAGAAGCTGGGTCGTGATCCCCACGATATAGAGCTCATGATGTTCGCCCAGGCGAACTCAGAGCATTGTCGTCATAAGATTTTTAATGCCAATTGGGATATCGACGGCGAGGCACAGGAAAAGTCGCTCTTCAAAATGATCAAGAACACCTTCGAAATGAGAAGCGAAGGAATCTTGTCTGCCTACAAAGACAATGCGGCGGTATTCGAAGGGAGTCACGGAAACCGATATTTTGCCGATCCGAAAAGCAATGAGTATATTGCCAGTTTGGAAGAGATCGCGATTTTGTGCAAAGTGGAAACCCACAATCATCCTACGGCGATTTCGCCTTTTCCGGGAGCGGCGACCGGTTCAGGTGGAGAGATTCGAGATGAAGGAGCCACGGGAGTTGGATCCAAACCAAAAGCCGGCCTCGTGGGTTTCACTGTATCCAATTTAAAACTCCCTGGAGCTGTTCGTCCTTGGGAAAAAGACTTTGGGAAGCCAAACCGAATAGTTTCGGCACTCGATATCATGATTGAGGGGCCCTTGGGAGGAGCCGCTTTCAATAACGAATTTGGCCGGCCCAATATTCTAGGGTATTTCCGAACCTTCGAACAGGAAGTGCCAGGAAAAGTGGCTAAAAGTGAAGAGATTGAAACCGACATCGAGGAAAGTGATGCAATGATTTCCACAGATGACGAGGTATCATCCCGCGAACCAGATTACGTGTCAGAGATTCGCGGATACCATAAGCCGATAATGCTTGCGGGCGGTCTCGGGAATATTCGTAGAGAGCATATTGAGAAAGGGGAGGTGCATGAAGGGGACAAGCTAGTCGTTCTCGGTGGACCGTCGATGTTGATTGGTCTTGGTGGAGGCGCGGCAAGCTCCATGGACAGTGGAACCGGAGAAGAGAGTCTAGATTTTGCCAGTGTGCAACGGGACAATCCGGAAATGGAGCGTCGTTGCCAGGAAGTGATCGACCGCTGCTGGGCACTGGGCGGAGAGAACCCTATTGCTTTTATACACGACGTAGGAGCGGGTGGGCTTTCGAATGCCATGCCCGAACTCGTCAACGATGCAGGCAAGGGCGGGCGATTCGATTTGCGCAAGATCAACAATGATGAGCCCGGAATGAGCCCCCTAGAGATCTGGTGCAATGAATCTCAGGAGCGCTACGTAATGGCAATTCCCGCGGACCGCATTGAAACGTTTGTGTCCATCTGTGATCGGGAGCGTTGCCCTTATGCCATTATTGGAGATGCGACTGACGACCGCCAGCTGGTGCTTGATGATCCTCACTTTGGAAACCGTCCCATCGACCTTCCACTAGATGTCCTCCTAGGGAAACCGCCTCGAATGCATCGCGATGAGACCTCAATGCAAAGAGATCTTGTGCCTTTATACCTTGGGACCGTTACATTGGAGGAAGCCGCTCGGCATGTCTTGTCTCATCCGGCGGTTGCGGACAAGACGTTCTTGATCACGATTGGCGACCGTACGGTCACGGGACTCATTCACCGCGACCAAATGGTAGGCCCTTGGCAAGTGCCGGTAGCGGACTGCGCTGTGACTGCGACTTCTTTCGATGGATACACAGGAGAGGCAATGTCGATTGGGGAACGAACGCCCACTGCGGTTAACAGCGCTGCGGCGTCGGCCCGTCTCGCAGTCGGAGAAGCCTTAACGAATCTCGCGGCTGCTCAAATAGGACCGTTGACCGGTGTTAATCTGTCGGCCAACTGGATGGCGGCGCCATCCGTGCCAGGGGATGCGGTTGACCTTTACGAAGCCGTCAAAGCGGTAGGTATGGAGTTGTGTCCAGCGCTGGGAGTTACGATCCCGGTTGGAAAGGACTCCATGAGTATGAGCACGGTTTGGCAGGACGATTCCGGGGAGAAACGTGTGACTGCTCCTATTTCCTTGATTATCACAGCGTTTGCCCGGTGCGAAGATATTCGTCGATCTCTCACGCCACAGCTGGATCCAAATCTAGATTCGAGTTTGATACTCATTGATCTGGGTCGGGGCAAAAATCGCCTTGGCAGTTCCATTTTGGCTCAGACGCTGTCTCAAATGGGGGATGCTACCCCTGATGTGGACAGTGCTGAAGATCTCAAAAATTTCTGGAACGCGATCCAGCAACTCGGAAAGGAAGACAAGATTCTCGCTTATCACGATCGTTCCGATGGCGGTCTATTTACCGCGGCTGTGGAAATGGCGTTTGCCGGTAATGTGGGAGTTAATCTTGAAGTTTTGAGTGAAGGCGATCCGTTCGCCCCTCTATTTTCAGAAGAATTGGGGGCTCTCATTCAGGTAAGCGGAAGCGATCTAGCGGATGTATTCGATATATTGAAGCGCCATGGTCTGGAAGATTGCTCGAACATAGTGGGGCGATTAAATACGCGATACCAAATCCAAATTTCGGAAGCAGGTGAGGTCCTGTATGAAGAAGATCTTTCCGTTCTCCGGGCCGTTTGGTCGGATGTTACTTTCCGCATTCAGAACCTGCGTGACAATCCCGAGTCCGCAGCTTCTGAGCATGCGATCCGGCAGGACCGAGAGAATCCAGGAATCAGCCCTAAGGTAACTTTTGAAATTGAAGATTTAAAATTTGAAATTGGAAATACTGCGGCGAAGCCACGAATCGCCATCCTCCGTGAACAAGGGGTCAACGGGGAAGTTGAAATGGCAGCTGCCTTCGATCGAGCTGGATTTTCTTGTATCGACGTTCATATGACGGATATTTTGAGCGGCAGTGTTTCTCTTGGCGATTTCAACGGTCTCGTCGCTTGTGGCGGATTCAGCTACGGTGACGTCTTGGGAGCGGGTGAAGGCTGGGCTAAAAGTATTTTGTTCAATGAGAAGGCGAGAGAGGAATTCAGGGCGTTCTTTAATCGAGAAGAAACCTTCTCCCTTGGAGTATGCAATGGATGCCAGATGCTTAGTAACTTGAGGGAACTCATACCGGGTGCGAGCCATTGGCCGCATTTTGTTCAAAATAGAAGCGAACGCTATGAAGGTCGGCTAGTGTCCGTCAAAATCGAGAATACCCCAAGTGTGCTTTTCAAAGATATGGAAGGAAGCGTTCTCCCTGTCGCAGTCGCCCATGGTGAAGGAAGAGCCGAGTTCAAAAGCCAAGAAGCGGCGAGTGCGTGCGATAAATCCGGCCTCGTGTCGGCCCGCTTTGTGGACAATCTTCATAATGTGACGGATGCGTATCCACTCAATCCGAACGGATCTCCGTTCGGCATTACTAGCCTGACCAGCGAAGACGGACGCGCAACAATCCTCATGCCTCACCCCGAACGCGTGTTCCGCTCATCGCAGATGAGCTGGAGTCCACGGGATTGGCCGGAGGACAGTCCGTGGATGCGTTTCTTCAGAAACGCTCGCGTTTGGGTGGGGTAGAGCCGCATCCTGACGTAGTGCGATCGTGCGAAGATGGCATTCTTACGACTTGTTCGGAAGAAGGTTCCCGCAGGGGATGGTTTTGGTGGGTGCCCTTTGGCAGGCAAAATCACAAAGGTTTCTCCGAACGACGCTACTCGGCTGAGCCCCCAAAGATTGGGGAGAAGATTCCCCCGTGGATACGAATGTTGCGAAACGCTCGAGTTTTTGTGGTCGAAAAATAGAACCTAGACAGGTATCTTGAAACACACAATTTTGTGGTTCTCGCGGTCGTTGGTCCAGAGGCATTGACCATCGAATGCGAGGGCCCGGGCGCCAAAGGGGATTTTGGCGATGTCTGTTGCCGTCTCTGAGCTGAGGCTGATTTGGGTTAGGAAGTATTTGTTGGTCTCTTCCGAATCCGTAGTTGTTAGATAGATACTTTTGTCCACAAAGACTTGGCCGCAAATTCCATGAGGAGATGAAAGTGATTTGTGAGCTTGGTCGTCAATTCCTAGTTGGAGAATAACCTTATTATACCACTGGCTAACATAGAGACTGGATCCGTCGAAGCCAAGTTGTGACCCAGTGTCATTAGGGCAGGGCAACTTAAAGACTGTATCGAATCCGTGTCCAGGAATGCAGCGACGAATGATACGGTTGTCCTCTTCGGTCTCTCCGCAGAGGACACGGAGCTCTTCGCCGATGGAAACCATTCCAAAGGGAACCCCAGGTGCTTTAACTTCCCAAATAACGGTCCACATTTCGGGATCGATTTGATAGATGGTTTCGGATTCCATGGAGCCCATCCAAAGGGTGCCATTGTGCCAGGCAAGGCTCTGGGGTCTAGGAGCGGGTGAGGCGAGCCGTTTGATTTCTTCGATATGGTTCATGATTTGGATTTAGATCTATGCCTACGGATTTCTTGGATTCACGCGATTAATTGAATGAAACGAGTTATCCTATATGTGCAGATCCATCCGTAGTTATTCAATAGCCCGATCTAGCAATTCAACTGTATGGACAACCCGTAGAGGAGTCTCTTTATCTTTGGAATGAAATTCGATCTGGGTGAGGCATCCGATGTTACCCGTAGCGATGATGTCTGCGTCCGTAGCGTACAAATTTTTAACTTTTCTCTCACCGAGTTCTTTCGCGGTATCGGAATGTTCGATATTATAGCTGCCTGCGGACCCGCAACAAATCTCCCATTCGGCTGGTTCGAGAATCTCTAGACCGGGCATAGATCGAAGCAGCCTCCTGGGAGCGGATCGGACTTTCTGAGCGTGAGCCAGGTGACAGGCATCGTGGTAAACGACTTTGACGGTCTCGGGATTTTCGATTTCGGGAGGCGTGAATCCGATCTGATCCAGATACTCGCAGATATCAATTACCTTGGACGCATAGTCTTTCGCCTGAGCTCTTAGAGCGTCTTCCTCTCCCGCGAAGAGCGTACCGTATTCTTTCATTCCGGAGCCGCACCCAGCTGCGGTTGAAATAATAGCATCCACATCTTCAGGAAAGGTTTCGAAATTTTTGCGTGCTGCCTTTCGGGCCTCTTCAGATTCGCCGATATGCATAGCCAGAGAGCCGCAGCATCCTTGACTTCTGGGCACAAGTACTTCGATGCCATTTCGATTGAGTACACGAATAGCCGCCTGGTTAATTCGTGGAGCGAGTACCTGCTGAGCACAGCCTATGAGAAGAGCGACGCGACCCCTCTTTTCGCCCTGAGCCGGGTAGAATTCTTTGAATTCCTGCTTAGGCGGTAATTCGCTGGGTGCGAGCTCGAGCATCGCGCTGAAACCTTTGGGAAGATAGGGTGCGAGAGGTCTAAATAGGCTAGCGACTTTTGAGGCCGTTCGGAAGCGATCCGGATAGGGAATTGTTTTAAGAAGGGCCATTCGTTGCAGCTTTTCGCCCAACCCCCGCTTTCTCTGTTTTTCCGACCAAGCCCGGAAAGGCGAAATAAGCTCTCCGTATTCAACTCCAGAGGGACAGGAAGTGACACAGGCAAGACAGCCCAGGCAATTGTCTATGTAGGGATCAATCTCTGATGGATCAAGCTTTCCCTCTAGCGTTTCCTTCATGAGAAAGATTCTTCCGCGGGGGGAATTCATCTCGTCTCCCATTGTCAAATACGTTGGGCAGGTGGGTAGGCAAAAGCCACAATGAACGCAGGCCTCTATCGGTTCCTTCATGGAAGCGAACTCGCGTCCGAGATCTTCTTTTGAAATCTGGCTTATCATTTAGTAATAATGGCCGAAAAGAGGCGCAGAACCCGCAAATATTTTGTGTCTATTCATTGAAAGCGGGTAGGAGAGCGGTTGGGTATAGTTCGGTAAATTTATCTTCGGGATCGAATGCCGGCTTGAGTCTTCGGTAAAAAGACTTTTGGGAATCGGCTGCTATAAGTGGGGTCTCCGCGTCACCGCAAGCAACTTGACCCGATAAGTTGAGCTGAGTGAGGAGGGCACTCAGTTTTTCAATACTATTGTTCCAATGAAGCCAACAGACGTATCCACCGATACTGTACCTTATTTCAGTGGAATAGGAGGCTAAAGCGCTTTCTAGGTCGAATATGGTTAAAGGATTGATGGGTATTTTGACGAGCAACCCTGATTGGGGAGGAGTCTCGAGTCTAACGCTTTCGGGCCAATAGCTATCAATACATTTTTGTGATAAGGTGTCGCTTTGGTGAGTGAGGTGGCTCTCGATCGCTTTAACTCGCTGATCCATGGATCCTGGTTGGCCGGCCAGTTTGAGAAATAGGCGACCTTTCGAATCGAGATCTAGTATATCCAGCGTAAAACGTGAGCGCCCCAATGAAACGAAGGCTTCGTGAGCCTCTTGAAAGCTTGGATAATTGAATACAATAGTTCGACTTTCAGGAGCGACCGGGAAGACCTTGAAAGACGCTTCAGTAATAATGCCGAAACTTCCATAACTCCCAGACATCAGCTTTGGGATGTCAAATCCTGCGGCATTCTTAACGACTTTCCCTCCGGTATGGCTGTGGTTGCCGATTCCGTCGATAAAGTTAACGCCGAGAATAAAATCGCGAAGAATTCCATAGCGAAAGCTTCCCGGACCCGAGAGGCCCTTGGCGATCATGGCTCCTACGGTGGTACCTTCTGCAATGAATGGAGGGTCAAAGGGAAGGTATTGGCCTTCTGCTGCTAGTGCCGCCTGAACCTCCGCTGCAGGTACTCCTGCTTGGACCGTAATGGTGTACTCTTCGGGTAGATACTCGACGATCTGATTGAAAGCGGAAAGGGAGATATGGGTGTTTGGCGCTTCCAACTTCGGAGGACCGGGCCCTTCGACAGAGCTCAGGGTCTCAGACAGGTCCTCCCTGCCTAAGACTCGAACCGAGTTCGATTCTCTGACGAGGACCTGCATTTCCTCGATAGAGTTTGGGGTAAAAGCCTTGTTTGGTTCGTTTTCCATGGATCTACATGCGCGAGATGACACCTGCTTTCTCCAGTGGATGGGGACCGTGAGCGGCGAGAGCAGGAGCTTCCTTGCCGGGAAGCATTTTGCCGCGATTGGAGATTTCGTTCGGGTCGATGGATCGACGAAGGCGATCGAAAGTGCCCAAGTCGATCTCTGTGAACATTTCTGGCATGTATTCGAGCTTCTCGACTCCGACGCCGTGCTCGCCTGTGATGGATCCGCCCAGCTTCAAGCAGAGTCGCAATATTTTTCCGGCCAGAGCTTCCGCTTTCTCGAGCCCATCGGGTTGCTTGGCATCAAAAAGAATCAGCGGGTGAAGATTTCCGTCCCCCGCATGGAAGACGTTGGCAACCCGGAGACCGGCCTCCGAACTGAGACGCGAGATTTCTTTGAGAGCTTCACCCAGTCGGGATCGGGGTACCACGCCATCTTGAACAATGTAGTCTGGGGAAAGGCGACCCACAGCAGAAAAGGCGCTCTTGCGGCCCTTCCAGATGAGCATGCGCTCGGCGTTGTCCTGGGCGATCCGAACTTCCTTGGCTCCGGTTTTGCTAATGGCGTCGGAAAGGGCGATGAATTCCGCTTCTACGGCGGCGGACTCGCCGTCCAGCTCTACGATGAGAAGTGCCTCCGCATCTTTAGGGTAACCGGCACTGACTGCGGCTTCCGCGGCCTCGATGGCCAGTTTGTCCATGATTTCCATTGCCCCTGGAAGTATCCCAGAAGCGACTACGACCGATACCGCCTCTCCTGCAGCTTCCAGACTATCGTAGCTGGCGAGCAGGGTTTGATAGGATTCGGGAATGGGTAGGAGTCTTATTTGGATTTCCAATGCGATTCCCAGAAGCCCTTCACTACCCACAAAGAGTCCAACGCAGTCCGGCCCTGCATTCTCTAAGCTGTCATTCCCCAATTCGACCACTTCACCATCGGGAAGGGCGACTTTGATGCCCAGAATGTGATTGGAGGTCATTCCGTATTTCAGGCAATGAGCCCCGCCAGAATTAAAGGCAAGATTGCCGCCAATTGTGCAAACAGTTTGGCTGGACGGGTCTGGCGCAAAGTAGAGTCCGTGCGGAGCGGCAGCGACACTGATATTGGAATTGATCACTCCAGGCTGTACACGGGCTGTTCGATTGTCGGGATCAAGTTCGAGGATTTGGTTGAGCTGGTTTAAGCTGATGACAATGCCTTCATCGATCGGCAATGAACCTC
Organism: Candidatus Pelagisphaera phototrophica; assembly: GCF_014529625.1. Lineage (GTDB taxonomy): Bacteria > Verrucomicrobiota > Verrucomicrobiia > Opitutales > Opitutaceae > Pelagisphaera > Pelagisphaera phototrophica. The sequence continues at coordinate 1,001,845 of NZ_CP076039.1, forward strand.
CAGACAGACTGGTTCCGCTCCCGCGGGCGACGAAGGGGACCTGGCACTCGTGGCAAATCTTAAGGGTCTCGACGACTTCCTCGTTGTTTATTGGCATGACTACCGCGATCGGTTTTTGCCGGAAAACCGTGAGACCGTCCGAAACGTAGGGTGTCAGTCTAGCGTCGTCTTCGTACAGCCGACTAGATGGGTAGAGCTTTCTCAGATGAGCGATGAAATCGGACATGGGGATTTAGCTAAACAAAGAAGTTGGAATGTGGGTGGGAGTAAAGCCTCTAGGGAGTAGAATATTGGAAATTGTGCGATTCGCTGGCTCCTCGCTCGCAGTTTGACGTGATGCGTGAATTGGGGTAGGGTGATTGGGCTATTATGTCGCCGCGACCGCAATCGGAAAGAGATCTGGCTGCCTCGGTGTGGCACATCGGCGTCAACCTAACTCTATTGCTGGAAATTGTTGCAGAATCCACGACTAGGTCTCGGTTTAGCTACGTCGCAAGGCGGTGTGGTTTAGCTTCGCCATTCACTTAATGACCCCGAATCGTCGTCGGCTCCGCTCCGACAGAGGATTTTTTGGTTGCACTGATCCCGATGGGCGGGACGCCATCGGCCTAGGTAGTCTGCCCTCAACAAACGCTTTGTGATTGAGTGATCCGAGAGAGTAGTCTTTCTAGTAACAGAAATTATGTTCCCAAAACCCATTAACCTCTTGCCCAAGTTCCTTGTGACTTTGGCGTTGATCTTAACGGTCGCTTTGACGGCTGCAGCGGATCGTCCCAATGTGCTTTTTATCGCAACAGACGACATGAATTGCGATTTAGGAAGCTACGGGCACCCACTCGTCAAATCCCCCAATATCGATCGGCTTGCGGCTCGTGGCGTGAGGTTTGAACACACCTACTCACAAAACCCGGTATGCAATCCTAGCCGGACCTCGTTCATGACGGGTCTTTACCCGGAACAGACGAATATCAACACCAACGCCGGGCACTTTCGGGAATTTATTCCAGAAGTTGTTACGATGGCCCAGCATTTTCGGAACAACGGATACTATGTAGCTCGGATTGGAAAAATCTATCATTACGGGGTACCGGATAACATTGGCGAAAATGGTAACGACGATGCCCCTTCTTGGGAGGAAGTTCGCAATCCAATCGGTGTCGACAAGGTCGTTGAACCGAATCTGAACATAATCGTTCCCGGCAAAAGTCCTGGAGGCACCTTGAGTTGGTTGAAGGTCCCCAGCAAAGACGAGGAACATACGGATGGCATTGGTGCCAGCTACGCGATCGAAATGCTCGAGAAGAACCATCCCGACAAAACAGGACGCCCCTTCTTTTTGGCGATGGGTTTCTATCGCCCGCACACGCCCTACGTTGCACCTGAGCACTATTTCGATTGGTATCCAAAAGAATCGATCGATCCGGTCATGCTTCACCCAAACGACCGAGATGACATTCCCAAAGCAGCGTTGCCCGACCGCCCGAATCAGCTCGATCTGACGGTCGATGAGCGAAAGGAGATCATCCAAGCCTACTATGCTTCTATCTCGCTGGTGGATTCTCAAGTGGGCCGACTTCTGGACGCGCTGGACGACTTGAAGCTAGCTGAAAATACGGTTGTGGTTTTCGTATCGGATCACGGCTACCATCTGGGAGCCCATGGATTGTGGCAGAAGAGTGACTTGTTTGAAGGCTCTGCTCGCGTGCCCCTTATAATCGCCTCGCCCTTTGAAGATGCGGCACGTGGTGAGACCACAAAGTCTTTGACCGAGCTGGTGGATCTCTACCCAACCTTGAGCGAATTGTGTGGGATCAAAGCGCCGCCGCATGTGGCCGGTCGGAGTGTCGTTCCTGTTCTGCAAAACCCGGGTCAGTCCATACGCGATGAAGCCTACAGTGTGACCGACTGCCGCACGGTCAGGCGTTGGGACAATTCTAATTTTCTAGGACGCTCGATTCGAACTGACCGCTACCGGTACACGGAATGGGACGAAGGCTCTTTTGGGGTAGAGCTTTACGACTATGAGCGGGATCCCGAAGAGTTTACCAATTTAGCATATAATCCTGAATATGCCGATCTAATGGCCTCGCTAAGGAGAAGGCTACACGAGCGTCAAAGCGAGGCTAACGTTGATCGATTGTAGAAAACCTCCAGGATAGGAACAATGAATTCGCAAGATTGTCAGAGCTCTATTGTTTGATTTTATTAATTACCGCAATTAGTTTTATGATATTTCGCACTTTCGGTTTTCTTGCATTGGTCTCGGTACCCGCAACATTCGCTGTCGACTTTGAGAAAGATATTCTCCCGATTTTCGAGGAGCATTGCTTTTCCTGTCACGGACCTAAAAAGCAAAAGGGAGAAATCCGATTGGATCGGCGAGCCCATCTGTTGCGAGGCGGAGATAGTGGCATCCCGAGTGTGATACCTGGGGATTCTGCGGAAAGCTACCTGATCGAGCTTTTCGAGGATCCGGATCCGGAATTTCGGATGCCCTTTGAAGAGGATCCCCTCTCGAGCTCGCAGATTGCGTTGATCGAGGAATGGATCGATGAAGGTGCAAATTGGCCGGGTCAAATGGACGAGGTGATCGCGGAGGCCGAGGAGTCGGACCATTGGTCTTTTCAACCGGTAGAACGTCCAAAGGTTCCCATCATGGAGGCGGCATCGGGAGCGATTGATGCATTTCTTTTGGCGAAGTTGGACGAAAGCGGTCTAACGCCAAACTCGGAAGCAGACGCGCGTTCACTCATAAGGCGGGCATCCATCATCCTAACGGGACTGCCCCCCGTTTCGGAGAAAGTAACCTTATTCCAACAAGCGTTTGTGGCAAATCCGGATGGGGCTTACGAAGCACTCGTAGATGAACTGATGGCTTCTCCCCATTTTGGGGAACGCTGGGCGCAGCATTGGCTGGATGTCATTCGTTGGGCGGAGACGAATGGCTCCGAGGCAAATCTCTATCGGAAGAACGCGTGGGTTTACCGCGACTACGTCACGAATGCGTTCAACGAGGACAAGCCGTATGATCAGTTCATTCGAGAGCAGATTGCAGGGGATTCTTTAGATGCCGGTGAAGCAACAGGCTTTTTGGTGGCGGGTCCTCATGTTCCTGCGGCAACGGTCGGTAGAGAAGAATCTGCTATTCGGCAGGCGAGGGCGGACCGAATGGACGAGATTATGCAGACCGTGGGGGCATCGATGATGGGTATGACACTCGGGTGTGCGCGTTGTCACAATCACAAGTTTGATCCGATAAGTATCACAGATTACTATTCCATGACCGGAGTTTTCCAGGATATCGAGTTTGGCGGACGAACTCCAGAGTTGCCTGAATCCCACCCGAAGCGACTTGCGGCCAATCCTCTCTGGCAGACAATTGCCGAAAGTAGGGCGATACTAGTGCCAACCGGTAATTGGGAAGAAGACTGGGGCGCCTATCGAGAATTGCATTTTGAATCTGTAGTTACAGATAGGATACGAGTGACCTTCTTGTCGAAGCGGACTAGGCTCGACGAATTGGAGGTTTTTGGCCCGAAAGAGCCAATGAAGAACTTTGCCTTGTCGAAATACGGGACTAAAGCAGATGGCCCCGTCCATTTGAGAGGTGATGTCCGGCATGCCGAGTCCTACGTCAATGATGGAGAGTACGGAACCATGGTGTGGACAGCGGCGAAAAAGGAGGACAGCGATGAGCAACCCTGGATTCAAATAAACTTGTTAGAGCCGGCCGAGATCAATCGTCTAAGGATGAGCTCGAATCGGGAATACTATTACGATGTCGACTACTTGAGCATCAACGAATCCATAGGTTTCGATGATTATCGACTGGAAGCCTTGAGCCCCTCAGGTGAATGGATTGAATTGGCCGCGATTCAAAAGATAAAGCAGGCGGACAGGGAGAATCCCAAGCGCCAGGAGGCACTAGCGGCAATCTCAGAAGCGATTTCCCAGCTCGAAGAGGTGGGTCCAAAGGTTAGCTTTGTGGGCCGGTTTATTGATCCAGCTACCACTCGCGTTCTTAGTAGAGGCAGTCCGGAGAATCCGCGCAATGAAGTCTCGCCAGCGGCTCCGCTTATTCTCGGGGGTGACTTGGGCCTAGATTCGAGCTTTACGGGAAGTGAGCGCCGCACTCGGTTTGCGGAATGGGTTGCTAGCCCGGAAAATCCACTCACGTCACGTGTCATGGTAAATCGGATATGGCACCATATTTTTGGAATGGGGATCGTTCCAACGACGAGCGACTTTGGTAAAGCGGGAATGACACCGAGCCACCCTGAACTTTTAGATTGGCTCGCATCGGAGTTCGAAGAGCCCACGGTTACGGATGGAGAGCCTTGGTCAATGAAGTCGATGATTCGACTGATTGTGATGTCTGATGCGTTCCGACGGTCCAGTGCTCCAAGTGAAGAGAGTCTTGTAGTAGATGCGGGGGCCAGTCTGCTGTGGCGTTTTCCTCCGCGACGTGTTGAAGCAGAAGTCATTCGCGATGGGGTGCTGCTTGCGTCTGGGAAGTTGGATACATCTGTTGGTGGGCCAAGCTTTCGGATTCACAACGTAAAGAAAACCTACGCCCAATGGGAAGTAGTGAACAATTACGGACCTGATACCTGGCGTCGCATGCTTTATCAGGAACGGATGCGACGGGTGGATGACCAAATATTTACCGCGTTCGACTTTCCGGATTGTGGACAGGTTCGAGCAATGCGTCCTGTATCTACTACTCCATTACAGGCACTAAACTTGCTCAATAGTCCCTTTGTTCGGGAACAGGCGGAACAGCTTGCGAGCCGAGTGAAAAAAGAAGCATCCAGCGACGATACAGAAGGGCAAATTCGTCGAAGCTTTCAAATACTGCTTAATCGCGAACCCGATCGAGAGGAACTCGCGGCTTGCAAGGAAGTCGTCAAAGAAACGAGTCTGGCACTGGTTTGTCGCACACTTATCAACTCAAACGAATTCGCCTTCCTTCCTTAAGCTAATTTTTAGACAATGGACAATCGAGCTGAATATATTTCTTCACATGGTCAGTCGCTATTAAACCGGCGGGACTTTCTGCGTCAAAGCGGAATGACCTTAGGTGGAATCGCCTTAACCCAATTACTCGCCCAAGACGGGCTCCTGGCCTCAGACGCCCAGACCTTTAGCGGGAAAGCTCCGATTCGACCCTACATCGATCCGGACAACCCGTATCTCCCCCGTTCTCCTCACTTCGCTTCTGAGGCGAAACAGGTTTTGGTTATATACTGCCCTGGAGCGGTGAGCCACGTCGACACGTTTGATTATAAACCCGAGCTGATCAAATTTCATGGGCAAAAACCGCCTGGAATGCCTGCGGTTACGTTTGAAGGACCATCTGGGAACATTGCCAAGCCGTTCTGGGACTTTAAGCCTCGTGGGAAAAGCGGCAAGATGGTTTCGGATTTGTTGCCTAACCTGGGAGGGCTTGTGGACGACTTTAGTTTTTTTCACTCGCTCCACACACAAACGAGTGCGCACCCGCAAGGTGAGAATTTTTTCAATACAGGTTTTACGATGGAAGGGTTTCCTTCATTCGGGGGTTGGGTAACCTATGCTTTGGGCACTGAGAACCAGGAATTACCCGCCTTCGTAGCGATTAACGACCCGCGTGGATTAGCTCGGTCGGGTAAGAATAATTTCGGAAGCGGTTTTCTACCGGCAGCCTATCAAGGAACGGATTTTAATGCGAAAAATCCTCCCTCTAATCTTGCCCGTCCAGATAAGTACACAGAAAAGGATGACAAGGCGACGGTTGATCTTTTAAATCGGTTGAACGCAAAACACCTCGAGCAGTTTCCGAACGATGCCGATTTAGCGGCCCGCATTGCTAGCTATGAATTGGCGGGTAAGATGCAGGTTTCTGTTCCGAATGTTATGGATATCGCAGGAGAGCCTGAGAGTATCCACAAGGAGTATGGAACGGATACGGGTACGGATTTGAAGCGCGAGTATGCTAAGAATTGTATCCTCGCTCGCAGACTGGTGGAAAAGGGAGTCCGTGTGGTTCAGCTCTTCAATGGCAGCGATCCCTCAGGTGGAAATGGAATCACTAATTGGGACTCGCACAGTAACATACACAAGACCCACGCTATGCAGGCAGAGATCATGGACCAGCCTACTGCGGCTCTAATCAATGACATGAAGCGTCGCGGACTTCTCGATCAAACCCTCATTGTTTGGGCGACTGAGTTTGGTCGTATGCCATTCTTACAGGCCAATGGAACCGGTCGCGACCATAATCCAGATGCGTTCACCTGTTTCTTGGCCGGTGCTGGAGTTAAGAAAGGCTTCAGTTATGGCGAGAGTGACGAGTTCGGTTTCAAAGCTGCTGTGGATCCGGTAAGTGTTTATGACTTCAATGCGACCATCCTGCATCTCATGGGCCTCGACCATGAACGCCTAACCTATTATCACAATGGCCTCGAGCGTCGATTGACGAACGTGCATGGACATGTGGTGAAGGAAATTTTGGCGTAGGTGGAGCTAAATTGTCACTAGCAGTGGCGTTGCTGGCGGCGACCGTATTGGATACTATTAGATTATCGCAGGGCCAGCGCTCGTGCTGGCTCTACAAGAACTCGGTCGCTGCCCCCTGCTTGTTTTCGAGTTTGCGAACCGGGCGGTTGTCGTTATATCTCTTGTTTGCATGAGATCTCGTTTGTTTCCCTTTTTTGTTCGCTTTGGGGGTTATGCGTGTTGTGTTCTCGATATGAAAAGCTCCTTCCATGAGGAATTTTATAACGAGTTTAGATGACAAGAAATGAGCGAAAATAGTGACCACCTACGTTATGATCTTGGCGACTTCGCCTACGGTACCTGGCGCATCCTCGATGGCGAGCAACCCCCTTCTTGCGAAGCGTTGGTTCGGCGGTTTCACAAGTGTCTGGAAAATAGTATCAATACTATAGATACGGCAGAAATTTATGGAGGTTACCATGTCGAGGAAGCTGTGGGTAATACTTTGAAGTCTGACCCAGAGCTACTCAACCGATTTAAGATTGTTACGAAAGCGGGGATAAATGTTCCTTCGTTAGAAAAGTCCCATGCGTCGATTCCACAGTACGACGCGTCGAGCAAAAACCTCGTTCATTGCGCGGAAAAATCTCTCCGATTGCTGGGGATCGACACGATCGATCTCTTTCTGGTGCACCGGCCTGATTGGTTGACCCATCCTGAGGATATTGCTCGTGGGTTGCAGCAACTTCTCGATGAAGGAAAAGTTAGAAAAGTCGGTGTATCCAATTACACGATATATCAATTAGAAACGTTGGACCAGCTGATGGATGGAAAGCTCGCAACCAATCAGGTTGAGTTTAGCCCACTATGCATGGACCCGCTCTACGATGGGTCTTTTGACCAGTGTCTGCAGAAAAAGGTGCGCCCCATGGCTTGGTCGCCTCTAGGGGGAGGGGCCCTTTTTAGCGGAAAAGGTGGAGCTCCGAAGCGACTAAGGGACAAGTTGACCGAGCTATCGCCAAAATATGGAGAGGCTCCCTTGGATGCCCTGGTCTATGCGTGGGTCTTGGCTGTTCCCGCTAACCCGACTGTTATCCTTGGAACGAACAAAATCGACCGAATTGTCAGCGGCGCCAAAGGAGGAGCGATCCAATTAGAACGCGAAGACTGGTACGCGATCTGGGAGGCAGCTAAAGGCCAGTCGGTACCGTGATTGCAGAGTAGGTTCTGTTTCTAGTTTTTTCAGAGGTTTGGTATCGTGGGTAGAGCTCGACGGTCCGTCGAGCCGTAGCCTGGGTCCCATCTCCCACATCATCCCCAAACCTTAGCTCGACCTCTTCGGTTCGCCGGGCCGTCGAAGCCCTACCTTTGCGACTTCCCAATGGAAAAATGATCTAGGTGCGTCATTTTAGAGACAGGGTTGATCTCTTTTGAGGATTGATTCGACGGGTGAAAACCTTACGATTTAGCTATGGTAAAGTTTCGTTCTCTCACCCTTTCGTTATCAGTAGCTCTTACCATTGGGTTCCTTGCTTCCCTCTCTAGAGCTCAGTCCGATCGGCCCAATATCCTCTTCGCCATTGCGGATGATTGGGGCTGGCCGCATACGAGTGCATACGGGGACAGTGTCGTCAAAACGCCCACTTTCGATAGTATTGCAGCGAATGGCGTTTTATTTACCAACGCCTTTATTTCCTCACCCTCGTGCACTCCTTCACGGAATGCGATTCTCACGGGCCAGTATCATTGGCGTTTAAAAGAGGGAGGCAATCTCTGGAGTAATTATCCGGAAGGTTTTCCCACTTACGTTCAAGCCCTGAAAGAGGCGGGCTACTTTGTCGGGTCGTATCGAAAGGCGTTCGGCCCAGGATCCGATCACGGAAAAGAGGTCGCTGGCAAGAAATTCCAGGGCTTGGACCAGTTTCTTAAGGAACGTCCCAAGGACCAGCCCTTCTGTTTCTGGTTTGGGACCTCGGATCCCCATCGGTCTTACAAGTGGCAATCTGGGTTGCGCTCGGGTATGAAATTGGAAGACGTGGAGGTGCCCCCGTTCTATCCTGACTCGGAAACGATCCGCACTGACATTCTAGACTATTATTGGGAGGTGCAGCGTTTTGATCGTCAGGTCGGAGAAGCCCTGTCCTTGCTAGAGGAAAAAGGGGAATTGGAAAATACTATTGTGGTGATGACCGGTGATCATGGCTGGCCTTTTCCGCGCGGGAAATCGAATTTGTATGACTATGGGGCCCGGGTTCCTCTAGCTGTGAAGTGGAATAAATCGATTCCTGAAAACCGAGTTGTGAGCGACTTTGTTAGCACCACAGATCTAGCACCGACCTTTTTGGAAGCGGCGGGATTAAGGGCGTTGAAAGGAACAACGGGTCGATCTCTGCTTTCAATTTTGAGGTCTGGCAAACAGGGTCGCGTTGAGACAGATCGGGATTATGTTTTAACGGGAAAGGAGCGGCATACGCTAGCTCAGATGGACCACCCCGGTGGTACGCCCATGCGAGCCATTCGCACGGATGATTTTTTATACATCCATAATTTCAAACCCGAGCGGTGGCCCGCGGGGCACCCCGATGGCAGCTACAACGGCCCCATATTTATGGATATTGATGCGAGCCCGACTAAGTCCTACATCATAGACCACAAGGATGATCCGGATATGGAGATTTATTATCAACTATCGTTTGGTTTGCGGCCGGCCGACGAACTTTACGATATTCGCCTCGATCCTTACCAAATGCACAATGTAGCAGATCGTCCTGAATACGCGGATACGATGAAGCGTTTGAAATCAAAGCTTTTCAGAGAGCTCAAGGAATCAGAAGACCCACGAGTGCTCGGCGGGGGTGACGCGTTCGACAGTTATGAGTATCTCGGTCGATTGAGACGTAAAGTGGAGTAGATGAGATATTTAACCAGGGATGACACGGATATCACAGATTATAAAATTTTGAAATCACCTATTGGTCCTCGCCAAATCCACTAACAATATGCCTCAAAATAGAGAATATAAGTTCCTCTTTGGTCATAACTCTAGTAGGATTTTCGTATTGATTGTTACCGTTTTACTTTTCGCAAGTTCTTCGTGGAGTCATCAAAAAAGTGAATACGGAATACGGCATTCGGTTGTCATTAGTGGACCCAAGACATTTGAATTTAACGAAAACGACGAGATTGTTTGGGAGTTCGATGGTCGTTCCAAAGACATATCGAAGCTAGACAGTGGGAACTACCTTGTGACCTACCGTGACCAGGTGATCGAATTAGACCCCAGCAAGAAAACGGTTTGGAGCTATACTCAATTGATTAATGCAGAGATCATGAGTGCCCAACGTCTTACTGACGGGAATACACTCGTGACAGAGCTTGGCGAGCACCCACGACTCGTAGAAGTAGATCAGGGATCAAAGGTAACGGCCATAATACCGATCCAGCCTGAGACAGACAATATCCATATGCAGACGCGTATGGGTCGAAAGCTGTCAAGTGGGAATTATTTGGTTCCACACCGAATTATGCCCTTTGCCAAGGAGTATGACGGGAGAGGCAACGTGGTTCGCACGTTTCGCGTCGATCTTCCGGAATTGGGGGGAGCTGAAGCTAAAAACGGGACGTTCGCCGCAGTGCGTCTGGATGATGGATCGACCGTCGTTACATGTGCTTCTGGGAATAGAATGGTAATCTTTGATTCTAACGGAAAACTCGTATGGCACCTTTCGAGCGAGGAGTTGGGTGGAATCCTTAATGATGTATGTGGGCTGCAAGTACTGAAGAGTGGAAACTTTGTCGTGTCTTGTTATGGGAACCAGGCAGAGGATGGACTAAAGTTGATTGAGATTACGCCCGACAAAAAGATCGTTTGGACGTACCAGAACCAGACTGTTAAGTATGTCCACAATCTTCACGTACTATCGACTAACGGACAGCCTGAGTAGCCTGATAGAAAAGGGCTTCATCTAATTGGAAGCATTCGTTTGGATAGTTGCGGATGAAGTAATCTAGGTTTTTGTCGAATTGATTCGATACTTTCGGAAAAAGGATCTAGGTAGTCTCTCGTTCACCTTTTGCTACCCTTTGACCAATCCAAACGGAAGGAGCCTCATTATGCCAGAAAACAATATCAATCGTCGCTCTTGGTTACAGAACATGCTCTACGGAGGCGGGGCCCTTGTCGGCCTCAGCGCCGCTAGCCCAATCGTTCGTGCCGCCCCTATTAGCCCAAAGGACAAGATAAAGGTGACCAAGCTGGAGACGTTTGTCCTTAAGAATTCCTGGGTGTTTGTGAAAATATCTACAGATGCGGGGATCACCGGTTGGGGTGAGATGCTAAAGGACGATGCTAAGGCGTGCGCCGCGGGAGCGTTGGAAGTAGGAGACTATCTAATTGGTAAGGACCCTCGTCCGGTACTCCATCACTGGCAAGCGATCCATCGTGGCGCTTTCTATAGAGGGGGGCCGATTAAGTCCGCGATTTCATCGGGGATTGATCAGGCTCTTTGGGATATCGCAGGTAAGTGCTATGATGTACCCGTCTATAAACTACTTGGAGGGCCGACTCGCGAGAAAGCATTTGTATATGGGACGCCGGATAAGAAGACCGGCGTTAGGGCTATGAAGGTGGGCCCATCTACTGAAATGCGCAAAGCCCACAAATACCTGGAAGGGAACAAGGTGGTTGAGGAAGTTGCAGAACGTTTTGGAGCGTTGCGTAAGCGATACCCCGGCGTCGACATCGGAATCGACTTCCATGGGGCGGTGCAACCGACTACAGCAGCCTTGCTCATCAAAGCATTGGAGCCGCATAACCCATGGTTCTTTGAAGAAATCATTCAGGCTCTCAATGTAGATGTCATGGCAGATCTGGCCGCAAAGACTCATATACCCATTGCAACAGGCGAGCGTGTGTTCCTTAAATGGGGCTTCCGAGAAATTCTTGAGAAAAAAGCAGCTATGATTCTGCAGCCCGACGTAAACTACGCAGGTGGCATTACTGAATTGAAAGTCATCGCTGGTATGGCTGAAGCCTACTACGCTCCCCTGGCTCCGCACAACCCCAATGGGCCCTGCTCGCTTGCGGCCAGTTTGCAAGTGGCGGCCTGTATTCCAAACTTCTTGGTTCAGGAGCGTGGCGATCGTGAGCACGATCTACTGGCTGAGCCTTTGCCGCCTGTAAGAGATGGATACCGACCCATTCCAAAGGGACCTGGACTCGGCATTACGATCGATGAAAACCGTATCGACGAGGAAATCGGTGAGCCCCGAGAGTATCTGCCGCAATACGATGCAGATGACGGCTCGGTCGTGGATTGGTAGTTGTTAATGTTGGGATCGAATATTTTTGTATCTGTAGGAGAGGTTTTACAATATTAGGTGGCTGTTGGTTAAAATCGTCTTCTCAAACGAAATTGGTTCTTATTCAGCATGCTTAGATATATCTCCATGATATTGTTGGCTATTTGTATAGCCGGATGTAGCGATCAGCCTGAGGAAGGGCGGGAGGCTTCTCATAAGAAACCCAACATTCTATTCATTTTTACCGACGACCAGTCGCACCGAACCATTTCTGCCTACGAGGACGCTCTCCAATGGGCAAAGACACCCCATATCGATCGCCTGGCTGAGGAAGGAATTCGTTTCAAACACGCTTTCGCGGGTCCCTGGTGCGCCCCCAGTCGGGCTATGGTTCTAAGCGGGCGGTATTTGCACGGAATCGAAGGGCTCGATTTCACGGATTATCCTAAGATCCGGGAAGACCAAGAAACGTTTCGCATGTGGCCTCAAGTGTTTCGAGAAAACGGATACACTACGGCGGTCATCGGAAAATGGCATTTGGCCTCCGACTATCGTCACGGGACGGTTTGGGATCACTCCATTATTTGGGAACGCTTGGGAGGTGCAAAGTCGGGCGACTATTTTCGAAATCAGAAACTCCGATTTGATGGAGGCGATTTTACGCCGGTAGGTGGACATTCGACAGATAACTACACGGAGTACGCGCAGGACTTTATCAATCGAGATCATGAGAAACCTTGGATGTTGTGGCTGTGCTACGATGCGGTTCACGCTCCTTTCACTCCGGCAGATCGGCATCAGGAAAGTTATGTCAATGCGGGTCCGATCGAAACTCCCGCAGATATTTACCCGCCTCGTCCCGATAAGCCGCGCTACATGCAGAATTACTCTATGTTCGAGCCAGCCCCAGATGGAGTACCAGTGGACGAGCGCCAGCAGTTGCCGCTTCCGAAACTAGTGCAGAAGTACCATAGTGGTGTGCTCTCGTTGGATGAAGGAGTACGGGACTTAGTGGATACGCTTGAAAAATCAGGTCAGCTAGACAACACTATCATCGTATTCACGTCGGACCAGGGTATCGCCATGGGACATCATGGAATGGAGATTAAAGTAGCCCCCTATGACGATAACATTCGGGTGCCTTACATCGTTCGGTTGCCGGATGGCCAGTCTTCGGGAACTGCGATTGACATGCCAGTCAATGTGATCGATTTGATTCCCACGTTCTTTGACTATGCGGGTATCGATTTGCCGTGGGAAATGCATGGTACTAATCTTCGGCCCATTCTAGAGAACCCGAGTTTAGCCTGGGATCGTGGACTTCTTCAGGAGAATTTCAGCCGTAGCTTTGGTTCGCAGACGGATGTCGGCCTAACTATTGTGGATCTAAATGAAGGATTGCCTAACCAGAATGTGGACTGGTGGATTTTTATGAGGCATGGGAATCTCAAATACATCACAACCCTCGTTCCAGACGAAATTGAAGAGCTCTACGATATAGAGAAGGATCCGAGGGAATTGAAGAATTTGGCGCTAGACCCCGAGAATTACCAGAGGATGGATCAGATGAGAAAGATGATGTTGGAAGAGCTCCAGAGAACGAATGCGGGTCTTGTAGAAAATCTGCCGGCACCAAAGCGATTGTTGATCTTTAACCCCTAGCGGGTGTTGCGTCCTTATTCAACTTCTGAACTTCGCACTACCTCGCCCAGTGCGTCTAGTTTCTCGTCGGTCAAATAGGCGTAGCGATTGATCCATAGTCGCTTTTTGGAAACGGAGAATACCGCTTTCGCCCTTTTTGCGAAATCATTGCAAGGACCGTAGCTGTGAGTGATTGGCCAGATAGGGGCGTTGGTGGACTCCGCTTCGACCTGAACTTGCTTTTTCCCTAGGGCAACAGTCGATACCGGATGATTTTCCTCAGGCTCCGGATAGTGGAACGAGTCTGATGATTCGGGAGTAGGGGAAACAGCGTCAAAGGCGGCACAGAGACACTTTGCCAAGAGGGATTTGGAAAGCCCCGGATTATTACGAGTAAGCGTCTCGGTGTAGTTCTTTAGCATCATGGGCCAATGCATGGTATAGTATTTGCAGCTAATCGCGTTGGCGATCTCACCGTTCGACTGATAGTCAAATCCGCTGAGCCGGTTCCAAGGAATCGGAAAGGCAGAGGGGATGAGCTCCTTTTCGTTGCCGCCAACACTATCCAAGGCGTTTCTATATCGTAGCAATAAATTGGTTACGATCTGAGACTTCAGGCGAGCCCGATCAGGGCTTACTTGCAAATCAGTGATAAGCTTTTCAGGAGTCTTGACATACTCCTTGAGGTGATCGTTGTTCAACGCTTGAAGGAAAAATCGGTATTGGGAATCTGAGGATTCTCGAATACTTTGGAAATCAAATCCGTGCTCTTTGGCAAACGACTCTACGTGTGGACCAAAGTCCGTAAAAATCGATTCGAAGAAGTAGGGCGGAAATTCCGGCCAATCGATTCGAACTCCATCGATTTTTGGGTACTGCTGGATCAAATCTTTGATGAGCGCCTCGCCATACCCTAGGATATGGGGGCTTGCGATAGATCCATTGTTGTCCAAGCAGTTCTCCGGTCTCGAGCCGTCGGGCAAAAGCGAAATATCGTCACCTATCGGCCCTCCGAACTGCACGCGATATCCGGGGGGTATAGCAGACTGGATTTGGAAGTAGACTTTGATTCTTCGGGATTGAGCCGCCTCAATGAATTGATCGATGATATGACCTTCTTTTTTTGTGGAGGCATCTCCCTTCGATGGTTGATACCTAAGCCTCTGGTAGAGTTCGAGATTCGGTTCGAAACTGGGGGCTGTCTTTATCCAGACTTCCTTTTTCCCCCACAAGGGTCTTTCAAGCAATCGCGTCAGTCCTTTGTCGGCATCTGCCGGTGGTTCTCTATGACCCCCTTGATCAGCGGGACATTCTCTCATTATATAGGGAGAGATGGAAACTGCTGAAACCGGTGCTCGATTCATGAGGTTGTCGAGCAAAGGTTCAACTCCTTCGCTTTGAATGTACTCTGGAAATACTGTAATCCCTAACATTTGAATAAAGTAAGGTTATCCGAAAAATTTAAAATACATGCCGATTGCTCCAAAGGTCAGCAATGTCGCCCCTGATGTGAGTAGTCCCCAGAATAGGAAAGCATTCATTCGCAATTCAGCAGGTAGGTTGCGCCTGTCAGCCCAGGCGACGCCAAAGCACCAGACGCCGCAGCCTATGGTGCCTCCAAGCATCGCGGGAATCTGGACGATGGAAATGGGATTCGACAAGGGTTTCCAAACGTAGCCCAGCCAAATGACTCCGATACCCACTGTGGAGGTCGTAATTATTAGAATTCGTTTTAGTTTCGAACTATCCAGTGACTTCTCGGTCTCGAAAAAGGGTATGAGCCCTTCATAAACTGTTTTAGTCCAAACGTCAAAAGTTGCGAAAAGAGTACCTCCAATTGCCGTAAAAATCCCAATTCTATAAAGAACGAGCAGGGAGGGATGCAAAGAGGTTAGAAAGGATTCCTGGTGAGAAAGAAGGTTCAAATTGTCAGGGATCTGCTGACCTTCATGCAGGATCACGGCCCCGAGTACCATGAAGGCGGCGGAAAAAATGAATACGGCTAGGAAAGAGCCCGCGACATCTACCTTTACGGCTTTGAGCCAGTCTCTTCCTTTGCTTAAGTTGCTTTCGTTTGTATCGATCGAAGCGAACCCCGTTTTAGTGGAACTCCTAAAGACGTCTTGATCTTCGAATAGTCCCCATCGCTTTTCTCTCAGAAAGCTGAAGTAGCCGATATAGGCGGGAAGCCCTCCACCGATAATTCCAATGTAGGAGACGATTTCGATCCAGGCAGACTTTTCAGCGATCTTTGGATAAACTGTGTGTATCCAATCTTTATATTCAGGGATGATAGGAATGAATAATCCGCTGAACAGCTTTCCGAGATGGGGTTGACAGGCGATCGCTGCCGTCAGAATGCAAATCAGTAGCAGTCCGACGACGACCATCTGGGTTTTCTCGAGCCGTTTGTAGCCTTGTCCCCAGCTGAAGATCGCGGCAACGACAATGAGACCGGTAGACCATGATCGAACCGAAATTTGCTGGTCTCCCCCTAAATTCAGTATCCACGAAATAAGCGATCCGACCGAAAGCGATAAGGATGCGAGTAAGAAGGGCAGACAGATAGCTGTCATTACAAGCAAGCCCATGGGAAACCATCCTCGCGGGCCGGGCAGCATGACCCAGCTTTGCATTGGGTGCTCGCCGGATAGCAGCATGTATCGTGCGGAGGCGTAGATTTGAGTTCCCTTCAAAAAGATCCCAAGAAAGAAACACCATAGGATAGCATAGCCGAATATCGCTCCTCCCCGGGATGCAAATACGGTTTCACCGTTTCCGATCGATACTGATGCGATAATGATCCCGGGCCCCAGGAAACCAATAGCCTTCCACCACTTCTTTTCCTGAAGGACGCTAGGAGGAGAGGGGTATTGAATGGGTTTCATGTATTAGGGTGAAAGAGCCATTGAGAAGCCACATTGATATCGGATGTTACGCCATCCGATATACTCTGAAACAGTTCAAAATGAATTGGCGAGAGTATATGTCAGCGTGAGGATCCCCCGCTTGGCCCACGTCGCCTGCAGTGTGATGGAGACATTCTTCAAACCCTTTGTCAGAAGGCCGTACAGGAAAGTTGTCTCCAAGGTGCCACTTACCGAAAATCCCAGTTAGGAAACCCGCGGCTTTGAGATTCTCAGCGATAGTAATTTCTTCTCCGCGGATGATACTTTGGCCGTAGTTCACTTCGACGGCACCCGTCCTTTCCGGATAGCGACCCGTGAGAAGGGCCGCCCGAGTGGGTTTACAGAGGGTCTGGACATAGAAGTTGGTGAACTCCACGCTCTCGCTAGCTAGGCGGTCTAAGTTTGGAGTGTTAAGTTCGGTATTTCCATGAAAGCAGACGTCGCCAAAGCCTTGGTCATCCGTCATAATAAGAACGATGTTGGGACGTTTTACGGAGTTTGTCTGGGCGAGCGACGTTTCGCTAAATCCCATTACGAGGATTGCGGCCGCGAACAATACGGACCACCGTGATGAAAAGTTAAGTCGGTCTGTCATATTCTTATTCATTGTTTAACTCCTTGCCGCTTCATCAATTGATGCGCCGGCGACTGCGAGTTCAACCGAATAGAGCGAGGTGTCCCCTGCGACGTAGAGGGTCTTTCGGTCGGGTCCGCCAAAACAGCAGTTGGCGCAACTGAGTTCGGGGATCAGAATCTTACCGAGGAGTGCCGCATCTGGCGAGAAACACTGGATTCCATCGCCCGCACTGGTCCAGACGTTGCCGTGAACATCGCAGCGGAATCCGTCGGATACACCGGGTGAAAGTTTTACAAATTCCCTTTGATTCTGGATACGAGTGCCGCAGTCTTTCACATCGAATAGAGAAATATTCCCGGGTAATCCTGTATCCGATACGTAAAGTCTCGATTCATCTGGAGAGAAGCCGAGCCCGTTGGGGCGGTCCATCGAGTTGGCGACGATGCTTAGGTCGCTCGTTTCCGGATCGAGCCGATAGACAAAGTTGCCCTCCAGTTCGGAATCTCGTTTTTCGCCCTCCCGATTAGACAAAATTCCATAAGGCGGGTCCGTGAACCAGATAGTTCCGTCGGACTTAACGACGACGTCGTTGGGCGAGTTGAGTCGCTTCCCTTTGTAGCGGTCAACTAGGATTGTGATAGATCCATCGTGTTCGGTTCTGGATACGCAATGGGTAAGATGGGTAGCGGTGACGAGGCGACCCTCTCGATCGATGGTGTTTCCGTTAGTGAAGTTCGATGGTTCCCGAAAGACCGTCGTCTTGTTGGATTCTGGATCGAATTGGAGCATTCGGTTGTTAGGAATGTCCGACCATACGATAATGTTTTGCTGGGGAAGATAGACAGCTCCCTCCGACCACTCGGCTCCTTTCCAAAGTCGACGAACTTCGGATACTTCGGAAACGAGTTCGCGAAAGCGTTCGTCGATTACTTCAATTCCAGATTGAAGTTGCTCCTCATTGGCAAGCTCGTGTTCAGGAAATGTTTTGGGGATAGCGGACATAGCAACAGCATAGAGCATTCAATATTTGGGACAAGTCGGAATGTGCGATCTGAGGGCTTTGGACACTCTCTTAGGGAAAGATCCTATTCAACGGGTTGCCTTTTACGCCGCGCAAGGTAGCTTGCCAGAAACGATGGGGTTGTTAGACAAGATAATTAGTGAAGCGAGAGATATGAGGAAATTTGGAATTGTCACCTTAATTATAGTGCAGGGGCTTTTTCCTGAAATAAGCCTTTCAATGTTGGCAGCCAAGCAGCCCGATGTGCTGTTTATCGCGATTGATGACATGAATGACTGGATTGGGCCGTTAGGAGGATTGGAAATCGCTAAGACGCCAAATCTGGACCGATTCGCGGCGGAGTCCGCCACATTTGCCAATGCTCATTGTGCATCGCCTGCCTGCGCGGCTTCTCGGCTGGCCAACATGTCAGGAGTGCAACCCTCGAAGACAGGAGTGATGCAAAATGTTTGGTACGATGGGCCTCAATGGCGCGAAATACCGATGCTGAAGGACATCGAGACCGTAGAGCAGTTTTTCAAGAACCGTGGATATGAAACTCTGGCTGGCGGAAAGATATACCATTCGTTGGCTCCACCTTGGCTAACGTCGAATCAAGCTGACCCTGATGGATGGGACTTTTACTATCCCAGTCTTGCGGTGCCGATGCCTTACCAGATGAACGCGCCGGAAAAGGTGATTAATCCGGACTCATGGAAGGGGGGACGACACAAGTGGTTTACGTGGGGTCCCATTCAGGTCCTAGACGAGAAAATGGCCGACCACCAAACTGTGAGTTGGGCTCGCTATGAGCTGATGCGGAAACGCGACAAGCCACTTTATCTGGCTTGTGGAATTTTTCGTCCTCACATGCCATGGGAAGTGCCGCAAAAGTATTTCGACCTGTATCCAATCGAAGATATACCGGATTTGGAGATTGAGGAAAACGACTTACAAGATGCTCTTGTTCACACGCGTCGTGGCTGGCACAAGTTCGTTCTGGAAAACCAGCAGTGGAAACACGTGGTTCAAGCGTACCTGGCTTCGATTAGTTTCGCGGATGCCCAGATTGGGAGACTGCTGGAGGCCCTTGATGAGTCGGGGAAAGCTAATGAGACGATCGTCGTTCTATGGTCGGATCACGGAATGCACATTGGCGAAAAGGAAAACTGGGAGAAGTTCACCCTTTGGGAGGAATCTACCCGTGTGCCCTTCTTTGTTCGAGCACCAGGAGTGAGCGAGCCAGGGTCAGTGGTTACCCAACCCGTCAGTTTATTGGATGTGTATCCTAGTTTAGTCGATCTGGCGGGTTATGATACCCCTGAGCATTGTGATGGGGTCAGCGTAGTCCCCTTGTTGAGGAACCCCCATTCAAAAAGAAAGCACAGCGCTTTGACCAGTTTCACATTTCCTCGAAATGTAACGGGTCATACCCTCAGAGGGGAGCGGTACCGCTATATCTATTACGAGTGGAATAGCCTCGAGGAATTATATGACCACAGAAATGACAAAGGGGAATACACGAATCTTGCCTACGATCCGAAGCACGTGAAAATAGTGAGGCAATTTCGAGAAGAGCTTGTCGCCCGAGTTGATCGGGTGAAACTCGAGGAAATTGAAAAAGCGCCTGATGGATACACACTTTCAGGAAATCGTATCTTAGCGGACGACTTCGTACCCATAGCGAAAGTTCTATTGCCCCCCGTCCGTCCGAAGGTTTCGGGGATTCGATAAGTTTCTCTAAGAGTCTTTGAAATATTGGACAGCTTCAAAGGCCGAGCTGCTTTTCCAAAAATGGAACAGTTTTTCGCCATTAGGGTTCGTTTGGGCTCATGCTGTTTAGATGTTGGTCGCCCGGTTGTCGGTAGGGTTCACAGGTGTTTCCCGAACCAGTGATAAGTACTGAGAACTAGTCGGGTGATGATTGTCACGGAGCGTTCGGTGATGTACATCTTGACGATCGGAATGCGGATTGCGCCGTTTTGCGATTCATTGTCTTCTGAGCAATTTACTTGGGGGAAAGGTAGTGAGACTGATCGGTTTGCAAAACTGGGTTTCCGACAAGAAGAAATTTCATTGAACTCATTAAAATGACATGTGTTAAGGTTTTCCTCTTGGGCAAGGGCTGAGAACGGGATTGCAACAATGAGAGAAAGGGAGAGGAGAAGGAAGGCAAGTTTCATAGAAATTGTATCCAAAGGGGTGCCGCAATTGGATTGGCGGCATCGCGACGTGAAGCTGCTCCTACAGATGCCAATAGCTAACTGCCAGCCGCCCTAAAACTATACATTGCTCAAACGACCCGTTGAATCGCCAAAGCGGGGGAGATCCCTGACACCCATGCGATCGGCCATACTGAGAAAGAGATTCGCGGCCGGTGTAGAACCGTTTTGATTGAAGCGCCCCGGATTGAGCGTTCCGCCCCCATGACCCGCGAGGATAACAGGCAGATTGTCATGGGTGTGGCGATTGCCGTCCGCGTTGCCGCTTCCGTAAACAATCATAGAGTTGTGCAGCATAGATTTGCCGTCGATATCGTCTATCGAATCTAGGCGAGTCAGGAAGGATGCCAATTTTTGAACGTACCATTGATCGATTTTGGCGACCTTGGCGATCCTGTCCGCTTTGTTCTGGTGGTGCGTCAACTCGTGATGTCCCTCAGGGATTCCGATTTCATCGTGGGAGCGGTTATCCCCATCATGGGCGAGGAGAAGGGTGGCGACTCGGGTGGAATCGGTTTGGAACGCCAGTAACGCCATCTCGAACATGATATCAATGTGTTCACCGTGACTGAATGGAATTCCGTCCGGAGTAGCGATGTCTGGATCAATGCCCACGCCAAAACGTTCCAAATTTTCGATACGAGTTTCGACTTCCCGAATACCAGTCAGATACTGGTCTAGCTTTTCTCGGTCACGATGATCGAGGTTTTTCTGCATTCGTTGGGCATCCGACATGACGAAATCAAGAATGGAACGCCGATTCATCATGCGGCGTTGCATATTTTCGGTACGCTCTCCGTGGGAACCCTCGCCGAATAGACGCTCGAAAACCTTGCGGGGGTTCGACTCTGGAGTCATCGGATTAGTCGCGGTTTTCCAGGAAAGATTGTACTGGTAGGCGCAAGAGTAGCCCGTGTCACAAGCTCCTGAGCGTCGCGCGGGATCGCAGCTTAGCTCCAGGGAGGGGAAACGTGTCATGTGCCCGACTTCATTTGCGATCGCTTGATCGATCGATGTACCGGCTCTAAAATCAGTAGCGCTTTTTTTGATACGAACACTGGTAAGGAATACGCTGTTGCCGCGAGCGTGGTCGCCTCCACCGTCTTTTCCCGCAGTGGCATTAAGCTGGTCCAGTCCTCCCATGACCTGTATGGAGTCGCGAATGGGCTCAAGCGGCGAGAGGGTGTCCTTAAAAGAGAAATTGGCTCCATCCCCCTGAGGCCACCAAAGATCGGGAATCGCTCCATTGGGGAAGAATACGTAAGCGGCTCTGAGGGGCGCGCCAGTACGAGTGGTGGCGAGCTGCTTTACGGGTCCGGCCGCGAGCAAGCCAGTCGGCACGATTGATTGAAGTGCGGGAAGCACTAGACTGGCCCCTATCCCTTTGAGAAAGCGGCGTCGATTGAGTGGATTGTTGAAGGCGGGCGGGTTCATGGGCTAGTTCGAGTTAACGTTTAGGTTTCGACGTTTTTGAAAGGGAGCTGAATGCACGATTGCAGCCAGCAGAGCGGAAGGGCGGCCTTCGCTTTGTTTGAGCGCTTCGACGAGTTGGTCGATGGTTGCAGTGTCGTAGTATTCCATACCTCTACCAAGGGCGTAAGTTAGCAGTTTTTCGCTGAAGCAATAATAAAAGTCTTTTATTCGCTCATTGGCAAGAATTCGCTTCATTTCCTGGATTGAGGAAAAGGACTCCCCGGTAATCAACACTCCATCGGTTTCAATGGCCTGGTTGAGCTCGGCGTCCCGCCAGATGCCCATGGCATTGAAGTTTTCCAAGGCGAGCCCGAGCGGATCCATGCGATTATGGCAGGAGCGGCAAAGCGCGTCTTCGCGGTGCAGAGCCAGCGTTTCGCGCAGGCTAATCGCTTCAATGTCTTTGCCGTTCGCGACGTCTTCCAAAGCGGGGATGTTTGGTGGCGGGGCTGCCGGGGGCGTACCCAGAATATTCTCCAAAATGAAAACGCCGCGTTTTACCGGAGAAGTGCGAGTCGGGTTGGAGGTGTAAGCTAGGATCGTACCTTGGGTCAAAATCCCCCCGCGTGGACTGCCAGGAGCGAGGGATACCTTGCGAAACTTGGAACCTTTGACACCTTCGATAGCGTAGTGGGTGGCGAGCCGGTCGTTGAGGAAGGTGTAGTCGCTATCGAGCAATTCGGATAGGCTCCGATCTTCCCGAATAATGTGCTCGAAATAGAGTTCGGTTTCTTGGCGCATGGCCCGCTGCAAGGGACGTTTTAGCTCGGGGCGCTCTCCACTGGAGAGGGCTCGAATCAACGCCCGTGTTCGGGTGTAAGCTTCTTTCTGCTCAGGAGTACGAAGCGCATTTGGAATTTCCCGAAGGCGGGAGTATTCCTCCCTCGCTGCCATCGCCTCAGGGTTTGGATGGTCGCGGAGCCAGACATCCAAGGAACTGATGTTTACGGATTCAATGTCCCGAGCGTGGAGCCACTGCCCGGAGAAGTTTTTGATGAAGGCGTCCGACCGTTTGTCAGCCATCATTCGCTTGAGTTGCGTATCCAGATTTTCTCTGAGCCTGCCTTTCCGTGCCAGCCGAAATAGCTCTTCGTCGGGCATGGAGGACCAGAGGAAGTAGGAGAGTCGGGAGGCGAGGGAGTAATCGTCAATTAGAGGATATTTACCTGGGGCGGTATTCGGGAGAACCTCTTCCTCGCGGAAAAGAAATCGGGGAGACGCGAGGACGGCGACCATCGCCTGGGAAATCCCCATCTCGTAAGTGTACCCTTTTTGAGAGGCGACTTGCTCCGATAGCCGAGTCAGTTGATCCACCGTTTCTTCGTCGACGGGTCGGCGATAGGCACGAGACGCGAAGTCGCTTAGCAAATTACGTGTGTATTTGGTTCGCAAGGATTCGTCGTGGGGGACTTCCCCTGGGAAAAAACGATCATAATTTTCTGGTTGTATCCAGTGTTCGCGTGCGAAGGGACCACGTACGGTCAGCTTTTCAATTCGCATCTTGAGGCGTTTGATCTTTTCCAAACCGAATGTGAGAGGCTCTACCTCGAATTCGAAACGTTTATCTCCCGGTTTCCAGTCGTGTTCGAACGTGTACTCGAAAGTCTTTCCAGAGATATATTCAAATTCCTGTTCGATCTTCGTTTCGCCGTCGATTTTGAAAACGAGCCGACAGCGATTGTAGTCAAAGCCGCTGAAGCTCGAAAAACTGACGGGCTTAAGGCTCAGAACGACCTGGTATTTCCCTGGTGTCTTGATTGCGTAGCTCGCGGTGCGGTTGGAAGGGGAATAGAAGGAGAGCTGGAGGTCGTCATTCGACGCGTCGTCTTCGATGGTGGGATGGCTAAAGAGATCAACCAGGGCTTCGTCTGCCAGGACGTGTTCGGGCAATATTCTGGGCGTGGTCGGTACGGCCTTGCTGATGATTTGATTGGCGGCATCGAGGTACTTCTCGATTAGCATGGGGGAAAGCGTTAAAATATCCCCGATGTTGTCGAATCCCTCACCAGAGTCATCTGCCGGAAACGCGTCCGCCGCGACAAATTCCACTCCAATCAGATCGCGGATGGTGTTCTGGTACTCGTTTCGATTAAGGCGCTGGACTGTTAGCTTTCCTGGATCAGGATTCTCAAGGTCCAGCGCGAAGGGGCCGGTTTTGATCCAGGTCAGCAAGCGATTTCTTTCCTCTACGGAGGGCTGGAATTCCTCTTGGGGCGGCATAATGTGGGCTCGGGCATTTTTTAGAACGCGAAGCCAAAGTTCGTGGTCTTGAATCGTCTCTGAAGAGAATTCGTCCAAAGTGACCCCTCCCTTGCTCGTCCCAAAACCATGGCAGTCATAGCAATAGCTATCTAGGATTGGTTCCGCTTCGCTCTGGAAGGACTTAAATAATCGATCGCCATCGCCTGCGCTAAGTGGCTGGTTAACAAGAGCTAATCCCCAAAATAGACAGAATTTGGAAACGTGGAAATGCATACGAGTTAAAGCTAGATATAAGCGGCGAATTTAGCAATGATTACCGGAAAGACTCCCTTGATGGACTCCTCGAGAATCAATATGCAAGTTCATTGGCGGATTCCGCTGCGTCTATTTGACGGTACTTGATTTGGGGCCCGGCTTGCTGGGTTACTATGGGCAGGAGCTGATTAAGACGCCGCACATCGACCAGCTGGCTCAGCAGGGGATCAAATTTAACAATTATTACGGTGGTGTCTTTTGTGCCCCAGCGAAATGGACCTTGCTCACCGGTCTTCACGATGGGCGCATGGGCGGGTGGAAGCACAACCAGGCAGGTTTGCCGAGTCGTCGGGATCGGGGAGAAATCGCGGAGGCTGAGCACGACTATATTGTCGTCAACAACCTGTTCGACCGGATGGGGAGTAGTGCTTTGATAGCCCAGGACGGGTGGAAGCTCATAGAGATCGATCGAAAGAAAAACCATTTCCAGCTCTACAACATCCTTGACGACATCGAAGAGCGAATCGAGCTTTCCTCTCAGTATCCAGAAATCACTTCTCGTTTGAAAGAAGCTCTCTATTGGGAGCTAGATTCGGCTCGTCCCGATTTGTAATCAGATTCTCACAGAAGCAGTGTCTTCCATTTCGAATCACCGCTTCGGAAGTAGCTTAATTTAGGCGAATATCCAAACAACCTGGTGGGAGCTTCCAATTGGATGCGGCATGGACATGAGGCTTCGCACGACGAAGCCCAGTCAAGGTCGTGTGAACTCGATAAGAGGTTTTCTCACCGCTGCTTCGACTATTTGTTTTGAAATGGCCTAGTCAATGAGATAGGCGATTTGAATGTTAAAGTGTGCGATTTTAGTATTGATCTGCCAATTGGCGGTATACGCGAAGGCGGAACAGCGCAACTTCGTGTTTTTCCTCGTGGATGATCTCGGTTTTGGAGACTTGGGGTACAATGGCAGTGAGTTTTATGAAACGCCGCACATTGACGCCTTAGCCGCTTCTGGGATGCGATTCGATAATGGATACGCGGCCTGCCAGGTATGCAGTCCTTCTCGAGCCAGTATTATGACAGGCAAGGCCCCGCCCCGACATGGCATTACTGATTGGATTGGAGCGAAAACGGGGATGGATTGGCAACGGGATGACCTTGTACTGCCAGCGGAGTATGTCTGGAACCTTCCTCATGAGGACATTACCGTTGCTGAGGCCCTCAGGGATGGGGGCTACACGACGTTTTACGCCGGGAAGTGGCATATCGGTACTAAGGGATCGTGGCCTGAGGATCACGGCTTCATGATCAACAAAGGAGGCTGGGACAAGGGCTCCCCAATGGGTGGCTATTTCGCTCCATGGGACAATCCGAGATTGGAAAGCGGCCCTGATGGAGAGCTCCTCACGCTGCGTTTGGCCAATGAAACTGCGTCATTTATTGAGTCGAGTCAGGACGAGCCGTTTTTAGCCTATCTCTCTTTCTATACTGTCCACGGACCCATCCAAACGACGGAAGCGCTCCGCAACAAGTACGTCGAAAAGGCGGAAAAAATGGGCCTTACCGGAAACGATACTCGCTTTAAGTTCGATCGTCGGCTTCCCGTGCGTCAGGTACAGGACAATCCGATTTATGCGGGGATGATGGAATCGCTTGATACGGCAGTGGGTATTGTGATGGCGAAGTTGAAGGAGACGGGGCTTGATAAGAATACGGTCGTCATTTTCACCTCCGATAATGGGGGAGTAACAACGGGTGACGCCTATTCAACGAGCCTTTTGCCCTTTCGCGGGGGCAAAGGAAGGCAATGGGAAGGAGGTATTCGCGAACCTTATATTATTCATGTTCCGGGTCTGACAAAGCCGGGTACCTCCTCCGATGTACTTGCCATTGGGATGGACTTCTATCCCACTATCTTGGAGTTAGCCGGTTTGCCGCTGAGGCCCGAGCAACACGTGGATGGGGTGAGCTTGGTCCCTGTGTTGAGCGGAAAGAACATTCCCGAGCGGGCTCTCTATTGGCATTATCCGCATTACGGAAACCAGGGAGGGGAGCCGTCATCGATCATTCGTTCGAAAGAGTGGAAGCTAATCTACTATCATGAAGATGGCCGGGTTGAGCTGTATAATCTCATAAATGATATGGGCGAGGTCAATAATGTCGCCGCCGCGTACCCAGAAAAAGTCAGCGAAATGCAAAAACGACTCAATCATTGGTTGGCGGATACGGGAGCGAAATTTCCCGCCCGTGATCCTCGTTACAGTCAGGAGCGGTTCGACCAGAAGATCGAGAATACCCGAACAGCAAAGATGGAGGCGCTCGAAAAGCAGCATGCTGAGTTTCTCGATCCTGAATGGGAGCCTGCAGGCAATGCTCGGTGGTGGGGCAGTGCAGAGGATTAGGACTCGTAAGCGATCCGTTTAAACGCGGAAGACCGATATTTTGTATTCAGAAAAAAGATACGAAAGTTCAATGAACGTCTTATTCGAATTATTAGACGTTCTCGAATAAAGATTGCATGAGAAAATGTTTGTTTAGCTTACCCTTCGCCGCCCCAGCGGCCACCTTCGCTTTCATGTACCTTAATATGGGCGAACACATGAGCGAATCTGGAGGTACCCCACTAAACCCAGACGATGAAGAGAGTCTAAACAAACGCGCTGATGGAACCTGCTGGGAGCCGATCTTTCGCACCCATTTCTGGCTAGATAAGCGACTGGCCAATTGAAAAATGCACTAGTTGTCGGGTTTTGGAGTTTCCTTTTCCGCTTCGCCAACGACGATCTCGACCAAGTTGGGTTCGATGGTTTCCAGTACTAGATTTTTGGGAAAAGACATCTGGCCCAGTCCCAGCCGCACTCTTTGGGGGCCTTTTTCGGGTTTCAAAGGTACACTGATTTCGATCTGGTTCTGTCGGATGAAGTAGAATGAGCGGCGTACGCCGCGAAAGGTAACGTCGACGTCCTGAGGGAGTACTGCGTCAACCTCGAGCCCAGCAGGTAGATCACTGTATTCAATTGGTATGGACAAGGTTCGATAGGCGGTTTTTGAACCATTGACGAGAACGAACCAAAGGGCGACTGAAAGGGAAAGAGCGATTAGCTTGTCACGCCAATTCTTCTGAAAGGGGTGCTCCCATTCCTTCGGATCGTTCTTAGGGTTGATGTCCCGATAGAATTCCTCGAGAATCTGTGCCAACTGCTCGGGTTTGTGAATCTCGGTAAGTTCCCCGTTCCGAGTTATGGAAATGGTGCCTCTTTCTTCTGATACTACGACACACAAGGCATCGCATAGTTCAGTCAGTCCCAGTGCCGCTGCGTGGCGTGTGCCTCGGTTGCCAAGCTTTTTCATATTCTTGGAAAGGGGTAGTTGCACCGAGAATTTTGAGATTAGATTTTCTTTCACCACCACAGCCCCATCGTGCCCGATAGAATGGGAGTCAAATAGGCTTTTTAAGAGAGCCTCGCTCAACCTGCCACCGCACTCTTGGCCGCCTTCAAGGTGACGAACCATCATGTCGTTGCCACGAATTACGACCAGGGCGCCGGTTCGGTCTCTGGCTAGATCGGTCAAAGTGCGAACGAGTATTTCGACTTCCTCCCGTGTGAGGCGAACCATCTCTTTTCTGAGGATTCTTCGATTGAGACTCCAAACCGCAATTCGCTCGAAGAAGTATCGTAGCTCCCCTTGAAAAATGACGACGAGGGCGATTAGGATAACCGCAAAGAATTGCTCAAATATAGCTGCCGTTAGATTGAGACTGAACTGGCGGGCTAAAAGATAGACGCCTGCCACGATCAGTATACCTGTCAGGACGAATGCGGCTCGCGTGCGCTTGGACCATACCAACAAGGTGTAAATCAGCAGCGTCATGAAAATGATATCGAGAAAACCGGAAAAACCGATTTCTTTAAATGGAAGTAGAAGACTTTGTAGCATGGAAATTTAAGTTTTGGATACAGCTTGTCTAAATGGGTAGTAGTTGGCCTCCCTTGCCGAAACGCGTAGTCGTTTGCAGGGCCGCTTTATCAAGGTTTCTTCGGCATTTTCCCATTCTCCGGGTGAAGCGTTTTCTCCCACTTCAAAACTGCCTCCTACTATGACGCTGTGCTCTCCTGTCTCGCCACGATTTTCAAAAATGTTGCACAGAATATTTCCCGCATTTGTTACGGTTCGGTCGAGTCTGAGTGGAACATTAAGCCTTCCCATGAATCTTCGCTTGCAGAGCGACCTCCGCCTGCGGCGGTAAGTTAGGAGAACGTCAGCAACCTGAGAGACAAGATCAGGATTTTTCAATTCGTCGAGATGAGCGGAGATAAGACCTTTGTTGGCAATCGCTTTTTGAAGTCCTGCTCGAAGAGCTGTAAAAAACGGTCGTGACCTGAATGGGTTTTGAATATGAGCCAGGGCTTTCATGTCGAATTGGGGATCAATTTGAGATAGGCTTGGATGATCTCGGGCCGATTGGCTCGATAGAGGTTCATGTTATTGGAAATAATGATGTAGGCTAGTGCCTTAGCCAAGGCGGTAGGAATTTCTAGGTTTAACTGGAGCAGCACTTTGGCGACGATCACTACGTACTGGGCGATAGGTTTGGTCTTGGAATGATGCTGATTGGTTATAAGAGTCGCCCGCCGGTCTCCCGGAAAGGAATTGTTTTCAATGGCGGGAGTAGCTGATAAAACAATCCGGCAGCCACGCTGTTTTTGATAAAAGCACGTCGTTCAATTTTATTCTTCATGGGGCGAAGTGAGCTGATTCGATTTGCGTTTCTGCGGCAAAGCAAAAATCATCCTTTTGGGTTAATAGATCGGATCTCTCGATCGCCCGCCACCGTAACATGGCCATCTGCTCTTTCTGAGTATCTCGGAGCAACCCAATATAATTCGCTTTCGAAAATCTGGTAGAGTACAGAAAATCTTTTCGTATCGAATAAAAGGATGCGTCTTATGTCATTTTTTAAAATTTCGTTTCGGAATGACTGACGAGTTTGGTTTCGGAGAGGTTGAAAACGAAGTACAAGTCCCCTTTCTCCATCTCTTTGGGATAGATCACGTAAAATTGACCTATCGCCATCAGGGTCGCGATTTTGTATGACTTGATGTTCATGGACGCGTGGTGCACGAGATCATAGCATAGTCTTTCCCTGTAGTCGGAAACAGCTAAACCGCATAGCTTAGTCCGGGTTCACCGATCCGATGCTTCTCTTACCTGATTTTTTGTTAAATGACAGTAAGTCAACTATTGACCAAATAATGGGTCGAAAATTACGGGGACTGTTTCAGCGTACAGGGATCAAGAGAGGAATAGAGCCCGGCCATTACCGAGTACTTCCCGAACTATGGTGAGACCAATACGAAGGATTTAAAAAAGTATGGGGTAACGACCACCGATAAGTTGCAGGAGGATTACGAGCGTATGTGGAAATATGTGGGGTCGCATTTCGAATGATGTGCGTTAGTGTAATGGTAGAATTAGCCGGGATTCAGGCTTTGGAAGTCATGGATTCCGATTCATTAATTAATTTGGTAGTGGGCGATCTCCGAGCATCACATTCTATCTCTATCTTTGGGCGTTCGGAGATTGCCCGGTGCCTTTGAGAATTATGATTTTAAGACAGTGACATGAACTGCGATTTACGCCGTAATGGGAATCGTTCGATGCTACTTTTCGAATTTCACAACGAGTTAAGACCAAAGCCAGTTTATCAATGATCAATCAGCGCAGAAATTTCATCAAAAGCAGCTTGCTTGGAGCAGGGGCTCTCATGCTAGGCCAGGAAACGCTATTTGGAGATATTCAATCTGGTATTAAGATCACCAAGATCAGCCACTATCGGGATCCCGAATACCTGAAGCCGACGTTTGCCCAAGCAAGAGATATCGTGGTCGTCGAGACGAATGCGGGGATAACAGGGATTGGGGAAGGCGGCTCAAAGGAGATGATCCAGAATTGCGCCGAGATGCTAATCGGGGAGGACCCTTTCCGGATCGAGCATTTGTGGCAGAAGGTGTATCGGCAGTACTTCTATCCGTCGGGCAGGGAACGGCTTCATGCGATGGGAGGGCTGGACATGGCTTTGTGGGATATCAAGGGAAAGTACCTTAAAACTCCGATATACGAGTTGCTGGGCGGTCTTACTCGAAACTACCTACCCTGTTACTCGACCGGATTTCCAGATCAAGGCTCGGTCGAGGAAACCGCGCGGGCCTGTATCGAAGCAGGATTTTATGCCTATCGGGTAGGTACCGTTTCTGATGGAAGAGTATTCGATTCGCACAAGTTTCTCGACCAGAACTACCGTTTCTATGAGCAAGTAAGAGAAGGTGTCGGTGAGAAGGGTCAATGGTGTACCGATTTCCATACCCGTTTCGACACGGCAGAGGCGGTCACCATGGCTCGCATGATCGAGCCTTTGAAACCGCTGTTTGTAGAGGATTTGATTCGTTCCGAAAACCCAGGAGTCTACCGAGCGCTGAGAGATCGGATCAATGTTCCCATCGCGGTTGGCGAGCATTTTGGCGATCGATGGGACATAAACGAACTGATTGAGGAGAACCTGATCGACCACTCCCGAGTGACGCTGCCAAATGTGGGTGGCATTACGGAGATGAAGAAGATCGCGGCGCTTTGCGAAACGCATTATGTCGGAATGATTCCGCACTTTACGGGACCAATTTCTACAGCGGCCTTGGTGCATGTGCTGGCATCGTCTTCGGGCTTTGTCATGGCCGAGTTAACCAAAGACGGTCCTGCGGAAATCTCCTATCTCAATGACGACTATCTGTCCTTTAAGAACGGGAAGCTGTATCCAAATGAGAGGTCAGGATTAGGGATAGAGCTCAAACCTGAGAAGATCGAATTGGTAAATGTGATCACGAAGGGATCTGACTACGACCACCCTGTCTTTGAGAGAGGGGATGGCTCCATTACCAATTGGTGAGCGCTGAAGGTTTTCGTAACGATCGAACGCAAAACATTGGAAACGAAGCGACCAGCGATGATTGCATTCAATTATAGGAGCGGCTTTCGTGAGTCTTCCGTAGTATTTGCGAAGGACGGAACGCCGCGATATTCTTCTTGAAATGAAAGTGCTCGTTGCAGGTGCCGCCTGACGTTTGGGAAGTTGTGTTTGCCACATTCTTTGCGAGGCGGGTATTGAGTTTCTGGCAGTCGACAAAGTCGCGGGTGACGGGACAGCGTACCCAGTTGAGGTGGTCGACTTGCTCGATTGGCAAGCGTGCGTTGATCTAATAGTCGGAGTGGATGTCCTGGCACATTTCGCCAATCTTGCTAATCGAATACAAAGCGGAAGACCGCAGTACACTAGGCACGTCGCAGAAAAACGACGGTCCTGAGTTCTGGCCAGAGCTGGAATGGATGGACGATTAGGTATTCCAACATCATTGATAGGAAATTCAATTCATTGGTTACGACGATTATCATACGAATGTTAATCCTTTCCGGTTGCCTGGTCAAACACATGGTGAACTAGTCCTACAAGTATTTTTAACTGTCTGAATACAGTAGCCGTCTCCTTCGGGATTAATCTGAGATACTTTCTCCTGCTCCTGTACATTTAACCTGAAATCAGCTACTCCAATCCAAAGGTAGTCTGCTTAATCGCTACCAGTTAAATGTTGTTTCTGAAGAAAGTCGGCAGGACTGGTGTCTGGTGTGATCGAATTGAGATCTAACTCCGCTAGCTTTACGCACAGAGGGTACATTCTTACTATTGAGGCTCTTTCCGCAGGCGAAAGAATTGAAGGTCGAATGGTTGGACCTCTGACACTCATTTTCGAAGGCATAAATGTGGACTATTAGTCCGGAAATTTGCATTCAATTTGCTCCAGGCGAATACTTTTGTAATTTTAAAGCAAATACCGTAAACCCTCGCGAAGATGCGACTGGCTAAATATTGTTCCTTTGGGGATTGAGAGAGCTAAACTTATTCAAATAGCTAGCTTTGCGTAATCGTCATCTCAAAAATTGGGCAAAAACTAGATTTTATCTACGTTTTTGGCCGTTCCTTTCTGGCTCGATAGGGTTCTATAAAAAATTGGAATACAGCGTTTTAAATCAGAAAAAAACGCATTATAAAACCAAATACGTGAAATCGAAACGATTGTGCGGAGTGACGGTTCGGCTCAGCAGTCATTTCATTGCGGAAAAATTGGTCGGAACAATCAATTCGCCTGTCACGCCCCCTTCTACCACCATTCCGCCACCAGCTCGTTCCCTTGAAGCGGCTGCAGCCGACTTCCAGTCTTCATCTGCCCGCTGATTCTCGAAGGCCTCTTCACGCCCTCCCTCACTTTCGTGGGCTACGATATATATTAACGTGCTCGTTCCGCCATCTTGGTCGGCCATCGGGTGGAAATAGGCTATATTCTCAATTCCATGCTTTTCAAAAAGGCCTATCGTATGATCTCTAAAACGTGCATCAAGATGACGTCGCATGCCATCTTTGCAGATGTAAGTTCGGAGTTCAAAAAGACGCTCCGGATCGGCCTGGATTTTTTTTACCGGCATCGAATATTCCGTTGTCTGCATAAAAACAGCCTCTATCTTTTCTATGAGCCTTCCATTTTTAGAAGATGCCTTAGCCGCCGCTTTCCAATCGGGGTCCGCTTGGAAGGATTTCCACATCGACTCCTGATCCAGCCTGCTCGGGAAGGCTATGATGTAAATCAACTTGTTGTCGGGATTATCCTTCGGAACCCAATATCCCACATTCTCAATGCCGTGCTTGGCAAACAAGCCAGTGGTATGATCTCGGAATCGAGCTATCAAGTCGTCCAGTTTGCCCTCATTCGCGTAGTAGGTTCGCATTTCGTAAACCCGCGTGTCATGGGCCTTGATGGACGCCAAAGGGACGACGGTTGCGAAGAGGAAGAAATATACAAATGAGCGTAACCTATTCATAAAAATAATCGAATATTCTGAAACGGGATTTGCGAGCAAAATCGCCTCTGTCATTCAGAATAGTTTTTCTTTCAAAACTAATTTGGTAAATGAGCCAAGGTTGCGTAAAAGGCTCCCGAAAGTTGTTTGCCTGAGTCGTCGTGGAACCAAGCTTGAAGCGTTTGCCTGCCGAGAGGCATTTCAATCGTGAGCTCAATCAGAGTGCCCTCGTGATTCGGCTTAGCCACCATGCGGGCTCCCCCGTTCAAGCTCAGCGTTCCTAAAGCAATCGGCATAGCGACGCCCAAATCAATAGGCATTCCCCCAATGGTTTCGCCAGGACCGATGGCCGAAAGAGGACGATTCATGTAAAAAGGCCAACGACTAAGTTGTACCCTATAATTACCCTCTTTTTCTACTTCTATATGCCAAGGTCCGCCCATAGAATCTGCCCCCGCAACTTTATCGCGGTTATCAAAATCCGCATCCAACCAGTTGGAACAGGCAAGATGCGTTATGGGCTCTGCTGAATTGCCGACAACAATCGGCTCTATTACATCGATAGATGCCTCAATCGATGCCCAATATGCGTCGTAATAACCCTTCAGCTCGCGAGCGATATCGGGATACTCCGCGAAGACATTTGCCGCCTGGCTAGGATCATTCTCTAGGTTGTAGAGTTCAGAATCACCCTGCAATCGCCAATCTTTCCACATAACAGAGCTCCTGAAGTACTTCTCTGGCTTCGTCCTGCCGCCAAACTGAACAATGGCCTTTCTTTCGTCTAAAGCAGCTGCGTCTTTGAAGACGGGTACAAGAGAAAGTCCATCGAATGGCTCCGCAGTAGCTGGCACTTTGAAATTCAACAAATCAACGAATGTCGGGGCGAGATCCACAACATGAGAAACCGTTCCGATAGTTCTCGGTGAGCCCAGATCACCATTGGGCCAGCGAAGAAAGCAGAAGGCTCGATGGCCGCCTTCATATCCGGACCCTTTTTTGCCTCTCATGCCCGCATTGTAAATGCCATCACCGAGGGCGGTTCCATTATCATTCATAAAGAGGACAATCGTGTTATCTTTTGCGCCCCTTTGTTCGAGCCATTCCTCCAACCTGCTAAAATTCTCGTCTGCGTTCCCGATGAGACCGTAGAATTTCGCAATTCTCTCGTCCTCGACCTTGTGCTTGTATTTCTCAAAATCCTCTTCAAGAGGGTGGAAAGGACTGTGAGGCGTATTGAGAGCTATGTAGGTGAAAAACGGTTGTTCAGCTTCCAGCTTCTGGTCCATCCATTTCATAGCTTCATCAAACCATAGGTTTGCGCAAAAACGGTCGGAGTATTTTACCTCAGTCCCATCCAAATACCGGGTGTAGTAATAATCATTGTCGTATTCGTTTTCTGATGCCAATCCCCAGCCTTTGTGCCAAATTGCATGCACGAAACCACGATCCATGGGCCGGTTGGGATAGGCATCCCCAAGACCCCACTTACCGAATAATCCCGTAGCGTATCCATTAGCCAAAAAGGTCTCTGGCATGGTCACGATGTCGCGTCTCATCCAATTGCGGGCGGATGGTACCGTGCTTGCTTTGTTGCGAAGTGCATACAGACCAGTCATTAGTTCGCTCCGAGTTGGCGTGCAGACAGGTGCGACGTGGAAATTACCCAAACGAACGCTCTCCCTGTGTAACGCATCGAAGGCAGGCGTTTCAAGTATGGGATGTCCGTGACATGAAAGGTCACCGAAGCCTTGATCATCGGTAATAAGAATTATGACGTTCGGACGGTCTGCTGCCGAAGCGGTCAAAACCGTCATTAAGATTGCAAAAGTCAGTTTTTTCACGATCATCCGAAAAAAACATGCGATCAAAGCTATTTGGAAGTCAATCGCTTTACCCGGTCTATTGGGTGATTATAAAGGCAGCAATGAGATCGTTGGCTTGACTGGAGTAGGGGGCCAGGCCGTGTGATTCGGAGATCACTTTGTAGTGGACGACATCGCCGTCGAGGTAGCTGTATTTGATAATATCAGCGGGTCGATTCGTACCGTTTCCGGGGATGCCTTCAGCGTCCGCGAGCTGGGGTCCTTTTTCACCCATGGCTTGGGCAAAGCGGAAGATGCTTTCTTGGGCAGAGTGAAAAGTCGTGCCGACTCCGTTCCCACCTTTGTAGGGAATGACCGGATCGTTTTGGGCACCGATGTTGAGGATCTTTCGGCCGCTCGCGGGTACGATGACTTGGTCGTAGTCATTCGTACCTGATGCATTGAAACGGAATGTTTCATTTTGATACATCTTGGAGATCATTTGGGAAACTCGCCCAGCCGCTTTTTGGAAAGCGGCTCCGTCTAACTCAATCAAGAGTCGGTTGACCATGCCTGATCCGTTCGAGCTGCCGTACAGCGATAGGTTGCCCGCATCCACATTGTCGTAGGTTTTAATCAGAGTGATGAGATCCCGTATGAAAGCGACGTCAGGAGTTTTTGAAGCTTCCTTGTCGATATTCCAACTTTTCAAATAGCCATTAGGAGCGATGCGGATGATGTCGTCGAGGCGACCGCCCATGCTGTTGATAAAGTTCGAGTTGCCTCCATTTCCGTGAAGCATGATGACCACAGGGAAGG
The DNA here is from genome assembly GCF_014529625.1 of Candidatus Pelagisphaera phototrophica. Lineage (GTDB taxonomy): Bacteria > Verrucomicrobiota > Verrucomicrobiia > Opitutales > Opitutaceae > Pelagisphaera > Pelagisphaera phototrophica. The sequence continues at coordinate 1,037,430 of NZ_CP076039.1, forward strand.
GCCCGTCGCCGGAAGGGACGCGGACTGCGGCGGTTCGATCGAATCCTCCAGGCTCCTGTTCCCAGGTTTGATTGATGGTGAGCGTTTCCCCATCTGCGAGAGTGCCGTTGCTGGCTTCAATTTTGCGAACGCGATAGAAGTGATTGGGCTTCGATTCGAAATCGATGCTCTGTTTGAAAACCAGCGAGGAGACATTTGCTGAGAGCGTTGAAATGGGTTGCCAGACGCCGAAGGAAAGGTCCGAGCGGCTTTGAAACTCATAGCTTTTACCTGTTTCCGAATCGAGAGTTAATCTCACCTCCCTAGCAGAATTGAGGTCTACGGAAAGAATCTGGGCGTTCGAAGTGAAGGGGATGGCGATAACGAAGAGTGAAATGAGGGGAAGTGGGCTCGACATGCTACCGTTAGATTGTTCAATGTTAAGGGTTCGCGTTTAACTTCATTATGCTTCTCCAGCTACTCGAATGCGACTCCGACTTCGCGCGCATAATTGAACCATCGCTTTACCAGGTCTTCCTTCCGATCCGGGTGTTGATTTGAGAGATCGTGTCGCTCACCTGGATCTTTATCCAGGTTATACAGTTCCCATTCGACAGACTCTCCTCCAGAAGAATAAATCTTCCAATCGCCTTTAACCAATGCGCGTTGGTCATGCAACTCCCAGCCAATAGCTTCATCACCGTGGACATCAAGATGCCTATTTTCTAGGTGGGCAAAAAACGATTTACCGCGCACTGGGTTGACGGTATCTCCACGGTGCGTTCTACCAGGATGGCTGATCCCCGCGACGTCGAGCAAAGTTGGCAACACATCTTGCACGGTCAAATACTCCTGACTGACATAGCCGTGGTTATCCAATGAAGAAGCATTAACAATAGCGGCCGCTCGAGTCCCTCCCTCGTATAGAGAATATTTGGCGTCTCGAAAGGGTGCCATACTGGCTGAGGCCCAACCGCGGCCGTAGACCGTAAACGAGTTATTGTTACCGATACTTTCTAAGGTTTGTTCATAGCCTTTTGCGAGCGGTGGAGGGAATCTGAATGCGGCACCATTGTCTGACATAAACAGGACAAACGTATTTTCTCGTTCCCCAATAGCTTCAAGGTAATCAAGGACACGACCGATATGAAAATCCATGTTCTCCACCATGGCCGCATAGATCTCCATCTTACGACTTAGTATTAATTTCTCGTCATCAGAAATACTGTCCCAGGAATCGGCACCAGACTCATAAACGCTCATATTAATGTTTTCTGGAAGTACACCCTGTTTCATCGCCCGTTCAACACGTTGGGCACGCAAAACATCATAGCCCTCATCATATTGATTCTTATAACGATCACGCCAAGCTTGAGGAACTTGTATTGGGAAATGAGGTGCAGAGAAAGCGAGGTATGCAAAGAACGGCTGTTCACTGTCTTTGTTACCACCTATGTATTCAATTATCTTATCCGTGAACGTTTTCGTTGAAAAATAATCCTTCGGTAACTCCTTAACCACTTCCCAGTTCTCCCTATAAATGAAGGGTTCCGCACGGGCAATTCCGCCATGGGCACCACCATCCGGCGGAATTAGATGTAAGGCAGTACCCGTCAACTGGGCAAAGGACTGATCAAAACCACGGCCTGCCGGGATGTGCTCTTCAACCAAGGCCCGACCAAGGTCCCATTTGCCTGTCATATAAGTGTGGTAACCCGCATCCTGAAGGATTTCCGGTAAAGCCGCAACGCGCTGACTCAAGTATCCGGCGTACTCCGGTGTGCCGTAACCAATGGCTTCTCTGTTCGGTGCTAAGCCATTATCAAATACGCGCATGAGCTCCATGGAACCTATTCCGGCTTCGTGATTGTCCATTCCCGACATGAGCATAGCCCGGGTTGGTGCACATACCGGTGCCGTATGAAAGTTGGCCAGGCGTATACCGGATTCTGCCAAGTCATCAAGGTGAGGTGTTTTAATTTCGCCGCCAAACGATCCAATATCGGTGAAGCCCATGTCATCGGCTACGATTAGTAAAATATTTGGGCGTTGATTTTGTGCACCAGCACAAATCCCAATGGTCCAGACAATCAGAATCAGAATTAGTTTTTTAAGGTACATATTTATATAATGTTGGAACAACCAGACATTGAAAAGAAATGTTCACAGGATAACCAGCTTACGGAATATATACTTCTCCCTTACTAATGATACGAGCGGTGCGAATGGCTCCCGTCTCATGAATTTCCAATTCGGAATTTTTCGAGGAAGATTTCAGACTCAGGGTAAATTGCCCAGATGGATGCTCTAGGATAACAGAGGCGAAGTCGTTTGGCACGTTAGCAATGCCCTCCGCAATTGACCCCGGAAGTAAGCCAACCACAGCGACTGAAAACGCGCCCATGACACCGATGGCCGCATGGCATTGATGGGGTATGAAGGTCCGAGTGTTCATCAAGCCGCCTGACCGTGGCGGTGAAAGCAAACACATCTTGGGCACGGTTAAGTGTGATACATCGCCTAAGTTCATTTTCGGACCCATTTGCAAGCGAATGGACTCGAGACGTTCCTTTAGGTCTTCATTGGAATCTAGCTCTTCTTTGCTTTCATAACCGGTGATTCCGAAATCCGTCACCCTGAGTGCCACGACTGGCATGCCGTTGTCGACGCAGGTAACCTGCACACCATCCACTTCATCCAAGACACTCCCAGTAGGTAGCAATTTTCCGCAGTTTATGCCAACGGTCTCGAGGTAGTTACAAATCACCGGTGCGCCTATTCCCTGAACCGCATCGACCTTCGCAGATCCCGCGACAGCAAGTTTGAAATCTGGAGTCTGTACCGTGACTTCGCACAATCCACCGTTGTTGACCATGTGGACAACTGCCTTGGTGGTCGGATCCGTTGGTGAAAGCATTCCGCTCTCGATTGCAAAATGAAGTAGCCCGGCAAGGATATTGCCACAACCTTGGGCTGCAGAAAGTCGGCCCTCTCCAACAACCACTTGCAAGAAAAGGTAATCCAAATCGGCGTCCTCACGTGCTGAGCGGCTCACCAATGCGACTTTAGCGGTCAGTAGATCGCCACCACCCAGTCCATCGATCTGCCGAATGTCACCAGGCCTGAGTCCTTCCATGGCTGCGAGGATAACTTTATCCCTCTCTTCACCAGATTCCGGAAGGTCGGCCGTATCGAAAAAGATGCCTTTGGAGCTACCACCCCGGATTTGCATATATGGAATTCGCGACGCCACTCTAGTACCCAAACTTTTTATCCCACTCGTAAATCTTTAAGGAGGTTTCCCCGGCATTGAGCCGGACTCTCACAGCGGCCTCCTTGTCCTCGCGGGCCTGGGCCTTTTCAATGGCTTCTTCAACTCTGTCCTGTGGAACAATGACCACTCCGTCCCTGTCGCCTACAGCAATGTCGCCCGGATGAATTGATATGTCTCCAATTGTAATCGGTTCGTTTAAACACCCTTCCGGGTCCTTACCTGTTCCTTTGATGCACAACCCTCGACAAAAAATAGGGAAGCCTAATTCTTCTATTGCATCAGCATCACGGATACAGGAGTCAATAACCAAGCCTGCCACGCCTTGTTTCATAGCTCCAGAGGTAAGCAAGTCTCCCCAGTAGCCCGCATCATAGGCGCCCGAGCAATCCGCCACAATGACGTCACCTGGTCTCGCGTAAGCATAGGCTCGGTGAAGATTAATATTCATGTGGGCCTTGCACTTAACTGTATAGGTCGGACCGCAAATCCGCATGGCGGGATGAAGCGGTTTAATCTGGCAAGGCAGGTCCCCGATTTGACCGAGAGCCTCGTGGAGAGTGGCCGTTCCGAATTGAGACAGTGTTTTTATTTGTTCGGCGGTTATCATGCTACTAGTCGAAATGAATGTCAGGGACGATAGTATCCAGAATGACAGGAACTTTGCTTTGAAAGGCCTCCGCGAATTTGACCGGTTTCTTCCCGGAAATTCGGCGAGCGTGGTTTCCGCGTCTGTCGCCCAATTCAGTGTAGTAGATTTGCAAATATGTCTGCGCTCGCATACAGGCCATGGCCGCCTTCTTTTTTTCGAATACCGAAGTGATATCGACATAGGTGTCGGGAACAAAGCCTGACAGTTCAGGTTGATGCGGCTCAAAGCTATACCAAAGAGGAGGAGTGATGGTTTTAAATGCTGCGTCGACACCGGCACCCGCTGAAAGCAATCGTGCCTTTTCCACTGTCTGACAGGTCAAGGGATGATCGGGATTAAAAGGATCTTTTGCGGAATGGGTCAGGATAACATTCGGTTCAAATTCGCGAATGATATCCGCCAATTGCTGAACGCGTTCGTCATTCACGACCATAGGGTAGTCGCCCCAATCCAGGCAGCGAAATTCGCAGCCTAATATTTCAGAAGCCTCGGCTGACATTTCATGTCTCAGTTGCTTCACATCTTCAATTGAACGATTGGGGTCCTCCTTCCAGAGTACCCCCGATTCCCCTCGCTCACCGTAGGAAAGAGTCAGGTTCAACACTTCGCCGCCCTGCTCCGCCGTTTTGGCAATGGTTCCGCCAGCTCTCCATACGAAGTCCGCAGCATGCGCTCCGACGACCAGTAGCTTTCTTTTGGTTTCCATAATATCGATCAGGCTCCAGGTTCAGACATTGTTCTCGGAATCTTCCGGCATCGGTGAGCCGCGGGTGTGAAAACTCTTAACGGTTTGCAGGCCCCAGGCCTGTCCTTTTTTGCGTTCGTCAAGGGACCAGACAATTGGTTTGTAATCGGGGTCCAAAACCAGGCGGGCCGTACTGTTTGCTATCTCCACTCTGTGGCCTCCTGGTTCAAAGAGGTATAGAAAAAAGGTTTGCTGAATAGCATGCTTGTGGGGCCCGGTTTCGATAGTAATACCATTTTCCAATGCAATATCCGCAGCAATCAGGACTTCTTCCCGGCTGTTGACCGCAAAAGTCACATGGTGGAATCTGCCTTTTGCTCCCTGCAGGTGATCTTCTGTAACAGCCAGGTCGTAAGACTTGGAATTGACCGAAAACCAGGCTCCCAATACCCTGTCCTCATCGGAAATAATGGTTTCCGTCAATCGACCTCCCAAGGTGTTGAGCTGGAAATCTTGAAAGGCAGCTACATCGGGAGCCAACAAATTTAAGTGATCGAGACGCCGCACATTCATACCTCTGCCGGGAAATTTGGAAGCGGTGTTTTTCAGAGCCGATGCGTCTTCCTTACTGGATTGGTATTTCTCAGATTCAAAATAGATTTCCGTCAACTGACCACTTGGCATTCTGAACTGGAAGCTGCGGCCTTGACCCAGATCTCCTTCCGTCCAGCCCAGACCGTGCCCTGTCGCTTCAATCGCCTTTGCTTTACATTCCAGAATCTCAGAACTTCTTAAACGCCAGGCATAGTGCCCCAGATCCGCATGGGTGTGCGCCGTCAATTTTAAAGTATGATGTTCGTAATCGTCGTAGGCACGCAGGTATACAGAATCACCTTTCTCATCGCTAATAGACATACCCATGATCTCTGAAAAAAAGCGGACGCTTTCCTCAAGTTTCGGCGTTAACAATTCCACATGTGCCATGTGGGCAATATCCCATTGAATCGTATCCATTTTTATAATTCAGTTTATTAATTATCTGATATTTATCGAAATCCCCCTCAAGGAACCAGCCCAAGCCAAGGCACTACCACAAGCATCAAAGCGGTAAGAATAATCACCCAAAATACGCTTATCACCAAACCGGGCCAAAGCATGTCAGTCATTCGATAATAACCTTTTGAATAGGTTATTAAGGCTACGGCGTCCAGAGGAAGTAGGAAGGCGCACGAGGCAGTAAAAATAACGGGTAGCGCCAATAAAATAGGCGGTTGACCGATTGCGATTGCGAGGGCAACGATAGGCGGAATCATCACCGCGTTTACCACGGGCCCAATCGGCACCACAAAGTGAATTAGAACTGTAAAGGTGCTGATCGCAATAATGAGCCAGAGAACGCTTATCCCACCGGCTCCATCGAAAATAGAGGACACCACCCAGGTTGCGAGGCCGGTATCACGACTGGCCAGGCCGATCGAGGAAACGGCTCCGATCATTAAAAGAATATCCCAGCCAATACCCTTGGATACCTCTTTCCAGGTTGAAACACCAATTCCCGGCAGAAAAAAAACAACCGAACCAATCAGCGCGATCATGGTCACATCCAAAGCCTTTGGATACCAGTTACTTAGTATCCATAATATTATTACGGTACCAAAAATTACCATCACCTTTTTCTGGCCAGTGCTAAACGGCTCTTTCGATGGGTCTTTTTCTCCCGGATTCTCTGATATGTTCGAAATCTCGGGTGGAAAGAATTTCAGGAGTACGAACCAGGAAATAGGAATAAGTAACACAACCATGGGAATGCCAATAGCCATCCATTTTAAAAATGGAACCTCTCCCCCACCCAGATCCGCGAGCATGACCAGTCCCATGATGTTAATCGAACTGCCCGCCGGAGTGGCAATGCCACCAATAAACGCGGCGATCGTTATACCGAGCATCAGGACTTTTCCGAAATTGGAGGACCCTGGTTTCAAATTCTCTTGCTGAAGGATTCCTAACCCGAGAGCCATCCATAGTGCGCAGGCCGGCACGTCCGACATAACCGACGAAACAACCGCAGTTCCAATCATGAAAGCCAGCAGTATTTTTCGCGTATCGGTTCCAGACTTGGATAAGAGCCACTGCGCAAAGCGACTATCCAATTTGGTTTCTCTCACTACCGCTGCGAAGACAAACATGGCTAGGACAAAGAAAAATACTGGACTGATAAAATTGCTTGAGGCCTGACGTAACGTTGCCGATCCGACCAATGCCTGACCGCCTATTGCCAGTATCGACGTGACAGGAATAGGTAGTGCTTCAGTCACCCACAGAATAAGACAAGCAACAGTCAGAGCCATCAAGCGATGGCCCTCGCTGCTCAGAGAATCGGCTACTGGCAGGAAAAGGATCAGGAAAAATGCTGCCAGGGCAATGATACAACCTTTCAAAGAACTTGTAGTTTTCTGTATAGACATAGCATCTGTAATCTTTTATTTAAGTTGCTTGGAGGGTGATTGATAGGAAATTCAATTTTGTTTAGGAAAATTGAATGGAGGTCACGAATTTCTTATACGGATGGCGATATTGTTGATGCTCTTATTGAGCGCAACTGTTATCTCTATGAAACAAAGAATACGAAGTTTATTGTTTAGATATAGTGAATAAGGCTTTTCCAAGAGTGGATCTGTGGCTATGCCGCGATTGTCTGTTCCATCTGCCCCCGGATACAAGCTTTTCGGCGATCTGGCGCTTGTGCCAGGGGCTCACAGCTTTTTTCCAGAGTCTCCTTTAAAGGCTCTTTGCTCAGCATCTCGTCTGCGAACATTCGCTTGAGCCTAGCGTTCTCCTTCTTAAGCTCTTTGAGCTGTTCGGCCTGATCGACCTCCATAATGCCGAGCTCCTTCTTCCAGCGGTGGGTACACCATAGGCCTAAGTCCAGGCAATGGAACCTATAAACAGCGTCGCATGAGTAGTGGCACTAACACGCTCAACTATAATCTCTATACTGCCGCTAGCCGCGAATTTGTTTGGGAAGATGCTACTACTAGTAGAGCCACAGTAAGTGGCAGTGGTACAGGTACGAGCACAAATCATGTGGTTTACGGACGCATACCAGCCCGCCAGAACATACGCGCAGGAAGTTACAGCGACACTGTCAATTTAATTGTAACTTTTTGATAAAATATCTATTTAAAAATATGTGATTCGCGAGAGAGTATTTTATTTTGGTATGGATACATTACATATAGATTTTTTCGAATTATTCAGAAAACTTTGCGTGTGTTTCCAGTCGATTTTTGATTTACTTAGTCTGACAACACCCTACTTTTGATTATGCTGTTGTGAATTCTGGGAATTAATCCAAGCATAAGTAACTTCCATTCCTGCTCTTAAAGTTTGCGAAGGCGCCCAACCCAAAACTTCAGTGATCAAACGATTGTTAGAATTTCTACCACGCACACCCTCTGGACCTGCAATGTTGGCAATGTTGATATTCTTGCCAGATATGCTAGCGATCAATTTGACTAAATCATTTACTGAGATCATTTCATCAGATCCAATGTTGACTGGAAAATCGACATCAGAACGCATTAGGCGAATTGTGGCTTCAATGCACTCGTCTACAAATAGGAATGATCTAGTTTGAAGGCCGTCACCCCATACTTCAATTGCGTCACCGTCCTTGGCCATTGCCACTTTACGACATAGGGCAGCGGGAGCTTTTTCTTTGCCACCCTCCCAAGTGCCATTTGGCCCAAATATATTGTGATAACGCCCAACGCGGCATTTCATGTCAAAGTTGCGGTTGTATGAAAGATACAGACGTTCCGAGAATAGTTTTTCCCAGCCATACTCGCTGTCTGGATTGGCGGGATAAGCACTGTCCTCAGCGCAGTTGGGATTGTTTGGTTCCAACTGATTATGCGTTGGGTAAATGCAGGCGGAAGACGAGTAAAACACATTTTTGATATCGCACTTAAGACTGGCATCAAGTACGTTAAGATTAATCATCGCCGAGTTGTGCATTACATTGGCATCATTCTCACCAGTAAATAAATATCCGGCCCCTCCCATATCGGCTGCTAACTGATACACCTCATCAAAACGGCAATCGAAAATTGATCGTACAAATTTCTGATCGCGAAGATCACCGACGACAAAATCGTCAGCCTTGGTTTGCGCGTGCTCATGTAACTTAAGGTCAACGCCGCGAACCCAAAAACCTTCAGACTTCAGGCACTTTACCAAGTGTCCGCCTATAAAACCACCAGCGCCAAGAACCAAAGCTTTTTTCATGATCGTCTTCCCAAACTATAGGTCATCCGGATTTACCAGATAATTATGAAATCATAATTTTAGCCGTGGGCTTTTAAACTTTCAAGGCAAATTCCTAAAATAATTAATAAAAAGGAGTTTTTTGATTCCATTAGCCACAACGGCTACGGCCTTGCCTGTGAAATATTCCGGGCGCACACTGCCAGGGATGATGACGATCCTTATTCCTTCTTTTTTATTTTCATTCATGGGACCTTCTTCTCATAAATTCCTTGGTAATATTGATAACCTGCTGATCGGGATTGAAGAAACTGCAGGCTAAGGAAAGATTGGAATCGGTTCTAATGAGTTTTTCGCATTGGGATAATAATAAACAATCAATCAAGGCGTCTTCTCCGATTTTGTACATGGAGTAGTTGTTTATTCTATTGTGCAGGGCTGTTCCGTTATCGCTGCGGATGGCATTGTAAAAGCAGACTCTCTTATGAAAATGGTCCTGCATTGCGTTTAAGAATTGGCTTTCATCGGAAGCTAGGAAGAAGAGATATTCTGGGCCATAACCTTCTAAATGTTGGGTGATGTATTCATAGGGGACTCTATCTGATTCCTTCCGCTTTCCGCTTACTTTGTCTGTGCCGCGGTAATGAATTCCGATGATTTTCTTATCTTTGAAGTTTTTTTCTGCAAATGTGGATACTTTTGATGTTAATTCTCTCTTGATCTTTATTTGAGAGACGATCTTATTCGCCTCTTTGATTGGTAGATTGCGTCCATAATTTGAGAATAAACATTGTTCTTCTCTGTCTGTGATTTCAAAGATTCTGGCGTGTTGTTGATTGAAACGAAAACTGTCTGATTCAAAATAGTAAGACCACCAATTGATTCCCTTCTCTCTTTCTACATAAGGACCGGTGTTGAAATTGATGGTGAGATTGCTGCCACGTTCTTCACAGAACTTGAGTGCTCCAACCACTTGAAAAAAGAGTGAGAAAAATCCGGCATTTCTGTCTTCCATGACGAATGATGTAGGCATTCTGTTTTTGTACCTTGGAGGAAGCTGGTTCTCTAGATTCTTTTCTAATAGGTAGCTATAGATGGGTGGGCTAATTTTTTTAAGGCTGTCTTTAACGATTTTTCTGGTTCTTGTTTTCATGATTGGAACCTCTGTTTGATGTTCTCTTCGTACTCAGAAAAATAACTTTGGATCACCGGAAGGTCAAATTGGCTAAGGATCATGGTGTTGCTTTCGCGCTCTAATAGGAATTCGAATGACTTCTTTATGAGGACCTCTTTGGAAACGGGCTGGTTTGTGAGTTTTTTGTAGTATTGGTCAGAGACGCTGACTTGATGGGCTGAATTCGAAGCGGCTTTGACTTCGACCTCGAATGTATTTTCATTAATTTTTGTGACTTTGATCATGTTTTTATCAAAAATAACCCATTATCAGCTTTGCTTTCTGCTGTATGTAATGATCGTGCTGCGGAATTCTTCACCGTTTTCATCTGCGGTGTAGGTTTCGTAGGTGTAGTTGTCCGCATCTTTGAAATTTGTTATGGAACGATATGTGCGCTTGCCACCGGTCATGGGATAGGAATAGTCTCCTGATTTTGTTAAGATTTTGGCGGCTTGGTCGTATTTGCCCGCGACCTTCATTATGCCGGTTCCCATGTTATCAATCCAGATTGAGGTGTGTTGTTTTTTGATATTGTCGTAACCGATGAGACCTAATCCTTCGAAGGGTTGCGGCATGGATGCTTCGGGTTCGCCGCTGGCTTTATGTTGAACGAAGCGATTGCCCATGACCCAGGAGGTTTTACTCGTACCCTTTGAGCTATGCACTTCGCCTTTGGGAGACATTTTCCATTGGTGAGAGGAAATTCAATTGTTCCGATTTGATTCGGAGGGGAGAGTCAGAAGTTGGTTTTGCGTTATCAAGCTATAGATATTGTTTTTTCATGAATCGATATATTTGTTGGTAAAAATTGCATCTCTTAGACTGGTTTGGGTCTGGTGAATCGACGCAGGCATCTCATGAACTTGCGCAAGATGGAGCGCAGTTTACCGCTATCCCCTTGTTCTGCATGTTCGACTCTCCCAGGCCAAGCGCGTCTGGGTGGCCACGCGCTCTCATATTCATTGATTTTTTCAGGCATGCTACCATGGGAGTGCCAAATTCGAACATCACCACTTATAAATTCTCCAAAACCGCGATAATTATATGATATGGAAAGTGTGTACGGGTTGAATTCGAGCTGCTCCATCGCCAAAGTGAAAAAGGGTTGATCATTCGTAAACTCATCTTGATATGAGCGCCCAAGCAGACCCCATTTTTTGAAAACCTCTTTCACCCTGGGTTTGTTCTTAAAGAAAATCACGCCCGTGTTGTATTGCAGCTGCCCGATCGTTGAAACACCCTCTTTCTTCATAACAAGGTCGAAGCCCCAAAAATGATCCAGACTGTAATGCGGCGCTGGACTAGCGGCTATTCCATGAATCTCGGCCTTTTTAAAACCAAGAGAAATATCTTCAACAATAACCGTATCACTATCGAGCAGTAAATACCCTGCATATGTATCTGGAAGATATTCATGTAATTCGGTTTTTCGAAGTAAGCCCTGTTGTTTGAATTCTGCCCTGATTACATGAGTAAATTGTCCATCATTATCGTCAATATGCGTATCCCCATCCGTAATCAAAACCTTATCATATCCAGCCAGATATTTTTCACTCTTCGTAATGCAAGAGTATACTTCTTTGATGTATTGCTCCCCCCAGGTAAGGAAAACAACTGCGTATTGATTCATGATTAGTGTTAACGGCTATAAGTTTTTATAATAGCTTAGCATAGAAAAATGCTATGAACTACGTTGCTTTTTCAGCATCAATCATGACAGAGGATAATCCAACCGGCACAAATCGTCAGCGAGAACTTCATTGAAAAGCTTTTGCTGCTTTTTGCTCAGCCCTTCTCGCCACTGCTCTTTTTTTCCTGCTTTCATGAAATTTGCCCGGTAAGTTTCTCCCATCTTTTCAAACTTTTCTTTCTTCCTCTTGAAAGACTGTTTTTCAATGGCCTCTGATATTTGCCGGTCGTCTCTCTCTACCCCAAGAAAGAGGTGATTCAATGTTCAAAAAGGAGATTCAACATACAACTGAGTCAATACTTAATTGGCGTCATTCTGAGCCGTTTGCATAATTGGCCATATACGCTGCTCGTGAGGATGAACCTGCTCATTCCATTGGGAAGAGACCATTGGATACCGCAAATTCACTATTTCAAGTACTCATCTAACACCCCCCCAAAAAATCCAAGTCATTCCCTTTGAATCATTGCAGCAAGGGGTATCCGAACTTTTGGGAAGACAAGTAACCCTTCCCCGGATTAACGAGCAATCCACTGCCTTCAAGCACAGCTCAACTTCCATAGGCTCCATTAAGTTGATAGGATATTCAATTGTTCCGATATGATTCAGAGGGGAGGGTCAGAAGTTGGTTTTGCGTTATCAAGTTATAAACTCCGTGGATTATTTAGGACAGCAAGGCTTTATTTCGTTAGTGATGGTGCCAATTGCACATGGGCGTTAGGCCCAATTAGGATTCAAAGGTGTTGATTATCCTAGATATTGCGTTTGTTACGAACCGTGAGAGCTGAGAACGCGTTTTGTTTTGAAATGAATAGGGGACTTCATTTTTACTAAGGTACTTCAATGTTTTTTTATAACTTGGAATCATTTTCCGAATATCTGTTGACTTAGTCACCCCCTTTTTTAGGCGAAGTTGAGCAAAGCTTACTTTTTCATCAAGGGCTCCATATATGCCCATACTGCTAAAGATATACTCTATGTATGTTTTTCGAGACATCTCACACTCTTGATATAATTGTTCAAATTCAATGAGTAGAGGCGATGATTTTTTTGAATATGCTTGTACATAGTTTCACTGAGGTGCTGGTCCGATTGCATTTTTCTACGGCAGGCATGATCATTTGGAATTGTGAGCTTCTTCTCACGATTTAGATAAGGAGCATAGCGGGCCGATTGTTTCGGTCCCCACACATTTTTAGCTTGCGAGAGAATAAGGGACATTGTTCGAGCTGCTTGATTCGACCGGTACAGAAATATTTGATTATAACCGAGCAGTTGAGTTGCTTTAAGTATATTCAGATTTATCTGTTCTGGAATAATTTCAAAGCAGTGTTTGATATTCGGTTTGTTTTTTAAAATCTGATAAATTTTATCGACGGTACTTTCTTCACCTGCGTGGTATTTATGGGTGATGTAACCATACACTCTATTTTTATTGAAGGGTTCATGCTCCAGTGAAGGGTAGGATGAGAGGTTATCTAAAAGGCTCGTGAAGCTTGTGCCTCCAGTACGCCGTATTGTCCAAATGATGTAGGGAGGCATTAGGTTATTTTTTTCCATTGTGACCTTCCCCTCAAATTTCCTTCAGAGAGTGTATAAATTATTGGTATGCTAGTTATGCTGCTTTTTAAAGGTTGTAGAGTAGCTCTTGAAACTGCACTGGTGATAGATTGCCTAGTGATGCGTGCTTGCACCTTGAGTTGTAGAAGCCCTCGATATGTTGGAAAATGGCTACTAGGGCTTCACGCCGAGTTTCAAAATAGCCGCTATCTGGCATTAGTTCGCGCTTGAGAGAGCAAAAGAAGCTTTCACAGCAGGCATTGTCATAGCAGTTACCTTTGCCAGACATCGACTGATCCATACCCCACCTCTCAAGCTGGTTTCGTAATTTGTGGCTGGTGTATTGAGTGCTTCGATCCGCGTGGAACCTGGTTGATTTCGTATCTAACACTCAATCCGATACCCCTTGCTCCAAGCTCCTCGTTACTATTTCTGCTGGCATAGCAGAAGCTGTCTGATGGCCAATGATTGTGCGTGAGAAGAGATCCATAACAACAGCAAGATAGAGCCAGCCTTCTTTGGTTCTAATGTAGGTGATATCCGCGACTAGAGTCTCTCAAAACCTTGAAGCGTGCTGAGATTCTAGTTTGTTGGCACTATGCTTTGCGGCATGATCTACCTTGGTTGTTTTGGGTTTAATAGGCTTTGCCCTTCGCTAGGCAGAGGCTGGGATAAGAGCTTCTTCAGAAGTCCTTTGGGAAATAATTTTTTTGGGGAAAATCGGAACAATTGAATTTCCTATCAACAATCATAGACCCTCGCAGAACCGTGCGAATGGTTCTTTTGGCTTCCAATCGTGAGAGTGCTTTTCGGATCGCTGCATCGCTACCGAGGTCCAAAAAATCATTTTTAGAAAATGCCCAACCCGTCTGGTTGCCATATATTCTCGATACAAGCTTATTATCAATCGATTGCATCCTTATAAGGTAGACTATTTTGTCACAATTAGAGGGGTATTTGTGTGACAAAATTTAGTGCCGAAAAAGGGTTCGAACGCAAATTATCAAGATTTTATTACGTTCCGTATTCGTTGCGTTGGCGCAGACTGCGATGAACGAGTCTTCGTTCTTGATGCGGCATACGGTGCACTTGCGAGGTCCTTTGGGTTGTGGAATTGCTTCCAGTCCCGAGGAAGAAGTTTGAAGTTTGAAAAAAAAGGAGGGGCGTGGGGGCGACGTGGCACGGCGACGGAGCACCGTGGCTACAACAGAGCGGCGACGGAGCACCGTGGATAAAAAATTTGACATCGGACGTGGAGGACTGGTTCATGCCAACATGTATAAAGGCTTTCGCGTGATCTGTGTCACTCCTGCCGGGAGGAGGAGATACATGAAACTATTAGCCCCTTATATTTTATCGGCCGCGGAAGTGGATCGTTGGGATGTATGGGTTAACACGGTCGACACTGATGATATTCAATTTATTGATAACCTTGCCAGTGAATTTGATAAAGTTAACCCTATCCGAAAAGAAGATGGAGTGATCAATGGATTTAAAACCATCGGATGGTTTTTTTGCACCGCTACAGAATCCAACACCATCTATATACGATTTGATGATGACATCGTTTGGATTCAAGATGGTTTCTTTGAAACATTCTTGGACTATCGAATTAATAATCCCGATCACTTTCTAGTATTTCCGATCATCATCAATAATGCGATCGGCACGCACTTACTGCAACAGTACAAATTTTTCAGCTACCCTCAATACATAACGGCGCACGTATATGACGACTGGGGATGGCGTTCTCCTGAATTTGCCCTAAAATTGCACGAATGGTTTTTTGAGCAGTTGAAAAATGACAATATAAATTCAATTAAATTCAACTCAACTCTCATTTCATTGAATAGAATGTCTATTAACTGTATGTCATGGATGGGAGATGAATTTTCAAAATTTGATGGATCCGTGACTGAAGAGGAGGAAGACTTTTTAACGGTTATAAAACCAAGAGAAATGCAAAAAACGAACTCCATTTGCGGAAACACAATCGTTTCTCATTTTGCGTTTGGCACTCAACGGGAGTTATTGGACCGCAGTGATCTTTTGCAACGCTATGAATTATTGATTGAATCTAATAGTAGTCATGAAATCGCAACTATACTCAATATCCTGAAGAAAATATCTCCTAAACAGTCTGAGCCTGAATCTAAAATGGGATTGAAGGAACGACTCAAAGCATGGAGTAGAGTAATCCCCCTACCTTGGCTAACTTGGATATCCTTGGGAGAATGTTATCGGAAATTCAAACATCTAAGGTTTAAAAATTAATCTTTCTCTAAGAAGCGAATTCCTATCAGTAAAATGAAAACTCCCTTATTTTTGGCTTGATCCAATCGGTGGGGTTGCAAATGTTGCTCTTATAATGAGGATGATAAAAAAGTGCGTAAAGAAATTGCTGATTAAAAATCGTTTTCGAATCGCTTACTCGCATATTCCTGATAGTTCTAATTTTCTAACTTATAAAAAAAACAGGGCTAGAAGAAAAACAAGAATCTATAGTAATTGGGATTTCAGGGCTGAATCATATATTCATTTACTGGATGAAACTATCAATTTCTGTGAAGAGTTAAGGGGGAGGAATTTTGACATAAGGTTATTTGCATCTGATAAACCGCCAGCCAAAGAGTATTGTAGTGAGCGTTCTATTAACTTGTGTTCTATAGGAGAATGCGGGCATCAGCATTACAGGCTATTTTCAGATTTTGTATTTGATAGATGGCCAGAAACTGGGATTGATGACTATAGTGTGTTTACTAAAGAGCTCAGTGAAACTAAAGAGCGTTCAATTACAAATGAGAAGCTATTTTGGATAGGAGCTAATTTATGCAAATCAAGGGAGAAAGCTTATGAGATTTCAAAGGGTAATGATTTACTAGACATTAACTTTATCGATTGGAGCAAGGTTGACCCATTAACTGGGAAGCCTATTGGCTTCCAGGAAATGAGTGATTTAGCGCAGAATTTAGCGTTACTTGATCTGGAAGGAGTTGGTTATTCTGGTAGAACAAAGCTTCTTTTATTTATTGGGAGGCCAGTTGTTATACAACAACCAAAATACAAGGAATTTTGGTTTGATGATCTAGAACCTTGGGTAAATTACATTCCATTAAAGCATGACTTATCGGACTTGAGTGAAATAGCATCATGGATTAAGAGCAATTCACTTGAAGCTCTGAAGATTGGTGAAAAAGGAAGGGCTTTTGCTATTGAAAATCTAAGTAGAGAGAAGGCTATCGAATATAACCGAGAAACTCTATTGAATATATTGGGTGATCTATAGTTATGGAAAATTTGATAATCATAGCGACTGGAGATAAAGGACCTCAGGATATTTGGTATGATGTTGAGAGGGAGTACGATATTTGTATTGTTGATTACACAGAAGAGCGAGCTCTCGAAGATGAAAATTTGTTTGACTACTATTTCGATAAAAGAAGACCGTAATGGTATCTGTTGAAGTATTCAATTATTGAATTAGGCGATACGTTTAAGGAATATAAGTATGTATGTTTTCCGGATGACGATCTCTACATTACTCCAACTAACATGAGTGCTTTATTCCGTATTATGAAAGAGCAGAATTTTAAAATTGCTCAACCAGCACTCACACCAGGAAGTTATTATTCTTATGAAAGCTTCAATAAATAAGCCTTGTCAACCTTGAGAGGAAGCAAAGTTCCGGACAACTCTGGAAGTCTAGTTGGAGACTTTTGCTGTCACTCAAATTGTACTGATTTTTAAAACTTTACAGAAGATTTTAAAAGTAACACCCTAATCCCATAAAATTTTTTTTATGAACCTATTATTTATAATAGCAAGTCTTTTTTTTAGGATAGCAAGTCCCATAATATATATTATTTTAGAAAAACCTATTTTTTTTCCTTTAGATTCAGTTGTCGCGTGAATATCTATCCAACCAAGTTTTTCTATTGCTAATAAAATTAATAAAGAATCCCTATCATACCAATTTCCGTTTATATCATTGCCAAATGGTCCAGCCGAATGAAAAGGAAAATTGTAATAAATATACCTATTCAAATATTTTGAGAAAATTTTCGTTTTCCCATAAGTATCACTAACACTACAACCTTTAACAAGTTTAAAAGACTTATATCCAAATTTCTCAGACAAGGTACAAAGAATATCTAATTGATGGCTTTCTGCAGAAATATATTTAGGCTTGTATTTAGCCTCATGCAGTTGCAAAAGGAATATTTTATCAGCACCTTCAATATCAATTTTTATATAGTCAGGTTTACCATATTTTTCTAAAAGGTCATTGCATGAAATAGTCTTTATTTTAATTTGCTCCCAGTTGTCTAAATTCTTATTACTTGGAGGAAAGATACTTGATATAACATGACTTATTTTAGAAATATAAAAATTTGTTTTTTCTTCATTAGAATCAGTAATAACTGCATTTTCAATAAATAATCTTTTATCTCTGATTTCCGATTTGAATCTTTTGGAAATTATTTCGCATAAATTAGGATTTGCCTCAACAGCAACAACTATATCAGACTTATGGAGATAATATGGAATGTCATCACCATTATTACTACCGATGTCAAAAATTAATTTCATCTTCTCTTTTGATATATATAAGTTGGGAAAACACTCAAAACTTTTATCAAGACTATGATATGGTTACTATAATATATTGATAAATAATTAAAATATGCTTTGTGTGAGTATATTCACGAGTCTTTCTCAATAGAACCCAGAGGAGTCCATTTTCCATAGACTCGCAAGTGTTTCTCGTGGCTGTGACCAAGAAGTTAGGCTGCTGTTCTTGTATCTAATTTGCTCATATAGTCTTGGTGGGTATGCAGTCTCTAACAGTAACCATGCCTGAAAGAATAAACTTTTACATCCTTTTGCTTACTTAATTTATTCACAATTGAATTTCCTATCAACAATTCTTGTACAAATTAAAATCTGTAATCAAATTTATCGAGAATAAGCCGTTCGCGACTCTCGACGATTTCAAGACACTCTTGGTCATAGTAGTATGCCAAATCTCGCCCCCGTGATGAGGTGTTTCTCCTAGACATGGAGAAAAGCTTCTCTTCAATTCCTCGGGGATCTTTTAGTTTAAGTTTTGTAATAATATCCACAAGATCGATCTCAAGAGATTCTTGCCTAATAAAGTGGTCGACATGGAGATTGTGTTTTTCAAACTCCTTGATCTGTCTATCTGTCCTCAAAGAAGTGAACTTGTCGTTTGTATCTACCGTAGAACAGAATAGTTTTAGGTAACGAAAAGTCATCAGTCCGACGAATCCACAACCTGGCCATTCGAAATAACCCTCACCTACATCAGCCATATATTTAGGATCACTTATCATCTTCAGCTACATTCGAAACCCTTCTGGATCATTAGCATCTTTGTAGGTACCTTCCCATTCCTTTCTTCGACTTCCCCCTCTAATATCCTCAATAAACATTAAAGCTGCTCCCCGGGGATTGCTTTTCCAACCTCTGCGGCGGAAGTTTCCTCGGTCTCTATGAGTAACGGCTTTAAATACACCTCCCATTTGGTCACAACCATATCCCCATAGAGAAACATACCAGTCATACGGATTCCTAACTGATCCGAGGATCGTTTTTCGTTGATCAATTAGCTCAGTGGTTAATTGATTGTGTTTGCCTACTGATTCGCCCTCAAACAGTTCTAAGAGGATCCTCTTTATGTGCGCGGAGGCGGTTTTATGCAACTCGACGAATATGATTTTGTCTGATATAAACATTTAGTTTTATTTTCCACCGTACTCGAGGCTGTGTTGGAAGCCGCCTTGTACGTAGTGCGCCCCATCTTCAGCGAAGGTCTCACCTAGATGGCCTACCAGTATTACCATATCATCATAGATCGAGTTGTCCAAAAAAATTTCCCCCCATCGCTTGATCATAAGGTCACTTCCGACTGCGGCATCAATCAAATCGTCTAATTCCTCCCGAGTAGCGAAGTGCCATCCATCTAGTATTAATCTAGAAGAGAGGGTTGCCCCAGAAGCAATCCCAGCCGAGAGCGTATCGTAGGAAAAACCAGTCGTAGAAAACATATCATTTCAATAGATACCTGTTGTGATATCGTAAGTAAAGTCACCGTTGTCTATCAGTGCGGCTTCGGTCAACGAAGCTGAGAACAGCAAACCCATCGTTACTGCGAAGAGCTTAATTTCGTGCAGATTAGTGGAAAGTACCATCCTATTTAGCTCGAGCATGTCTCGTGCCAAGTGAAGCAAAACACACCCTGATCGTGCTATCAGGGTTCCTTGCAAAAAAGGCAGTGGTATTGGAGCCACTTAGCTCTTCCTCTTGATGCGGCTTATTCTTATCTAGTGCCGCATTATGAAAACAAGCACCTTCATCACCTCAAGCACAGCAACTGCCAATGTCGGGGTCCTTGTAGGACTGGTCTTCTTTATCTTTGAACTAAGACAGAACTCAGCCATTGGTTTGTCTCAGATGACCCAACAACGAGCAATTTCATTAAATTTTAATCGAAATCGTAGCCTAAGCCTGCCAATTCTTTGTGCAGGGAGTTAAGAAAGATTTGGTTCTCTCTTTTTGAAAAAATGGTTTTCCATTGTTGTGCTTTTCCCTTTCTTAGGAAGTTGGCTTTGCCAATTTCATTCTGCTCATTGAACTTCTTCTTCACATGTGAAAATGATTGGTTTTGAATGGCCTGCTTGATCTCTTGTTCCTCTTTATCTATTCCTAAAAAATCTAATATTCTCTTAGATTCTTTAACAGGTTCTTTTAACACAGATTCATATTTAACTTTTAACACGTTCTCATTTTGAAGGTAGGGTGCCAAATGCTGCTTCCAGGAAATCCTGCACCAATGATTTATATTTTTATTTCCTGATAATATCGCTCTATTCATCATTCTTTTCATGGCCAATTTCCGATATACATGATTAATGATCTTAATACCGAGATTAAGCATTTTTCTCAGGATCGCGCCTCTTGTCCAGTTTAGCATGGATAAAAGTTGAATGGAAAAGAAATTTCTCCCACTAACGGAAATGTCACGAGGATCTCTAATCAGATAGATCAGTTTGGAAGATTTCAAATCCGCCTCGGTTACTTCGTGAAGTTGATGGTGGCTTTTGAACACCTTAAATTCGCTGTTCCTTTGCGAACCTTCTATGGCAATTTCTTTTTTGTCCGAATACAGGAATCCTCCTACCGGACAATTAATCAATTCCGCGGTGAGTCTTGTGAGCCAGGTATTCCCACTTTTGGGGTATCCGACAATAATTACATTTTTCATCTTTATGAGATTAGGTTTTGTTGATAGGAAATTCAATTGTGCCCCACTTACACGGAAGTTAACGAGAGCCTTTCGCAGATGTGGAACAGAGGATCGTCTGTCGCGATGACGACGTGCTCAGGAGCGTAAACAAGACCGATCCTATCTCAGCTCCTTCAGGAACTCTAGAATGAGTCGGTTCACTTCTTGCGGATTCTCCTGCTGGATCCAATGCCCTTCACCTGGAATGATGACCTTTTTGGAAAGGCGTGGCACATGTTCCTCAAGCCGCTCATAGGCGTCCCCCCTGAATTTGAGGACGCCGTCGAGTTCCCCGGCGATGAACAGGGTTGGCTGTGATATCTTGGCGTCCATGAGGAAGCCGGTGTGAAGCCAATTGAAATCAATGTTGCGATACCAATTCAGTCCGCCACGAAAACCGGACGCTTCAAATTGGAGAGTATAGAAATCCAAATCCGCTTCCGTGAGCCAATCGGGGAGTTTTGAGGGTACCGGCGATTGTGTTCTCGCTTGTCTTTGACCGGGGCTTGACCATGGATTCCATTGGCTATCGGGCGGCGCGTCCCCCGAAGCACCGATCAACGCGGAGGTGAGAAAGCTCCTGGGGTCTTGGTCAAAAATCTCCTCAGTGCGAATCGGGTCCTGAAAGGTAACTTGATAAAATTCTGTCCCGTTTGCCTCCCCAGCCGTTTTCGCAGCTTGGATGGGTGGAACCGCACCTTCGCCTCGAGGTAGAGGCGAGTAAGGCACACTCAGGAGCACCAACGCCTTGAAGATATCCGGCCGCAGGAGGGAGCTGTAGTAAGCCACTGGAGCGCCCCAGTCATGGCCGATAATGATAGCCTCCTTCTTGTCCAAGGCATTCACTAGACCGATGATGTCACCTGTGAGCTTGAATATGTTATACGCTTCAATTTCGTGAGGCTTGTCGGTTTTACCGTAGCCGCGCTGATCCGGGGCAACGACGTGGAATCCGGCCTCGGCCAGTGCGGGAATCTGGTGCCTCCACGAATACCAGGTTTCCGGGAAGCCATGACAGAGGATGATCAAAGGCCCCTCTCCCTGTTCGGCTACATGCATCTGGATGCCATTGGAATTCAAGTATCGAAATGTTATGTTCTTCCTATTTGCCGCCGACATGGTCGCACATCCGACTATACCGAGCATGAAACATCCGAACCATAGTTTTTTTGAAGTTGTCATATAATTTTTATCAGAGATGAAAACGATGACCTCATGGACCTTTTGGAAAAATTTATGGAAACGAGGGAAGGACTCAAGCATTCAAAAAGAAATTGTGCGGAATGGGGTTTCACCGGAGACAGCCAAAGGGTTCTACCGAGTGCAGCGAACTATAAGTGCTTTCTGTCGTGTACCCTTTTTGTGGACTTACTGCTAGAAAATTGCTTTTCGTCCATGGGGTCAGATTCGCCGCATTGCTAGGGATAGGAGGGTGTTCAAACTTTACCTGCCGCAAGATGCAGAGGCATCATCAGCCGCAGCGAGTAATTAAATGATAGTGTTGTTTTGGCGAAACCAAAAGAAGGAACAAACTAATTTTTTGGTGCTAGATCGTTAATGAAATCCCCACTGAGATAATTAGGCTTGATAGTCTTCTGAGTAAAATCTGGCAAGACTTGGTATTTTTTAAACTTAAGCTCACTCACGTCAGGATGCTCAACCCACTCTTTGAGAATCGGAGAAGCCAGGAACGCCTCCAATGCAGCAGCATCTTCAAACAGGTGAACCCCACCGTATTCATTTTCCTCAGGATTCGCTAATGCAAGTTTAACCCCGAGCCCAGGAATCGTGCTCCAGATCTTCAGCATGTCTTCATCTTTGCTGAGTTCAATTAAGTCGTTGTCTTCTCTCAAATCATATTTGCAGCTGACCACCAAAACACTTAGCTTGGACAATCGGTCTTTCACTTCTTTATTTCTTTGGTCTATGACTCTAGGAATCTCAAACAACCATGCGGCGTTCAAGTGGCGAAGGCCAGTCGACCACTTTGAAGAGGTTTTTGCTCATCATTTTACTGCGCGCTTGCTCGAGTCGTTTTTCCTGTCATCACTGTTCCATCGGATAGAACCTGACGCGTATGCACTAAGGCATCACTGATCTGGTACCCCTAAAATGTTCCAGTCACTATCTTCCCGTCGCCCTCGTGTCGCCTAAATATATCTTTCATTTTCTTACGCCCCGTGAACTCAGTAAAATTGATTTCTCCATACGTACCATTTGAACCGTAAGAATGAGACGACAAGGTTTGTGTGTCTTGACGCCAACCGACGAGCTGCGTTTCCCAAGTTCCATCTTCATGTTCCCATTTTCCGAGTAGGTAGTCCGATTTTGGGTCTGGTTTCCACCAATGCACCTTTGTCTTTTTCCCTTCACTATTTTCGATATTCCAATGACCTAGAAGCCAGTCCCATGGCACTTTTTTATAGAGCGGTTTACTGCTTGTTGATAGATAGTCTCTTGTTTGATCTTAACCATTTGTAAGTGCCATCGTTCCAAATAAAATGCTTACTATGCGGGTTTTTTAAAGGAACGCGCTGATGATATAAATGCAATGTTTGCTGATCCAACGTTTGATGGAACTTTGGAGTTGCGTGGTGGCTCCAGCAGCGCACTGTTATCGCCTTTATTGAATTTCCAGCTAACCAACCCTCACCTCCAGCAGCTATCGCCGCCAAAAAGCAAATTCCTATCAGTAACGCCTCACCGATTCGGCCGCCACTCATTCAAGCATCATGATTCAAAAAGAAAACGTCATCGTCATCGATCTGGACGGCACTCTGTGCGAGATCAAACGCAGGGACCAGGACTACTTCGATGTCGCCCCCAAGGAAGAGATCGTCGCCAAGTTGAAAGAGTACCGGCAACAAGGCTTCTATATCATCATCCAGACCGCACGAAACATGCGGACTTTCGAAGGCAACCTGGGGAGGATCAATGCGGTGACCCTCAAGACCATCTTTGCGTGGCTGGATCAGCACGACATTCCCTACGACGAAGTGCTCCCGGGCCGGCCCTGGTGCGGATCCAACGGATTCTACGTCGATGACAGGACCATTCGCCCCGATGAGTTCATCAACCTGTCGCTGGAGGAGATCGAGAAGATCACCCAATGAACGTGATCATCGCCATGGCTGGAGAGGGAAGCCGATTCAGCGAAATCGGCATCCTCGAGCCCAAGCACCTGATTCAGGCAAGGGGAAAGACCCTCTTTGAATGGGCCCTTCTGAGCCTGGAGAACTTTTTCGATGGCCACTTCATCTTCATCACCCGCGAGCATCACGCCGCCGCGGCTTTCATCTCGGAAAAGTGCCGGGCCCATGGATTAAAGAGCTTCTCAATCCACGAGCTCGATTATCTGACCAAGGGCCAGGCCGATACCGTCCTGGCGGCCGAAGACCGGATCTCTGATCCCGACGAAGAGATCATCATCTACAACATCGACACCTACGTCGAACCGGAGCAATTGCAGCCCGGCTTAATCACGGGCGATGGCTGGATACCGGCCTTTGAAGCCGAAGGCGACCGGTGGAGCTTCGTCAAAACGGAAGAGGATCTAAGGGTGGTGGACATCGCCGAGAAGGTGAAGATCAGTAATCGGGGGACCATCGGCCTCTACTACTTCAAGACCTTCAATCTCTTCCGGAAACTCTACCGCGACCATCTCTTCGATCACGGCAACGAGCACTATATCGCCCCGATCTATCGTGGCTTGATCGATGATCCGAATGCCTCCGTATACACTCACATGATCGACACTGAAAAGGTCCACGTGCTGGGCACCCCCGAAGATATCCGACAATTCGATCCCGAATTCGGCCGGTTGATAGGAAATTCAATTGTTCCGATTTGATTCGGAGGGATTTTCCCCCATATCAAAAGTCACATCAGACATATGTAGAAAATAATTGGCGAAGTATTCTTTAATCACATAGCCACGGTAACCCGCGCAAATGACAAACTCATTAATCCCATAGTGGGAATATAGTTTCATGATGTGCCACAAAATTGGGCGCCCCCCAATTTCCACCATAGGCTTGGGCTTCAAATGGGTCTCCTCCGAGAGTCGCGTCCCAAGACCTCCTGCAAGTATAACTGCTTTCATAATGTTAAAAAGGTGTGTCGGGTTGTACTGCTAAATTCATTTTTTCTAATACATTTTGATTATGTGAAAATCACATGCTCTCGCGCCTAGAATAAATTTCATCCCCGACTTTTGCGACGAGATCGTAGCCACATTTATCCAAATAACGTCGTAACCGACCATCATAATAATTATTTTCTACAGTAATAAAATCGATACGTATCGTCTCAAAATCAATACTCTGTAGAATATCAAACTCGCTTCCTTCCGTATCAATATTCATATAATCGATTACCTTAAAGGGAGTATCTCTGAGCAAAGTAGATAATCGATAACCGGGAACGGTGATCTGAGTAGCACTGCCACCATGCTTTTCGTTCTCACGCTTGATCCGAGCAATGTGCCGATCATCATAGCGGTCAATTATACCACTAAGCATCTCCGCGTAACCATCTACTGCCATAAAATTCACCTCACCATCGACATCATTTACACAAGCGTTAACAGCTGTGCATTCGCGGTTTGCTTGCAATTTCTCAAAAGCACTAGGTAGTGGTTCAATCGCAAGCCCATCCCACTTAAGAACTTTTTCAAAAAAGACTGTATTACTCAAAGATACCCCATCGTTAGCACCTATATCAACAAATACGCCGTTTTGTTTTCCCTTGAAGAATGTTTCGTTAATATATTTATCCTGCCCATATTGGCTAGAATACCCCTCTTCTTTAAGCCTTTCCTGGGAAATGCTCAATTGTGGTACATTACGAATTGTATGCCGATACCAAGCCCTTTTTAGTCGATGAGTAAGTTTAGACATATACATATTAATAAGTAATATTCAGCATCGAGGTAAAGCCTTTAAAATCCCAATAACCTCAATTCTTAGCAGTAGTTGATAGGAAATTCAATTGTTCCGATTTGATTCGGAGGGGAGGGTCAGAAGTTGGTTTTGCGTTATCAAGTTATAAACTCCGTGGATTATTTAGGACAGCAAGGCTTTAACGGTACCGTTGGTCGATTTCTATGGCTGGGAATCCTTTAAACGTATCCTAAAATTGTATGCATATTAGGTGGTTAGTCCCTGCGTTCCCTCTCGTTTGGACTCAAAAGATGCCCCATTCGTGGTTTCTTTGGCCTTTCTTGACCCTAGGGTTGATGGCCACCTTACTGGATCAATGAGTTTCGATTGTAGCCTAGGTTTTCAGAAACGGGCGACAAGCCGCCTTGCTGAAGTCCCTTTCGGTCTCCGCCATTTGCTCATTTTGTCTCGTAGAGGGTATTAGTTGACGTCGTTCCAGCGGGGTCTTCTCAAGGATAGTTGCCAAAAAATGGAGTGTGTATCTGATGTTTTTAGAGGAATTGTCATACACGCCTTTGGTTCGGACCCTCCTAATTACGACCTAGAATCCTGTATTCTATCGGTAGAGGGGTTGCCTTTTTGGGACAGCTCCTAACTCTACCTTGCTAAATTGGCAAAATGGTAGGTCGTTGTCTTATCGAGTAACAATCGTTCTAAATCAAACCAATTAGAGCTAACGATAATTATTACAAACCTACGCAAACCAGTTCCCTAAATATGTCAGAACAAGCGAATATTGAAAAAGGAGAAGCGATCGTTGAACGGATTCATTCGGCGAGGGAGCAGATCTTTTCCGAATTGCATAAGATCATTATTGGTCAGAACGAGGTGCTTGAGCAGATGGTCATTGGCTTGTTGACCGGAGGGCATTGCCTGCTCACGGGGGTTCCCGGTTTGGGAAAGACGCTGCTAGTGCGGAGTATCGCGGAAACGTTCTCGCTGGCCTTTAAGCGTATCCAGTTTACGCCGGATATGATGCCGGCGGATATCATCGGCTCGGAAATCGTGGACGAGAATCCGGCGACGGGGAAGCGGACGTTTCGTTTCGTCGAGGGTCCGATCTTTGCCAATATCGTGCTGGCGGATGAAATTAACCGTACGCCGCCTAAGACTCAGGCGGCGTTGCTGGAGGCGATGGAAGAACGCCAACTGACGGCGGCCGGGGAAACTCACTCGCTGCCACCCCCGTTTTTTGTTCTGGCGACTCAGAATCCGATCGAGCTGGAGGGCACCTATCCATTACCGGAGGCACAGTTGGACCGCTTTCTCTTGAATGTTTATATGGATTACCTGCCAAAGGAGGACGAGGCCAGTATGGTCGCGTCGACTACCTCCTTGAAAAGTGAGCGTCCCCAAGCGATTTTTTCTGGGGAGGAGATTATCGAGCTGCAGAAGCTGACCCGGCAGGTGCCCGTGGCTATGGAGGTGGTAAACTACGCGGTGGATCTGGTTTCGGCGACCCGCCCTACATTAACGGATACCAGTCCCTTGGCCAAGGAGAAGATCAAGTGGGGTGCGGGCTCGCGAGCGTCCCAAGCGTTGGTACTGGCGGCGAAAGCCCGGGCCTTGCTGGAAGGGCGCTACACAGTGGCGATTGAAGATATTCAGGCTTTGGCATTACCGGTGCTGCGTCATCGAATCATCCCGAGCTTTAATGCAGTAGCCGAAGGAACCACCTCGAAAGAGATTATCGAAGAATTGCTGGAGTTAGTGAAAGCGTGAAGAACCTCCCTTGATGCTCGTTTTATTTGTATGACGGTTTCCCAACAGGATTTGCTTGATCCCGCTTACTTGGCGTCGCTGAAAGATTTTCAGCTGATGTCACGGGTGGCCGTGGACGGGTTTATGGCGGGGATTCACCATAGCCACTCCCATGGAGCTGGCATGGAGTTCCTGCAATACCGGAACTATTCTCAAGGGGAAGACTTGAAGTACCTGGATTGGAAGGTTCTGGCGAAGTCGGATAAACTCTATACCAAGGTCTATCAAGAAGAGACCAATATGAATTGCTACTTCGTTCTGGATACGAGTGCGTCGATGCATTATCAAGGAAGTCGATCCGCGTGCTCGAAACTCCACTACGCTTGTATCGTCGCTGCTTGTATCGCGCAGTTGGCGTCACGGCAGGGGGACAATGTAGGGCTGTTCGCTTATAGTGATGAATTGCATGAAAGCGTTGAAACGGGAGGGCGTTTGGGACAGGTCGATCGTATCCTTCAGGCAATGATACGTTTGAGGCCATCAGGGGAGGCGCAGCACGAGTCGATGCTGCGGTCGTTTCTGCACCATTTCAAAACGCGCGGGACGGTGATCTATATCTCCGACATGCTGGAGGGAGAGGACGTTCTTCCAAAACTGTTGAGAAATTTTCGAATAAACAAGAGTGATTGCCTGGCCATCCAGATTTTGGATTCGGACGAATTGGACCTTCCTCAGAATCGCGTGACGCGCTATCTGGATAGCGAGGTGGAGGGGGAGGTGACGACCTATCCGGAAACGGCCCGTGCGGACTATGAGGAGCGAATGGGGACATTCCTTGAGCGTTTAAAAAAGGGCTTGGCCCAGTCGCAAGTGGATTTTCTTCAGTTGGTGAGCACGGATTCAGTGGGAGTGAGTCTGGCAAAATACTTTGATCATCGGGGTCGCACTAGATCATGTTGAGCTTTTTAAATCCAGTGCTGCTTTTTGGCTTAGCAGGCCTTGCGATCCCCATATTGATTCATCTGGTGAATCGCCAAAGGGCGGTGCCACTTCGCTTTTCCAGTATCCGGTTTATAAAGCGTACGACTTTGCAGCAGAAGAACCGCCGTTCATTGACCGATCTTTTACTGCTGCTGCTGCGTTTAGCGTTTCTGGCGGCAGTGATTATCGCCTTGGCAGGGCCTCGGTGGGAGCCGGAACCAGAAGGGCTGCAAGCGGGCAATGAGATTGAAGAGACGGTTATCTTCGTGGTCGATGCATCGAGCAGTCTTTCTGGTTGGGGAGGTTGGGAAGAGTCAATGTCGACCTTTCGAACCCAATTGGCCGCGTTTCCTGATGACACTGAGGTGGGACTAGTTGTGTTTGGAAAGGGAGTGCTGGCGGAATTGGCTCCGACTCTTAATCGGTCCCTCGTTGAGAACACGCTTCTGACGATGTATCCCGAGCAGACAGAAGGAGTCCCCGGGTTGGGAATCAAGAGAGCGTTGGAATTGCTGGGATCAGCACCAGGGCGACGAATCGTGGTCCTATCGGATTTTCAGCTTTCCACGTGGCAATCGGATATGTTGCCGGATATCGACTCGGGCACGCGTATCGACTTTGTGGGGGTAGGAAATTTCGATCAGCCGAACTTTTCGATTTTATCGGTCGATTCCTTCGCTAGTCGCGAAGGGGGAACACGATTGGTTGCGAGGGTGAAGAACGACAGTCCGGAGCCGGCGGAGATTCCGGTTCGCTTGCAGGTGCGTGGGGCTGAATTGGAGGAAGTAACCCGATTCTCGCCCGGACAGATCCAACCGGTAGCCTTTAAAGTCGCAGAAGGGAGTGGCACGGAAGGAAGGCTTTTCTTGCCGGAGGACGCTTATCTTAAGGATAATGAATACAGGCTTTGGATGGGCCCGACTCCCTCGACCAATGTGCTCGTGGTCATCCCGTTTGAGGCGGAACCCGAAAAACTCGATGAGGCGGATTTCGTTTCCAAGGCATTGAGTGTTGAGATACTCGGGGGCGCGAATCAATATTTCGTTAGTGGGTCGGACGTCTCGGTGGATATCGGAGCCTTGATTGGGAAGGTCGATGCACTTTATCTGGCAGGCAGTGTTCCCTATTTTAGCGAGGAGCAGATGGAAGATCTTCAGCGTTATCTGGAAGCGGGAGGTACGGCCTTTGTCACTCCCGGAAAGATGGCGGCGAAGCAGCACCAGAAACTGCGTGAACAAGGGCTGAGCGAAATGACTTATGTTGGGCGGTCGAAAAGCACGGCCGAAAGGGTTGTACCTCATCATGTTGGCTGGATAAACCCAGATTCCGATTTGGGGAAACTCTTCGATGAGGAAGCAGCTGTGGATTTATACCAGATGGGGATTAATAGATACACCCGCTTCCGAGCCGGGGAAGGGGCTGAAGTCTTGTTGCGATCCGAGGATGGCGATCCGCTATTCGTGAGAGAGCGAGTTGGAAAAGGGACCTTGCTCACGAGCGCTTGGTCTTGGGATGCCCGTTCGAGTGACCTGCCGCTTCGCTTTTCGTTCTTGCCCTTGCTGCGGGAAAGCTTGGCGGGGGCGATGGGCGATAAGGAAGGAACGATCCGGCTAAAATGCGGGGACCTGCTGTCGCCTGAGTACCTACCGGAAGGCGCGTCTCCGTCCGATTCCGAGTACTATTTGCTCACTGTGGAGCCAAACGTGTTTGTGTTGAACAACACGCCTTTCGAGGTGAATGTTTCGCGGGTGGAATCCGTCTCGCAACGTGCGGTTTTGAGCGATTTGCGTGCTCAGCTTTTTCAAAATGCAAAGATCGTTTCCACGTTGGAATCTGATAGTGCGCTCGATCTGAATATCCGTTCGCTTTGGCTTTATTTCGTTATGGCGGCGACGCTCCTTTATTTGATAGAAACCATATTATCTGGATACATCGACTCTCGATCCTCTCATGAAGCCCACGCCTGAATTTTATAAGCGGCTTCGTCGCCAACGTTCTCTGCTGCTTCTTGCGGTTGTGGGCTGGTTTGCCCTGATCGTTTCGGGGAGTGGCGCTTTGGTGATTTTACTTCTAGAGGGGGCCAATACATTGCAACCCTTACAAGAGCAGAGCGTTTTTTATGGGGTGGTCGGCCTGGCGATTTTATTAGTCGGTCTTTGTGCCGTGGGGATAGTTATTATTCTGCGTCGTCGGCCATCGGTAGTGGCTTTGACGCGCGTTATCGAGGTGCGGTTTCCTGACTTGATGGAAATGCTGACCTGCTCGGTGGAGATATTGGAGCGGAAGACGGATCCAGAAGGGCCGTTCGAATCGAGCCTGATCGCGAAAACCGAGGAACGCACACGCTCCATGCCGTTCTTCTCGGTAATCGTATTCCAGCGGATACATCCGGTTTGGATGGGGATATTGACCGTAGTCTGGGGAGGACTTCTTTTCTCGGCAATTCATTCAGAAGTAGCCCAAAAGGCAGGCTTCTTTTTTCGGGAGCTGCGGGGTGGGGTTGCGGTAGCGCCAGGGAATATTGAACTACCCATTGGCGCGGACTTGGTGGTTACGGCCGAGGTCGCCCGTTGGGAAAAAGATGCCTATATCGTATATAAAACAGGGGATGAGACAGAGCGTTACAGCCTGTCTATGGACAACGAAGGAGAACTGGAATTCATCTTTTACGGTTTGACAGACGCCATTGACTATCAAGTGAGGACTTCTTCACTGCAATCGGAATGGTATCGAATCGATACCTACCAACCCCCTGTGATTGAAAGTGTTTCGATCGATGTGGAGCCGCCCGCTTACACGGGGGCGGAGTCGACTCACCGGGATGTTTTGTCGGACTTGCTGGTCGAAGAGGGGAGTCGAGTTCGTTTTGAACTCGAGTTCGAACCAGACCTAAGGGTTCACCTAAAGTGGAATGGAGAAGAGATCCCCGTCGATGGCGAGGTGGTTGTCTTTCCGAGGGAGGATGGAACTTATCAATTCACTATGTCGAACCAGGAGGGGCGAAAGAACGTTACCGAGGTTTATCAGATTGAAACGATTCCTGATGAAGTGCCGGTTGTGGAGATTGTGTTTCCGAAGGAGGATATGAAGGCAACCGCATCGGATGCGGTCTTAGTTGAACTGTATTCGGGAGACGACTATCGGATTACTCGAGTTGAATTGCGTGTGTCCGTATCGGGAAAGCCGCAACCGCCGGTTCTCGTTTATGAAAAGCAAGCAGGGGATCAATCGATTCGTGAGCTTAGTAATGAAATTTTGATGACGCTTGATGAACTTCAAGTTGAGGTATCGGATGTGATTTCCTGTTATGCGACGGTGTGGGACAATAAGGAGCCCGTCCCCCAGATGGGGAGGACGGAGTTACTTTTTATCGAGGTGATCGGCGAAGATGAGGAGCCGGAGGAGAGCGAAGAGATGGAAGGTGGGCCTCCGCTCGAGAAGAGTGAAATCGATTTACGGGCGGTGATTGTTGAGTTGAAGCGATTGATCCGCCTCAGTAACGAAAGCCTGTTTCTCGAGGGCGACGAATTTGAGCTGAACATGCAGGAGATCGGGGCGGGCCTCGCGGCCTTGCAAAAAGAGGGGGTCGGCATCCTTGAAGAGCTGAAAGCAGGGGCGAACGATCCGAGAGTGAGGGAGGCGTCTGCCGTACTTAGCGAGGCGTTCGAACGGGTTCTCGCGTCGGAGCGCGAGGTGAACGATGGGAATCTCGAAGATTCGCTGTTTAATCAGTATAAGGCCTACCGGGGGATTTTGGTAGCCGAAGAACTTTTGAAGCAGGATCAGCCCAGTGAAGGAGAGCAGGGAGAAGGAGATTCGGGCGAACCGTCAGACAGCGAGGAAGGGGAATCCGAATCGGAGAGCGATTCGGGGTCGATGTCCTTAGCGGAGATGAAACGTGCCCTGGAAGAGCTCAATCGACTGGTGGACGAACAGTCGAATATGAATACGCGTTTTCGACGGGCGGAACGCTTGGATTCCAGTCGGGAAGAGCTGAGGGAGTTGTCGGATTTGCAGGAAGAGATTGAGAAGAAGGTGGCTCGTTTGGATCACGAGCTATTACAGAGCGAAGGACAGCAGCCGGTTCGCTCCGATTTGAAGCAGGCAGAGAAGGAGATGGATGCGGCTGCTGCCGGGGCGAGGAGCGGAGATCCAGGAAGATCGAAACGCTCAGGAGATCGGGCTAAGCAAGCCTTGCTGAACGCATCGGATCGAATGAGTGCGGGTTTGGAGCAATTGGCTTCAGGTGCCTTGAGCTCCCTTCAAAAGTCGGCCCAAAGTTTGGCTAGCCGAGAGGCGACCGCTGCGGCCGAGAGTCGTGAACAACAAGCGAGAGGAGGAGACAGGGAATCCGCTGAAGCACTGCGGGATGAGCAAATTGCGATTTCTGAGGAGTTGAAAGCTCTGCTCTCGGAATTCGATAAGGCAGCCGTGGATTTGGAGGACTATTATTCCGAATTGAGCCAAGAGCTACTGGAGTTGGCCCAGAAAACGCGTAAGTCTCGTGTCGATAGTCAGATGAAGCGCGCGGTAAATGCCTTGTTGTACAAGCGATTTGATCGGGCAGCGAAGGAACAGGAAAGCGCTGCGAATGAGCTGGGGGCGCTGGCCCGAGATATGGGAGATATTTCAGGTAAGGTGCCGTCTATGACTCAGGAGCAGATAAACAACTTGATGGAGCGAATCGAGGATGCGCGCCGGGAGTTAGCGGAGGCGGGAAACCCTGGCGATGGAGAAGGTCAAAGTGATGAAGGCGCTGAAGGTGAAGGAGAGGCCCAGAGTGAAGGCGAAGGATTGGCCGAAGCACAAGGAGAGGGTGAACGAGAAGGCCGGGGCGAAGGCAATGGAAGGGGGTCTTCGAATGCCGAGGGCTTAAGCGAGCAGCAGACCGAGTCGCAGGGAATTCTCGAAGGGATCGGCGGGCGTCTTCAGCGAGCAGGGGAAGCGTTGAGAAATGAGACGCTCACGAAGCTCGGCCGAGAGATGCTGGCCCCTGAGGGTGGAGCAGAGGAGGCAGGTGCGGGCGTTGGCAGCGCAGCAAAATATTTGGACGAAGCTGAGCGCGTATTGCAGGGATTGATCAATGCGGATCGGGTCTCTCGGAAAACCCGAGTCGTCAAGCAGTCCTCCCACCCCCCGGAAAAGTATAAAACGTTGGTTGAAGAGTATTTCAAGCAGCTCGCGGAAGAGCAATAGGGATGGTATCCGAAACGAATATACCAGCTATCTGGATACTAGTTGCGGCGACGGTTGGGCTGATCGTCGTCCTATGGATTTCTTTGAAGACGCGAAAATTTATCTCCGAGCGAGATCGATATGTTTTGTTGGCCCTGCGTATTCTTGCGATCGGCTTGATCGGGCTAATCGCGTGGAATCCTTCCATTGAAGAGAACTACCCCGATCGAGGCGGGTTTCAAGTGGCTCTCCTAGCTGATCTTTCGGCGAGTATGCATTTACCCGATACGAAAGACGATGTTTCGCGTGTCTCTACGGTAGAGCAAATGCTGGCGGCAGATTCTGGTGAATCGCTTGGCGATCGGCTCACGGATCTCTATGACCTTGTTCAGCGCGGGTATTCGGATGGTCTCATTCCCGGAAGACTAAATACGTTTGAGCTGAAACCCGGGGTAACGGCGATTGGCGATTCCCTGGACGAACTTTTACAGAATCACTCTGCGGGCGCGAACCGCCTTGGTGGAGTGGTGCTTTTTTCCGATGGGATATCGCTGGAAGGGCAGTCCGTTTTCGAGGTAGCAAAACGCTACCGCGGTGCTGGGGTACCCATTTCGGTCGTCGGCGTCGGTGATCCCTCAGCGGGGAAGGATCTGAAAATCGAATTTAGCCAGTCGCCTAAGGAGGCTGTGTTCGGCGAGCCCTTCGAGCTGCAAGTTTTAGTAAGCAACGAGTTCGACTTTGAGGTGGAGAATGAAATTGTGCTGCTAGATGGCGATGAGGTCTTAGATCAGAAGCCCTTTAAAATCGACGGGGGATCGGAGAAGGAGGTTGGCTTTACGGTCGTTCCAAACCGCCAGGGACTGCATTTGCTACGCGTGAAGGTTAACGCAAGGCAAGCGGGAGATCTGAACCCCAATACGGATGTAGATTATGCGGCGGTTACGGTAGCGGAGCCGGAAACCATGAAGGTGCTCTATCTCTCGGCTCGTATGTCGCAGGAATACCGATTCCTCAAGCGTGTTGTCGAGGAAGATCCGGGACTGTCCTTTCGTGCTTTAATCAAACTGGGCCCGGGCAAGTTCTTTCAAGGGGGATTTGAAGCAGACGAAATTGATTCAGAGAAGCCTGATTTTCCTCAAGAAATGGATACGCTCTTACGCTATTCGGTCTTGCTGGTCGATGCCAGCGCGTTTGGCGAACTGAAGGAGTCGGTCAGTTTGGGCCTAAAGGAATTTTTGATGCGACGAGGGGGTGGTTTGGTCGTGATTGGCAGCTTGGATAACGTTCCCGATCAACTGCGATCTATCCTTCCTATCCGTGAAATGGATACCCTATTCAGTAAGAGTCGACAGGGTTTGGAGGTGCAGCAAGAGCCGGCGTTTCAGGGTTTAGCGGGAGGAGTTCTTTTAAGCGCTCCTAGCCCTTTTTTGGAAGAGCAGATGCGAGTACCCTTCGCCTCGAAGCTTTCGAAAGGAGCCCGACCTGTTTTGCAGGCACGCGCTTCGACCCTACCCATTGTTGCGGCCCAGGCTTATGGAGCGGGGCGAGTGGTGTACATGGGAAGCGATCAGTCTTGGCGGTGGAAGATGGATAGTGACCGAGGAGGAGAGCAGTATCGGCTTTATTGGCAGCATCTACTCGCTTGGCTCGGCACGGGAGGCAAACCGCGTTTGGAAGTGCCGTTGGAAGGAAGTCTACAGGATTTGAGCGAACCGCTGAATTTGAATATAATGGTGCGGAATAACGAATATCAATTGTCGGATTCCGCTGTGGTGCGGGCGGTATTGACGGGGCCAGACGGAACATCCACGCCGGAGCAATTGCTGATGCCAGATAGTAGAGAACCCGGACAATACCGCGGATCTGTCGGGCTTTCGCTACCGGGTCAATATCGAGTGAACTACTCCGTTGAATACGAGGGGGGCGAACAGATCGATCGTTCCGCTTTCTTTGGGGGGGCGTATATCGGGGCAGAAAACTCCGATTTGCGTTTTCGGGAAAGCGAATTGAAGGACTTGGCTCGTATAACGGGTGGCGTGTATTACCACTACACTGAGGTAGACGCCATCGAGGAACTATCTTTGTCTAGCAGTGTGCCGATGTTGCAACGCTACCATTATTGGACGCGACATTTTCTTTTTATTCTCTTGTTCTTAGGGATATTGGGATACGAGTGGTTTTATCGGAGGCGAATTGGTTTGAAATGAGATTTTCGATTCTAGTAGGGGTTTTGTTTTGTTTGGGCGGAGAGCTTCTCCTCCCTCTTATGGGGCAAATCGTATCCAGCCAACCCATAAGGACCGACCAGAGTCAACAGCAAGCTACGATCGATCGCGCGCTAGTCGATTTGCAGTCGGGAAATCCTGAGATACGAAAAGGGGCAGTCATGTTGCTGGGGAAGTACGAGGCCACCGAAGCTAAGAATGGGGTTTTAGGAGCCTTGAGCGACATGGATGGTGCGGTGCGTTTTGCAGCGGTTGTATCAGTGCTGGAGCGGAGGTCCTTTGATTCAGTGACTGAGGTTGAAGCGGTGATGCATGCTCTGGACGATACGGAGGTGGATATTCGGCGATCGGTGAGCACTTCGATTGGTAGGCTGGCAGGAACCCGGTCGCAGATATTGAACCGGCAATCAATATTGGTCAACCGAGGGTTAGTGGGGCAATCGCTAATGCTACCCATCCCTATTCAGCTGAAAATAGTAAATGCTTTCTTGGATACGGATGTGGTCGTGCGTCGAAACATGATCAGCAGATACAATTATTTGGGGATCAATATTCCGCAGGAGATTTTCGTGCGACTGCTCCAGGACGAGGATTTAGAGGTGCGTTCATTGGTTTTGCCATTGGCGGCACGCCATCTTGAATTTCCATTGTTTGTGGAGAAGGCGGCAGTCGTTGCGGACGATGAAAGTCCAATTCTCCGCTTAAGCCTGATCCGGGAACTACATCCGCGAAGTGCGTTGAAACCGATCCAGTTGTTGGAAAATCTGACTCAGGATTCAGATCCTGAAGTAGCGACTGCAGCGGAGCTGCAGCTCTTCAACAACGCGCCGCATTTGCAGTTATACAAGGCTCTCGTGGAACGATTTAATAGGGGGGAATTGAATGCGAACCAAAGCGAGCGATTGGTTCAGCTAGTCGAGCGGTTGACGGAAACGGAAGAGCGGGATCGTTTTTTGCTGCAGTTCCTCGAAAGTCCGGATGAGGCGGTGCGGGTAGCGGCGGTGCGTCACTTCTTTCAACTCGGATTAGTCGAGTCCCATCGAGACAAATCCGTCGCTCTATTGGAGGATCCCTCATCGAATGTCCGTTCCCAGGCGGTCTCGTATTATCGACGCTATCGGGATAAGGTTCCGTCTCCCGATTGGGGAGTTTGGTTGGAGAGCGAATTCAAGGATGTGCGTCTAGCTCTGGTTCGTTTAGCGACCGGGTTGCCCCGCGAAGAGGCAGGTGAGTTGTTATTCGACTTGCTATTGGATGACGAGATCGATGTGCGGGCTGAGGCGCTGACGATGTACTCCCTGTTGCGGCTGGACGGCTTCGAGAAGAT
Source organism: Candidatus Pelagisphaera phototrophica (assembly GCF_014529625.1). Taxonomy (GTDB): domain Bacteria; phylum Verrucomicrobiota; class Verrucomicrobiia; order Opitutales; family Opitutaceae; genus Pelagisphaera; species Pelagisphaera phototrophica. The sequence goes on from NZ_CP076039.1 coordinate 1,074,362, forward strand.
GCTGGAGATGACCTTGGGAGATGAGAGCGTGGTCATTCAAAAACGGGCCGTTCAAAATATCCTGCAATTGATGGGGGAACCCGGCCGGGCGTTGCTAGAGGATTACGTGAAAGATGAGGGCGCCGCGACTCCCTTGTCCGTATTTATAAACAGTCAATTAAAGGTGCCAAAATGAGTCCTAGGATTTGGCTACTTCATTTATCGATTTACTGCCTTTCAATTTTCGAGTTTGGCGGAATTGCAGTGGCGGAAACTTCTTCCGGGCAAGAGTCGATTCGCATTGTGCAATTGATTCAGGGAAACCAGTTGAGAAGAATGTATCCAGAAGCTCTGACGGGATTGATTGAAAGTGTTTCCACCCAAACGACCTTAAACGTGGATCCCGATCCCCTGGTGATCGAGTCTTTCGATGATCCAGCGATCTTTAAGCATCCATTCATCTATGTTAATTATGGAGATCGACAGGACTGGCAACTGACCGAAAGCGAAAAGCAAGCGTTGAAGCGATATATCGAGCGAGGTGGATTCATTTTTATCGATGCGGGAATTAGTGCGTCGTTTTTGGGAAACCAAACTTCTCGGGCTCAAGGGCAGAGCTTTGCAGAGTGGCGTGTGCGGCCCAACCTGGCGGAGCTCTTCAAGGAGATCGTTTCAGAAACGAGTTTTCGACCCTTGCCTCGATCGCATGGCCTATTTCGTTCTTTCCATGTTGGTTTGCCCGATAGCAGCGTCCTGCCGGATACCGTGAGGGAATTCGTGGTCAACGAAAAATGGCCTCAGGGAAGCTACTCGGCGATGGGATTGGAGGTGGAAGGCCGTCTGGCAGTCTTGGCCATGCCAATTATCGCGATGGGTTGGGGCCGAAACGAAGTAGGAAGATGGACTCGAAGTATAGGATTTCGAATACGTGAAAGCGCGGAAGGCTTGTCGGATCGCTTGTCTGAAGCCTATGCTTCGGGGGAACCCTTTGAGGTGACCCGCGAGGATGGGCGCACGGACATCATCTACACGCAGAATGAAGGAATGGCCAGTTGGGTGCAGGAAGCAGGAGGGGATTGGCGTGTTTTTCAATATCACTACAGCCAAGAGATCAGCGATTACGCCCATGTTTTCTATACACAGTTAGGGGTAAATATATTTGTCTATGTTTTTACGCAGTAGATGGTTGTTAACTACAGTACGGATTCGTTGAAAGCCACGTTCAGTTTGACCTCTTTTACTCAAAGAAATTTACTGTTCCTCAGATGGACGAAAACGGCGGAAACCTTGCGAGTTCTGACCTGGAAGGTAAGGTTCGTTAAGGTTGGCTAAGCATGCGTTCCGGAATGCTTGCTTCGCTGCTGGAACTTCTTCCGACGGCTTCAACAATTTCGATTGGTGTCCTCGGTTCCAGATTAATTCTGGGGCGCGTCGACGGCGGAAGTCAGCCGTTCGTGGATGGTTGCTTGTGCGTCGCACTCGGTGATCCAGTTCCCATTCAGCGATGTTGCGTCCCTCAACGACCGGAGCGTTTCTTGCGTCTCTGTCCAATCCCCTTGATCCGAAGGGTATCTTAGTAGAACTTGTTTTATCCAATTCGTTTTGAACCTGTAACTACTTTTGATTTCTCCTGAACTCATTTTCTATCGTCACCTATTTCGATTAAGCGGATTGGTACTGGTCGCGGCTGTATCAACGATTCCCTTGAGTGGAAAGGGGAATGATGACGAGGAACGCAGTGATGCAATTGTGAGTGAGAAAGACGCGGTGGACCTGGTCGATGATTCGAGCGTTCGGGAGGCACTCAGTCGACGTCCGGATTTGTCTTTCGTCAATATTACCATTGATGGGGAAGATTCGCGTCGTTCGCTGGATAGCATATCGGCTGACTCGGTGACGTCAGTCGAGGTGATGAAGGCTGTGACACCAGACCAGGATGCCGACTCGCGTGGTGGTTCGATCAGTCTAAAGACACGTCCAGCGTACGAGCAAAAATCGATTTCGACAAAGATTGGCCTTGAGAGCAAATACGGCTCAATGGACGGACATTGGGGTCGCGAAGCGGAATTGTCTATCGGGGGGCCTATCAACAAAAAAAGAACCTTGGGAGGGCGTTTGTCGTTTCGGATCGATAATGATCACGATGATGTACAGTACAGTCTCAAGGACTGGTTTCGACGCAGAGTGGATGGCGAATCTCAAATTGTTTTAAAGGAGATGCGGCTTTACGATCTCAATGAGTGGATCGATGAAAAGGAAGCGAGCGCGGCACTGGACATGAAGGTGAGTGAGTCGTTGCGCTTTTTTTGGCGGGGAAGCTATCAAAATCTGGAAGACCTTGAAAATCGGCCGCATTTCAAGTACCGGTTTAACCAGGGAGTTTATACGTCAATTGACAGCGAGGGGGGCAATGTCGAGGGTGCTGAGATCGAACGCGGGTATCACGCCTACGGTTCTGATCTCGAATTACTCGAAACTTCGCTTGGAGGCGAGTGGACACAGGGCAACTGGGAAGGGGATTTCAAATACACCTACCAAGACGAAAACGTAACCCCGTTTGGGCACTCGAATTTCGATTTCGTGATGTCGGATGTGGACCTTCGATACGACTTGGAGAAATCCCGGTTCCCCCGGGTTGAGATTGAAAACGAACGGGTGTTTGAGGATCTCGAGCGTTACGAATTCGAAGACGTTTCCCTTCGACAGCGGTCGATGAACGAGTCAGATGCGATTATCTCGGCAAATTTGAAGAGAATGAACATTCTCGGGAATGAGAACCTGAGTATCCGTTTGGGGGGGAAGAGTCGGGAGCGGGATAGCTCAGTTGATTATGATTCCAAATACTACGATACGTATTCCGGTCCCGACGTGTTCACACTCGAAAGCGTCCGATCCCAGGATGCTGGAGTTGTGTTTCTAGATGGGCGTTACACATTGGATACCGTTATCGATGGGCAGAAAGTTAATGCGTTCTTGCGGGAGAATATCGACTCTTTCCGATACGATGAGCGCCGTTCGCGCGAGCGTTCCGATCCAAGCACTTATCAAGTGGACGAGCGGGTAGACGCGATGTACGGCATGTTGGATTTCGAAGTGGGTAAATGGCGGGGCATTCTCGGCTTGCGCCAAGAGGAGACCTCGATTTCATTCCGCAGCAACGAAGTGCGTTTGGGTCCGGATACTTTAGACAAAGACTCGGATGGGAATTTTGAGGAAACGGTTTACTTAGGTACGACACCGACGGAAGGGGCGACTCAGTATGACGATCTGTTTTCGAATGCGCATTTTCGATACAAGTGGAATGAGCGAACGACCTTTATAGCTTCCTATACGAACACGATTGATCGTCCTCAGTACGCGGAGGTCGTTCCCTACCGCCATGTGCGGCTAGAAGACCGGGAGGTCGAGGAAGGCAACCCGGAATTGAGTCCTACGCTCTACGAGAATTTCGACGTTTCGATGGATGTTAGAGTGGGCGACTCAGGACTGGTTTCCGTGGAGCTTTTCGATCGGTCGATCGAAGACTATATTTTCATTCGAGAATCGTTCGTTGTGGGTGGAGTGTACGACGGATTTGAGTTGCAGCGGCAGGAAAATGGTTCGGACGGCAGTGCTCGAGGGGTGTCTCTTACCTGGACTCAACCGATTTCGATAGCAATTCTCCCCGATGGGTTGTCGGTGAATGTCAACTACGAGGCTCTTGACACGGAAATCGATTACCCTTCCCGTCCTGGAGAATCGCTGCCGCTAACGCGTAGTCCTGATTCGGATTTGAAGGTTGCGTTGAAATATGAAAATAAAAAGCTCTTCGCCCAATTGAAATGGGACCATGAAACAGAGAGTATCTATCGAGTCGCAAACAGCCCCGAGAAAGACCGCTATGTCGGCCCCAACGGGGGCTTCGATGCATCGTTGAGCTACAAATTGCAGCCGAAAACGCGACTTTACATGGAGTGGCGAAATATAACCAACGAACCGGTGTTTGATTACTACGAAGGAGACCCATCTCGTTCCCGCTACTACCGTATTAGACCATGGACGCTTAACACGGGCGTTAAGTTCGAACTTTAAGGGAGCTTAAGGAAGTCGATCGAAAATTCAATTGTCCCGTTCTCAGCGGCCAGTTGAAATGAAATTGCCGTTATTGAATCAAAACCTCAATTACACCCTTGATCGTTGACCCTGTTTCCCCCCTCCTTTGGGTTCAATAGGTAAAGGGTGACTTATCGATGCGACACACGCTTTGGGGGTGCGAGTCCGCTATGACGATATCTCCAATATAGGGCGTTATATTACCAACGTAAGAGAGTGCCTTTTGGCTACGAGGTTGGATGAGGTTGAAAAACTCGCTATCGGGTATTTCCACGAAGCCCAGATTGTATGGACGGGAGCGTTTGGAACGAGTATTGGAATCAGTGGGGCTACTATGATTTTGGATTCGATAGCGGACTTGCTGGTAATTCGGGATCTGCGGACGACTTTCTCTTATGCCCCAAAATTCAATGTTACTTATTCGTTCAACGAATCGACCGAATTGTATTAGAAAACGGGTGACGGAATTCATAGCAATGACGCTCGTGGATCGACTATATCGGTCGATCCCATCGAGGTATCTCCTATTGAATTGGTTGATCCACTGGCTGGATCAGTGGGAAACGAAGTGGGTGTGATCTACGATTGGAATGACAAACTGAATACCTCTGTACCTCTTTGGGGTTTGGACCTAGGCTCCAGACTCCTTTACGTGGGAGATGTTGGTAACACGGAAACCTCTCGGCCGAGCGCTTCCCTCACTTGAGCAAGACGTTGTTCAGGCCACCGAAACTTTGGGACCACAAAGTCCAGCTCATTATAGGCATCTACCTCGGAATCAATTAATTGTGAGATTACCAATCAGTAGACGCTCTGTGAAAAACCAGTCAAGACTGGGGCAAAATGGCTAGTAGATGTGTCGCCTCGCTCGGCAGACCCCCCGACATCGTCCCCTTCTTCACCGACCGACCAGGGTAAGCTCGACATCAACTGCTATTCCTATCTCGCAACTCTGAGGGGCGAACTTGTATTGTGTTCCTTCCCATCTTAGTCATTGTGTGAAAGTTTCCGAACGATTCCTTGGATAATCTCTTATGAATTACCTCAAAATCATAGTCGCCCTCGGTTTATTCGCGAGCTTGCCCCTTTCCACGTTCGCTGATTGGCCCGCGTGGCGTGGCCCTAACGGAAATGGGATTGGTTTCGCTGAAGATTTGCCGGTCGAATGGACCGTTGATTCCAACGTTTCCTGGAAGGTGAAGCTGCCCGCTTGGAGCGGGGCTTCTCCGATCGTCGTCGGGGATAAGGTATTTGTAGTCTCGCCATCTGAGCAGGAAGCGGCGCCTTCAGCGGAACCCGCTCCGGCTGGAAGAGGGCGACGCCCCGCTCCGCCTCCGGGAATGGGGCCGGGCGGCCAGGAGATTGTCTTGTTCTGCCTTTCCAAGAGGGACGGCTCTATTCAGTGGCAAAGCAAATTGGACGAGGGCAACAAGATCGAGTTCAAGCAGAATATGAGTTCGCCATCGCCTGTATCGGATGGAGAAACCATTTGGGTCGTGACGGGAAATGGGGTCGTTTCAGCTGTGGATATGAAGGGCAAATTGCTTTGGAAGTACGACATTCAGGAATCGCATTGGAAGTTGGGATTGCTGGCAGGGTATGCGTCGTCGCCGGCCCTGTACGAGGATAAGCTCATCATCCAGGTATTGCACGGCATGCGAACGGACGATCCGTCCTACCTTCTGGCCTTGGATAAGAAGACCGGGAAGGAGCGTTGGTACGTAGAGCGTGAAACCGACGCGGTCCACGAATCGCCGGACGCCTACACGACGCCCGCGCTTTCCAAGACCAAGGACGGTATCCAATTAATTATAACGGGTGGAGACTATGTGACCGGTCACGATCCCGATACGGGTAGAGAGATTTGGAGAGCTGGGGGCCTCAACCCCCAAAAAGCGCGCAACTACCGTATTGTCCCTTCACCGGTAGCTTATGATGGCATGATTTACGCGCCCACTCGGAAAAAACCTCTACTGGCCTTGCGGGCAGGCGGAAAGGGCGATGTCACAGAAAGCCATCTGGTTTGGAAATACGAAAAGCCGGCCGGTAGTCCGGATGTGCCTACACCCATCTGCGATGGGAAATACTTTTATATGGTCGAGGACTTCGGACAAGTGACTTGTCTTGATGCCAAAACGGGTGATGTCATTTGGGGACCTGAGACCACGGGTTTAGGACGCGTCAGTTCATCCCCGGTGCTGGCGGATGAAAAAATCTATATTACGGCTGAAGATTCGGAAATTGCGGTAGTGCAAGCAGGACCTGAGTTTAAACTGTTGGGAAAGAGCGAACTCGATGGAAGTTTTACTTTGTCTACGCCCGCAGTTTCCGGAAACCAGCTCTTCATCAGAACCGGTGAATATTTGTACAGTATCTCCAAGAGGTAAGCTGTCTCCGAATATCTATTTATATTGTTTGCCCCGTTCTGTTCTGTTAAACTTCAAACCAATGAAGCCCGACCTCATTCGCTTATCCTCTAGTTGGGCTCTGTGCGTGGGCGTATTTTCTTGGCTCGCCGCAGGTGCTGAAAACCAGGCTTTTCCGCCGCATACCTTCACCTTGCCAGATGGCTACGAGCTGGAGCTTGCCGCGGCTCCCGGGCTCGTCGAGCGGCCGATGCATATGTATTTCGATGACGAGGGGGCCCTTTACGTCACGGATAGTTCCGGGGACAGTCGGCCTGCGCCGCTTCAGCTCGCGGAACCGAGCCATCGTATTCTGCGTCTCGTCGATAAGGACGGCGATGGCGTCTTCGCTTCTCTGCGTCGTGGGCACAAAGAACGTTATTATATTTTAGAGAATACAAAGTTAATTCCGATCACAGTATGAACGAACCCTATCACGCTAAGAACGGCCTTCATCGTCGCGATCTCATCAAAGGCGTTACCGCCGCCAGTCTAGGTCTTGCCACTGGTTCAATGGGGATCCCTGAGTTGCTAGGTCAGGCGCCTGTATCCAATTCCTCAAAACGAAATCTAATCCAGATCGAAAATGCCAAACCCGGCACACGCGACTGGCTGCTCACGAACACGTTCACCGATCCCTTGAAGCGTAGAAGCGGCATTGGCAGCGGACGTAGCACGTATATCGAAGGCTACTGCTCAGCCAATAGCGTGCGGGCGGGCGAGAAATTGCAGATCATGGTAAGCACGGATCCGGAAACCGCGTTCAAATTGGAGATCTTTCGGACCGGTTACTACAACGGAGATGGCGCTCGACTGGTGAAACGTTTTGACGCGCTCAAAGGCGTCCCTCAACCGGTACCACCAATTGGCGAGAACTACATTCACGAATGTAGCTGGAAACCCTCGGTTGAATTTACTATTCCCGACGATTGGTTGAGCGGCGTTTATCTGGGAAAACTGACTGGAGAGTACACGGGAACGCAGAGCTACGTCATTTTCATCGTGCGCGATGACCGACCCTGCGATCTGCTGTTTCAATGCAGTGACCTGACCTGGTCTGCCTATAATAGGTGGCCGACTGATTTCTCCATTTATTCCAGGCATGAAGGGCGTTCCAGCACTAGCGTGCCCAGCGGATCGGTGAGCTTCGATCGGCCTTATGCCTTGTTCACTCACCCGGTCAATAAGATCAAGGCGTCCGTGGGTTCCGGCGAATACTTGCCTTGGGAATTTCCCTTGGCTTTTTGGCTGGAGCAGCACGGTTACGATGTCTCCTACATTTCCAATGTCGACACGCATGCCGACCCGAAGGGCTTGCTGCGTACGAAGGGATTTATCTCGGTTGGGCACGACGAGTACTGGTCATTGCAGATGTACGACAATGTACTCAAGGCACGTGACGAAGGAGTTAGCCTAGCGTTTCTGAGCGCCAATGCCGTTCTTTGTGTCGTACCGATGCTGCCTGCTTCAGACGGTACGCCCAATCGCGCGATACGTCGGGAAGGTTGGTTCTTTCCGCCGGAATATGGGAGCGGTGACGCCAGGCGAAATGTCAATCAGGAAGGCTTCGAACCCGTCATGGGGCCGGATGGCGCTTTATTGATGGGGAACCGGACGACTCCCCCGGTCATGGGGGCTGGCGATTGGAGCTGCGCCAAACCGGAGCATTGGCTCTTTGAAGGGACCGGGATGAAGAAAGGAGACTCGATCGAAGGTATCGTTGGCTGGGAGTGGCATGGCGCCCCGATGATGGACCTGCCCGGAATGCAGATCGTAGCCGAAGGCGAAACTTCGATGAACGGCAAAAATCCAGGCCATTACACCGCCACAATCTACGACGGCCCGAAGGGCAACGTGGTCTTCAACGCCGCCACGATCTGGTGGGCCAACGGCTTGTCCAGCCCGCCCGGACACAAAACCCCGGTCAGACATGGCGTCGCTCAACAAGGCTCGGACGAGCGCGTCCAGAAAATCACCCACAACCTATTTCAACGTATAATAAAACCTTAAACGTGATCTCAGTATTCCCCCGACTGCGTGTCAATTTATCCGAAATAATCTAAAAACCACGCCGCCTTGCTGCGTAGCTACGTCGAGACTTCGGCGTGGAATCTTATTGAACTCGTCAAAATTATCCCAAAAACCACATGAACGAATCCCAGAACCCTCAGCGCGGCCTTCATCGTCGCGATCTCATCAAAGGCGCGACTGCGGCCAGTTTAAGCCTTGCAGCGGGCTCGATAGGGATCCCTGAATCCCTTGGGCAATCATCCGTATCCAGTTCATCGCGACAAAACCTGTTCCGAATCGGGATGTGGGACCCGACGATCGCCCGAATGTCCTCTTTGTTATTGTAGGCGATTTGAATGTGGTGCTGGGTTCATACCTTGACTCCGCCCGTCATCCGCATTATACTAACGCTAAATCGCTAAATTGAGGTGCAATTTTATTGAGATCTCTTAAATTTCTAAACAGTTTTAATACGAAGACATCATGTTATCTCTTTCGAACAAATATTTCGAAGTTTTCTCGTTTCTAAATTTGGTAGCGGCCGATCTTCGAGCGGCCGCTGATCCCGCTAAGCGGAATTCAGACATCGCCTCGTCGGTGGCTATTAAAAAATAATGGCCGCTCGGAGTTCGGCTGCACCCAAAGAAAAGTTCGGGACTTAACCCGATAATCGTTATCCTAATCATGAATAAAAAAATAAATCGCCGTAACTTCATAAAAACAACCGCCACTGCCGCTATCGGCATGCCGACCCTGATACCGGCCAGCGCACTCGGCAAAAATGGGGCCGTGGCTCCCAGCAACCGAATTATAGTGGGGGGCATTGGTTTAGGCCCGCGCGGACGAAAGGTCCTTGCGGGATTCTTCGCTCAGAAGGACTGTCAATTCGTCGCCATTGCCGATGTTCAAAAAGAGCGTCGCGAAATCATCAAACGTTTAGCGGACCGCGAATACGGGAATACGGATTGTGCCACCTACGACGACATGTCCGGAGTCTTGGGGCGCGATGACATCGATTCGGTTATCATCGCTACCGGCGACCGCTGGCATACTACGGCCTCCATCACCGCCGCCCGCGCAGGCAAGGATATCTATTGCGAGAAGCCTTGCGCCATGAATATCATGGAATGCCAGCAACTGGATGACACGGTTCGGAAACATAAGCGCGTCTTCCAAGCGGGAACGCAACGGCGAAGCGTGCCCAATTTCAAGCTGGCAGTCGATCTTGCCCGCAGCGGCAAATTGGGGCAGGTGACGTCCGTTCATGCGGGTATTTTGGAGTTACAGCAATACTTGGAGCCTTTGCCGGCCGAACCAGAGCCGGACCCTTCGGATGTTAATTGGGACAAGTGGCTCGGCCCGTCGCCGTGGATGGACTTTAACGCTGCCTATTGCAGAGGTCGCTGGCGCAATCACGCGGGATTGTATGCGGCATGGAGATTGCCTGAGTGGGGGTCCCATACAATTGACGTCTGCCAGTGGGCGGCCGATGCCGATGGAACGACTCCTATTGAATACGAGCCGGTATCGGATGGTGAGATAGTCGCGAAGTATTCGAATGGCGTCAAACTGGTGATGCGCCTTTCCGGTTTTGAAGGGGAAGGCGTATGGCAGGAAGGACTCGGTACTTGCCCTGTTCGTTTCGAAGGTGATGAAGGCTGGGTAGAAGCAGGGGATGCGAAGGCAATCGTAACCAGTAATCCCAAGATGCTAAAAAACAAAACCTACGACCAGCTCAACGGCACGGATCCAGTGTTGCATGCTCGCAACTTCCTTGATTGCGTTAAGACTCGGGAGGACCCGATTTGCAACTCGACGGCGGTTCGCTACGGACACATGGCCTGCTTCGCGGCGGCCATTAGTTGGAAGTTGGGACGCAAGGTCACCTTCGATCCAAAGAAGGAACGCTTCATCGGAGATACGGAAGCCAATCGCATGCGCACCTACAAACGCCGCAAACGGTATAAGATATAGTAATTGTTAATAGGATACGACCTCGGTCGCGGGTTGCAGGATGACCAGTATTCGTAGGAGAAGACGGGAGGAGGCATCATGTAGCTACCACTTCCTGACATGAGCCTGTCGAATGGGTCGGGGCGTATCTTGTTGATTTAAAATCTTATCGCTTTTACCATACGCTCATTCCTTTTGGTAAGTAGTATTACAATTTGTGAATACTAAGAACTTATATGAGAAACTACTTCCTCCTTACGCTTCTGGTTGTATTCGCATTCATTGCTATCGGTAACGCCGCTGCCAGTGAAGCAGAGCCGATGAACGTCGTGTTCATTCAAGCCGATGATCTCGGCTGGAGCGATACCGAGCTTGATGGAAGCTTTACGCTCTCTACGCCGGCCGTATCTGGAAATAAACTCTTCATCAGAACTGGCGAATACTTGTACAGTATCTCCAAGGGATAAACTGGAAATTGTATGTCAAAAATGCTTCATTAACCACGGAAAGAGAATCCAGAAACCCAAATCACCAATATGGACGCATCAGAATTTAAAGTCTCCGAATCCCTCGCCGCCACCGGCGGTTCGAAGGAGCTCACAGACCGCGAAAAACACCTCATCGGTCTAGCCGTCGTATTAACCCGCGGTTGTGAACACAAAAGAGGCATTGCAAAATCTAGAGGCGGTCTCTGTAGAGATTCCGGATCAATTCTGGAATGATCTGGAGCCATTGGTTATGGATATGTCGGATTCGAGATTCATTGTAGAAATCAAAGATGTAATCGAATAAAAATGCTAAAACTCCAGTTTTTGGCTAAAAGTCTATGAGCATCAACTGGTTAGGTTTATTATTATTACGTTTTTCTCTATCGCTTTCCATAAGCGGTTGATCAATAGGGTCTTTTGAAAACACTTTCCCGCTATGAATCCCTTTTCCGATTTAAGTCTTCTCTTTGGAGACATGCACAACCATTGCGGCATCTCTTATGCCCATGGATCTTTGGAAGATGCTTTAAGCAACGCTCGTGAGCAGCTCGATTTTGTGAGCATTACCGGCCATGCACATTGGCCTGATATGCCGGAGCCGAGCGATGACATTCAGTACATTATTGATTTCCATAAGGAGGGTTTCGCCAAGCTAAAGGCCGGTTGGCCAAAGATGATGGAAACATTGAGGCAGTTTAACGATGAGGGAAACTTCGTTGTCTTTCCAGGCTTTGAAGTTCACTTCGGCACCTGTGGCGATCGCAATATGCTTTACAAAGATTTGGAGGGAGAGATATTGTATCCAAAAAATTTGGAAGAATTGCACAATCAACTGCGTGCGTTGCGAGAGCAGGGTAGGGATGCCATTGCTCAGCCGCACCACCTTGGCTATCTCAAAGGCACGCGTGGCATCGATTGGAACAGCTTCAGTCCCGAGTTTGCTCCCTTTGTTGAAATGCTTTCGATGCACGGCTGCTCTGAATCGTCGGAGAATATTAAGCCGTTCTTGCATTCCATGGGGCCAAGCGATTGGCAGAGTACAATTCATTATGGTTTGAAGCAAGGGCATGTATTTGGATTTTCAGGCGGTACGGATCATCATAGCGCCCATCCTGGCAGCTACGGGCATGGAATGACTGGGCTTTGGGCGGAGTCGGGCAATCGCGAAGATGTCTGGGACGCATTGTTGAAGCGTCGTATGTTCGCTTTGACCGGCGACCGAATGGATTTGCAGTTCGCGGTGAACGGCCTGCCTATGGGATCAGAGATTGCGGCGTCTAAAAAGAGACGTATCGAATTTTTCCTACAAGCCGGCGGGGCTATCGACTGCGTAGACATCTTGCGCGATGGCGAATTGGTGAAGCGTTTTTCACAGTATGAAATGGAACCCACTGGCGAAACCAATGACGATCTTGTTCATACGAAGATCTACTTGGAGCTGGGGTGGGGTGCCCGTCACAAAACCTGTAATTGGGAGGTTGAGTTGGGATTGACGGATGGCGAAATCAAATCGGTGGAGCCGCGCTTCCGCGGACGTGAAGTGGTATCGCCCGTGGAAGCGAAGGACACGGGTAGCTACTACATCAGTAAGGTGCTGGAGACAGGAGATCAGTCCGTTCGATTTGAAACCGTCACGAGCGGCAATCCGAATAATTCAACCAATCTGTCACAAGGGGTGTGTTTAGAAGTGAGTATGCCGCGAGACGCAACCGTTTGGGCAAACCTCAATGGCAAGCGGGTTGAGTGGCCGTTGACCGCATTGATGGAGGGAGCTCGCTCGGGAGTAATGAAGGACATCGACTCCCCTGCTTGGCGTTTCAATCGCGCGCCCTCGCCGAATCAGTGGAAATGGTCCGGGGAATGGGAGGACAGTGAAGGGGAAGGCAGCTCCTACTATATGCGTGTGCGACAGCGCAACGATCAGTGGGCGTGGTGCTCACCGGTATTTTTAAACCGCTAGTTGGATTTTCAAGTTACGTGACTGCAGACTTCTCAACCTTGATTTTCTCAAATCCCGTTTTAGAGTTTAACCACAAAAAGCACAAGAAATACAGAATGAGCAGCTTACGTTATCTTCTAATTAATTTGATCGTTCGCCCTGTCGTTCAACTGCCCTATTTTTTGTGACTCATGTGTTTTTTTGTGGTTAAGATAAATTTTTTTTTTATATTAAAAAATAAATCTGAAGTGTAAATAAATATTGGGTACGAAAACTTCAGCTGATGCACAAAAGTGGGAACTCGCCAAAGTCCTAAAACGGTCATTATATAAAATAGCCGAACACGCACAATGAAAGGCAGTTCACGCAAAACGGGTGCAAGCACCAACATTTACCGCCGGCATTTTGTGAGGAATCTTGCCAAAACCCTGGGTGCATTGACCCTATTGCCACTGTTGAACCTGAATGCTGCTGGGGCTCGTAGTCCTTGGATTTCTAGAATCTAATTGCAGTCGGAATTCAGAATCCGACATTGATAAAGCTACCCTTGACCAAGTGGCCTCAGAGGCTCGTTGACACTCTCCATCTCCTCAGGAGTAGGGAAGTGCTGCTGCAAGTCGTCCAACATCTCTCTAAGAGGCTTTCGGATTACATCACGAAAGGCCTTGTCCATGATCTGTCGATTTCCTCCCGGAGGGGGAGTGTCTCTCTGATTGTAAGTTCCTAGTGTATTCAATTGTCCGTACTTTGAGAGCTTTGCGCTGATAACCGCAACTAAATCACCGGAATTGTCTTGCTCGAATCGAAAGGCATGGATTTCCAGCAGTGGGCCTGGCCCCGGATCATCTCGCTCTTCTAAGATACGAATTTCGATCGGAAGTTGATAAGCGTAGAGTAGTTTGGTTAGCACCACTCTGAAGTCTTCGCGGCGATTCTTTTCCATGGAATTCGCCACATCGGGCATGTTTACCTGATAGATTGGGCTCGCTCTGTGCTCGAATTGCACGAACAGAGTCTCGGACTTATCCAGAAAAATATATTGGTCGGTGTCCTGTGGCCCCATACTCGCGCATCCCGCAAGCAGAAAGACTAAGAATAGGAGGATCAGATGACTTGGATGAATACCTTTCATTTCAATTAAGAATCCAGCCTATTTTTCTGCGATCCAGATATTGCGGAAGTGGCTGGGATTTCCATGGGCTTGGAGATCGGGGGTTCCTTTGGGGATAATAACCGGATAGTGCCGCTAGCAACAGGAAATAAGTCAATGGGCTATTACCTGTTTTGGGCTCCCTGAGGTTGGTCCCAGAGACGGTAGGGGTCTCCCCATTTTATCATTTCGCTGAGCAGAAGGGCTTCCATTTCTTCTCGTTTGGTGGCGTAGGCTGGGTTTTCGGCGAGATTTACTTGGTGACGCTTCGGTTTGAATCCGGTCATAGCCACCACGGCACGATCGTGGTGCTGAATTAGAAATTCGTTGGGATTGTCCTTCAAATTGAATAGCTGGGTTTCCTGGATGTACCCATCAAGCACATCGTACTTGATCAGTTTCCAGTCTCCCTTTTTGACTGATCGCATTCCCGGTTTAGAGCCTCCGTTGTAGACTCCGTAGAGAACATCGCGAACCGTGTTTCTTTTCCCCATGAGAACGGGCTTAAAACTAATACCATCGAATGTACTTGGCTTTTCAATACTCGCCAGATCACAGAAAGTGGGTAGCAGGTCCATGAGGTAGGTGTTCCCTTGAGCGCGGCTGCCCGCTTTGATTCCTGGTCCTCGAATGATCATAGGTACCCGCCAGGTGTGCTCGTAGAGATTCTGTTTTCCCATCAATCCGTGCCGACCCACCGCGATGCCGTGATCAGCAGAGTAAAAGATGTAGGTGTTTTCCAACTCGCCCATTGCCTCGAGTTTGTCGAGCACTCTGCCTACCTGCCGATCGATATTCTCGATACAGGCGTATTCTCGGCCCAGCTCGTTTCTAATGGTTGCTTCATCTCTCTTGAGCAAAACTCCCTGGACGGCGACCTCGTCGCGAAGTCCTGGATGACCATGATGGAAAGGGTGAGCGGGAAGGTAGTTCTCCTGGAGCGGGGGGGCTTGGGGATTGGGAGAAGTCGGAATGTCTGTATTATCAGCCCCGTATTTATCGAGCAGGTCAGGCTTCCCATGTCTAGGGTCGTGCGGATGAGTGAAGCCAAAGAATAGGAGGAAGGGGTCTTCCTTTGTCCCCTTCTCTCTCTCCTTCAGGTAGTTCATGACTTGCTCCCCGTGCCACCAACTTCCAGTCTCGTCTTCGGGGCCGTAGTTGGTTTGGTCGTTGCGTCCCAAGTACAATCGATTGGCCCCCTCGTAGGTATTGCCAATTTTGCAGGTGCGATAGGTGTCGTAGCCGGCCCGAAAGAAGAGAGCAGGCATACTTTCGTAGTCCGGATCGTTGGGAGTGAGCTCCGCGAGCAATGTCCTTGGCTGGTGCACGTAGGTTTTCGGATTCATGCGTGGGTAGCGCTTGGCGATTTCTTGCGTCCGCCACACATTGATTGACGTCTGTACCATGGTGCGGGAAGGCAGGCATACGGCACCTACCCAGGAACCCATATGATGGGCGCTATCTAGAACCATTCCTTCACGGGCGAGGCGATCTAGATTGGGGGTCTGGCAAACTTCATTCCCATAGGCGTTCATCGTAAGTGGCGATTGGTCGTCGACAAAAATGAAAAGAATGTTTGGTTTCGACGCGCTCGCCACATGGGGACGGTCTTGTGAGATTGCGGATTCTGTAAAGAGAATGCCGGCGAGAATTAGAATGCTGGCTTGGCGGAAAACGGAAGAGGGTAATAGAGGTTTCATGGAGGTTTTACTGGGGAGTGACTTCAAGGTTAGTGTTTAGACGATATATACCGAGCAGCGATAGCGTACTGCGAGAATTCCTTAAAGTACGAACCAAAAGGGCTGAGGCATGACCCTTACATCCTTGGTTGGTAAAAGGGTGCCCTGCTGCGATTGCAGCTCGGGGCTTCGCGATCGTAAGCGGTGGGCAATACGTAAGGAGCTATGGGACACTTTTATAGAGTCTGGCCTATTGACTGGTTAGGAGTGAAATTGGGACAAGACTCTTTAGTGGGCGAATCTAAAGCTACTGAAACTTTTAAGTCGTCGCTAGTCCAAAATGAACCCGTTGTCCCAATTGTATGAAACCACTTACCGTGCGATCGCGGGCAGGGTTTGGCCGATTGTCGTGGCACTATTGGCCCTCTATTTGGTGGTTCGGATTTTGAAGCAGGGACATCCGAATGAGGATGTCTTTTGGTCGTGGCCACGGATCTTGGATCTAACGCAGCTCACACGCATGTTTGTGGTCAATGGTAACATCATGATCCGCACCTTCTGTCTCCTTATCGGCTTCGGATGGTTTATCCAGCAAGGGGCTCGTTTGGGTGAGGTGACTTTGGCGGCTAATCATATCCTACTTCAGTTCGTGTCCTTTAGCGCATTTTTTTAGATGGTGGAAGTAGGTTGCGGCAGAGATCGTTTCTGGTGAGCGATTTTAAAGTCGTTTTCAAATACCCAAGCCCAGTGATCTGGGTTTGTTAGCGTCTGCTCAATAGGTTTGAATTTTACTGTATGGCAAAGAGTTATTGCATCCTACGCTTAAGGGTTGAAAATCGAGATTGTACGGAAACGCTTTTTAACTCAATCATTAGCAAATCATGAAACGACGTGACTTTGTCAGATTCGTATCAGCTGGAGCCCTTAGTACCCGTATCCTGGGTACTTCTTCACTAACCGGAACGCGTCATTCTGGAGCAATGGATCGTTTCGGTGGTTGGACCGGAAAGAAGTTCAAGGCGACCGGCTTTTTTCGCGTAGAGAAGGATGAGCGGTGGTGGTTGGTTTCTCCCGAAGGCAATGCCTTTCTCAGCTGGGGGATCAATCACTTGTACCCGGACTTGTTCAAGCAAGAATACAATACGCTGGCTTGGCAGAAGAAACTGGGAATTGAGAATTTAGATGGGCCGGCATTCAATGCCGCTTTGAGAACATGGTTTCTAGGACTGCGGGAAAAAATGGGATTTAATACGGTGGGCGTGCACAATGTGCTTAGTATCGTCAACCAGCCTAAGCCGGCAATGCCCTACATGCAGCCGATTCACTTTGTCGAAATCCCTCACTGGAGAACCGAGATACCAGATAGCAACTTCAGGGACATTTTTTCTTCAGACTTTGAGGGTCATTGTGACGGTATGGCCAAGAAAATTGCTGTGCCGATTATGGATGACCCCTTTCTGTTGGGCTATTCCATGACGGACTGCCCGCTGTTTACCGAGGAAGACTTGCGGGAGCGGCCCGATACCATTGGTGGTGCCCGCCGTCCGTCACGAATCGGTTGGCCGAGGAGACTCAGGAATTTAGGGAGCTCGGCTGCGGGGAAGGAGGCCTACGTTGATACGATGCAGGAAATTTACCGCGGTCGCATCAAAGATTTCAATACGACCTATGGTACCAAGTTCAAGTCCTTCGATGCCTTGGCGGGTGCTGAGAATTGGCGGCCAGATACACGTCTGTCCAATGCCAATGAGACGCGCGATAATATCGTATTCCTAAAACGCGTGGTGGGCAGATACTATGAAGTGACTCGCAACGCGATACGCCGGTACGACCCCAACCACATGTTTGTAGGCGACAAGCTCCATGCCAATACGGATTCGCTAGACACGGTACTTCCCGTCACCAGCAAATACACGGATATCATATTTTACCAGATGTACGCACGGTACGAGGTCCAGAAGCCGGGACTGGATCGTTGGACCGAGAAGGTAGACAAGCCCTTTATTAATGGTGACTCGGCCTTCACCATGACGACGGATACGATGCCTAGACCTTATGGTCCGATTGCTGATGACTTAGCCCAGCGGGCTGAGTGGACGGAAGAGTTTTTCCGCAATGCGTTCGCTCGCCCGGAGTTCGTGGGCTGGCACTATTGCGGTTTGATTGACGCCTCGCTGCTTGTTCCGAGAAAATGGAGTCGACAGCATTCCGGTTTACTTGATGGATACGGAAATCCCTATCCAGCCCTGGAGAAAGTTCTCAAGACTTGTTCGAGCGAAATCTATTCGATCGCTCAAGCTTGATGAGAATAGGGAAATTCCCGGTAGACGATTCGAGAGGATTTATTGGACAGTCTCTCAGATCGATCCACTACCTTGTCGCAACCGTGTCTGTGACAGTACTTCCAGATGCGATTACAACGAGCTTTGGCGTTTTAGAATCGCAACGTGGCGATCGACGAACTTGCCGGGTGTTGGCAGTTCTCGGGACATCTCGTTGGCTTCGGTAACCACGAGCTCGCCTCCCTGTTCCTTTATGACTTCAAGCGCTTGTTGATGTTCGCGGTCGAAGTAACTCGTGATGATGAGCCGACCGTTTGGGGAGAGCTTCTCTAGGGCTTTGTGGTATATCTTTTCCCAATCGCTTTTACCGTTCCACAAATTCTGGTGGCGGACGAAGACGACGTCGAACTCGCTGGGCAGTTGTTGGTGGTCGTGAAGCTGGGTGGCGTCGCCTCGAAGGAATTCAAATTCTGCATTCGGATTTCCTCTGAATCGGGCGGCGGCATCCGCGATTTCTCGGGCTCGAATATCAAGACCAACGAATTTCAGTTTTCTGTTGTTGGCAGTTTCCTTACTAAACCGCCCGAAAAAATTCGCTAGGGTACCCGCTTCGTTGCACGCTCCACAGGCCAAATTCAGCAGCTGCATATCGCCGCCACTCGCGAGGTAGCGGCTTAGCGCTTCGTCTGACTTGGTAACCCTTGACAGCATCTCATCGAGACGCTGCATATCTTCTGCGAGATATTGCTGATTCGTAGAGCGATCCATAAAAGAACCACCGTTAGGGAGAAGACATAGTATGTCGATAGCTTTAGGGCTTTATGGATTTTAGGGATCTGGGATTCTATGCTGCTATTAATTTGCCTGAAGCGTATGTTGTGGGTTCACTCGTTGTTCCTCGAAAATGAATAAACGTCTATTTACCCTAATTCTTCTCAATTCTTTTGGGTTCCTTGCTCTTGATGCTTCCGATCGCCCAAATATTCTTCTGATCCTCTCAGATGATCATAGCGTACCTCACTTAGGAGCCTACGGGGACGCCAATTGTCGGCGATTTATCATAACGCCGCATTTGGATGCCTTAGCCGATGAGGGTATGCGTTTCGATCGTGCGTACACGGCGGCTCCGCAATGCGCTCCATCGAGGACCGCTATTTTTGCGGGCCGATCTCCAGTGGGATTGTCTGCGACCCGTTTTGCCCAGCCGGCACGTTCGGAAACGACTTTCTTTACAGATGTCTTGAGAGAGAGAGGCTATTGGGTTGGGCTGGCAGGGCGGCATCAGCATTTGGATGGGAAGAACCGAGACTTGGACCACGTGACGGATACGCTTGTGGAGCTAGATGTGCGGGATCGAGCGTTTACGCAGCGATTTGATCACTTTGTGAGGGGAGCCTCTACTAAAAACGAGGCGATTCATGATACAGACGAAGTGGTGGGTGCCATCTTAGATGGTGTTCCAGACGACCAACCTTTTTTTCTCTATTTCGGGTTTAACCAGCCTCATCGGAGATGGGGAGATGATCATGAAAAGATCGATCCTTCGAAATTAGTCTTGCCGCCAGACTGGCCGGACTTGCCTGAAGTGCGTTTGGATTATGCGAAATATCTAGCGGAGGTGCGGGATCTGGATATTGGATTCGGATTGATAGAGAATGTATTGGAAGAACGGGGACTAAAGGAAAACACGTTGGTTATTTTCATGGGAGACAACGGGGAGGCACTTCTACGAGGCAAAGGAACTTTAGCTCAGCGTGGAACGCATGTCCCGCTTTTGGTTCGCTGGCCTGGCTATGTGAAACCGGGAACGGCCAGCGATTCTCTGGTTAGCGGGGTGGATCTTTCCGCGACAATTTTGGAAGCGGTAGGCTTGGAAACTGCTCCAGGCATGACCGGGGTCAGCTTTTTCGACGAATTGCGAGGCAAGCCCTTCGAAGGGCGTGAGATGGTTTTTGCTGAACGTGGCTGGCACTTCGGACCCATTGGCCGAAGCGATGGTTTCGATTTGTCCCGTTCTATTACGACCCGTCGCTATTTGTACCTATACAACGCAACTCCGGAAAAGATATTTTCCCCAGTAGACATGGGTCGGAATCCGGGATGGCTCGCCATTCAGGAAATGCATGAAGAGGGGACCTTGTCCGCTTTGCACGAAAGCATCTACTTTCAGAATCCGCGGCCGTTGTTCGAGCTGTACGATCTACAAGAGGATCCTTTTCAGTTGGAGAACCTAGCGGGTAAGGCTAGGGTCAAAGCGGTTGAGACGAAACTTCGGACGGAGATGGATAAATGGATGGTAAGGGAAAGCGATTTTTTGCCGCTGCCCAGCCACATTCAGCAGCAAGTCAATCGAAAGTAGTTAGTGTGATTAGATTGCTGATACTATTTTGTTCAGCCATCGCTTTGATCGCGACTGGTTGCACGAGGAAAGAGTCTTATTCCAGTCGACCAGAAGCGAACGTTTCAAAAGCTCTCTTGCCGGCAAAGGGTAGACCCAATATCGTGATTATCCTAGCGGATGACCTTGGGGTGGGAAACATTCAGGCGCACTTTCCGGAAAACAAAATCGCTACGCCTTATTTGGATAGGTTTTTGTCGTTGATATCATTGACCTCTACCGATCGTCTCATTTAAACCTCAAATCCGATGAGAAAACACGAAGTTTTGTTAATGGGTAGGATCAGAGACATGATGAAGGCTGAGACGGATCGTCTCTTCCATACATATACAGTTCACGCACTGCATCGGAGCGAAGATCCCGATGCCCTCGTAGAGAAGGTTAAGGATCGTATCACCGCAATAACTACGAATGGCGTCTTGGGCGCGAGTGGGGAATTTATGGCTAGATTTCCAAATCTGAAAGCCGTGATATGCTTCGGCGCCGGTATTGACAATGTAGATCTGGAATACGCGAAGCAACAGTGTATACAAGTATCAAACACTCGAGGGGTTTTAAATGACGATGTCGCTAATTTGGCTGTGGCGCTTCTGCTTGGAATTTCTAGGGAAGTTGTGGAAGCGGACAAATACGTGCGAAGAGGTGATTGGATTAGGAAAGGGAAAATGGGCTTGCAGAAAAGCATTCGTGGTCGCCAGGTGGGTATTCTAGGCCTGGGAGGGATTGGCAGGGATTTCGCTAAAAAGCTAGAGGTGTTTGGATGCCAATTGGCCTATCATAATAGGTGCGAAAACAAAAATATTCCCTATCGCTATTATTCGAATTTAACGGAAATGGCGAGAGATTCAGAATACTTGGTCGTGATTTGCCCGGCGACCTCGGAGACCAGAAACTTAGTAGATAGCGAAGTCATTGACGCCTTGGGACCAGATGGAACCTTGATCAATATCGCGAGGGGATCTATTGTCGACGAGGAGGCCCTCGTTGAGGCCTTGCAAGACGGAAGACTGGGGGCATTCGCTTCGGACGTGTTTGCCCACGAGCCCCATGTGCCGGAAGCCCTCTTGGAAATGCAAAATGTCATCCTTGCACCGCATATTGGTAGTGCAACGGTAGATACTCGTACAGCTATGGGTGAATTGATGTTGAAAAACCTGGAGCGGTTTTTTGCAGGAGAGCCACTAGAGACGCCGGTACGCCTTTAGGGAAGTGTCGTGGTGGCCTCATCTTTTTGACCTAATCGTTTCAGAAGCAGCCCTACCTCCTGAAACGAATCGCCTTCTTCATTCAAAAGCCTTCAAGCAGGCCGCCTTTAGCAAATAACTCAGGATACTCGGTCGCAATGCGGGCACGAAGTTCAGCGCGGTTTTTGATGACTCGAGCCAGCTTCTTCACTTTTTCCGGATCAGAAAGGCCTCCGATTTCAGCATTGGCTGGCATAATTTGGCTGTTCCAGCCAGCCAGGTCGAGTGGCTTTACGCCAGCCAGGCCGACCCCGTTGTTGTAGGCGCTGGGGGTGAATTTCCCGACGATGCTAACATTCAGGTTCTGCTTGATCTTGTTTTCCCATCCGCCAGCCCAGAGACAGCCATTGATAAGAAACCGGCGGCCGTCTTCGCTGAGCAAGTCTTCCGATGCCCCATAGGACGCGTAGACGACCCGGGCGTTCTTTTTTGCACCAGAGGGGGCGATATAGGAATCCCGGCTCCAGCCTGCGTTTACGACCGGTTTATCTGTATTCAGATCGTCACTTGCATGAAACGTATTGAGCACCTGCACGTCTAGCAGTGGCGTAGCGTCTGCAGGAGGCTGCGACTTGTAGGCACCCGAGTAGGCGTGGATACTTTCGACTCCCATCAATATGGGATGAGCTGCCGCGGTGGCGTCTGGCGTTATGCGACAACCCATGACGTGGTTCGAGCCATAGTGCGACTGCCCCCGCTCTTTGTGCCAGGTGTTGCCAAAGATCTGCTCACCCAGACCGCCAAAATAATCATCGCCCGTGTAATTGTAATTGAGCTTCGCCCACTTTCCTTTTTGTCCATTGAATCCATGGGTAGAGGTGCGGACTCCGACCACGGGACCGCCTCGTTCGAAGTAGTCGACCAGAAATCCCACTTGCTCATCCGTTAGATTCATGAAACGGGCATAGAAAAACAGCAAATCCGCATCCTTGAGAGCCTCCATTCCCGGCATGTTTCTGCCGCCCCCTTTGATGGCACCATTCTCGTCGAGACCAAAGATGACGGTGCAGCGAAATCCGTGTCGCTTGGCTAGGATCTTCGCGAGAGCAGGACAGGTCTCCTCCGAGCGATATTCATGGTCGTTGGCAATGAAAACGATATGCTTCCCTGTACCGATTCCCCGGGTTCCCTGGTAGACGAGCGTCTCTGCTGCGGCAGACCAAATCAATAGGATGGTGGCGGAAACCGCCGCGAGTAAGGGTGTTATTTTCATACGGAGCTCTTCTACTACCTGAGAATTGAACGATTTCAGAAATGAGCGAATTGATTTGTGGGCATTCGTCAATCGGGTTCGGTTCTCTCGATCAGTATAGCAAATGAACCCCAGTTAGGGAATAGAGTTTTTGCGGGATGCGTTGGTGAGCAGGCAGATTAGGAGCACGCGTGGGAATACGAATCACATCTTTGGAGCGGACTCGACGAATGCGGCGACGCAAACCCAAACCAATCTGGCTGATCGTAAGTGCGTGCTGCGGTTGCTTAAATTTTTCAAGACCATTCCGGGCGGCGAAAAGGTGGCCATCGATAGGATGATGGATGATACCGCGAGTCGCGAAACCTACCGTATTAAAAGAGAGACCGCAATCACGGTCCGCGCAAGATGCGAGGCTCAGACTGGGAAGGGCTCATGTGCATCCGCGATCTGAGACGAGACGTGTTTGGGTAGATTGACCTAGGTATTTCGAAAGCTTTATTCGCGTTGCTTGTTTGCGAATTTATCGCCAACATTCGTTCTCCTTTTATTTCAACCCAATAGTTCCCCTATGAAAAAACGCACTCTAATAGTCTCTCTGTCGACCTTCCTCATGGTTAGTTCGATCCAAGTGAATGCAGCTGAAGTTCCTGACGGTGTGTGGGTTAGAGACGGCTACGAGTTGACGGTTGTTGAGGACACGATCAAGAAACCGCGTTTCATGGCACTGGATAAGGATGGCGTTTTGTATGTCAGCGTGATCGCAGAGGGAAAGATACTCGCGTGCCGGGACAAGGATGGCGACGGGAGTTATGAGTCTGTAACGCCTTTCATTGAGGGCAAGGATCCCAAAAGCAGGCTTCAAGGGGTTCAGTTTCGCAATGGCTGGCTATATTTTGCCCAGCTGAACGCGATTTCCCGGGCCAAGGATACCAACGGGGATGGCAAGGCAGACAAGGTTCAGGAGATTCTGGGGGCTGGCGATCTCCCTACCGGCAAAGCAACCGGGCATCGATGGCGGGCTCTTTTGATACACAAAGGGCGGATCTACACGCACGTGGGCGACCAGGGCAATGCTACCGATGAACCAATCGACGCTTCGGAGCGGAAAAAAATCTGGTCCTTCGCCGTGGATGGGTCGGACAAGAAGCTTTTTGCCTCGGGGATTCGTAATACCGAGAAGCTAGTGGTCCGTCCGGGAACCGACGAGATCTGGGGAGTGGATCACGACGTCGACATGATGGGTTGGGAAATGGAAGGAAAACGCGAAAGGAATTCGGAGGAAGGCCAGCCAATAACCGACCACAATCCGCCGGCCGAGTTGAACCATTACGAGGAAGGCAAGTTTTACGGTCACCCATGGATCGTAGGGAAAATGATGCCGAATCTAATGTTCATCGACCACCCCGATTTGATGAAGTACGCCCGCATGACGACCATCCCCGAATGGACTATGGCGGCTCACTGCTCGGCCAACTCGTTGACCTTCTACAGGGGTAATAAGATTCCCAAAGGACATGGGGATGCATTTGTCGTCCAAAAGGGAGGCTGGAACGCCACCCAGAAGGTGGGCTATTGCCTATCGCGCATTCTATTCGAAGACGGTCACCCTTACGGAGAGCAAAAGATGGTCAACTTCCTCAAGGATGGCGAAGAAGTCCTAGGGCGCCCAACCGACTGCATTCAGGCTCCTGACGGCACCATCCTCCTTAGCGACGATACCGGCAATAGGATCTACCGCTTGCGGTACGTAGGAAAGAAAAACTAGTTTTCGGCATGGGTCGGAGGCTGAGACGGTGGTTTCTGTGAGTCGTTTCGGTGGGGCAGTTGGCCTGTAAATTGATTGAAGGACAGGTCGCTGACATGTCGATTTGGGAGGGGTTGTCACCTTGACGAGACGGTCTACAGTTTGATTTCTCGATTGGCAGAGATGACTTTCTCGCACACTTTAGTCGAAAGCTGAAGTGCGCTTCCAAAAAGGACAAATTCTGATTGGAGGGCCAGGTCAAAGGAAATGTTTCAATTGAAGTTTAAGAGTATCCGATTAGTGATGACGGTTCCGGTATTGGTTCGGGTTGCGGCTCTCGCTTTTATATTCCAAGCAGATATAACAGCTTTCGCTCAAGAGACGCTTGCCTTCCCCTCAGCCGAAGGATTTGGAGCTTATGCGAAAGGAGGACGTGGGGGCGATGTGTATACGGTTACGAATGTCGAGGACTCGGGGCCGGGGTCGCTGCGTGAGGGAATCCGCTCGGCAAACGGACCGCGTACAATCGTGTTTGGCGTGTCGGGTTTGATTCGTCTCAAGTCGAAGTTGATCGTGGATAGCGACTACCTTACGATTGCCGGGCAAACGGCCCCAGGGGACGGTATTTGCCTGCGGGACTATTCTTTTGAAATCCGAGCGAGTCATGTGATTGTACGCTACATTCGTTCTCGCTTGGGGGATGAGGCGGGACAGGTTTCAGATTCTGTATCTATAAACTCAGGACAAAACATTATTGTGGACCATTGCTCGGCAAGCTGGTCGGTGGACGAAGCATTGTCCTGCCAGAGCGGCGAGGTCGATTTGCTGACGGTTCAATGGTGTATGATTTCGGAGAGCCTCCGCGATTCGATTCATGATAAAGGGCCTCATGGTTATGGAGGAATCATTGGAAGTCTTCGTCAGAGCTTTCATCACAACCTGTTTGCTCATCACAGTTCTCGAAATCCGAAAATAACAGGACGGAGGCACTGCAAGGTCGATTTCAGAAACAACGTAATTTATAATTGGGGTTATAATAGTTGTTATGATGCGACGGCGTCGCACGTGAACTGGGTCAATAATTATTACAAGGCGGGACCTGCGACGGAACCTAGAGTCAGCGGACGGATATTTCAGTTGAGCGACCAGGATATTGAACCCGGAGGACCGAATCGCCCGGAAGATTCCCAAGCCTACGAAACTTCATTTTTTGCGAAAGGAAATTTTGTATATGGGCATGAGAAGGTGACCGAGGATAATTGGGATGGGGGGATCGTTTTTATGGACGGCGCGACTGAGGCGGCAAATCGAGCGGCGGTCGCGTTCGAATTTCCTGCTATAATCGAGCAAACTGCTGGGGAAGCGCTCCCATTGGTTCTAGCAGGGGCAGGGGCTTCTTTAGCCCGGGATCGAATCGATTTGCGGATCGTTCACGAGGTCTCAACCGGAGAAGCTCGATTAGGAGAAAACGGACTGATAAACACTCACACAGATGTTGGGAGCTGGCCTCTTTATCGATCGAAAGAGGCTCCAAAGGATACGGATGATGACGGTATGCCCGATGCTTGGGAAACGGCACAAGGCCTGGATTTAAATCGTGCCTCGGATCGGAATGGGTTCGATCTATCATCAGACTACACCAACCTCGAAGTTTATTTAAATGGGATTGTGGATAACAGGAAAAACGTTGCCCAGTAGATATTGGAATGGGCGAGACACTCGCGATCTATGTATCACGGGCTTTTTTTGATTAAGCTAATGATCGTCTAATCCTACCAAAATAGCTTCGGTGGAATTCGGTTTCTCATATGCTCATTGGTTCAGGGATCCCGTTTCTATCCAAAGCACTAACTCATGTCCCCTTTAGCTATTCGAAAGCAATCGTGCTGAACCGTCAAGACACACAAAAAATTCTGATTACGATACTAGACGCCGATTGAGGTTTAATATATATTGCTTACGCTTTGATGAAATCTCGAACCTTGATAGCCCTTCTCTGCGGCATCCTAGCAACCGTTTCACTGAAGTCTTCGGGCGACACATTGTCGTTCAATGAAGATATTCGTCCGATTCTCTCGGACCGCTGCTTCAAGTGTCATGGTCCAGACGCCGACAACCAGAAATCGGAGTTTCGATTAGACACGCGGGAGCATGCCATTGCGGATTTGGGGGACGACTTTTTTGGAATCGTTCCGGGTGATATCGAGGCGAGCGACTTGCACTGGCGGATTTGGGATGAAGAAGACGAGGACCGAATGCCACCGCCAGGCTCGAACTTGTCTCTAAACGAAGCGGAGAAGAAACTCCTCGATCGTTGGATTGCGGAAGGGGCAACATATGACACTCATTGGTCCTTCAAGCCGTTGCCGAATAGCGTGGAGGTTCCGAACTCGAAATCCAATTGGGCTCGCAACGAGATTGACCGCTTTATTGAGCATGGCTTTGCGGAAGCGTCGGTGGTTCCAGCAGAGGAAATCTCGCGCGAGAAATGGATGCGTCGAGTGAGTTTTGATCTTAAGGGCCTACCTCCCTCGATTGAAGACATCGAAGGGTTTTTGGCAGACGATTCAGAAAACGCTTACGAAACCGTGGTGGATCGGCTGCTCTCATCCGTTGCCTACGCCGAACGTATGACCAGTGAATGGCTGGATGTGGCACGGTATTCAGATTCCAATGGCTACCAGCGCGATCACGAAAGACGGGTTTGGCCTTGGCGTGATTGGGTGATAGATGCCTTTCGCCAAAACATGTCCTATGACCAGTTTGTAACGACTCAATTGGCGGGAGACCTTTTCCCCAACGCCACTCAGGATGACATTCTCGCGACGGCTTTTAACCGATTGCATGGCCATCTCATGGAAGGCGGTATCATCCCGGAGGAGTATCGTGTCGAGTATGTGGCAGATCGGACGCATACGTTTGGTTCTGCGTTTCTTGGATTGACGATGGAATGTGCCCGGTGCCACGACCACAAATACGATCCGCTGCCCACAAAAGACTACTATTCACTCAGCTCGTTTTTTGCCAACATTGAAGAATACGGTCTCATCGCCTTTTTCTCAGACGCGGTCCCGACACCTGCACTGTCCCTATCGAGCGAAAAGGCAAACAAAGGCTTAGCAGAGGCCGAGGAAAAGATGGATACGCTTTCCGGGAAATTGGCGTCGGTTAACACAACCTCCGAGGCTAAGGCAGCGTTTGAGAAGTGGCTGGAAACGCAGCCCAAACTCGACTGGCCAGGACGTGTGGCATGGATCTCCTTTGATGAACGAGATGGTGAGAGCATTGCGAACGCCTCCGCTCCTGATGTACCTGCTAAGACAACAAAGCTCAACGTCCTTGTTCCTGGCGTAACCGGTAAGGCAATACAATTCACTGGTGACGATAAGATGGAGGTCTTCGATGTGGGCCACTTCCCGCGCGAGCATCCCTTTTCGGCTTCGGTATGGGTCCGTCCGAATCAGCACGCCCCTCGTGAAAGCCTTTTCAGCCGAGGAGGAGGAGCCGACGATGCGGCGAGCATGGGATACGAGTTCATGCTGATGAACGGTAGACCGACCGCGTCGCTGATTCATTTTTGGCCCGGCAACGCCATGCGTGTACAAGCGAAGCAAGCCGTGCCAGTCGGCGAATGGTCTCATCTGGTAGTGACCTATGATGGTTCCAGCAAGGCGTCGGGAGTGAAGGTTTTTCTGAATGGGGAACCGATGAAATTAGAGGTGATCAAGGATCATCTTACGAAAACAATTACGGATTGGCATACTCCAAACGGGGGACTGGTTCGTGAGCATCTAGTTTTGGGCGAGCGCTATCGGGATCGCGGTTTCGTGAAAGGGCAAATGGATGAATTCCAGATGTTCAACCGGGAAATCTCCGGACTCGAAGCGCGGCTGCTTCACAAGATGACTCCAATGTCTCCACTTTTTGAAACGGTGGCAGATGCGGCAGTGGGGAGTGGAAACGAGGAACTTTACGATCACTTTCTGGCCACCGCTTATCTTCCTTCCATGCGGTTGAGATCAGAGTTACAGTCAGCCCGGTACGACTGGAATAGTACGATGGACGGACTGACTGAGATCAGCGTGATGCGGGAAATGAAAGAACCACGACCGGCTTACGTACTGACCCGAGGTGCCTACGACTCCCGAGGGGAAGAGGTTAATGCGAATACCCCGTCAGCGCTCCCTCCCTTCCTAGACGACCAGCCACGCAATCGTCTGGGCCTGGCTCGCTGGCTAACGGACTCCGACCACCCATTGACGGCCCGCGTGGCGGTAAACCGATATTGGCAGATGATCTTTGGGGCAGGACTGGTACGAACTCCAGAGGACTTTGGCCTGCAGGGAAGTAACCCGACTCACCCAGAGTTGCTCGATTGGTTGGCCCGAGACTTCGTCGACAACGGTTGGGATTTGCATCACTTCATGCGGGGGATCGTGCTTTCTGCGACTTATCGCCAAAGCACCTTCGGTGACGCGGCGAGCGTTACCAAGGATCCCGAAAACCTCACTCTCTGTCGCAGCAACCCAAATCGTTTGGAGGCGGAAATGATTCGCGACAACGCTCTCGCGGTGAGCGGATTGCTGGTTGACAAAGTTGGCGGTCCCCCGGTTAAGCCATATGAGGTAGCGGTATCGTTTAAGCCGATGGAGCCAGATACCGATGAGGGCTTGTATCGAAGAAGCTTGTACACACTATGGAAACGAAACTCACCCGCGCCAATGATGGTCACTTTCGATGCTCCTAAGCGCGATGTATGCAGTCTGGAGCGCGAGCCGACATTTTCGCCCCTTCAGCCATTGGTGATTTTGAATGGGCCCCAGTTCGTAGAAGCGGCTCGTGTCCTGGGAGATAAGCTACTGGCTAAGCACAGGGGCGATCGAGCGGCGGTCATCGAAGAAGCGTATTATCTTCTCACCAGCCGGCAACCGGAGTCCCAGGAAGTGGCGATTCTCTCGAACCTCTACACCGCCCAGAGCAAAGAATTTGACGCTAACCCAGCCGATGCCAATGCGCTCTTAGAGGTCGGGAATTCACCTGTTTCGCTTTACGAAAACCCGAGAGAACATGCGGCGGCCGCAGTCGTTATAAATGCGATTATGAACACCAATGAATCTCTGATAAAACGATGAAAAATCCACTCTGTACCGGTTTTGAAAATCCGCTCGGCATGACGAGGCGCTCGTTCCTAAATCAAATGGGAATGGGCTTGGGAGGACTCGCCTTGGGTAGCATGATGAATCCTCTGCAAGGACGTATCAATGAGGGCCCGGCCTTGGCGGGCACTCACTTCCCGGCTAAAGCGAAACGGGTCATTTACCTTTTTCAATCGGGCGGACCTTCCCAGATGGATTTGTTCGACTACAAGCCGCGACTCAATGAGGAGCATGGTCAGGAGTTGCCCGATTCCGTTCGCCGGGGTCAACGTCTGACTGGCATGTCCACAAGCCAGGCTAGTTTCCCATTAGCGGGCTCTCCATTCGAGTTCAAACAACATGGGAACAGTGGGGCTTGGTTTAGCGAGACGCTGCCCCATATGGCGTCCATCGCGGACAAATTGTGCTTTGTTAAGTCGATGTATACAGAGGCGATCAACCACGGTCCTGCGGTGACTATGATGATGTCTGGTTCGCAGATACCGGGGCGCCCTACAGCGGGTTCTTGGTTGTCTTATGGCTTGGGGAGTGAGAATAAGGATCTCCCTTCGTATGTGGTTCTCACACCTAAAGTGGCGAAAGGACAGCCACTTACCTCCCGGTATTGGGGGAGTGGATTTCTTCCGAGTCGCCATGACGGCGTCCGATTTCGGCCAGATAAAGATGCCGTATTGTATCTAAACAATCCTGACGGTATCAGCCGTTCCAGTCGCAGTAAGACCATTGATCACTTGAAGGAGTTGCACGAGTACCAAGTGAGTCAGCAGAGTGATCCGGTTTTAGAAGGCCAGATTGAGCAGTACGAAATGGCGTTTCGCATGCAGGCTTCGGTGCCTGAGGTGTCCGATATTAGCGGCGAGTCCAAAGCAACGCTGGATCTCTATGGCGAAGGCGTAACCGAGCCGGGTACCTACGCGGCCAATTGCCTTATGGCTCGAAGACTCGCGGAACGCGGGGTGCCGTTTGTCCAGGTTTTCCATACGGGATGGGACGCCCACGGAAATTGTCCCGGCAATGTGAGAGACAACTCTAAAAAGACCGACCAAGCTTCGGTGGCATTGGTCAAGGACTTGGAATCTCGCGGTCTTCTGGAAGACACGCTCGTTATTTGGGGAGGCGAATTTGGACGCACCAACTATTGCCAAGGCAAGATGACTAAAACGAATTTTGGTAGGGATCATCACCCTCGTTGCTTTACTACGTGGATGGCCGGCGGGGGTGTGAACGCAGGCTACGGCCATGGCGTTACGGATGAATATGGATACAACCTAGAGCAGGACGGGGTGCATGTGCATGACTTTCACGCCACTTTGATGCATCTTCTCGGCATCGACCATAAGCGACTGACCTATAAATATCAAGGTAGGTACTTCCGACTGACCGATGTGCATGGGCACGTGGTCAAAGAGCTTATAGCTTAGGGTGGGAGCATTTTAGTTCAGGTCATACAAAGGATACTCGAGAACGGCGCCAACATGATGAGAAAGCTTTGGCCTGAGCAAGAGACGCGTCCAGCCCTGACCCAATCGTGTGATGGAGCAGAGTTGTCTCCGTTTTGAAAAGCCGAGATCCTGTCTCTAAAATACGCCTTTGCTCAGAATCCCTGACGAGACTACCTATACGATTTACGAGACGCAAATTCTTGATCTATGCACGATTCACCTACGTTTTTATCGGCTGGATATTTGCCCGGGTATCAGCTTCGCGGTTCTGATATAGTATGATGGAAAGCAGAATGACTGCGCCACAGACGTGATAGTAAATCGGCAAAGGGGTCCACATCAGCAAACTCGCACTGAGAAGCAGCAATGCTGCGATCAATGAATTGATACGGGTTTCAAGATGCCACTCCAGCAAACCAGCTAAAGCGTAGAGTCCCATGCTCGCCCAGAGGAAAACTTCAAAACGTTCGGGCCAGGAGCCTGAAACCAATGGTGAATAGGCAAACAAGACCGGAACGAGGTACAGGCCCTTGGCGATTTTCCAACTTGTGAGTCCGGTGGGGATCGGGCGCGTACCGGCAATTCCTGCGGCTGCGAAGGAGGCTAGGCAAACGGGTGGGGTCACGTTACTGTCCTGGGATAGCCAGAAAATTATCAAGTGCGCACTGAGCAGCATGCCAGTCAGCAATTCCGGCTCTAGCAATTCCTCCCGTAAAAGCTGCTTCATTTCCAGGGGCATCCCCTTGAGTGCCAGCACCGGATCGCCCCCGAACAGGCTCAGCGTGGCGGCTACATTGCTGGGCAGATTGCCAGCCTGCAGCACGGTTAGGAGTTGGGACTGGCTGATGAGGTCGAAAATCAAGGGAGCACATAAGGTGGCCAGTACGATATAGGAGGCAGTCACAGGTAGTCCCATCCCCAGGACGAGAGAGGCCAGTGCCACTAGGACCAGAGTTATCAGCAGGCTGCCTTGGGCCCATTCCACAATCATTAATGAAAAGGCGTTACCGACCCCTGTGGTGGTAACGACGTTGACCACAATACCTACGGCCACGAGCAATAAGGCGGTGGCTACCATGTTCTGTACGCCATCCACAGTGGCATCGAATATATCCCTTAGGCGCATAGGCTTTGTGGATAGCCACGAGGCCGCGATCACACTGATTATAGCGAAGGCAGCTGAACTGGTGGGGGTGCGACCGGCCACTAGGAATCCCCCGAGCGTTGCCAGTGGAATGATGAAATGCCAGCCCTCTTTTAATATGGCGGAGAATTTTTCTGCATCCTCGGCGGTTGTCGGTTTCAGCCCAAGACGTTTGGCCTGAATGCGGACAAAGAAGGACACGGTCAAAAAGTATAGCAAGGCGGGCAGAGCCGAGGCTGCGATGACAGTGAGATAGGGTATCTGGGTGTAGCTTGCCAGCACGAACGCCCCTGCGCCCATCACCGGTGGCATCAGAGCTCCGCCGGTTGATGCAGCGGCCTCCACACCAGCAGCAAATCGACTGGAGAATCCGGACTTCTTCATCATGGGAATGGTGATGACGCCAATGGAGACTGTGTTGGCCACCGCAGAACCGGTAACTGAACCCATCAGCCCGGAGCCGATCACTGACATCTGCCCAGCCCCGCCAGCAATGCGTCCGGTTAGGCAACGGGCTAGACGGACCATGAAATCGCCGGCTCCCGAACGCAGTAGAAAAGCTCCGAAAATAATAAACATGAATACAAAGGTCGCAGAGATATTGGCGATCATCCCAAACATGCCTTCACTGGTGAAAAAGGAGCGATAGAGTACCGTCTCGAGACTAAGTCCCGGAAATGAAAATATTCCTGAAATATATCGGCCCAGGAACAGAATATAGGACAGGCTGATCAGGATCAGTATGGGCATGAACCAGCCTGAGGTGCGGCGCGTGAATTCAATGGCCAGCCCGAGTCCCAGAATGGAAAACACATAGTCGCTGAGAATGTATTCAGTTTCTCTAGCATAAAGGGCGTTCTCAAATAGAACCAGGTAGGCAGACGTGATCGCTGCAGTGATCGCTAGCGCAATATTAACCCAATACCGCGTGGTAAATTGCCGCACTCCTCTAGACTCATTTACAGTCAGGGCACAGATAGCGCTGAACCCCCCAAAGTGTATCGCGGACAGCCACAGTTCGGAAATACTCGCAAATACGTTGGAATAGATATGAAACAGGGCGAAGATGAAAGCGGCCCATCTGAGGTATGGTGATTTCATAGTCGGCTTGCGGCTCTAGCGGTTGGGTCACTGAGCGCCTCATCTATAATCAACCGGTCTGGTATTTCCAGGCCCATTTCCCGATAGTAGCGCAAGGCGCCCGCATGCAGGGGAGCTCCAAGGCCCTTCACCGCAATCTCCAGTCGCATGCTCTTGGTCGTGCCATGGATTTCCTGCAAGGTGGCAAGGTTTTCCCAGATGACTTTCGTGATTTCGTAAACCGCTTCTTCTGGAATATCAACCCGAGTTACCAGCACATTGGGTGATGCAATGGTGTGAATCGTTTCTTTTTGGTTAGGATAAGTATTTGGAGGAAACTCGTACCAATCCCACAAGGGGTAGCGCGCGTTGAGCTTGTCCAGCGATTCTTGGGTCCAGTTGAGAATGGTCATGCGATCCCCCATCCGCGCGTAGGTCTGGGTGATGGAACTCACCGGCGCCCCAGCAGGCATGTTCATTCCGACAATATTGCCGTCTTGAAAGGCTCCAGCGCTGGCTCCGTAACCGAGGTATGCGAGCTTGAATTTCTCCTCATAATCGATCCCTAGTGTCTCGAGAATGAAACGGCCGGTTTTCTCGGCACCGGAATTGCGCCCGCCGAGTACAAAGCGTTCCCCATCGAGATTTGAAAGGTCCATCATAGTCCCCGTTTCTGCCAAGCGGGTTAGCAAGACGAAATGCTCGACATTTTCCCACAGGGCGCTGACGCTGCGTATATGGGTTTGCGGTTTGCTGACCGGTCCTTCGCCACTCCAGGACCAAGCGCCAAACGGTCCTTGAAGGATAGCGAACTGGGCCTGATTATCCCGCAACAGCTTAACGTTTTCCAGAGAGCCCGCGGAGCTAATGGCAGTTAGGGGAATGCCTTTGGTTTGCGAGAGTTGAGAATGGGCGATGGTAGCAATGGCCACGCCTACGGGGTAGTAAGTGCCACCCGTAGTCGCGGTTGCGAGGACATAGGGTCGGGGTCGGCTAAACTCATCGCTACAGGCACTGAGAAAAATAGTCAGGAGTATACTAAGCGCGATTTTTATCATGGGCAATCCAGTATCGCAGTATGGGGGCTCGTCTCAATCAAGGTAGTTGTAATATTAAGTCACAGAAAATTCGTGAGGGCAGTTGCCCTGATATGATCCGATAGAAGCATAGTTTCACTGAAACCACAATCAGCTGATAGGAATTTGCGGGAAGACTGTAGTCTCAACCACCTACTAGTCGGGATCTTTGACGAGACGACCTGCAACGTGGCCTTGTAGATTGGGTGAAAATGAATTTAACAGGGCGATTGAAAGAGGTGCATAATGATTAAAATTGCTATTATTGGCGCGGGTGGGCGCGGAACTGGATTTTCCAAAATTATCGGCGATAATCCTCATTTGGCGACCGTTGTTGCGGTTGCCGAACCGCGCGACGCGTACCGCAAAGCGATACAAGAGAAGCATGGGATACCTGAGGCGAATTGCGTTTTCTAATGGAGGGAATTCGTTGCAGCGGACAGGCTCTGCAATGCGGTGTTAATAGCTACTATGGATCAGGATCATGTCGGACCCGCTGTGGCGTGCATGGAGAAAGGGTATCATATGCTCTTGGAAAAACCGATGGCGGTCCGGTTCGAGGATTGTCAGAAAATCGCCGCGGCCCAAGCTCGCAATGGAGTTATCACCAGCGTATGTCATTCCATGCGCTATCACAAAGGATTCGCCACCGAAGCCTCTCTAAAAGAACGGCGAGTGATCGATATTGTCTCGTTTTCGAAAATTTAGAGACTTCGCCTATCTACGGTAGCCTAATATGGAATTATGGTATTGGAGTTTGCCAAAAATTAGAGAGCGTCTCTCCCTCGGATTCGGTCGGACATTTGTCTGCGCCAAGATTCGTATTGTTTTTTTAGCGACGCCACTTTCTCCGGTTGACTGTAGCTAAGATTGTTGGTTTCGCCGGGGTCTTCTCGAAGGTTGTAGAGCTGCAGTCCATTGGGAATGGGGACGTTGCGAAATTCCGTTTTCACCAACCCATTGTCATCAAGCTGATACGCTTGATAGGTCTTCGCTTCTTGTCGATAGACGAGTTTCCAATCTCCTTGTCGTGCAACCCAGTTTTTCTGTGTTTCACCAGAGTCCCAGAACAGCGTCTCGTTATCGTGTAGTTGATCTGCGGATCCAGAAATCAGCGGCATTAGACTTTTACCATCCAGTGGTTTGCTTTGGGCGATCCCCGATATTTCTGAAAGGCTGGCGAATATATCACGATGAGTAACGGTAGCGTCAACGTGACGGCCTTCCGGTATCTGGTCGGGCCATGACATGACCATCGGCACTTTGATTCCGCCGTCCATGAGGCAATATTTGTACGCGTTCAAGTTGCCATTGTTGGCGTATGACTGGTCGGAGCCTCCATTGTCGACGGTGAATATCACGATCGTATTTTGAGCCAATCCGTCCTCCTTCAAAGTTTGCAAGATCTTACCGATCGCTGTATCCATCAATTCAAGATGGCCCAAATAGATTCTACGGCCATAGGGGTCTGGCACGACAAGGTGGCAGGTGTCGCTATACCAGGCATTGTGGTCAGGCTGGGCTATCGGGTCCCAGTGAGGGTACTCCCAAACAGCGGCGTTTCGATCGAAGGCACGCTCGGGCACTTCGTACTTTGTGGCGAGACGTTTGGGCAGCCGGTAGAGCGGTGTGTGGACGGCATTGAATTCGAGCTGCAGGTAAAAGGGCTTCTCGCTTTTCGTTTTAATGAACTGGATAGACTCGCGACCAAAAACTTCAGTCGTAGTGGTATTTTCAAAGGACTGTTCCTGATCTATGTTTCGGGTGAGAGGTCCGATACCGATCTTTCGGCTGGCGATGGCGATGCTTCCCTTGGATTTGCGTTCGTAGGCATCCACATCCTTTTGGCTGAGCAGATTGAAGTCCCAGGAGTGTTGCTCGAAGCCGAGATAGCCCTCGAATCCGTGCGTCATAGGGTGCTCCTTGGGACCAAAGTTGAGATGGGTCTTGCCCACCTTCATCGTACGGTACCCCGCCTCTTGCATCATTTCAGCAATGGTGCTCTCGGAAGTCGGCAGGCCGCCATCCCCATAGTAGTAAGCTCCCCAGCGCTGCTGGTACCGTCCTGTGGAAATAGCCAAGCGAGAGTTACTGCAAATAGGAGATGAGGCGTAGGCGTTTTTGAAAATGACACCAGACTTTGCCAGTTTATCCAAGTGCGGTGTCCTTACTCCGTCAGCTACCACGTCATGGAATCCCACATCCGCATAGCCGAGGTCGTCCGCCACGATTACAATTACGTTTGGCTTCGGGGGGTCCGCAATTGGCGAATTTTCCTGGGCACTTGCCCAATGAGTGAAGCCCGAGCTAAAACAGAGTACTAAAAGGGTCCTTTTCATCTTTAAGGGACTATCCTTGTCTATGCGTGAATGTCTGCAAGCGGATTAGCCACTCGGAGGAAGATTGCCAACTTTGGCCAAGCTCGAAATTGTATTTATGGACAGGCTAACGGTCTAGCTCGCCAAGAATAATGAGCTAAACAATGTAGAAGCTCTTTTTGTCTTTCTTGCTGTTTTATAAATGAATTACCGCAATTTATTTCACAAATCTCATTATAGAGAAACCATAGAACTTTTTTTGGGAGAGAAAATTAGGGTGGGAAGCGAATACGGGCATAGAATGTAGGCGTTGATGATACGGTTACAGTTTGCTGAATTGTTTGAGTAGGCTTGTTATGCATTCGCAAATTAGTGATCGCTTTCTAGTATGATTTCAGGATGAATTTACGGTCTCTATTGCCCTCACCCTAAAAGCTTTTCCAAATTGAGCACCATGAAATCCGTTAACATAATACTCATCTGTGCATCGGCCCTTTCTTCTGTAATTGCTCCGCTGACTGCGGAGGATCAAGAACCCTTCCATTACGAGATTCGTCCGCTGTTCGAGAATGGCAAGCATCTTGGTAAGGTCTATCGATTCAGAAATGTAGGACTGATCCAATGTCCCAATGGAGACTTATTGGCGTTTGTAGAAGCACGCTATGGGGTGAGCGATCACAGTCAGAAGGATGTGCTCATGCGCCGCAGTACAGACCGTGGCATCACTTGGGGACCTTACGAAGCAGTGTGGGGACACTTGGAGGAAGACCATGCAGGATGGAAAGATCCGGCTCCAGTGGTGGACGAGACGACCGGTCGGCTGTTCTACTTCATGAATACCAACGAGAGCGAGAAACGGCTCTTTTATATAACCTCCGACGACAGCGGTTATACTTGGTCCGACCCGATCCGAATTCCGGACAGTTTGCTCCGTCCTGAGTGGAAGCGTTGGCGCAACAATCCCGGCCCAGGCATTCAACTGAAAGTCGGAACATACAAAGACCGCATGCTCATCCCCGGGCACATCGTGACTCATGAAGACCGTCATTTCTCGGTCGTTTGGTACAGCGATGATCACGGCGAATCATGGCAAGTGAGTGAAACGGCGGTACAGGGCTCGGATGAGGTGAGCATCGTCGAGCTAAGCGATGGGCGCGTATTGATGAATATTCGTTCGCATGGGGAATTGGACCCTGGGTTGGATCCGGACTACCGGAACTTCATGTACAGTGACGATGGCGGTGAGTCCTGGTATGGGTTGGAAACCATTCGCGATCTGCCCTGGGAATCCGGCCACGGATCCATCACGCGTATGGAAACTAAAGATGGGACCCGCCTTTTTGCCTTTCACCCGGTGGTGTTTAAACGCAGGGACTTGACCTGCTTTGTCAGCTATGACGAAGGAAAGACCTGGCCGTTCAGGCGAGTCATCCACGAAGCGGGTGGCTATAGCTCAGTGGTTGTAATGGACAACTACGACATCGCCCTGGCACACAATCACGGACATGCGGGTAGGGACGGAATTGATTTTGTACGCTTCAATCTAAGTTGGCTCACAGACGGACGCGAGCATGTGAACGAACCTCTGCAAACACTGCCAAAGATTTCGACAAATGAAAAACTAAGGACAATATGGCGTGAAGACTTCGATCTGTCCGACGGAGTCATTCATGACGATGGAGCCACGGCCTGGACCACTCTTGGGACCGGAGGGGTAGCGACAAGCAACGGTAAGATTCGTGCCCTGAACACCGAAGGGGAAACCGTCTGGCAAAGTGAGAAAATCAATATCGAAAAAGTGGACCGCATATCCATCGCGGTGGACGCCATTAAGATTGGGCGCCTCGGGTCATCTGATTCTCTGGGGGTGTATTACCAATTTGGCAACGAAAGAGAAGAACTGATCGAGTCGCTGAGTTTCTCATCCGATCCACAAGAAGACTTCGAAACGTATCAAGTCCTGCAAGACGACATAGATGTTTCGGGGCAGCAGCAGGTACAGGTCGTTATTCGCGCACGGGTTGCCGGGGTCGACAAGGCTCTTTATTGGGACCGTGTTCGTGTGAGTGTACCCTAGCTGATCCAGTATACTCCCCTAATATCATCAAAATTACCTCATAATCTGAGAATGTTTATTTGGTCCTCGGTTGGAACGTTGGCAGCGACTAGCTTGCCGCAAGCCGAGGTGCAGGCGCCCGCTAAGACTTGCGGATGTTAGTTGGTCCAGTCCCACTGCGAGGGTTAGTCTTGCCGCTTTCGCTCGGAACTAGGTTTTATAACTTCGGCCATCGCGTTGTCCCGTGTCTTTGTCTTGGAATGGCAATTCTTTTCTCACAGTTGCAAAATAATCATTCGGCAATAGGAATATTGACGGAAGAAAGATTCGGATTGTGATCTCGGTTAAGATGAATTTAATTTGGTCGTTTTATGCGGATCGGGCACAGGATAAAGCTCACTCTAATTCTAGGCTTTGGCTTGCACTTTGGTGGCTACCGAAAATCGCGAGGTAGCGTCGCTCTCGCAATTTTCGTAGGAGCTTTCTTCTTTCTAATTCAGTTCCCGGTCCTTGCCCGGCCCAATATTCTCTTCATTCTTGTCGACGATCTAGCGTGGACCGATCTTGGATCTTACGGCCACCCCTGGCACCACTCTCCTCATATTGATAGACTGGCGACGGAAGGAATGCGTTTTACCCAGGCCTATTCGCCGGCTCCCATCTGTTCTTCAGCTAGGGCAAGCATTCTTACGGGGAAAACTCCTGCCCGGCTTGGGCTGGAATTTGTAGTGAAAGCTGAACCGGGAGAACAGATCATCGAGCCTCCTCAACTACTTAAAACACCCCCGTTTACCGTGGCGCTTGAACTTCGCGAGGAGACTATTGCCGAAACGTTGCAGCAGGCAAATTACCAAACTGCCTATTTCGGCAAATGGCATCTAAATCCACATTATCAGGGACGCTATTTGGGCTGGAGTCCGAGTCACGGCCCGCAACGACAAGGCTTCGCAATCGCTGAGGAGGATTTCGGGTCCCATCCCTACAGCAAAACAAGGCTCTCAGTATTGAGCGAGGAAGGCCGGTATCATAGAGATGGAATAACCGAGCGGGCGATTCGATTTCTGGAGGAATCCCGCGATGAGCCGTTCTTCCTCATCGTTTCTCACTTTTTCGTGCATACACCGGTTCAGTCACCCTACGCATGGTTGAAAGACAAGTATGAAAACAAGATTCCCAAAGATGCACCTAATCGCGCGTTACGGATCGAATACGCTGCCTTCGTTGAAACGCTTGATCATCATGTGGGACAATTGCTGAAAGGACTGGACGAAAGGGGTCACAGAGAATCCACCCTGGTGGTTTTCATCTCTGACAATGGAGGCCATCCGGAATACGCCTCCCACGCTCCATTGCGCGGTTCCAAATGGAATCTATACGAAGGTGGGATTCGTGTGCCTTTGTTGGTTCGGTGGCCAAACCATATTGCTCGAGGAGCCGTGAGCGATACCCCAGTCGTTGGATACGACTTGTTTTCTACCTTTCGCGAAGTGGTCGGAGCGCCTGAGGGCTCACTTGAAAAGAGTAGAGATGGTCTTAGCCTGACGCCATTATTTGAGGATCCCGGCCAAGATTTCGATAGAGCCTTGTATTGGCATTTTCCATATTACCATCCCGAAGGCCCCAAGTTTGGCAACGCGACTCTGGATATCGGAGTGGATGATTTTTCAGTCAGCCAGACCCGACCTCATTCCGCTATACGCAAAGGAAACTATAAACTGTTGTATTTTCAGGAACAGGGAGACTCAGAACTTTACGAATTGAACGAAGATCCGTCTGAGCTCAACAACCTCAGCCATTTACTTCCCGCAAAAACAACCGAGCTTCGTAACGAGCTTCAATCGTATTTGACCCAGGCGAACGCCAGGCAGGCAAGACTGCCTTAAGGCTGGAGGAGACTGTAGGGCACTGCACGCTTTCTTGACGATTCCTTTTTCAGTCTTCGGCGGCCTTTAGCAGTCGAAGGAATTCCTTCACCACCACTGTGTTTTCGGCGTAACCGCGTCCCGTTACTAGGAGGCCGTCGAAGACCACGTCATCGTCCACGTAGGTAGCTCCGCCTTGTTCGGCATCCATGGCGCATTTGGGAACTGTAGTGACACGTTTGCCTTGAATACAATCGGCGGCGGTGAGAATTTCGATTCCGTGGCAGATGCAAGCGATCGGTTTACCGGCTTTCGCGATTTCCCGAACGCAGCGTTGCAGGTCCTTGTCATAGCGAATGTATTCCGGCGCCCGGCCGCCTGAGATGAAGGCACCCGCATATTCTTCGGCCCGCAAATCGCGGAAGGCGATGTCGGCTTTGAGGTGGTAGCCCGGACGCTCCTGGGTGATGTCCCACGGCACATCTGGATTGGGCGGGATCTCGTGGAGCACCGTATGGTAAAGCCTCGCTTCCGGGCCTGCGACGACGACTTCGTAGTCATCCTCGGGAAGACGGTAATACGGATAAAAAGTGTCGAGTGCCTCGGTGGCGTCTCCGATGGGCATTAGGATCTTGGGCATGATAGGGATCTTTAAAGTGACGTCGCTTCGCGGCATTTGGAAATTATTTGACATTTTGATCTTCGCGGCGCTCAGAGCTACCTGTTCGCTTATCGGCAAAATGGCCTACCAGTGCGCCGAGTAGCACGATCGAACTGGTGCCCAAAATGATTGTCATGAAGGAGTGAAGCGGATTCGCCCAACCGGATATTCTGTCAGGCCAAAGCCCGGTTTTAGAAAGCGACAGCCAGAGGATCAAAAGCGCCCCAACGACGACGGAAATAATGGCATGCGGATTCCGGGCCTTTCGCGAAATCAGGCCGAGAAGAAACAGCCCGAGCATGCCGCCGGTGAAGATGCCCTGGAGGTTCCACCAGGCGTCTAGTGCGCTCTTGACGCGCAACATCGCCAAGGCGGTCAGCGTGCCGGCTATGCCGACAATCAACGTCGCCCCATGAAGGATGCGCATCGATTCCCTGTCGCCGGCTTCGGGGCGGAAGTAGCGCTTGTGGATGTCGCAAAGATAAAGGGTCGCGGAGCTGTTCAAACTCGTGTCCATGCTGCTCATCGCGGCTGCAAAAATGGCGGCGATCAGCAGGCCCGCGAGTCCGATGGGCAGTTTATTGACGATAAAGTGAGGCAGAACTTTGTCACCGACCTCGGCGGCCGATAGAGCAGCGGCTTTAGCGGCAATGAGGTCGTTGGTTGCCGTAAGCCCGTCCTGGGCCAATTGGGTAACCACAACCTGTGTCCTGACTTCATTCAGCATTTCAGGATTCGCTTCATAGAGACTGAACAGACCCGTTCCGATGAAGAAAAACAGGGCCGACATGACGGGAAACAGCAGGGCGGCGAGCCAGACGCTAGACTTCGCGGCACGATCGGACTTCGCGGTGGCATAACGCTGCACGAAGCTTTGATCGATTCCGAAGTTCTGGATATTGATGAATACGCCGTAGATTAGGACAATCCAGAAAGTGGGCTGCGGTAGGGTGAAAGACCCGGGGCTGAGGCTGAAACTGCCTAGGCTGAATTTACCGTTTTCTTTAGCGATTTCGAACAACTGGCCAGAGCCCTCGGGCATTCCGGTGAGAATCAATCCGGCGCAGAGAAAGGCGCCCGCTATTAGAACAAAACTTTGCACGACATCCGTCCAGATTACGGCTTCGATTCCCCCGAGCAAAGTGTAAGCGGTCACAAGAACGCCGGTCACTAGGATGATAGTCTTAATGTCCCAGCCTGTGAGAGGCGAGAGGGCCAAAGCAACGAGATAAAGAATCGTTCCGATGCGGGCAAGCTGGGACATAAGGTAGCAGACCAAGGCATAAGTTCGTGCCCAGGGTCCGAAGCGCTTTTCTAGATGGTAGTAGGCGGAGACCTCAGAGCTGCCTCTGTAAAGCGGGATAAACCAACGGACTGCGATGACCGCCGCGATAGGTAGTGATAATCCAAATACCCATGAATTCCATGTTCCACCATAGGCCTTGCCGGTGTTGCCTAGAAACCCGATGCTGCTGACATAGGTACCGAAAATCGAAAGCCCAACCGCCCATCCCGGCAGCGAGCGTCCCGCCGCCATGAATCCCTCGGGCTTGCCGCTTTTACGCGCGAACCAACACCCCATGGCGAACACACCCGCCATGTAGACGATTAGAACAATCAGGTCTGTCGTTCGTAGTTGCGATGTCATTCTTTAATGATTTATGATTCAACTTGAGCGGTGCTCAAAGTCTGCTTAAGGGATTGTCGCGCTCGGTCAAGGGGAGGGGAACCCAGGCTCCGTTTTGGAGGTGCGACTCAAAAATGCTGCAGGTCATTTCGACAGCCATGGCTCCTTGGCGACCGTCGCAAAGGGGGTCGCGATCATCGTCAACGGCGTCGATCAAATCCTGGATCGCGAGTGTGTGATCGTGTACGCTCGCGATGAGACCCGGCTGAATCTCCGTCTGGCTAAGCCCCGCGCTGGTAATGGGAATGCGGTCGTTACTTCGCGAGGCAGGATCGAAGGGGTTCCCGGGGCAGAGCCAGGCGATCGGGTCGCGATCGATATGGATGGCAATAGCACCTTTGGTTCCGATCAGTCGCGCTGCATATCCTTTCTTATCAGATCCGTCTTCGGCAAAGGTGGTGTAAGAAGCAGTGACACCACTGTTGAGTCGCCAGCGGGCGTGGATTTCGTTTCCGGCCAGGAGTCCAAGCCCTTCGGCTCCGTTTACCACGTCTTTGCGCGTCACCGGTTTACCGTTTTGCAGAATCGTGCCCGAACATGATTCTGGCTCGCCACCAAAGCGCTGAAACAGGTTGAAAACGTGGCCACCGAGCACCCACAAGTCTTCACCGCCGCCGCGTCTGTCACCCAGTCCGTGACCCCTGATCTCCAATAGGCGGCCGATCTCGCCGTCAGCGATCAGTTTATCGATTATTGGCAGAGTGGGGTGATAGCGATTGCGATGGGCAACAGCGACTTTAGCACCGTGTTTTTCCGCTGCGTTGAGGATATGGTCGGCCTCGGCCGGTGTGCGGCAGAAGGGTTTTTCGACGTAGAGCCCCTTCACGCCGTTTTCGATAGCGGCGAGTGCCATTTGCATATGCTGGTCTGGGTGTCGGGGTGCGACGGATACAAACTCCGGGCGTAGTTCCGAGAGCATTTTACGATAGTCGCTGAAGCCTCGTTCGATTTTGAGCCGGTCCAACGCTTTCTGGAGCCCTTTGGAGTCAGCGTCGGCGACACCGACGATCTCGACACCCGGAATTTTTTGCCAGACGACATCTAGCCCGTGCCCGTAGTTGCCTCGCCCTGTGTGCCCAATCACCGCGGCTCGGCGCGAGCGAGAAGCCTTGGCAGGAAGTTTGGATACAAGAAGGGAGAGCGATGCGATAGTGAGGAAAGTGCGGCGCTTCATAAGTGAATAACGAAATGAAGTGAGGTATCTAGTAATAAAAGATGATTCTCGATCGGAAAGCGAGAGCTTATTAGTTTTTTATCCCACGAAACGTTCTCATATTGTTAGCCAATGAAACGTCGATATTCTGTACCGACAATCAAGTCGGGTTTC
This sequence comes from Candidatus Pelagisphaera phototrophica, assembly GCF_014529625.1. Lineage (GTDB taxonomy): Bacteria > Verrucomicrobiota > Verrucomicrobiia > Opitutales > Opitutaceae > Pelagisphaera > Pelagisphaera phototrophica. The sequence continues at coordinate 1,118,729 of NZ_CP076039.1, forward strand.
TTATCGAAAATGGCTCCTGCTAGGGAATAGAAATGCTGTCGGAGGTGAACGGGTGCTTCCTAGTGATGCATGTGCTTGGGATAGGTAAAGACCGGTTCTTAATTCGAGAACTTGTTTTCTAGGATTAGCAAAGAGGATCCTGCCTTTTTTCGTGGTTTGGGAAGCCCGCTTTCTTCGGCTGCCGTAACGGTGCCGTGGCGTTCCCTACCCACGATCGAATCGAAATCGAAACCTTCATCCCAATCGACTGACACGAACTTGGATCGTCTTCGTCCTCCTATGTTGTGAAAGTTAGCGTGGATGATTGAGCAATCCTTGCGACCTGTTGATCCAAGTGGCTGAAACAGGCGGGTTCCATTTCCCATTGGTCGAAGCTGTCCAGCGAACCCTATTCTTATGATAACTGGTGAGGAAAACATACCAAGCGGTTTTCCTACTAAATGCCGAATAAAATCTTACTTTCAACGATACCCCAGAGGGTTACCCCATTTCGAGTTACAGTCAATAAGGCGTGGCTCGATGAGAAGTTACTTAACTCCCTCTCTAACTGAAATAACCCAAAACGACAGAAGCATATGAAACTTCAAACAAGACTAAAAAACCCAATAAAGTGGATTATTCCTGTTCACCTTATTGCAGTATCCATCTGTTTTGGCCAAGAAAACGGTGAGGTTTTTGAACTAAGTCCATTCTCCGTAACGACGGATGGGGACATCGAGTATACGAGCCAAAACTCAATATCTGCCACGCGAACGAATGTAGGGATCAAAAACCTCCCTCAATCGATCGTCGTATTCAATCAAGACCTTCTTGATGACACTAATCTTGTTAGTTTGACCGGCATCTTGGACATGGATGCGTCCTTCGTGAATGGATTTTCGTCAGAAGACGGTGTGAGCGGTGAAATACGTGCTCGGGGTATGGGGGTGTCCTCCGGTTCAGTTCTATTAGTCGACGGTTTTGAATCTTTAGCGACGAACTCCATTATACCGATAGTAGGAGTTGAACGTATTGAAATTCTCAAAGGACCGAATGCAGTGCTGTATGGCGAGACGAGTCCTGCTGGCGTAATAAACAGAATTAGCAAACGTCCGAGTTTCGACCGAGCTTTTGGATCGATTACCGCGGCTATCGGCGACCCCAACACAAATTCGAAATATTCAACCGATTTTTCGATAGATTACTCAACCCCATTAGATTTGAAGTTTTTTCCGGAAGAATGGGGCGAATTCGCATTTCGTACAGAAATACAGGATGCGACGAGGGCACTCGTGAAGGATCAGGCAACAGCAAAGGCTTTTACATCCTATAACGCTCTTAGCTGGCGGAAGGGAAATACATCTTTAGACCTTGATCTTACGTATGGAAGAACAGCCGCCGACGTTCCATGGGCAATTGGTATAATGGTTGATAATGGTGGTTTGGGTGCCGACGGCTTCGCAACTGGGACAAGAAAATATGGGTTCAATAAGCCGGATGGTTCCTTTCATAAAATCGATGAAGCTCACGGTCTACGCTACACTCCAAGTGGAACAAGAACAGGTGATGATGATGCAAGAAAAACCGAGAACTTTACTTATAGAGCGGATTTTCAGCATCGTTTTAGCGAAGGGGTCTCGTTCCGCTCGCAGCTAAAATATGAAGATTTCAAGATCGACCGGATGGAGAACTTGATTTTATCTGGGTCAGATGAGTGGCCGGTTAATAAGCATCCAGACACTGGTAATTTAGTTATTGGATACACAAATCCAGATACAGGAGAATTTTTGCTAGGGAATCGGCCAGGGCGGGTATACGGATTAGAAAAATTCGACGGAGCTATCGGGGCATTAGACTGGTTAGTTCCAAGACGACCTAGATATCGACATGAAGACCGCCAGCGTATCGATATGAGGAATGAATTTCTGATCGAAACAGAAACAGGCGGCTTAAAACATAATCTACTGGTGGGCTACCAAATACAGGGCGACCGGGGAAGTCGCACTAGAGTCGAGGTGCGTAATCCTGGCAGTTTTCCTAATCCAGAAGATGTCGCCAATTACCCAGAGGATGGTAAGTGGGAATTTGTGAGCACAATAGATCCAGTGGGCGGCGGGCCTTTAAATTTCCCTGCCAGCTCTTACCATGATGCACAGACTGGAGGGGCCTTTGTTCCTCGGGCGGACTACACGCAAATCCGACCAAACAACGTAGGAAAGGACACCAGCTCTATTTACATTAACGACCTAATTTCTGCGATGGATGATAGGCTATATATTAATTTGGGATATCGCGTGCAGAAAGACAAGGATGTGCGAAGCAGTAATGTTAGGGAAGCTGATGGCGATCCGATCACATTAGGAGCTCTATATCATCTCAATGATGAAAGGTCGGTTAGTATATATGCTAATGGAAACGCGACGTTTCAGCCGGTTTATACTGTCAGCGACGACGGTTACGACCTACCTCCTATTACGGGTGATCAATTCGAATTCGGGGTAAAAGTCGACCTAGGAGCACAAGCAGGAAAGCGCCCAGGATTGCTTACTGGAAACCTAACTTATTTCGAATTGGAAATGGTAAATTTGCCAGTGAATATTTCCGAGGATGAGACTCAGAATATATACAGACCAAGTGGGGTTGGCAGAACATCCGAAGGAATGGAGCTTTCGTTCTCGTCCAATCCTTCCAGAGGCCTCCGAATTTTCGGTAGTATGGCCTATTTGTTCGACTCCGAAAATCCAGCATTAGTGCGTCGGGGTAGTGACGAAGCAACTGTCAACTCAATCTCAGGCGGTAAACTATGGCCCGAAAATGTCTCCCAGTTTGTAGTCAACGCTCTAGCTCGGTATCAGGTGCTTGAAGGAGGAATGAAAGGCTCCTTCGTTTCACTCGGGTTGAGATATAATTCAAAGCGGAATAGCGAAGTTGATTTTGGAGGAGGTCTAACAAGGGCATTGCCCTATTTGTATAACGTTCCATCGGAGACGAAGCTTAACCTTGGCCTAGGGAAAGAGTTCGAGAGAGAGCGAAGCACTTGGAGAGTGGCATTGTTCGTAGATAACCTTACTGATGTCTTATCCACGGGTCGCTCAATTAATTTCAAAAGCAGCTTTGACCCAGGCCGAACTATTAGACTCCAATTTAAAAATAATTTCTAACAGTTTCCGCGTCGAAGAGACTTTTGGTTAAACTATGAGGTACTCCATTGATTTTGGAGTACCTCTGCTAGCCCAAATTAATTATTTAAGAGCGATATTCCGAGTCGTTTCCCGTTAGTTAGACTCTCTGCTATTAGATATGGGAGACGGTCCCTATACTTTAAGGCTCCGACCCAAGAGCCCTTCCCTTCTTGCTGCACTTCAATGCCTTCATGTCACTTGTTGAATCCATCGCTGGTGCGAATTGCTGCCAGCGAGGCCTTTACTCTCTGAGGGTTACCGATTGACCTTCTATAAATTCAGGTATCATGAGATCGCCTCTCTTAACGATGACTTCTCTATTCACAACTTTCATAGTTGCGTTGAAAATTCGTTTTGCGAACTTAGTTGGATCGATTGTATATCGGCTTGGAATCGGCGAATAATAATTGAGGAAGGAGTCATTGTCTCTACATATAATGGAAATATCATCTGGTATTTTGTAACCGCGATCTTGCAGGTGAGACATTGTTGCAATGCATTTAAGAGAGCTCCCGATTAGCAGTGCGGTTGGAGGATTGGACATATTAAGAATAAGGTCCAAAATTCGATGGCATTTTTTCAAACTAGAACCGAGATCGAAGGTAGAGGTGCTCATTGACCCACTTGAAAAGTGTGAAAGACCCCGTTCTATAGTCTTAACGCATATACTTCCCCCTCCCGTCATTCCGTCGTCATAAACGTATGCTATTTCCCGATGGCCTTTTCCGTAGAAGTAGCCTAAAGCGTGCTGACTTATCGATTGGTAGTCGGTATCAACAAATGGAAGATCAATGCTAGCAGCGGGAGTACCAGCAACGACGCACGGAATCCTATTGTCTAAAAACCATTGCTGGATGGGTTTGGTTGTTCGATGCAGAATCCAGCAATCATGAGGAGACTGAGATTGGAATCTCTCCAGTCGTTTTTCTATGCTTCCTTCGTACAGGTGATGCCCTTCGAATACGTCAAACTGTATTTCGTTTATGAGTAGCAGCTCGCGGAGTTTGCCAATCCACAGGCCGAAATACGGTCGGACATCGGTCAAGGGGTCCGGCGTCATGATGCCCACTGAAAGATTGCGTCGTTTCCTTCTTGTGATATTGCTGAGCAAGATCTTTGTTCCCCTCTGCGCTACCGCTTTGGTTATGCCTTCGCGGGCAAGCTCTTTGAGTGCTGCCCTCAACGTAAATCGACTTACTTGGAGTTCCTCGCAAAGTTCCCGTTCAGAGGGTAGCCATTTTTCCCATATACCTCTGCGAATTCCTTCTCGAAGAAAAGCGCTCGTTTGACTGGCAAGCGATACTCTATGCGGAATCTCGAATTCTGAACTCATGTACAATCAACTTGAGGCCAACTTGTATGGGATTCATACCAAACGGTCGCAATTGTCAAGATGTTGGCTGGCCCTCTTGGTTTAATTGCATTTACTCCTTTTACATTTTGCCAAGACCAATTTGTATTTGTCACGAGAATCGCACTAGGTAAGTAAATTAGTGCCCAATCCTCATATAGACTTATGATATTTAGTATGCGTTTAATATTACTAGCCCTAATTTTTGCGGGGACCGTAGCGATGACAAGAGAACAATCTTGGGCAGACGATGGGAATTCTCCGACGATGAACGTCGTGCTGTTTTTAATCGACGACCTCGGCTGGATGGATCTGGGATGTCAAGGAAGCAAGTATTATCAGACGCCAAATATCGATCGACTTTCCGATGAGGGCACACGGTTCACCGATGCCTATGCAGCGGCCGCTATATGCTCGCCCACTCGGGCAAGCGTGATGACGGGAAAATATCCCGCTCGACTGATGCTAACTCAATGGCTGCCTTCAGGACGTTGGAGTCCGAATGACAATAAAATGCGAGAGGGACGCTTTCTGCGAGAATTACCCCTGGAGGAATTCACGCTCGCTGAAACGTTGAGAGAGGCTGGATACGCAACCTTGCAGGTCGGCAAATGGCATCTTGGAGGGCCTCCTTTCTCGTTACCGGCTCAGCATGGATTCGATGTGAATGTTGCAGGAAGCGAGCATGGAGCTCCAGGTAGCTACTTTTATCCATATACTGGGAAGTGGACGGTGCCAACCACGGGAAGTGCTGTAGTGAAAACGACCCTACCGGACGGAAAAATTGGCGAGTACTTGACTGATCGGCTAACCGATGAGGCCGTTGCGTTGATTCGCCAAAATAGAGACAACCCGTTTTTTCTATACTTCTCCCATTACGCCGTACATTCACCGCTTCAAGCGAAACAGTCGATGATCGCCCGGTACGAAGCGATCCCCGAAAAGGAGCGTCAAGGCCAACCCGCGTATGCGGCAATGGTGGAGAGCGTCGATCAAAGCGTCGGCCGAGTCATGGAAACACTAAGCGAGCTTGGACTGGAAAACAATACAATGGTTATCTTTACTTCGGACAACGGTGGATTATGGAAAGCAACCGACCATGCGCCGTTGCGAGCGAACAAGGGATCGCATTATGAAGGAGGTATTCGTGTACCCATGATAATAAAGGCACCTGGAATATCGAAGCGAGGGAGCGTGAATTCCGTTCCAGTAATAACGAACGATTTATATCCGACTATTCTCGAAGTGACCAGATTGCCCCTACGCCCGTATCAACATCAAGATGGCCTGAGCCTATCTGCTCTGCTAAAAGGAGAGACGTCGCTCGATCGCGAGGATCTCTTTTGGCACTACCCGCATTACAATCAGCACCCGCACAGCATTCCAGTTTCGATCATTCGACGGGGCTCTTGGAAGCTCATCGAGTTCTTGGAAACCGGCGAAATCGAGCTATACAACCTGTCCAATGATATTAGTGAAACGAAAAATCTCGTAGAAGCTCAACCCGAGCGCACTAAAAAATTGCTTACAGAACTACATGAATGGCAGACCGAAGTCGGAGCAGAACCAATGCGAGCAAATCCTTATTATGAAGTTAGGTAGGGCAATGACTTCAGGGCGTGTCACCTCGGCTTGGCTCCATCTTCTTGTGCAGCACGCACGGAGGTCATTGTCCTGACCTGCAAAAGTTAAGCACAACCTAAAATCTCTCCTCATTTTTCATTTTACAATTTGCATTTTTTAATTCGCTGCCCGCAGCTCTTCAAGCGCGCTTTTTATTGCCATATACGACTTGAGGCTCGCCCTTAGGAGCTATGGCGATACAGTCGCGATTGGCCCAAATATCGATCGGATTGCCTCGCAGGGTACCCTTTCGGGAACGAACTATTTGCCACAATCTAAGGAATCCTTAATTTTAACCAAAACAATTGTACCATGAATTCGACCCCTATTTTGTTTAAGCATATCAAACTCTTCACTTTCATTTTTCTAATCACTGCTTTGGTGTCAACGAACGGCTATGGAGAGGAAATCGAATACGAAGGCGACGTCATGGACGTACGGACAATTCGTCGGATAGAGCAGCATCCGCACGCTTGGCGTGTCTGGCAACCATTCATCATAAAAGGGCAAAAGAAGAATCATTTGATTGTGGCCTTCGGAGCTATGGTCAACGGCAAGAAAGACATGGGGGACATATTGGCGACCGTTTCGAAAAATGATGGGGACACGTGGGAAGAGCCGATTCCGATCTTCGATCATCGGCAGCGGAAGGGAGAGTTGCAATTCGCGTATGCGAATCCCGTTCTCTACAAGATTCCAGGCCAGGAAGTGATTTGGTGTTACGCTATGCGTAATCCGATCGCTTCTGAAAATAGCGAAGAATCGCATCTGGTCGCAGCTTTTACTGCTGATGGGGGATTTTCATGGACACCCGTTGAAATGGCCATGCGCTATACGGGTCCGCTAATTCTGAACGCTGGGGTCGTCGAGACTGAGATAAAGGGGGAAAAACGATATCTCCTTCCGGCCCATCGCAATACCCTTGCAGCAGACCCGAGAGGATCGCGCGATCATTTTATTCTGAGCAGTAGCAGCTTGTTGGAGTGGAAGCTGGAAGCTTTTATTCCTCAACCGACCGAGGCTCGGGTCTTCCTGCACGAAGGGAATATTGCTCCTTGGGGGAAGAAGGGAGAACTCAAAATAGTGATGCGAACGGCTGACTATGACGACACGAGTCTCACCACAAACCCGCCGCGTGCATATTCCAGTGTGAGCACCGATGGGGGTCGTAACTGGAGCGTCGCTCAACCGGAGCCGGATTTGCACAATGCAAAATCGAAAGGCTACTTTGGCCAGTCGTCAAACGGGACCCATATCTACGTCTACAATGACGGTCCTGCTCAGCGCGGCAAGGCGCCGGGGTTCCCAAATGGGGGCCGCACTTCCTTGCGTTACAAGATAAAGCCCGCTGGGGAAGGCTGGAGCGACGAGATGACGTTTTACCACGCGGGTATCAAGAACTCCTATCCCACTCTTGCCGAAGTGGCGCCGGGAGATTTTCGCTGCGTATGGGATAGCGGCACAGCCAATACGCCACGAACTCACATCCATTTCGGAAAACTCAAACTCAAGCCATGACATCAACTCATTTACGTAACCAAATCGTCGCGGGAGAAACGGTCTTCGGCACGCTCATTGTATCGCCTTCGCCGCGGTGGCCCGAAGCTGTGTGCGATTGTGGGCTCGATTTCGTATTCATTGATACCGAGCACATCGCGATCGATAGAGCCGAATTGAGTTGGATGTGCCAGACATACGCGGCACTTGGTCTCCCTCCTATTGTGCGTATTCCATCCCCCGACCCCTACACGGCGACGATGGCACTCGATGCAGGAGCGGCAGGAATAGTCGCTCCCTATGTGGAAACCGCAGAGCAGGTGCAGGCCCTGCGTGGTGCGGTCAAATGCCGTCCTATCAAAGGGCAGAAACTGCAGCGAATGCTCGATGGCACCAATGTCGAGGAGAAGCTCGAATCCTACGTAGCAAAGGGTGCGGAGAAGAGACTGATGTTCGTCAATATCGAGAGCAAGCCAGCGATAGAGGCCTTGGATGAAATTCTGGCCGTGCCTGGTTTGGATGCTTTGCTCATTGGCCCGCACGATCTCTCCTGTAGCCTCGGCGTACCCGAAGGATATGACGAGCCCATCTTTCTGGAAGCCTGCGAAACCATTTTCAAGAAAGGACGTGCTGCGGGTGTCGGGGCAGGAATCCACTTCTGGGGCAGCGTCGAGCAACAGAGAAGGTTCCTCGATATGGGAGCAAACCTCCTGATCCACAGCGCCGATATAAGTCTCTTCCAAAAGCATCTTCGGATAGAACTCGAGGCAATTCGTAAAGCTGACGGACAAATGACTCCTGCAATCGAGTCATCGACGGAAATCACTATTTAACTACGCTATGTGTAAATTGAAATAACGATATTGTTTAGAGCAGCGACCTCCGAGCGTGCCGCGATACAAGACAAAACTACCGCGGCACGTTCGGAGGTGTTTATCCTAATCTAAAAAAATGAAATTCTTTAAAATACTCCTCATTCTCCACTCGGCATTCGCTCTTCAATCCTTAGATGCGGCCACGCCCCGTCCAAACGTTCTCTTCATATCCGTTGATGATATGAACGATTGGGTGGGCTGTCTCGGTTCAGATAGAGTTCCAACACCCAACATTGATGCCCTAGCTGAAAGAGGATTGCTCTTTACAAACGCCCACGCTCCAAGTCCGAAATGCGCTCCAAGTAGGGCGGCGATCCTTACAGGTAAACGTGCGTCAACAACGGGTTTGTACAGTAACGGTCATTGGTGGCGACCGGCGTATCCAGATTTGGTGACGCTACCCCATTATTTTAGAAATCATGGCTATACGTCGGCAGGTGGCGGCAAGGTCCATCACCACACGGTTGGCTTCAATCCACCGGATCAATGGGATGAATATTTTGATCTGGTTCAGGATAAGGATCTAATTGTGGATTATTTTAAAAGTCGTGGCGAAGATCGTCGTTTTCTCACGACTATGCCCCGCCACCCGAGCGATTCGCTCGATTGGGGGCCAATGGAAGTAGACGATAATGAAATGGGTGATGCTCGAACGGTGCGTTGGGCTAGTGAATTTCTTTCCCGGGATCACGAGAATCCATTCTTCCTGGCAGTTGGAATTTTCCAGCCTCATTTGCCATTCTACGCTCCGCAGAAATATTTTGATGTGTTACCGAAGGAAAAAGTCGAACTTCCTATCAATAAACCTGGGGACTTGGACGATATACCTGAAGGGGGTCAAATCATGGCTGAATACCGGCGCAACGATCTTCGAATGATCGAAGAATACGATGATCTTCGGCACTGTGTTCAGTCCTATTTAGCAAGTATTGCACACGCGGATACTATGGTGGGGGAATTGATGTATGCTTTCGACAAAAGTGCCTACCGGGAAAACACGATCGTCGTTCTCTGGTCCGACCATGGGTATGCATTCGGGGAAAAGGATCACTATGCGAAAAACACGCTTTGGGAGCGGTCGACCCATGTTCCCTTCATCATGGTCGTTCCAGGCGTCACGCAAGCCGGCTCGGAGACGGAAAGTCCAGTAGACCTGACTTGCCTATTCCCGACGCTTACGAAGCTATGCGGATTGCCGGTACCCTCTGGTTTGGATGGCATCGACATTGGGCCTTTGCTGGAGAATCCGAAAGCTCAATGGAAACATCCTGCAATCATCGACTATTTGAAAGGCAACACGGCTATCCGTACCAGGGATTGGCGCTACATACAGTATGACGAAGGAAGAAAAGGGGAGGAGCTGTATGACCGGGTTAGCGACCCCCATGAATGGACAAACCTAATTGAAAAACACCCGGAGCTAGTGGGTCCCTTCAAAGCCTGGCTACCTAATCACTACGCGGAGGAAGTGCCAACCAAAGGTGCCTACGATTTTGACCCTTCAAATTACAAGTGGAAGAAAAGGTGAGTTGGCTGAATATCGTCCCTCCTTCAAGATTACGCTATTACCCTCTCTAATTTGTCTCAAAACGCCCAATACTCTAACTTTGTTATGATATCTAGAATACGTTATAAATTACTAGTACTTATTTTCATGGGATCAGTGGTGACGATTGGAGAGCCATCTTGGGGCGAGGAGTCGAGTGATCCAAGCTATCTCAAATGGAAAGCAGTTGCGGAACTTCCACCTTCCGGTAACCAGTCAGAATCCTTAGGGGTTGCGGGTCCCTTTATCGGTGTCAGCAACGATACTCTCATCGTGGCGGGTGGAGCGAATTTCCCGAAACCCTACTGGGGAGAAGCCAAAATTTGGCATGACGATATCTGGGTGCTTGATAAAACCGGTGTCTGGCATAGCGGCGGAAAACTGCCGCGACCTATTGGATACGGAAGTTCCGTGACGACGGATTTGGGGGTGCTTTGCATGGGGGGAAACGATGCCTCGAACACCTATGACGAAGTCTTTTTACTGACTTGGAATTCAGCAACTAAATCCGTTCAACGCGAAAACTTGCCGAATCTTCCGTCGACCTTGGTGTATGGAGCGGCCACTACGTTGGGTCAAAAAGTGTATCTGGCCGGTGGAAGCGAGACAAATGAGCTTTCAAAGGCTATGAAAAACTTCTGGGTCTTGGATCTAGATAAAAAGGGGAACGACTCGTTCGGGTGGCAGGAATTGCCTAGCTGGCCCGGACCTTCCCGTGCATTTAATATACTCGCTGCCCAGAACAATGGACGCGAGAACCAGATCTATATTTTCAGCGGTCGACGCGAAGGCGAAAATGGCGAGCTCGAATTTTTGAAAGACGCCTACGCCTATAGTTCGTCTAGCACTTCTTGGAAACGGCTCGCGGACTCGCCCGCATGCATGATGGCGGGCGAAGCAATCCCAGTTGGAGAAAATCACATTTTGATAATAGGTGGTGCGGATGGATCTCTATTTCACTCAGCGGACGAACTAAAGGATGAGCATCCCGGATTTCCAAAACAGGTCTGGGGGTACAACGCTCTAATCGATAGCTGGCAAAAGGCGGGGACGATGCCGCAGAACCATGTCACCACCCAGATCGCGAAATGGGACGACGACTTTATTGTAGCGTCGGGAGAAATCCGCCCCCGCGTACGCTCTCCTAAAATCTGGAAGCTCACGGCCACGCCAATCTCGGCCTCTTTTGGAGCTCTTAATTGGACGACACTGATAGCGTATCTTGGAGGCCTACTCGCAATCGGATTTGTCTGTGCCCGCAACACGCAGACGGCAGAGGATTTCTATTTGGGAGGAAGATTGATTCCTTGGTGGGCGGCGGGTATCAGTATATTCGGTACGACTTTGAGCGCGATTACTTATCTCGCCCTTCCCGCTCGTGTCTACGCGACAAGCTGGTCAGCGATAATATTAAACTTCGGTATTCTCATCGTCGCACCGCTCATCGCCTTGATCTACATTCCCCGACTTCGAAGAATCAACGCAGTCACCGCTTATCAATTTCTAGAAAATAGATTCGATCTCGGCCTGCGCCTTTTTGGCAGTGCGTCCTTTATTATTTTCCAGCTGTTACGCATGGGGATTGTAGTATTTCTTCCTGCGCTTGCCTTGTCTGCCGTCACTGGATTCAACCTAACTCTCTGCATTCTCATGATGGGAATGATATCTACCGTGTATACCGCATTTGGAGGCATTAAAGCGGTTATTTGGACGGACGTTGTCCAAGTCGTAGTACTTATGGGAGGCGCTCTCCTCGCTCTTGGAATAGTCGTGTCTAATTTAGATGGGGGCTTATCGACTTTGGTTTCAATCGGGAAAGAAGCTGGAAAATTCGAACTGCCACCCATCGAATGGTCCTGGGCCACCGACTCATTCATGGTCTTGATGCTCGGAGGTATATTCTCTAACGCGCTCGTGCCCTACACGTCAGACCAAGCAGTGGTTCAACGCTACCTCACAACGAGCTCTGAACGAGAGGCTAAGAAAGCCGTCTGGACCAATGCCTTGCTCGCCATTCCAGCGACGTTGATTTTCTCCTTAATGGGCATCGCTCTATTCGTTTTCTACAAATCCAACCCGGATCTTCTGGGCCCGCTCCAAAAGAACGATCAAGTCCTTCCTTGGTTCGTCGCTCATCAAATGCCCGCTGGTTTGGCTGGACTGGTTATCGCAGGTGTATTCGCCGCTGCCATGTCGAGTTTAGATAGCAGCATGCATTCCATATGCACTGCAGTTTCCAATGATTTTATAGGTAGATTCAAGTCCGCTTGGGACGACGAGAACCAGCTGCGATTCGCCCGCAAAATCGTTAGCTGCCTCGGAATATTGGGCACCACGATCGCCATTATTATGTCCAGTATGGACATTGGTCACATGTTCGACTTTCTCATCGGACTCATGGGACTAATCGCCAGTCCGCTAGCCGGACTATTTCTTCTCGGCCTCCTAACGAAAAAAGCCAATGCCACCCACGCCTGGATCGGCGTAATCTGTAGCCTGATCGCGATTGTATTCGTAAAGTACTTCACCGATCTCAATGGGCTGCTTTTTGGCTTTGTCGGAATCGGTATCTGTTTCGGCACTGGCTCATTGGCGTCACTTTTCGTATCCAGAGAAGCCCAAGGCCAACGAAAAGGATAAAGCCATGAGCCATAAAACGTTGATAACGATATACTGCCTTTTGGTCTTCTTGGGGTCCGCTCACATGAAGGAAAGCCCGAATACCATTGCCGAATCCATTGTAATTCAAGATCGCGATTTTAAAACGGACGCACTTCCAAGGTCGTTAAAATTGGACCGTGAGCTAGGAATCGTTTTAGCTCCCTACTTAGAGGCCGAGATCATCCACCGAGCTCGTGATGCTAAGCGAGGCTTATATGAAATTCGAGGTACCGTTACGCCAAAAGGAGATTATCTGGTGATGTTTCCAGACGGCGGACATTATGGCGGTGCCGGTAAGCGCGGGGAAGGCAAGGTCAATGACATGCTGGCTTACCGATCTAGCAACAAAGGAAAAACGTGGGAGGGCCCAACGGTTGCCTTTGATATCGATTACAACCAACACGGTTTCATCCCGTTTATCCCAAAGGGTTCCGAACGTATCTATGCCTTCGGTACACAGCCGATTTGGGATATGTACGAACCTGAGACGCACGGATTGTCGGAAAACGCGCCCATTGGATATCGCTACTCCGACGATGATGGCCATACTTGGTCGGAAGTGAGAATCATTCGTCCTAAAAATGATCCTGAGTTTCGCGGTATGTCGGTTATGCGCATGACGGAAACAGATTCGGGTGCCTGGCTTCTTGGATCTCACGAGGCCGATTGGTCCTACAAGCCAATAATGACGCGACAGTATTTGTTGCGGAGCGAGGACCAAGGACAGACCTGGGAACTGCTGCCAGGTCAACGCCATGGGGGTTGGTATGCCAAAGGATTCAATCGCATGGATGAAGGCCGCCCTATCAACCTAGGAAACGGTAATATCTTTTTCATGACGCGAACGGCGACGGGATATCTTTGGGGTTCATGGAGTGAGGATGATGGCAAATCGTGGACCTATCCAAAACCTACTCCTTTAGTGCATCCCGATGCACCGCCTATGCTTTTCACGTTGTCCGACGGCAAAACGCTCATCGCTTTCCATCACAATAGGAGCAAGATCCAAACCGCTGACCTTGCTGGCAACCGATCTCAGCATTACGACCGCTCCGAAATCTGGTTCGCTACTTCTGGGGACGGAGGTCGTAATTGGAGCGAACCGCAATTCGTGTTCGCGACAGCTCTCGAGCCCTTTTTCGACAATATCTGGCGAGACTACAACACGTCCTATATAGATGCGTTTATCGATGATGGCGTCATCAATATCTTCTGTCCCCATCGCTGGGAAAGGGTAGTTTTCCTGCAACTCCGGGAAGTAGATTTGGATAAATTCCCCACAAGGAAAGCATTCTTAGACTGATTGGTTTACCTGCTGGGTACCGTTGAATACACTCACATTCATATATAACTTAGAAGAATTCTGGAAACTATTCTATAGATGAGCTCAATGCATAAATTTATTCTTATCTTCACAAAGATACTCTTCGCACAATTAGCTTTCGGAACGCTACTTTGGGGAGTAGAAAATACAATAGAGACCCAAGTCCTCTTTCGAAAGGCGGTGGATGGATACAATAACATCCGCATTCCCGCTATTTGCGAAACCAAAGACGGAACCCTTTTAGCCTTCGCCGAAGGTCGCGAGGCTGGCGATAAAGGCGACATCGATCTCATAATGCGTCGCTCGTTAGATGGCGGTAAAACGTGGAGCGGAATCGAAGTGATTTGGGACGACAAGGATAACACCTGTGGAAATCCATGTCCGGTTGTAGATTTGGATACAGGTACTATCTGGCTATTACTAACATGGAATCTAGGAAGCGATAGCGAAAATGCCATCATGACCGGGAAGAGCGAGCATCCCCGTTCACCGTGGGTCACCTACTCGAACGATGATGGCAAAACCTGGGCCAAGCCAAAAGAGCTTCCGCACCTTCGCAAGAAAGATTGGCGCTGGTATGCAACTGGTCCTGGCAACGGCATTCAACTGACGCGAGGTCCCCACAAAGGTCGCCTGGTCATTCCCGCGAATCATTCCGATCGGATCACTGCTGAGAGAGATTCGAAAACCTATCGCTCGCACATCATTTACTCCGACGATCACGGCGATAGCTGGGGCCTCGGTGCGATCCAGGAACCACTTACAAACGAGTCTACCGTGGTCGAGCTCGCCGATGGCTTAGTGATGCAAAACATGCGCTCTTATCACGGGAAAGGGAATCGGGCGGTGGCCGTAAGCGAGGACGGCGGGATAAGTTTCGCTCCGGTTTATTTGGATGACGGACTTCAATCACCCGTTTGCCAGGCGAATATCCTTCGGTTCAGCTGGCCCGAAAAAAATCGCAGTCGCATTCTCTTTTCCAGTCCTACCGGCGACAAGCGCGAGGGTATTACGGCTCGCTTAAGTTACGACGAAGGAAAAACCTGGCCAGTCAGCAAAATGATACATGAAGGTCCCGGAGCCTACTCGAATATGGTCGGTCTCACCGATGGCAATGTTGGACTGTTGGTCGAAGTTGGAGAGTCTAGCCCCTATGAATCGATAAGATTTATCACGTTTGACATCAATTGGCTAGAACATTGAGTTTTAATCTCGGGAAGGTGCGATTAAGAATACGTTCTAATACTGATTTGAATTACCCATATGAAACAGAGTCGAGTTAAGGAAATTTGGAAGAAGGGAGGAGTCGCCATAGGCACTCTTGTCAAGTCTACGGACCCTGTGCACACGGAAGTACTGAGCCAATCTGGGCTGGATTTTCTTTGGTACGATTTAGAGCACGCTGACAAAAGCGTTGAAACCTTCGCTAGCCTCGCCCGGGCATCTCGGGTTGGCGACGTAGATGTACTCGCTCGCACAGGACGCTGGGAATACATGCGAATGGGTCGCCTTCTTGAAGCTGGGGCCCTCGGCATAATGTATCCGCGATGTGAGTCCGCGGACGAAGCTCGTGAGGTTGTTCGTTGGTCGAAATTCTATCCGGTGGGTGAACGCGGATTTGACGGGGGAAGCCCCGATAATAATTACGGTCAGTATCAAGCCGAAGACTATACGAATAGAGCGAACGAAGACACCTGGGTTACCACGCAAATCGAATCGCCCAAGGCACTGGCAAACGTCTCGGAAATCGCCTCAGTCGCGGGAGTAGACTGCGTTTTCTTTGGTCCTGGTGACTATTCGGCTCTCATAGGAAGACCTGGTGATGTCAAAGGAGACGAGACGCTCGAAGCGGCTCGAATAATCGCTGAAAAAACGATCGCCGAAGGAAAAGTATTTGGGACGCTCGCCTTCGATATGGACCACGCCAAACACATGAAAGACCTCGGAGCCCAGTTGATTGTTCATAGTGCCGATATTGTATTTTATAAAAAGGCATACGAAGAGTTGGTGGCCGCCTATCGCGATTGGGCTTGATCCAACCAATGGTTAGCAGCTGAGGAAGTGCTGATAAATCTTGGACTCAGAGCTTGACGAAGCGATCTGCAGTGCCTTCATCCGCTGCGAGCTGAAACTACCGAAGTATGCTTATTATTTTTTCAACCTTCCGAATCGGATAGCCGTGCGGCGTTTGTCGGGGCTATTGGAACTGTCCCAGACAGCGAGCCACTCTCCCGGCGTATCTTCGACCAGAGTGGGGTAACTGTTTCGGTTGTCGTTGAAATAGAAGGTCTTTTCCTTCGACCAATTGCCGCCGGGCTTCAGGGTCTTGTAGTAGAGACCTCTTCGATCGACTCTGTTGCTGTAAACGTAAATGTGATTTCCGTTGATGTCTTTTCCAAAAAAGGCTTTGGAGCGATGATTCGGCAGGTCGGGTTCCGCTTGAGATGTCGACCATGTAGTTCCTCCATCCTTACTGATTGATGAATAGGCAAGAGGCGGGTTCAAAGGTCGCTCGCGGTCCATTGTGGCGGTTCTCATGACCATTTTCAGAATGTTGGGATCGTCTGTCTGGGCGATTTTACCTTCGTGCAGAAAAACCGGGTCATCCCTAGCGTAAGGAACATAACCCGCAAGATTCCAGTGCACGAGGCTGGTACTTTCCAGAACGAATTGTCTGCGATCGCCATGGAGATCATGGCGCTGCGAATTGCGATGGGCGGGGAGAAGGTAGTGATTGACTCCATTTTTTTTCACCGTCTCGATGCCTGCGACGATTATCAAAGAACCTTGGTAACCCATGGCTAGTTCGACGTGGTGCCAGGAGTAACCGCCGTCTGCGGTATAAGCAGCCACCAGATCCGCGTTCTCGCTATCGCGGTAGTGCATAGGCGCTCGCATCGCATAAAGCCAAATGACATCCTGGCCGGGCGGACGGAAAAGGACCGCATTGTTGTAGGCGTATTGCACGCTGCCGTTACGTTCTTGGTGATCGAATATCATAATCCTAGGGCTCCAGGTCTTCCCTTTGTCCAAGCTTATGGACGCGACCATGTCTCCCATATCTACTTTTCCCCGAACCTGAAGTCCGTAAGCGCAGATGTAGTGATCGTCAGACCACTTGGCGAAATGCGGTTCCCAGATTTTGTTGAAAGGGCCCGAGGGATCCAACTCATCGATCGTTACAACGTCACTCAGATCTCCTTCGTATTGAGTCGAAGCTCCTTGGACGGTGCAAAGCGCGATTGAAAGAGACGCAATGGTCTTTATTGAGTATCGAATGTTGGATTTGAGGAACATTTTGATGTAATTTGAGTGTGTAAATTACTGACTTGGCGAGTTCTGACTCTTAAAGCTATCTTAGGCATGATGAAGGAGGGTTGTCTTATCAAATTTAGATTGGCGGTACGGTAACCAGACCAAAGGAGAGTGTTCTTGCCTGATAAGCTCCGTGATTCTGCTTGCACAGTCAGCGAAGCATCATCCAGGGCTACTTTGTTTCCATCAGTTTCTTAGACCATTGATTGGGGATCGTTTTGAATGCCCTCATCAAGCGTCTATGCCGACAACACAATCGTCGTCTTATTGAGCGATCACGGATTTTACCTCGGGGAGAAACAACACTGGGCCAAGCGCCAAGGACACAGCTAAACTGATCAAATGGCTCGATGGCATTTATCCCGCTCAGACTCCGGAAGAGAATCGCGACCTTTCCGCCATGGCAGCGTTCTTGAACGCTCCCTTTGCCGTCGAACGCGGCATGAAGCTCTTTACCAACACTTCCGGACAGAGAGAGCAGATCGGCTATGCCCTCAATCTTCGCCATCTCAAGGACGGCTGGACTCCCGAGCTACGCGAGACCTACTCCAAGTGGTTTGTGCTATCCGGCAACTACAAGGGTGGCACCCGCCTAGCCAATTGCCTGGCCGAAATCAAGAAGCATGCTACGGAATCTACGAATCGGCCAGAGACTTAATCGACAGTGCGTTGCTCACCATCGAGTTCGAGGAATAGAGAGGCTAGTCGCTCGATCGTTTGGACTTGTCTACATGATTAGATCTGTATGCGTTTTCTCGTATGAGATAGCTCTGAAATAAATGGAGCCTTGGGGAAATTTCCTCTGAAATAGGCCTCTTCAAACGAACGTCCCCAAATCATTGAAATAAGACTCCCGTGAATATTCGCAGTCTACTAGTCATTTCACTCGCAAGTATCCTCGTTGTTGGATCGCAGGCTCAGGATTCGAGTCCTCCCAATGTCCTAATGATCAGCATTGACGATCTCAACGACTGGACAGGTTTCCTCTTCGGCCACCCGCAAGTGCTCACGCCTCATATGGACAAACTCGCCAAGCAGGGACGCGTTTTCGCCAACGCCCATTGCGCCATTCCGGTATGTTCTTCCTCGCGTGTCAGCGTGATGTCGGGAGTGGCGGCTACTACGCACGGCAGCTATGAGCTCGGACCCGCCTACGAGGAGCTGCCGGCCCTGACCGATGTGCCCACGATTCAACGTCACTTTAAAGATAACGGCTACTATACTCTGGTGGGGGGCAAAGTGCTGCACCACGATTTCGGCAATCGATTGGCGGGCGATGTTGATCGCTCGCTCGGCCGAAATAAAGGGGGCAGGCCGAAAGAGATGATGAATATTCCCGCCGGTTGGAGTAAAGCGTGGGATTGGGGAGAGTATCCGGAAAACGATGTCGAGATGGGTGATTTTCAATTGGCGGAAAAAGCGGCCGCTGCTCTGCACGAAAAATTCGACAAGCCTTTCTTCATGTCGGTGGGGTTCTTTCGCCCGCACGTGCCGCTTTACGCCCCCCCCCAATGGTTCGATCTATACGATGTCGAACGGATCGCGCTTCCCGATAATCCGGTTTTGGACCTCGATGATCTTCCGAAGAATTTTCTTAGCATCAATGACTATGCGGTGGCCCCGAAGCACGTCGAAGTGCTCGAGCATCGGAAGCAGCGAAGCATGACGCAGGCCTATTTGGCATCCATCAGTTTCGTCGACCATTGCGTAGGCATGGTTTTGGATGCTCTCGAATCCAGTTCGTATGCCGATAACACTATCGTCGTCCTATGGAGCGATCACGGGTTTCACCTCGGGGAGAAACAACACTGGGCCAAGCGCACGCTTTGGGAGGAGTCCACGCGCGTGCCGTTGCTCTTCGCTGGACCGGGCATCGACTCAGGATTGGCGACTAAGGAACCCGCTAGTCTGATCGATATTTACCCAACCCTCGTCGAACTGTGCCAGCTTTCCGAAAATCCCCATCTCGAAGGCGTCTCGCTTGTCCCTCAGCTGGATAACCCCGAAACGCCGAGAGAGCAGCCAGCGATTACTTCATCCTATTTCGGCAATCACTCCATCCGCACGCGCGACTGGCGGCTGATCGTTTACGAGGATGGAGCCCAGGAACTCTACGATCATCGAAACGATCAAGACGAATTCCACAATCTAGCTGCCGACCCTGCTCACCAAGAGACTATCGAACAGCTTTCGCAGTGGCTGCCGCAAAACGCTACGCCAGAGTTTAGGAAAGTCTCCGAACGAGCCATGGCCCGCGCGAACTGAATAACTAGGGCGGCCAAGCCTCGCATCGGGAAGACTGCTCCGCTCAGCGCTGCGGGAATGGGCAGCTAATCCTTTGTCCCAAGGTGTGAGAGAGACCTTTTTTGGGCCCCTCATCGAAAAAGTGGAAGGACGCATCATCGAACAGCAAAAAGAAAAATGGGATCGTGAACTTTTCGAAAATGATCTGATGGGATATGCGATGCGCACGGATCGTTATCGTCTTGTATTATGGAAGGACTATACGAAGCCGAACGAAAAGCCGTTATTTGTTGAGCTGTACGATCACAAGAAGGACTCGGATGAAACGCACAATATCGCGAAATTGAGACCTGCGATCGTCCGCCGACTGATAGCCCAGTTCAACAGAGGTTGGGAAGGGGCCCTACCTAAGTATGAAGGCTTACTGGAGTAAATACTGAATTTTTACGCCGCCTAATCAGGCAGGCCGCAACACGAAGAGCGGGTGAGTTGCGAGCAATGATAACGAAGCCAGGCTGAATTGGCTGATAAAATCTCTACGTGGTATTGTGTTCATGCTATTCGTCCCGTTGGGTGTTTGAGAGGGTATCGTTTGAAACTTGTTTTTTCCAATAGTGTCTCAAGTTGGACGCTAGGATTCGATGCCTTTGTGGGTTAACCGTTGACCCAGGCTAAGGATTAACCCTTTTGGCATCTGGTATTAGGGATCCTATGGCAGGGTAGAAGCTCTGTCAGGCGAGAAAGGTGAAAGAACGTTGAAATTTAATTTAACCGGAAATAGCTTGATGCCCACTCTTTAAAGAAGCCCCCAATTCCCTAAATTATGCCTATTCGATTCATTAGTCTAGTCGCCTTTGTCCTCTCATTTGTAATAACGAGCGAATCGTTTTTGAAGGCGCAGTCGCCGAATATCGTGCTCGTCTTGACGGATGACCAAGGCTGGGGGGCGACTTCGGTATTGATGGATGAAGACGTACCTGAATCGAAAAGCGATTTCATCAAAACCCCCTATCTCGAAAAGCTAGCGAATCGTGGAGTCATATTTTCGCAAGGCTATGCCCCGCATCCGAATTGCTCGCCGTCTCGCTATTCGATCCTGACCGGGAAAAGCCCCGCATTGCTTCAGATGTCAGATATAGTCGACCGGCACAAGGGCCCCTTCTTTGAGGGAAACCGGATTACGCCACCACCGCATGTGAATGATATTGCGGATGAGGAGATCACAATAGCAGAGTGGATAAAGCATCATCGTTCCGAATACGCTGCGGCCCATTTTGGAAAGTGGCATATCAACGGGGGCGGTCCGGAGAGGCATGGATTTGACGCCAGCTCGGGAGCTACGGGAAATCGGGAAGGCAAAAGTGAAGACCCGGACCCGAAGCGTATTTTCTCGATCACTGAAAGCGGCAATGATTGGATGGAAAAACAGGTGCAATCGGGCAGGCCGTTTTACTTACAACTTTCGCACTACGCCACGCACTTGGCGGTCTTCTCAAAGAAATCGACTATAGGCGAAACAGAAGCGAGAACGCCCGGAGAACGTCATAATCAGGCAGGCCACGCTGCCATGAGTCAAGATTTGGATACAGGGTTGGGGATGACTTTGTCTAAAATTAAGGAGCTTGGAATTGGGGACAACACCTACGTCATCTATCTTGGCGATAATGGAAGTTATCCCATCCCAAATCCTAGCAACACGAATGGACCTCTCCATGGCTGGAAAGCGACTTTGTGGGAAGGCGGGATTCGGGTTCCATTCATTGTTGCGGGTCCAGGGATTTTACCGGGAAGAAGCCGGGAGCCAGTGGTGGGTTACGATTTATTTCCGACGATTGCAGATTGGTTGGAAATCGGATCCGTGCCTGCAGATCAAGAAGGGGGTAGCTTGGCGAATATCCTTTCAGGGCAGTCCAATGCGAAGGTGAAGCGAGCTAATCCGTTTCTCGTTTTTCACTTTCCACACTACCAGTTGCAAAAAGGTGGTCAGCCTTCCACGACGCTGCATCAAGAAGACTTCAAATTGGTCAAATTTTGGGAGACTGGCGACTATCACCTCTACAATTTGAAAGAGGATCTATCCGAGACAATAAACCTGTCAAAAATAGATACTAATCGAACGGTGCGAATGAGCCAATTGTTGGAGGATTACCTCAAATCGATCCGGGCTGGTATTCCAACAGCAAATACACAGTTCGATCCCCAGAAGGATCCGGGAAAGAAATGGGCTGACATTAAGGCGCGGCTGGTGGAGGATCCTTATTTTATCGTTCCGTAAGGAGGGTAGCGGGCGATCTCCGAGCACCCACAATCTATTCAATCCAATATGGGCAGTCGGAGATTGCCCGCTACCTTGTGATATTCGGAACGGATTCGAAATCGAAATCCACAAGGGCCTCCGCAGAGAGGGTGCCGATCTGGCGGCGCAATTCCCGTACGTCACCAGTTCCATCGGGGTGTATCCGATTGGTCATGAAAATCACGATAGTCTGGGAGAAGGGATCAATCCAAATACTCGGTCCGGCGAACCCCGTATGACCGAAGCCTCCAATAGGGAAAACCTCCCCCCTCTGACCCGAGTAACTCGAGTCGATATCCCAGCCGAGTCCCCTGAGAGAGGGCACACTCTCGGGAGACTGAATGGAAGTCATCAACTCAACGTTTTCTGGCTGCAAAAGGCGAACGCCCTCCAGGTTTCCCTTATTAAGGATCATACGAGCGAATTTCGCCAGGTCAGGAGCCGTCGTAAATATCCCTGCATGTCCGTGAACGCCCCCGGTTTTCCGACAAATGGGATTGTTGGCGATTCCTCGGAGCATTTCACCACCTACCCACTTGGTCGGAGCGATTCGCTCTCGCAATTTCGGCGACGGGAGGTATCCCGTGTCACTCATTCCCAATGGTTTAAAGATTTCCTTGCGCGTAAATTCTTCCAGCGGCATGCCTGAAATCTGTTCAATGATCTCGCCCAGAATAATGTAGTTGATATCGCTGTAGATAAACTGGGTTCCTGGCGGGTGTTGTGCTTTCTCCTCTTTGGCAAGGGCGATAGCGGTTTCGTATCCATTCCACTCTTCTTGGATGCCGTTTACTTCGACGGTATGATCAATTCCTGGACGTAGGCCGGATGTATGTGTTAGAAGGTGACGAATAGTGATGGATTCTTTCCCGCCGTTGTCGAAGTCCTCAAGGTACTGCTTGACCTGTGCATCCAATTCGATTTCCCCACGTTCCATTAATAGTAAGATCGCGGGAGCGGTTGCCATTACCTTAGTCAGGGATGCCGAATCATAAAGGGTATCGATCGAAGCGAAAGCGATCTGGGGTTGGAGAGCGGCGTAGCCGTAAGCCTTGGTATAGACTCCTCCCTTGTGCTCTAACCAGAAAACGCCACCAGGAGTTTTGCCCTGTCGAACCGCTTTCTCGATCGCTCGGTCTATTTTCTGCAGCTTGCTGGTTAAAAGGGGTCCCGTTGGCTCGGGTTCGCAAGAAATGAGCACGGGCAGGAGGCAGAGAAGGAAGAGTGAAAGCCTTTGCCTATAAACGAAGGAGGTCCTCGATTGTCGAGAGCGGTTCTGCGAGAATCTTATCATGGGAAAAGCTGTAAGGGGCGTTTTGGTCGGCGTAAAGATCGTCTTTCTTCTTAGGCGTTGCCAAGTGCGGGATTAAACCTAATTATTCGAACTCGTCTCGTATCCCCTATGTCGCTATGAGCTCCTCGTCAGAATCTTCTCAACGCGAAATTATCGGCAGCCCGAGCCCGACAAATGTTCACAAGCTGATCTTCGTCATGGCGTCGGTCACGTCACTGATGCTTTACTTGCACCGTTACACATGGGCAGTTATCCGACCCGAACTCGCTCGTGAGTATGGATATACGAATACAGAGCTAGAACAGATTTTCACGTTTTTCAATATTACTTATGCGCTGGGTCAAATTCCGAGTGGTGTGGTGTGTGACTACTTTGGAGCAAGGTTTTTTCTAAGTTCGCTTATTGGGGGATGGTCGCTGAGTTTAGTATTATTTGCCTTAGGAGGCTCGTTTCTGACCTTTTGTATCGCACGGCTTATTTTTGGCGCCGCGCAAGCAGGAGCGTATCCTAGTTTGAATAGTGTATCCCGGAACTGGTTTCCACCTTCCAACCGGACGACCATGCAAGGGTTTGTGGCGAGTTTCGCGGGAAGAGCAGGTGGGGCTCTCGCTCCGATCATAATGGCGACCGTGCTAATGAGCTACTTCGGTTTTCATTGGAAGGTGGCGCTCATGATAATGGCGGGAGCGGGGATTTTCTTAGCGCTGGTCTTTTTTGCTCTTTACCGGAATAGCCCGGAAGATGACAAGCGGGTGAACGAAGCTGAGAGAAAGCTTTTTAGAGGGGAGAACCTAGCCCAAAAAACTCAATCGAAAGTCCTGAGTTTTAAGGAGGCATTGAAGCATCGAACATTGCAGATAATGGTCTTCGCCCAAGTATCGAATGCGGGAGCGGACATTATTTATACTTCGGTCCTCGGTAGCTATTTCCTTTCGAAGGGAATATCAATCGCAGAGATGGGAATCTACGCGAGTTTTCCGCTCTTTGGCGGAGCCGTGGGAGGTTTTGTGGGAGGCTATCTAAATGATTATTGCATTCGTCTCACTGGGAGTCGAAAGAATGCGAGGCGAATAATGGGCTCCTCGGGAAAAATCATCGCAACGATATGCCTTTTCTTTGCGATTTCACAGACCAACGTCCTTGCTCTGGCGATTGGTTTGTTCGTTGTTAAGTTTTTCAGCGATTGGTCTCAGCCAACGGTATGGGGTACGTGTACCGATATTGGGGGGCGGCACTCAGGGACGGTCTTCAGCATTGTGAATATGTCAGGAAATATGGGCGCGGTTCTTGTGCCGGTACTGCTCTTGGGGCCCTTGTTGGATGGGTTTGCCACTACGCAGGTGGTTGATGGTGTTTCAGAGGTCGTGACCAACTATTTCCCCATGTTTATTGTGGTTGCGGTCATGTATGTGATAACGGCGTTTTGCTGGATGACGGTGGATCCCTCTAGGCCAATCGATCAGGGTCAAGAGAGCTGAAGGTGTCGCGAAGGAGTGAGGTCCTTGCCCCACCTTATCTACCATTCCGCGACAGATCCATCTCCATGGTGCCAGTCTCGATCGTTTCGCATGAAGCTTTCTTTGTTGGCCTCGATGACCGCGTCTTCGTCAATCTCTATACCTAAACCAGGCAATTGGGGCAGATCCAAATAGCCTTCCGTAATCTTGAAAACGTCCAGATTGGGAAGTAATAGTTTTGGATGCGAGTTGTAGCTGTGCTACCATTACAAGCCGCTGGTACTTGATTTAGCGAATGAGTGTTTTTATATGGACGCAGTCATTGGGTATCTCCTTCATGCCAATCTCCTGACCGTAAAAGTGAGCATCAACTTCGACAACACCTATGCGCGTTTACCCGAGCGATTCTATGCTAGGCTTGCTCCGGCGAGCCTTAGGGTGCCAAAATTAATTCGAGTCAACCGAGGACTCGCGGAGAGCTTATCCATTTCTAGGGATTGGCTGGAGTCTGAGGAAGGAGTTGCGATGCTCTCGGGCAATCAAGCTCCTGAAGGGGCAGAACCGATTGCCCAAGCCTATGCGGGACACCAGTTTGGCGGTTTCGTACCGCAGCTCGGTGACGGCCGAGCCCTATTGCTCGGTGAGATCGTCGATACCAAAGGGGATCGTTTTGATCTGCAGCTGAAGGGCTCGGGGCGTACGCCTTTTTCCCGCCAAGGAGATGGAAAATCTGCCTTGGGACCGGTGATTCGGGAGTACATCGTCAGCGAAGCGATGGCGGCACTGGGTGTTCCGACAACGCGGGCTTTGGCAGCGGTTGCTTCGGGCGAGAATGTTTTGCGAGCGGAGGGCTCTTTGCCGGGTGGCGTTTTTACTCGGATTGCAGCGAGTCATATTCGCGTCGGTACGTTTCAGTACTACTACGCTCGCAATGACCTTGAGGGGACCCGACTGCTGGCCGATTACGTGATCGCCAGGCATTATCCTGAAGCAGCCGATTCGTCGAATCCCTATAGCGCCCTGATAGGTTCGGTTGCGAAGGCTCAAGCGGATTTGATCGCCCAGTGGATGTCGCTTGGCTTTATTCACGGAGTAATGAACACGGACAATATGGCGGTGTCAGGCGAAACGATCGACTACGGTCCCTGTGCATTTATGGACGCCTTTCATCCGCAATGCGTTTTTAGTTCGATCGATAGAGGTGCCCGTTACGCTTGGGGAAACCAGCCTGATATTGGATTATGGAATCTGACTCGATTTGCGGAGACCTTGTTGCCTCTGCTATCGGAGAATACAAAGGAGGCGAAGAGCTTGGCTGAGAGCGCTCTCTCTCAATTTTCAGATCGATTCGCGGACCAGTACATCGGCGGTTTTCGGACAAAATTAGGGCTTCCTTCATCTGCGCCGGTAACCCTCATTCAAGATAGCCTCGATCTTCTTGCGTCCGAGAAGATTGACTTCACGCTTTTCTTTCGGCGACTCACGCAAGTAGCCGGTGGGGATTCACACCAAGATCTCAGCGTGCTCTTTCCCGAAGAAGAGGTCTTTGAGAAGTGGTTTAGCAATTGGCGGAAGGAAGCGGATCCGGGTAACCGCTATTCGGAAATGAGGTTGGCCAATCCTATACTTATCCCGCGAAATCATCGTATTGAGCAAGCGATTCAGGCAGCCTACCGCGGAGACTATTCTCTCTTCCATCGGCTTGTCGATGCTTTGGCCAATCCATTTGATGAGCAGACTGAGTATGAAGATCTCGAATCACCACCGCTACCGGAAGAGGTTGTTCACGAGACGTTTTGTGGCACGTGATGCAACGCGGCATAAGATAGAGTCTAGTGGGTTGATTTCCTTTATGGACTTTGGCTGTGGGTCGGGTCGGTCTAACCGTCGCAGCCATGGCGAGGTCGGGATGACTTGCCATATTGGGGTGAATGTCGCCTCAGCCCTTCGACTTTGCTCAGGATCTCCGACGAGACGACCTACGTTACGAATTGTAAGACAGGTCGCTGACCTATCGATGGAGAGGGTTTTCGCCTTTGCGAGACGACCTACAATATAATAATCAGTGGAAAATGGAACCATACGGAGGATTAATTGAGACCTTTCTGACGCTTTCTAAGATAGAGAAGTCGTTGGAATAAGGTGTCGTTGATACTTTGATACAGCGATTCGAGAAGATATCTCGAGATATACGAAAGCGTACTTGTGGGCCCTCCAGAATCCTTATATCTCCGGTTGCATATCGGACATGGTAACGCCGGAGATAGTTATCGAGAATACGTCGGCGGCGGGATTAAAGGTCGGCATACAGCAAATATAGAAGATCTGTTCGAGAGGGAAATCCGATGTTTCGCAGGAGAGTAAGGGAATACGGGTTGCGAGAGGTCTTGATGGTAACGGCATACAAGCGACCTGAAGAGGGGCGATAGGCCTCATTAAGATCTCATTTGTCTCGCGTCCTGATAGCGGTTATCCATAACTACGGTTTCTGTTATCTCATTCTATGCGAACGTTGTTTCTTCTATTTCTTTTATCTGCATTCGGCTCGATCGGTTTCTCCGATACAAGGCCCAATATCGTCTTTATCATCGTTGATGACCTCAACGATATGCCGCTACAACCGAGTGGGAAGCCGCTGGTGCCGACGCCAAATATTGATCGGCTCAAAGCTCAAGGCGTTACATTCACTAATGCCCATACGAATGACCCGCTATGCGCCCCGTCGCGGGCGAGTATGCTTTTCGGCCTCTATCCGCAGACGACGAGTCTTTACTGGTTTGAAAACTGGCAAGATAACGGAATCTACAAGGAGAGCGTTTCGCTGCACGACAATCTCCGAAAGGGCGGGTATGGGGTCTATGGCACGGGTAAGGTCTACCACGGAAACCAGAATGGTTTGTTTGACGAATTTGGCCACTATGGCGACGTAGGCCCATGGCCATGGGATGGCCAGTCCGAGAATTTCCGACTTCCGCACCCGCAGCAGCTCTTCTTGTACGAAGGCGAGGATGCGGACGTGGACTACAAGTGGGAACACGTGTTTGGACCGCTTTCCGACATACCCGACTGGCCAGCCGATCCGGCCAATGGTATTCCTGGATACAAGGGATGGCGACTTTTCGGGAAGCCCTACAGGTATGTAAACAGTGATGATCGGGATCCATTGGCGGATGAGCTCGGGGCCGCTTGGTCAGCCGAGGTAATCAAACGGCAGCATGATAAGCCCTTCGCCCTTTTTACAGGCCTTATTCGAACCCACACGCCGCTATACGCGCCCCAAAACTACTTTGACCGCTTTCCGTTGGAATCCATTGAATTGCCTGTAGTCGATCCGAACGATTTGGATGATGTATCGATTGCACTGGGGAATGAATCGCTGTATGGGTTTCGTCGCTACAAAATGCTCGTTCGCCACGAAGGGAAGGACCTGTTTCGCAAGTGGCTTCAGGCCTACATGGCCTGTGTGTCGTTTGTTGATGACCAGGTGGGAACGATCCTTGATGCGGTCGAGGACAGCCCGGAACGCGATAATACCATTATATTCTTCACGAGTGATCATGGATTTCATGTGGGCGAGAAAAACTTCCTTTACAAGGGCAGTCTTTGGGAGCCGTCTACTCGCATTCCGCTCATTGTTGCCGGGGTCGAAGGATCGGCAGTGGGCGCTACTTGTGACCATCCGGTTTCATTGATCGACATTTACCCCACCTTTAATGAATTACTCGAATTAAATCGTAACCCAAATTCTGATACAAATGGATACGAACTAGAGGGACATAGCCTATTGCCTTTGATTCGAGATCCTGAGAATGGAGAATGGTCTGGACCTGATGTGGCCATTACTACGATTCCGGGAAAAAACCATATGCAGCATCGGATCTACGAAGGAACGCTGTATCCGCATTTTTCCGTTCGAGGAAAGCGCTGGCGTTACTCTTTGGCATCCAACGGCGGAGAAGAACTTTACGATCACGATAAGGATCCTTTCGAGTGGCGTAATCTTGCGAACAATCCGGAATACGCCTTTGTGAAGGCAGGCCTGAAAACGCAGCTCATCGAGTTGCGAGATGGGTTCAGCTGGAATGATTTGGAGGATATGAGGAGCTGGACTTCTGCAAAAGGGGTTAAGGTACATGGAGGTGAAATTCGAATGTCTGGTGGAGGTTCGGCTATGCTTGCCACGAAAGACTCATTTGAGAATTTCGAATTCGAGGCGGATATGAAAGTGGAACCCAAGACACGGATGAAAATTCGTTATAGAAAAGAGCCGGGCAGCGTTGTGTATTCCCCCATTTTGGCGTCCGATGAAGCGAAGTACAGCTGCTTTCATGTGGGCGAATGGAATCGCTACCGAATCCGGGTGCACGATAGTCGCCATCAACTATGGATTAACAATCGGTTCGTAAGTGACGACGTTCGCGATGCAACGAGCGAGTCCGGACCATTGATTATCGAGGCGATGGGGACGCGGTCGTCCGATGTCCGTATACGAAATCCAAGGATACGTAAACTATAGATCGATTTCGAGTCGTTCCCACATCAACGGGTATTCGGAAATTGGTACTATGGTCAAGAGGTCGATCTTTCCTCCCTCGGATTCAATCCGCTGCAATGCAGTACATCCGGGCAGAAGTACGAATTAATAGGCGATTACCTGCAATAGCCGGGGTCGCCATGCCCATGTCATCTTCGGCAAGTTGATTTACGTGGAGCAATTCGGGAGACTTTCCCGCTTTGTAAACGAAGGTTTCGCTGTTCTCGTTCAAGTAGAACACCTTCCCATTGTAGGCCCACGGAGAAGCGGTAAATCCGGCTTTATTGCCAGGAATTCTCTCACGTTCGAAATGAAAGGCCCCGGTCTTGGGATCCATGCTGGAGAGCATGCCGCGGTCGAGGAGAACGTAGAGCTGATCTTCGTACAAAAGCGTGCTCGGATTGTACGGGGCGGCCCTCCAGTCGCACCAGACAATATAGTCATTGGATCGAAGGGTTTCATCAATGGAGATATCGCCCGTGGCTCCTGGACGAATGGCGTAAATCGGTTTGTGGCGACTGCCCACGTAGCCCGAGCTTACGTATAGGAGTCCGTCATGGGAGTAGGGCGTTGCAATCGTAATGCTCGACATGCCTTTGAACGACCACAGTTCGTTTCCGTCTAGATCATAAGAGGTCACTTTGTTTGTAGCGGGAACGATAATTTCAGTGCGCAGATCGTTCTCCCAAACATAGGGCGTGGACCAATTGCTTTCGGGTTCTCTTTCCACCTTCCAGGTCTCTTCGCCTGAATTTTTGTCCAGCGCCTTGAGCCAAGACTCCTCGTCATTGTCATTGAGGAGATAGAGGCGGTTTCCGTGCAGAATGGGTGATGCCGCTGTTCCCCATCCATGCCGAGTTTGGCGAGGTTCAAACCGCTTTGACCACAGGGGTTTTCCGTCTAGGTCGAATGCAAAGACTCCCACGTTGCCAAAATAGAAATATACGTTCTTGCCGTCAGTGGTGGGCGTTTCCGAGGCGTAGCTGTTTTTCAAGTGAATCGAAGTTTCGGGATTGGCCTCGTGGACAGTCCGTTCCCACAGAATCACGCCATCCTTCAGATCAAGGCAGTAGACTTTCCAGGTGTGAATCGTTTGCGGGATGTCAAGACGGTTGCCCCCAAGGTAGAGACCTTTCTTGGGATCCTCAGACTCGCTGGAATTGATCACCGTACTAACGAATACTTTGTTTCCCCAAACGACGGGGGAAGACCAGCCTCTTCCGGGAAGATCGACTTTCCAGGCGATATTCTGGTTGGCTGACCAATGTTCGGGTAATGAATCTCCGGTCCCTATTCCTCTTGCTCCCTCGCCTCGAAACTGGTGCCAGTTTGAATGGGAGTTGTCGATCGCATTCAGGCTAGTGAGGCTGAAAACGAATGCTGCAAAGACTGTCAAAAGGGTAGAATAAGGAAGGCGTCTCATCATTGCTTATAGGTTGATGGAAGGGGCGTGGAAGTGCGAGCTTGAACTTCTTGAGGAAGCAGATCTGACATTCACGTGCGGATTGTTTCCCCTTCCATCAATAAATTTGAGCCGACCAGAAAAGTTTAGATTGATCCTTAACCGGTGGCTGACTTCACTGCGAGGATGACATTAATAGGTACCCCATTTACATCCACTGCAAAAAAAGCACTGCTCTGTGGTTCCGGCGAATTAGGGAAAGAGGTCGTGATCGAATTGCAGCGCTATGGGGTAGAGGCCATCGCTCTGGACGCTTATGCCGATGCCCCTGCGATGCAGGTGGCAGATCGGTCCCATGTGGTATCGATGCTCGATGGAGCGGCACTCCGAGCGATTATCGAACAGGAGAAGCCCGATCTCGTGATCCCGGAGGTAGAGGCGATCGCCACGGATACCCTTGCGGAGCTGGAAGCGGAAGGATTGGCTACGATTATCCCGACTGCGCGCGCGACTCAGTTGACCATGAACCGAGAAGGCATTCGCCGGTTGGCCGCGGAGGAATTGGGACTCGCAACATCGCCGTACCGTTTCGCGGATACGTACGAAGATTATTGCGAGGCGATTTCTGAAATTGGAATGCCATGCGTGATCAAGCCAATCATGAGTTCCTCGGGAAAGGGACAGAGTGTGGTCAAGTCGGATGCCGACAGGGAAACTTCCTGGAATTATGCCCAAGAAGGGGGCCGTGCGGGAAAGGGGCAAGTAATCATAGAAGGCTTTGTGGACTTTGACTATGAGATTACGCTTTTGACGGTGAGGCATGTCGATGGGACCAGCTTTTGCGATCCAATTGGGCATATTCAGGTCGATGGTGACTATCGTGAATCTTGGCAGCCACAACCCATGAGCGATGCCGCGCTGGAGAACGCAAAACAAATTGCGGGAGCGGTTACAGCTAGTCTCGGTGGTTTTGGCCTCTTTGGCGTCGAGCTTTTCGTGAAGGGCGATTTGGTGTATTTCAGTGAAGTGTCTCCGCGTCCGCATGATACTGGTATGGTGACAATGATATCCCAGGACCTTCCCCAGTTCTCCTTGCATGCAAGGGCGATTCTCGGTTTGCCAATACCTTCTATCCGGCAGTTCGGACCGAGTGCGTCGGCAGTCGTACTGGTTGAGGGAAACTCTGACAAAGTTTCTTTTGGTAATCTCAATGAGGCCTTGAGTGTGCCGGATACGCAATTGCGGCTCTTTGGTAAGCCAAAGGTTGCGGGTAAGCGCCGCATGGGAGTGGCCCTCGCCCTTGGAGCGGATATTGAAGAAGCCAGAGAGAAGGCCCGAAAGGCGTCTTCTTCGGTATCAATCGAGCTCTGAGAGGCTCTATTATTGCGTTGTTCGCACCAATAGTGCGTCGGCATTATAGTCCAGATCCACCAGACAAAAAGGTACCGAGCCACATTAGCCCGTAAAAGGCGGGTTTCATATTGGGTAAGACAAAAACGTCAGCAACGCGAGCACGGACGAAGTAATGACGGAAGCTACGACTGATTTTCGAATTTTCCGCTTTCTTTCTTCTGGTTCCATTGTGTGGATGGCGTTTATCGACCTCAAACCAGTCTCTCCGCAATTCTAATTCACGATTTGACCGGTTTGAGGTTGCGGTTTTAGCAGCGCTTATTAGGGATATTAAGATTACCCTGTATTCGTATATGCGATACCCGGTGCCGCGTAACCTCAGAAAAGAAACTTCATCATGACAACAATCCATCTTAACGGACAAGACCGCGAGGTCGATGCCCCTGACGACATGCCCTTGCTTTGGGCGATTCGAGATGTGCTCGGATTTACGGGAACGAAATTTGGCTGTGGTATGGGTTTATGCGGTGCATGCACGATGCATATGGATGGAGCGCCCATTCGATCCTGTGTGACGCCGATCAGCGCTGCAGCGGGGAAGAAGATAACGACGATAGAAGCCCTCGGGAGACAAAAGGTGGGAAAGGCGGTGCAGGAAGCCTGGGTTAAGGTGGGAGTGCCGCAGTGCGGGTACTGCCAGTGTGGTCAAGTGATGAGCGCGACGGCTCTGCTATCCAGCAATCCCTCTCCCAATGAAGAAGAGATCGAGACATCGATGGCCGGAAACATATGTCGGTGTGGTACCTACAATCGAATAAAGACTGCGATACATACCGCATCCGAGAGCCTGAAAGGAGGTGCCAAATGAGTCCGATGTTTAGCGACTTTTCGATAGTGAATCATGGAATTGACCGACGTGGCTTCATAAAGAGCGTCGGCGCAACGGGGGCCTTGCTGTTTACGGCGAATTGGACGTGGGCCCAGGATAAACCGGCCAAAAAGTACGGTGGTGAGGGAATGCCCGGAGGTACAAAAAGCGACCCCAAGCTCTTTGTGGCGATTAATTACGATGGAACGATAGATATTACGGTCACGCGATCTGAGATGGGGCAAGGGATCCGGTCGAGTTTAGCATTGGTCGTAGCGGAGGAAATGGAAGCGGACTGGAATCGCTGCCGTGTCGTGCAGGCCGTTGGAGACGAGGCAAAATATGGAAACCAAAATACGGATGGATCGCGCAGTATGCGCCACTGGTATGCACCGATGCGCCAGTGCGGCGCTACTGTCAGGGCGATCATAGAAGCGGCTGCTGCCGCTGGTTGGGGCGTTCCCATTCGGGAAGTCAGAGCTTCGAAGCATAGCGTAATCCATGCTCTGAGCCGACGGAAGGCTGACTTTGCCGAATTGGTAGGAGTGGTCGCCTCATTCGAATCTCCAGATCCGATTTCGATTCGGTATAAAAGCCCCAGAACCTATCGCTATATTGGTAAAGAGCATACGCATAGCGCGGATGCAGCGAGCATGGTTTCCGGAACGGCCATTTATGGAGGTGATACCCGGTCCGCAGGAATGGTCTATGCCGTAGTTGCGCGGCCTCCCGTTTTGGGAAGCACGGTTGAGGCATTCGACGGCTCTGAGGCCCTCAAGGTCAAAGGAGTGCTGAAGGTGATGCCGATTGAAGGAGCCGCCGTTCCTTCTGGGTTCAAGCCAATTGGAGGTATTGCCGTGGTGGCAGAGAATACGTGGGCCGCGATTAAGGGGAGGGAAGCGCTCAAGGTGGATTGGAGTTCAAGCCCACACGATTCTTATGAATCCGAAGCCTATCGCCAGAGCTTGGAAGAAGCTTCCAGAAAACCAGGGAAACTAGTCCGGTTGGTGGGTGATGTCGAAGCGGCCTTCTCTAAAGCGAAAAAGACGCATGCAGCGACTTACTACCTGCCGCATATC
This sequence comes from Candidatus Pelagisphaera phototrophica, assembly GCF_014529625.1. GTDB lineage: Bacteria > Verrucomicrobiota > Verrucomicrobiia > Opitutales > Opitutaceae > Pelagisphaera > Pelagisphaera phototrophica. Next base: position 1,152,609 of record NZ_CP076039.1, read on the forward strand.
GCTCACGCTCCGATGGAGCCGCCTGTGTCGACCGCTCTACTGAGAAACAACTTTCTGGAGATTTGGGCGCCAACGCAGGCACCGCAAGCGGCAAGAACAGAAGCTGCTGAGCGTGCAGGGATGCCTCTCGAAAAGACGCGTATCAATGTAACGCTACTAGGGGGAGGATTCGGGAGGAAGTCCAAGGCAGACTTTATCAATGAGGCGGTTGAAATCGCGAAAGCCTTTCCGGGACGAGCGGCTAGGGTGCAATGGACGCGCGAGGATGATATTCGTCATGACTATTTTCATACGGTATCAGGAGAGCATTTGGAAGCTAGTTTGGATCGGAGAGGCAAAGTGAGCGGCTGGCTTCATCGATCCGTGGCGCCAACCATAGCGTCCCTATTCGATCCGGATCCCAAGCACCAGCAAGCATTCGAAACCAATATGGGTCATAGTAATATCCCATTCGCGATACCCAATGTTCGCATCGAGAATCCGGAGGTCGCCGCCCACACCCGAATCGGCTGGTTTCGATCGGTTTCTAATATACCTCATGGATTTGCGGTTCAGAGTTTTATTGCTGAACTCGCGGAAGAGGCTGGTAGGGACCCTCTCCGGTTTTATCTGGATCTGTTAGGCGATGATCGTGAAATTAATCCGGACGAGTTGAAAGACGGATGGAATCATGGTGAAGATCCGAAAAAGTATCCGGTTGATACGGGGCGTCTGAAAAATGTCCTTAACGTCGCGACGAAGGAAGCCGGTTGGGGTAAGCGCCTCCCAAAGGGTAGGGGTATGGGCTTTGCCGTTCACTACAGTTTTGTTTCCTATGTCGCCGCCGTGCTGGAGGTCGAGGTGGAGAAGGACGGTAATCTAATCGTGCATAAAGCGACCATGGCGATCGACTGCGGACCTCGGATTAACCCTGATCGCATACGGTCCCAGATGGAAGGTTCCTGCGTAATGGGTATCGGTTTGGCGACTACTGGAGAAATCAGTTTCGAAAATGGACGCGCGAAGCAGAGCAATTTCCATGATTATCAAGTTCCGCGGATCTCGTTAGCGCCAAAGTCGATATCCGTCCATCTCGTTGATCCGGAAAAGAAAGTAGAACTAGGAGGAGTGGGCGAACCCGGCGTTCCGCCCATTGCTCCGGCACTCTGCAATGCGATCTATGCCGCGACAGGCAAACGCATACGCCGCCTGCCGATTGGCGATCAGTTGGCGTAAGGGCATCGACCGTGAGCTTCAATAGGTAGGAGCGGTTTTACACCGCGATGCACGATTTTCAAATCGTAGCGTTTAGCCGCTCCTGCATTGAGAATTCGTGTATTCATATAAATAGGAAAAGCTCCGGCACATGACGTGCCGAAGCCTGTGTTTCTCCCCCCAATGCTTCCCTAAAACTTGGCGTTGGATCCTGTCGCTTGTATGAATGCCATAAAGGTAGATCCTGTTATTGTAATTATAGTATAGATTATCATGTAACCCCCTCTAAATTGTGATTGTAACTTCCTACGAGCAGTTGGTTAATTCGCGGTTGAGCTTTATTCGCTCAGGAACTGTATTAGCTGGCTTTGGCCTATGACGAAGCTCTAGAAAGGCGTTTGCGTTCTATCTTTTCGGATCGGAAGGATGTCGAGGTGAAGAAGATGTTTGTAGGTCTCTGCTTCATGATTTCGAAACACATGTACTGTGGCTTCGTTGGGGACACGCTGATGGTTCGAGTGGGACCTGAGCAGTACGCTAAGTGTTTGGCCGAAAAGTATGCACGGGAGATTGATTTTACCGGAAAGGCCCTCAAGGGAATGGTTTATGTAACGGTGGAGGGAGTTGCAAAAGATGCGGATCTTCAAAAATGGGTTGATCGTTGCACGAAATTCATTTCGTCTTTGGATCCAAGAGGTTCAGATTGAGATTCTCCATAATTAACTTTCATTTTCATGCTTAAATCTCCACAAGATGTACTCGCTGCGTGGCTCGATGGTGTAAATGCCGGTGAAGCAGACCGGGTGTTAGCACTTTATGCTCAAGGGAGCGTACTCGTTCCCACTTTTTCCGAAAAGATCCTGAATGATAGGGTCGGAATTGAGGCATATTTTCTTGGTCTGTCGAAGCGTGGTGTTTCGAAGGTAACCTTAAAAGAGGAGACTCTGAATGTCTTGGAGCTTGCTAACGGTGTTTTCGCTTTGGCTGGTTTGTATGATTGGAGATTTCAGGATGGAGAACTGGTGGAGGCTCGGTTTACCTACACAGTGAACATTCACAAAGCCTCACCCATCACGCATCACCATTCCTCTGTCCTCCCTAGGTCCCATAGCTAACAGCGGTCTACTTTATTGACTGACAATTGCGGTTACGCGAACTGGGAGGTTTCTTCCAAGCGGGTGGTAGTTCGGAAAGAATACTGCATGAGACCGTCAAAGATGCTTTCAGCGTAGAGTACGGGATTCAGAAAGTCGGTTTCGAACGAAGGAGAAATACTGAACTGGGCTTGAGGTACAATCGATGTGATAGCGATATTGACAACGAATGTGTAGACCAAGTAGGAATCACTATCGATCATTTCGATTTCGACTAGGGGTAGTTCACCGGAGCTAGGATCATTCGCATCGGTCCGTGAGAGGGATTCGTAGGCGTTGATGATGTCGTCCTTGTCTGGATCGTCCGAGAATTCTCTTTGCTCGGTGGGTACTCCTTGAGCGATCAATGTATCGAGAAAACCAGGGATGACTTCGACTGTAGCAATCTCAGAGAGGGTGCTACCATTCTAATGGGAAACAGCGATGGTGTAGGGACCCGCGTCCGACGGTTGGGTGTCTGCTATGGTAAGTGCCGGGCTTGTCGCGTTTGGGATATCGATATTGTTGAATTTCCAATGGTAGGTTATGGGCAAGTCACTCACCGCCGTAACAGAAAGATTGAGAGCAGTTCCCGTTTCAATTTCTCTGTTTGTCGGTTGAACGCTGATCATAGAAGCATCGCCGCATCTGCCCCAACAGAATAAATCACGGCTTTAAATGTTTGGATTGGCGCATTAAGACTTCCGTATCCTAATGCAGTATACAGAAACTCCCATTGTTCGTGGGTGGAGGATTCGGCGACACCGTTAATAATGGCAAAAATCGGCTGCCCGCCCGCTTCAAAACGGTCGGCAATGGCTCTGCTAAAATCGTTTCAGGTCAAACCAAGGCCAAAAAAGTTTACAAAATCCTGAGCTTGGGCTTCTGCTGCACTCTTGAGATTCAAGGTAACATGAATGACCTCGTTGTCATTGGGATTCTCTCCAATACCGTTGTAGTAATCAGTGATCCCTGGTCCGATGTCAGCCGTTGCCGCCTGGCAAAAGGGACACACCAAGGGCAATGTTCTTTAAGTGATGGTTTCCCAGTTTCATTTGTTCTTCAGTAGAGAGCCTTTTAGGGGGGGTATTCTGAGAAATAGGCTCAAATTTAGATAAGCAGCGGGTTTCTGGCTTTGGTTCGTCGAGAATAGTCGCATAGATTCTGGATTCGGTCTGAGGGAAACGGGCGAAACGCGATTTTGATCGCGGAAACCCTAGTCCGCGAGTAAGGGTAGTGCATTCGTTTTATGAAATGCGGAGCGGTATCGGCTTCAGTCAAATCAATGGGCGAATGACGAAATATGAGTACTATTTGGATTCTCCGATTTACCTGCCTTCTTCAGATAGCGTCGATGGGCATCTTGTTTGTCTTTGAGGCGGTTCGAATGAAGGACGTGGGAGTGGGCGAGTCCGAAATCGGGTTAATTCTAGGATTCAGCAGCGGGGTCTTTATTTTGAGCTCCATCTTTTGGGGCCGATTGGCGGACAAAAGGGGTTGGCATAAGAGGATTGTGGTCTGGGGAACCATTGGGTTCACCGGACTCTTATTCTACTTTGCTTTGTGTACGACCCCTTGGCAGTTTTTCGTCTACGGGATACTGCGATCAGTCTTCATGCCCATGATTGTGGGAATCATGCCGACGATTGCGGTAAAAGCGCACGGGGAAAAACAACAAGGACGGAAATTCGGGATTTACCGAGCCTTTGGCTCAGTCGGATTCATACTAGGGGCGATGATCCTTCCGCTGGTCTTCAACGATATTGCGATTGTGGCTCAAGCCTCTTCTGTTTTCCTGATCGGCTCGCTTTTTCTTATCTCAAAGCTGCCCAAGCCGGAAGCCAGTCACATTCAGAGAGCGCCTCTGGAAATCCGAAATCTGGATTCACTGATCAAGCTCTTCCTCTTCTCCACGTTTTTTATCTCGCTTGCAGATCCCGCAGTGCACGGATTCTTCAATGCCTATGCTCGCGATTTGGGGGGAAGTACGCGATTGCTCGGGCTGCTTGCCGGAATGTTTGGGCTGGTGGCTTTTTTCTTCCTGCCATTGATGGGAAGGGCAATCGATCACTTTCGCCCAAGTTCGGTTCTGGTGATCTCGTTGTTGTTCCAGCCGTTACGGGTGTTTGTTACCTCTACACTGGATGATCCTAATTTCCTCTGGATACCGATTCTGTTTCATGGAATTTGCTGGGGAGGGATGGAAGTTGCCGCAGTCGTGTACTTGTCTCGACGGGTTGAAGAGGGGCAAAAAGCAACAGTCCTTTCTTACTATATGGCGGTCCGAATGCTTGGAACGCTGGTTGGAGCTAGCGTATGTGGATATGTGGCAGAGCATTTTGGATACGTAACGATGTTTCGGACGATATCTGCTGCCGCGCTTGTGGGAGCTCTAATTTATACATTCGGGATCGTTATTAGTCGAATTCGAGAACGGAGTACTCCAGGGATTTCAGGAACCGAGCACCAGCTAAAGTCAGATCAAGCGAGGGGAAATGAACCGTTTTGATAGTGTATTTGCCTATGCTAGAATGAGTGGATTGGGGGGAACCACTTAAATGGAGAATTAGTTAGCCTACAGGAGGTTTCTGTCCATGAATCTACTAAAAATGCGTTAAGACCTCGAGTGGTTATCGATGTTATTTAAGCATAGGATTCATATTACTGCATCCGAGGAACATAAGCCCGTAAAATTCTGGCATTGACGGTGGACGGTGTCGCACGCACAAGTGGCTTTTTTTTTGAGAATCGCTCGATATCGGGGCGCTATTGACCACTTTCCATGATCGCACTGCAAAAAATTCGGCTCCAGTATGGGGAACGCTACCTGTACAAGGATATTAGTGCCACGATTGGGACCTCCGATCGGATTGGGCTGGTCGGCAGCAATGGAGCGGGTAAGAGCACCCTACTCAAGGTGCTGTGCGGCCTAGAAGAGATTGACGGTGGAAAGGTCGACAAAGCGAACTATGTCACTTTCGGCTACCTGCCTCAAGACGGGATAGAAATGCATGGGCGAACTTTGTTCAAGGAGACTGAGTTGGCGTTTGCTGATGTGCTGGGACTAAAGGCTAAGGTGGAGGAAGCGGAGGAGCGTCTTGATGAGATGGATACTTCTTCGGAAGAGTTTTATGAAACCCTCGAATTGATTGGTGAGTGGGAGCATCGGCTAGAGGACTTGGACGCGGGCAAATTGCCGTCTCGGATCGAATCGGTTCTCTTGGGGCTCGGATTTTCGAGTTCCGACATGCATCGTAAGACGGAAGAGTTTAGTGGGGGCTGGCAAATGCGTATCGCACTGGCTAAGCTTCTCCTTGCGAACCCGTCCTTGCTCCTGCTTGACGAGCCGACGAACCATTTGGATGTAACGTCCCAAAAGTGGCTGGAGGATTTTCTTCTTCGTTACGAAGGTTCCCTTTTAATGATCTCTCACGATCGTGGATTTCTGGACATCATCTGCAACCGTACCTTCGAATTGTCGATGGGTTCGCTGCATGTTTACAGTGGCAACTACAGTGTTTTCGAGACTCAAAGTGCTGAGCGAAAAGAGTTGCAGATGAAAGCGTACAAGAGTCAGCAAAAGGAGATCCAACAGGCGGAACAATTTATCAACCGTTTTCGAGCCAAAGCGTCGAAAGCCAAACAAGCCCAGAGTCGTATCAAGGCGCTGGATAAGATTGAGCGGATTCAAATTGAAAAAGAGGAGGATGGCGTATCCTTTTCGTTCGCTCCTCCCCCCCGAAGTGGACAGACGGTCATTAATTTGGTGGATGTATCCAAGTCCTACGGAGACTTGCTAGTCATTCGCGATGCCAATCTTCGCATTGAACGCGGTGATCGGATTGTAGTAGTGGGAGTAAACGGAGCCGGTAAGACGACCATCGCCAAGGTGATAGCGGGGGTGGAGCCTTTTCAGTCGGGAGAGCGGGAGATTGGCCAGAGCACCCATATATCCTACTTCGGCCAGCACCAGGCGGATGAGCTGGACAAGAGTTTAACCGTCCTCGCGACGCTCGAGGAGTCCGCTGAGGGCAAGAATACCACCAATATCCGGTCGATTCTCGGTACTTTTCTCTTCAGAGGTGATGATGTATTCAAAAAAGTGAGCGTGCTTTCTGGAGGCGAGCGGAATCGATTAGCCCTCGCTAAGATGCTAGCGCGGTCGGCCAATTTTCTTATTCTTGACGAACCCACCAATCACTTGGATATGCGTTCTCAGGACGCCCTGCAAAACGCCCTCAAGAATTATACGGGCGCCTATTTGATCGTTTCCCATAATCGGGCATTTGTAGATCCTTTAGCGACGAAAGTACTTGAGATCCGTAAGGACGGACTTTCCCTGTTTCCTGGAAATGTATCCGATTATTTGAGGCATCTCGAAGTCGTCGAAGCGGTGGCGAGTTGATGGGGTGAAGGTAGCGACGGCCCTTGCTTTTGAAATGTTTTATATCTGAGTTTGATCTTAGGAGCGGCTTTATGCCGCGATTTGTTTTTACGGCTGTCAAGCTGGGGCTTGGCGTTCCCAGAATCGCGGCATAATACCGCTCCTACGAATGTCAGTCCTTTTCTCGGATCTTTTTCAAAGCTTGAGCCCAAGGATCGGATACGCTTTTTTCGGGCTGGATCTCGCGGGAAGGCCTGGGTTCTTTTCTGGCAGGTGGCGCGACGGGTTCTGCTGCTTGCTCAGGCAATTTTGCCGATTCTGCGGGGATGGGTTTTTCGATTACCCTTTCGTTGGGCGTCATTGCAACCTGCTCTTTGGTATCTTCTTCGATCGGTTCCGGCAAAGGGGTCTGAGTCGAATCGAGTTCCTGGTTTTCGCTTGCTCGGCTTCGTGACTTTCGAGCGGCCGCTTCGCGGGATTTGTCCTTTTTGCTCTTCCGTTTTCCTTTTATGGGAGCGGAGGGTGAGGGGAGGGCGTTCGGGTCCCATTGGGTTGGAATAAAACCTTCGATTCGCTCCCGTTCGATTTTCATTTCGTGGCGTTTCTCGATCAGTTGAAAGTGCTGATGGTCTCCGATGCTAATAAAGCTGACTGCGATACCGGACTGACCTGCGCGGCCGGTTCGACCTATCCGATGGACATAGTCTGCGGCCGAGCGTGGGAGGTCGTAGTTCACGACGCACGGCAGGTTCGCAATATCAATTCCACGAGCCGCCAAATCAGTGGCCATTAGAACTTGGGTTTTACCCGCTTTAAAGTTTTCCAATGCCCGAGTGCGGCGTTCTTGCTTAAGGTCGCCATGAAGAACTGCCGCTCGTATTCCGTGCTTAGACAGTTTGGCGGTGATGTTGGCGGCTCTTCGTTTTGTGGCTACGAAGACAAGCACTCGGGACAAGTTTTCGGTTTTGAGCAAGTGGCGGAGCAATGCGGTACGTTCGCCCCGATCCACTTCGATCGCCCGTTGTTGGATATTCTCTCCTGGGGTCGATTCAGTCTCTAGTTGGATTTTCTCGGGATCGTTGAGGATCGCATTTGAAATTTCAACGACCGCTGGAGGGAAGGTGGCAGAGAAAAGGAGATTCTGACGAAGCGTAGGGAGTTGCTTGAGGATTGCATCGATCTGGTCAGCGAATCCGAGGGCGAGGAGTCGATCGGCCTCGTCCAGAACGAGTAGCGTCACCTGCGAGAGATCGATCGCCTGACGTTCGACGAGGTCGAGTAGTCGACCTGGTGTGGCGACTATCACGTGGGGCCTTGCTTGTGCGGCTTCGATCTGGGGATCGATATCCACCCCTCCGAAGATTGCGAGGTATCGAGGAACGGGTGTCATCGATTGACTGTAATCTCGAAGCGCGTTCTCAACTTGATCGGCAAGTTCACGGGTAGGAACGAGAATTAGGCTGTTTTCCTGGATCTCGTTTAGCGATGAGTGGGCGAAACGCTGCAGTATAGGAAGAACGAAAGCCGCGGTTTTTCCCGAGCCGGTTTCAGCCGCGGCGATTAGGTCCTTTCCTTGCATCACAAGCGGGATAGCCTTTTCCTGAATGGGAGTCGGGATAGCGTGGCCTTGCACTTCGACAGAGCGAAGCAATGAAGCCGAAAGTTTGAGGGAATCGAATGACACGCTGGGAAGATTGGCGTCTCAACGGCCCTCAGCAATGGCAATCGTATCGAGCTATCAGTTATTCGCAAAGCAAGCGGTCAATCTCTGGCAGTCGTTTTAGGACACTGATTTCCTCGATGTCCGCTCGTCTGCCGCTTTCATGACTGCTTGGAAGGGGACTTGGTCCAGGGCACCGAAAAGGGGATCACGAGTGGTTCGGCTGCGGCTAAGTTTGGGGGAGGATATACCGCAGAGAAAACGAGCGTATTCTCGTGGAGATTTTTGACCCACGGGCTGTTGTTTCAGTATCTGGCCGATCTGAGTCAGTTCTTCGTCGCTAAGAGCTCGCTCGGGGTTGCGGATGGGGACGGTCTGGCTTGTTTGGCAATAACTGCAATGTCCGCAAGGTTGGCCTAGGTCCTCCCCAAAATATTTCAAGACAGCACTCGTTTTGCACGATTCGATGTTGAGCAGCTCGATGACCTGTTGCGTGCGTTCGATATTGAGAGTCTCATTGCGAAAGACCTTTTCCGAAAGGGACTGGATGACGACCTCAAGCAGGGGCCGCTCCAGCAATCGCAATCCCTGTCTCAATCCACTTACCCCAACTTCCAAGTTTCCGCTTTCTTCCAGGTAGTTGAAGGCCTTAACGATTCGGTTTCGGTCTTCCCCAAGATTTGAAGCGGCAGTATCCAGATTTATATAGCTCCACTTTTGCTTCTCGACGGACTGGTCGAATAGCCCCTGAAGGAATTTCTGACGAACCGGGTCGAATTTATCCAGTATTTCGTTTTTGGGAACGATGTAGTTGAATTTATATTCGCTATAGAAAGGAGCGGTAAACTTTATGACTCCATCGAGTTCCAGATAAGTTAGCAATGTGCTTAGAACGAGGGGGCGAATATCGGTTTGCTGCGATAGCTGGTAGAGTGATATGTCGAACTCCGTTTTTTGGGAAAGAATGAATGCGCCGAAGTCACGGATGCTTTCCTCCGTCGGGGTGTCGCCGTAGATGAAATTCTCCAACACGATTAGGTCTTCCGCGGATCCCAGAACTTCGCAGTGGGAGGGTAGGCCGTCGCGGCCAGCTCGGCCAATTTCCTGGGAGTAGTTCTCAAGTGTTTTAGGCAAATTGAAATGGTACACGTTCCGAATATCCGATTTGTCGATACCCATTCCAAAGGCGATGGTGGCGACGACGATCCCGTCTTTTGACGCCATGAACCAGTCCTGTATTTCGGAACGCTTATCGCTTTTCATTCCGGCGTGGTAGGCACGGGCTGAAAAACCCGCTGTGGTGAGGAATTCGGCGACCCTTTCCGCTTCCTTTTGCAATGTTACGTAAACAATCGTCGGTCCCAGGGGTGAAGCGGCGAGTTTCTTTTTGAGCGTTTCATCGCGCTTGCTGGGAGGTGTCGGCGTGAATTCTAGAAACAGGCTGGGCCGATGAAAGCCGGTGTTCACGTAGGCTTCCGGGGGAATCGCGAATTCGCGGCGAATGTCTTCAACGACAGTGGGCGTCGCGGTAGCGGTCAGGGCGAGGACTCGATCGACTTTCAGCTTTCTTCCGGCGATGGCCAGCTTGAGGTACTCGGGGCGGAAATTGTGTCCCCATTCGGAAATGCAATGGGCCTCGTCGATGACCATTAGAGAAATGGGAACGTCTTCAATGGAAGCGAAAAAACGTTCGTTGGAAATTCGCTCGGGTGCGACGTAGAGGAGTTTGAGCGATCCACTGTTCAAGTCCTGGTAGACCTGGCGGGTTTCTTCGGCGGTGAGGGACGAATCGAGTCGGGCCACGGAAATCGAGCGCTTCCGCAAAAAGTCGACCTGATCTTTCATAAGAGCGATCAAGGGGGAGATAACGATTGTCAGGCCGGGAAGCAACAGGGCGGGCAATTGGTAGCACAGGCTTTTGCCACTTCCCGTAGGAAAAACGGCGAGGGCGGATTTCCCATTCAGGATTTGGGTGATGATGGTTTCTTGCCCTTCGCGAAAGGACTCGAAGCCGAAGTTCGTTTTGAGCGTTTCGAGAGGATTCATTGGGGCCACTTCCAAGGCTCGCAAAAGGAATGGGGAGTAGCAAGTTTCTCGAGGTGCTTTCTCGACAATCGGCTCAATTCGCGCGTTATCGGTCTTATCGAAAAGGAACCACAGTCTGAAAATGAAGGGGCTAGCGACCGTTTCATCTCTCCAGAGCTCGACGGAGCTCGATTGGACAAAGCGGTGAAGATTCATTTTAACCTGCCCTGGATAAAGGCCAAGTCCTGGATTGGTACGGGAAAAATATTCGTCAACGGATCCCGCAATATGGCCAAGGATCACGCGGTTACCGCTGGAGATCGTATTGAACTGAGGATGAGCGCTCCCAAGACGCAGGCAGCGTCGGCTCTCGATCCGAAAGAAGTTCTAATGTTCGACGAAGGAATCGTGATCGTCAACAAACCTGCGGGAATGATGACGGTTCCGCATCATTTCAGCGAAGAGGTTGAGACGCTCGACCGGCTCACCCTCGGCTACCTGAGAGCACAGGACAGGGGTGGCAAACATAACCGCTCGAGTCTAGGCGTCGTCCACCGAATCGACAAGGAGACCAGCGGATTGATTGTCTTCGCCCGTACCTTTGCGGCTCAGCAGGAGCTTTCACGACAGTTCCGGGCCCACACGATTGAACGTAGGTATTTTGCGATCGTGCACGGACGTATGAAAAAGCAGACGATCCGTTCACGGCTGGCCCGGGATGCGGGCGATGGGCTCCGCGGTTCGGTGCGACCAGGCAGCGTCAACGATGCGGGAGAAGAATTGGGAAGAGCCGCGGTGACCCATGTTGAAGTCGTAGAGTATCTGGATGGAGCGACTTTAGTCGCCTGCCGTATTGAAACCGGTCGGACTCACCAAATTCGCATCCACTTGAGCGAAGCGGGCCATCCGATTATTGGGGAGAAAGTTTACATCCGAAGGTTCAAGGAGGCGATTATCCCTGCCTATCGCGTGATGCTGCACGCAGCGGAATTGGGATTCCATCATCCGATTTCAGGTGAGTCAGTAAATTGGACGCAACCCTTGCCAAGGGACTTTAAGAATCGACTGAAGTCCCTGAAAATTCGCGGATCGAAAGGGAAGCCCGATAACAATAAAGAGACGAAATAGGTCGGGGATGGCGAGATCCGAGTAGTATTAGAATTGCCAAGTCGGGCAAACCCGATTCACGATCAGGATTATGGCATTTACCCTTGAACTTGGAACCTTCGCTCCCGATTTCGAACTCCTCGCCACGGATGGCGAGTCCTACAGTCTAGAGGATTTCGATAACCATCGATTTCTGGTACTCTTCTTCACTTGCAACCACTGCCCCTACGTGACAGGCTCCGACGAGGTCACGAGGGAGACTACTGAACGATTCAAAGACCGAGGTGTGGGCTTTGTCGGGATCAACGCAAACAGCAAGAATACGTACCCTGAGGACGACTATTCCCACATGGTAGCTCGGATGGAGGAGCATGGGTTTCCATGGACCTATCTGCATGACGAGACCCAGGATGTCGCTCGCGCTTACGGGGCGTTGCGTACGCCTCACTTCTACGTTTTCGATGCGGAACGGAAACTGATCTATACGGGACGTGGGGTGGACCAGCCGCGAAACCGATCAGCGATCACGGTGAACGATTTGGAACGGATGCTTGAAGAAGCAACGAGCGGTCAGCCCATCAGTGTCCCGCAGACCAATCCTATTGGCTGCAATGTAAAGTGGGACGGTAAGGATGCTCACTGGATGCCTGGGGAGGCGTGCGATCTCGTCTAGATTGAAATAGCAGTTGCCCGTACGAGACCTTTTCCCTAGTGGATAGTTGCCTTGTTTGGGCGAGATTTTCATTTTCTCCAATCGAATGAACCCGTGTCTTAGCCTTACCCTCCTCGCTTCGATTGTCCTTTCCGCTTCGATCGACCTTAGAGCTGCGGACCGTATCTCCGTTACCAGAGAGGAGTACCTCACCGAAGGCCGCAATCTGCAGGCGTCTTACAAGCTTAGATATTAGAATTTAATTTAGCCACGAGTGCCTTAGAGTGCTCTTGCTAATTTTTCAGACAGCTGCTTCAGCAGCTGTCTTTTTTTGTGGGTAGGGGAATTCAATGGTTCTGATTCGATTAGCATGGGGCGCCTCGAATCGCTACTCGAACAAAAGCGCGAATTTGGGGCATTGGCTAAAATTGAATTCCCTATTGCTAACCTCCAACTGAATTCGCAATGTTGAGTAATGACCTATTCCTTTTTGAACGTGCTTCCGCTGCTTTTATTTGTTGGATCGATCGTTGCCCCGGCGAGCGTTGCGGCGGCTGACAGTCGTCCCAACATTCTTTTCTGCATCATGGACGATGCGTCTTACATGCACATGAGCACTTACGGTTGCGAGTGGACGGACACGCCTTCCTTTGATCGATTGGCGAATGAAGGAATCCTTTTTCAAAACGCCTACACGCCCAATGCGAAATGTGCTCCCTCTCGATCCAGCATTCTAACGGGGCGAAACTCGTGGCAATTGGAGGAGGCGGCCAATCACATCGTCAACTTTCCTGCTAAATTCAGGACTTTTCCGGAAGTGTTACGGGCGAATGGATACCAGGCCGGCAAAACGGGCAAGGGATGGGGGCCAGGGCTTCCGGGTGAAATCGATGGAAAGCCCCGCGTTTTGATCGCGAAAAACTATGGTTCTGAGAACCTGGACAAGAAGCCCGCGAAGGGAATGTCGATCGAAGACTACGCAGGCAATTTTGAAGTCTTCCTTGAGGAAGTCGATTCAGAAGAACCGTGGTTCTTCTGGTATGGATCGAAAGAGCCGCATCGGCGATATGAATACGGATCGGGACAAAAGCTCGGAGGGAAAAGCATAGACGATATTAAAGAAGTCCCCGGATTTTGGCCTGATAGCGAAGTGATTCGCAATGACATGCTGGACTACGGTCTAGAGATCGAGCATGCGGATAGTCATTTGGGAATGATGATCGAGTCATTGGAGGATCGAGGTCTATTGGAGAATACACTCATTGTCATGACCTCCGACAATGGGATGCCGTTTCCGCGCGGAAAGGCCCAGGAATACGAATACTCGAATCATATGCCCCTCGCCATGATGTGGCCTAAAGGTATACGAAATCCGGGACGTACCGTTACTGATATGGTTAGCTTTGTCGATTTTGCCCCGACTTTCCTCGATGTTGCTGGGATAGGATTTGAGGACTCCGGTATGCAACCTTCACCCGGCCGAAGCTTGATGGATATCTTCGAGTCAAGAAAAAGCGGTCAGGTGAATCCAAAGCGTGACTACGTGGTAATCGGAAAAGAACGGCATGACTATAGTCGACCTGGCAATCAAGGGTACCCGATTCGAGGTATCGTGGGGAATGACTATCTTTATCTTTACAACTACAAGATTGATTTGTGGCCTGCAGGTAATCCGGAACTTGGATACCTTGATGTAGATGGTTCACCTACGAAAACGGAGATATTGGAGCTGTTCCGCTCCGGGAAAGACCGCTCCTACTGGGAGCTGTCTTTCGGTAAGCGCAAGGTCCACGAGGAATTCTTCGACCTCGCGAATGATCCCGAGTGCTTGAACAATCTTGCGAACGATGAGCGATTGACCGAAGTGAAGCACAAGATGAAAGCCCGCTTGGATGCGACTCTGGCGGAACAGAATGATCCTCGGTTTCTGGGGAATGGGGACGTGTTCGACAAATACGGTTTTTCGCAGGGTCATGCATGGAACTTCTACGAGAATTACATGGCCGGGAAAGAATCGAAAAAGAGAACGGGTTGGGTGAACGATTCGGATTACGAGCCCGAGCCTCTGGATTAACAATAGTATCAATTCGTCTGAAATGAAGTTGTCCTCACCTTTTACCCACTTCGTGTTTTTGCGGATTAGTGTGGGTCGCCTGCTATTAAGCGTCGTACTCGCCTTTAGTCTCGGAGTTAAAGTGTTTGGGGATGTTAGACTCCCTGCGATTTTCGATGACCACATGGTTCTGCAGCAGCGGATGGCTGTACCCGTTTGGGGGTGGGCTAGTCGGGGAGAAAGCGTAGTCGTATCTGGAAGTTGGGGTAGTGAAGCCACGGTAGTTACGGATGCCAGTGGACGGTGGATGGTAAACTTAGAGACTCCTGCTTACGGAGGACCCTATTCGGTTGGAGTCCAAGGACGCAATCGGATCGTTCTAGAAAATGTGATGATCGGGGAAGTCTGGCTTTGTGCCGGCCAATCGAATATGGGTTGGAGGTTATCAGCAACCTCGGAAGGGTTTGAGGACTCGGCATCGGCCGACTTACCGAATATTCGCATTTTCCGCTCTGAGCGTGCCCATAGTCCTCATCCTCAAGAAGACGTTTTGGCGAAATGGAAGGTGTGCAATCCCGAATCCGCTGCCCTATGTTCTGCGGTCACGTTCTATTTTGCCCGAAAGCTTCATCAGGAATTGGGAATCCCGGTTGGGGTTGTCTTGCAGCCTTACGCAGGCACACCGATTGAAGGCTGGATGCCGAAAGACATACAATTGTCCGATCCTCGAACTCGAAAAGTTATCGAAGAATTGGATACGGAATCGGATAATTATGATGTAGAAAAAGCGCGTCAGCAGCTAGCCCGGGCCACAGAGCTATGGAAATTAGGAAAGCGTGCGGGGGAACCCAAATTGCGGACGCCAAGCAACTGGGGGCACCAATATCCGGGCAATATATTTAATGGAATGATCCATCCGGTGCGACCCTATGGAATTAGGGGAGCGATCTGGTACCAGGGTGAGCGAAACGCGAAGGACCTAGCTCAAGCGGCAAATTATGTGAACCAACTCCCGCTGTTGATCGACTACTACCGGTCCTCTTGGAACGAGCTCTCCCATGGCGCGGTTGCCCGAGATTTCCCTTTTTACTTTGTCCAGCTGCCCAGTTGGCTTCAGGATCAGTCAGAACCGGTGGAAGCAGACGCTGCCTGGGCCGTGAGTCGGGAGATGATGCGTCTGGTTTCGAATTCAGTTAAGAACACGGGCGTAGCGGTATCGGTGGATACGGGTGACTCAATATTGCTTCACCCAATTGATAAAAAGCCTATTGGGCTACGTTTAGCCTATCTAGCGTTGAAGGAAACTTATGGACGAGATTTCGTTGGTTACGGACCTCGATATCGGTCCCACGAAATCAAAGGTGACACGTTCATCATTACATTTGATTCTATCGGTTCTGGCATGAAGGCAGGTCGCAACGGGAAGTTAGATACGTTCGCGATCGCTGGGGAAGACAGAGCGTTTGTATGGGCGGACGCAAAGATAATAGGGAATCAGGTAGTTATCTCAGCAGATGAAGTACGGAATCCCGCTGCAGTGAGGTACGCCTGGGCGATGAATCCCACCAAGCGAATTTTGCTGTACAATCAGGAAGGAATCCCTGCTTCACCCTTCCGTACAGATGACTGGCCGTTGTTTGATGAAGCTAGTTATGTTCCTTCGGTTCAGGATAAGCCGAAGAAGCCAGAGGGTTATAAACAGGTTACCACAAAACGGCCGCCTATGACCCAGTAGGGAGTGGCTCAAGAATAGTGATCTGATTTCTGTTTGATTCGTCTTTTATCCGAGGGCCAATCCGTTTGGGGTGTATTACTGAGCCCGAGGCCGTCCAGATGTTTGGCAATGGCTCTCGCTTCCGTGTTTGGCACTAAATATTTTTTTGGCTAACAACCGTGTAAGGCGCAAGTGCCTCCACACGGACGCTCATCGACGACCGCTACGTTTTGACCCGCTTGATTTAGCGCATTGATAAAATGGCAGGCCGAGGTACCTGAGCCTATTACGATGGTATCGAAAGAATTGGGGGACATAGATGAGGAGTAAAGGGCTTCCTACCAAACGATTAGCGAGCAAACTCGCTTGCGCCTTTTGGCAGTGGAGTGAGCGTAACGCTTACACCGCTTGCCTATCTTGCCCGATTGTTCACGGGACCAATCCAATGGCATCTCTGATCGCCTCGACCCAGCCGTGAGGACCAATTCCCGAGATTTGCTTTAGTCTTGGGATATCCATCTCATTCCACGATCCATCGGTTTTTTGAACCAAATAGCCTTGGTCGGCAGATTGAAGCATGTCGTGATCGTTGGCGCTGTCTCCGATTGCGATGGATTTCCAATTTCCTCCACTGCTGGCTTGATAAGCATCCAGAAGCATTTTCATCGCAGTCCCTTTATTGTACTCCTTTGATGTGACGGTATAGAAGCGACCGCCGCATAGGCATTGGAGATCGACTTCGTTAAGCTTGGTGTTTACCTCTTTCCATACTTCATCGTCGAGTGAGGCTGTTAGCGTTTCGCTAAACTCGCGATTCTGAGCCCGCTGGGTAGCTGCTTCGCTGAGTCCTGTTATTTTCGAGATTTTTAGAGGCGTTAGCTTTGAGTAGGGACGAAAATCGATTCCCATATCGAGAGACAGTTTAGCGATCGCTTTCTGTATCTTTAGATTAGATACGCCGAGCTTAACAAGTTTACCAAATCCCGGGATAGCCTTTGATGGCTGATCGGAAAGCAAATCGAAATTCTCAGGCACGAAAATTCCACATCCATTCTCTACGATGCAAGGGGTTGATAAACCCATTTCCTTCATGAGATGCAATTGCTCCTCTAGCGTTTTTGAGGAACAAAAAACCAAGGGAATTTTTCTGCGAACTAGTTTCCGGGCTAGTGGTCCTGCTGCTTTGGGCGAGTAGCTCTCAAAGTCGATTAGAGTGCCATCCAGATCCGTGAAGACAATCGTTTTGACAAGCGTTGGCGTTGATTGAGGCACGGTACTACGCCCGAATGCTGGTCGCTTTAAAATTCAAAGCTTTGTCGCATCCCGCAAGGAATGTATCCAGATCGAGTTTTGCCAGTGATGGATACATTCTCACGGGAGCAATCTCTTCGGGACTTCCCTCCCCGTGACGCAGTTTCACATTTTCCATAATCTCGCGCTTGAGAAGTTCGGGGCACAAGGGCGAATGGTAGATCACCGATAGCGAGGCATCGATCATGTCTTCGACATGATCGTCTCCCTTGGACTCGTGCATATGCGGATTACGAGATTCAATTTGGCAAATCGTGATTTTTTCCTGCAAGGCTTTCGGATCATCGGGCTCGATAATGCCACCGTATTTTTCCAGAAGATAGATGAAATGATGGGTTTCCACGGCGTAGCCAGCGGCGTATTCCAGCTTCAGCGCTAGATCCACGCTTAGTGCATGCTCACCCGCGTTTCCCGTTTTCACAATCTCCGTCTCGAAACCGCTAAAATGAGTGAGTAACCGATTCAGCATCATGTTTGAATTCACGGAACTGCGACCCCATTTGGCGAAAAAGAGACTGCTTTCCATTATCTTCGGTTTCGAGTGCCATGAGATCCGGACAAAGGTGTTGGTGGATCCATTCATCGCGAAACCGGCGGCGTATTCGTAAACGTACTCCATAACCGCCCCTGGGAAATAGTTGTCGCTGTCAACAAATCCCAAATACTTTTTACCGAGCCATTTTGCCATAAGCGTACCGACGATCATGCCTTCGGCTTTGCCAGAGCGAACGAGGCCCTGCTCGTCGATGAGCTCCGAGTATCCCGCATCCACGAATGCTTTTGCGATTCCCGGGTCCTTCTGGTGGACAACCATGATTTTCTTCCCGGTGAACTTCCCATAGTTTTCCAGAGCCTCTTTTTCGAGGTTGAAACGGTCGACGGGGCCCCGGGGGCTGTTGGAGACAACTATGACTTGGCAGGGGCTGGGAATGCCCACTAGAACGCCCTCGATGAGCTTGAGTCGTTCATTCTTGACAGGAACCACAATCGCCATTTCCCGCATTCGGTCGTACAGCACCTCGGAAGGGATTCGCTCGATTACAGTGTCATGGCCGTGGATTCCTTCACCCGCATCGAGTTCATAGACTTTTTGTAGTCCGTATATCTGCAGGGACCCAATACGCTCACATTCTCGTGGAATTTCGATTCTCATAGGGATTTTTGATCTAATTTGAGCGCTTGAGCGCTGTTATTCCTCTCTAGCAGATGGAGTGCCAACGAATTTCTAGTCTGAAAGCCTTCGGCGCGGGACGTGCTGATTGGTTCTCTGTTGAAACCACCAATGGAAAGGAGACCCTCGAAGCCTGGGTTGGTTTAGACTGACAAATAACTGCTCAATGAAATCCCAAAGTCTCGAAAAACCCTTCTCGGATGTTGAACTGGATCAACGTGCGATCGCAATTCTCAGGGAAAATGAATGGGGAGGCTACACCTTGCCCACTCGTGGGCTTTATCCCTATCAGTGGAATTGGGACAGCATGTTCGTAGCTCTCGGATTTTCAGAGTTCGATTTGGAACGGGCTTGGACTGAGGTGGAAACGCTATTTCAGGGACAATGGCAAAACGGTATGGCCGCCCACATTGTCTTTCGTCGTGACGACCCTAGCTACTTTCCAGGACCATCTATTTGGGTATCCGGGCAAAACCCTCCCACCTCTGGATGCTCCCAGCCCCCAGTGGCCGCAACTGTAGTGCGAGATTTGTACGAAAAGGATCCTGAGATTGGGCTAGCCCGACTCAAGGAAATCTTCCCGAGGCTGATGGCGTGGCATCGTTGGTTCCATGCGATGCGGGTAATCAGTGGAGGGGCTGCGATTGCGGTAACGCACCCATGGGAGTCGGGCCGAGACAATTCACCGGATTGGGACAGTGCTCTAAGCAACGTCGACCCATCGGGAATAGCGGACTACACCAGAAGGGATACCGGCCATGTGGATCCGTCTATGCGGCCCACCAATGAGGAGTATGATCGATATCTGAAATTGGTCGAGTACGGGCGTGAAACCGGCTGGGATCACGCCCACATCACGCGGGAAGGTCCCTTTGCGGTAGCGGATCCAGGGGTGACCTTTATTTTGATGCGAGCGGATAGGGATCTTCTGGAACTTGCTAAAGTACTGGGGGCCCAGGATTCGGCCCACGAGATTGCTACATGGCTTTATCACGCGGAGGAGGCAGCCGACTATTTGTGGTCGGAAAGGCTAGGGGCTTACGCAGCCAGAGACTTGCGTACGGATGAGTCCGCAACAGGTGTGTCTAGCGTCGCATTCCTGTCCTATTACGCGGGTATCTCCATTCCGCGTCGGGATGCCAGACTTCAGGCGACCCTCAGACGGATACTCGAGGTTTCTAAGTACAGTATTCCCAGTTTCGATCCCGAGCATTCTCGATTTGACTCCAAGCGCTACTGGCGAGGTCCGGTTTGGGCGATCATCAACTATATTGTAGCCCGTGGGCTGGCTGAGTACGGGTTCGAGCGTGAAGCCAATCGAATTCGACTCGATACGAGAGAGATGATTAGAGGGTCGGGATTTTATGAATACTTTGATCCTATATGCGGTTCCGGGGCGGGTGGGGGACATTTCGCCTGGACTGCTGCCATATGGCTCGCTTGGGCATCGCCCATGACAGATTGAACGCAGTACATCGCCTAGACATTTACTAGCTCTACTTTATCTTCTTGGGGTAAATACTTCGGAGCTCATGACGGGCGAAGCCTGTTGTCGGTGGCTTCTTATGTGACTTTGGTAGCGGGCGATCTCCGAGTGCCCACTACCTTAAAATACCTCGGGGCTTGCCGGAGGTCGTTGCCCTAGCTAGTAAAAATCGTTCGATATCTAACCCAGTAGACTTAAGAAAGTGTTGCCCTAGATAAATCCTAGGAGCAGTTTATGGCTGCCAGACTTTCTGCCAGGATGAAACAAGTTCGTATTAAAATAGTTGTTGTATTCACGTTTTTGCTCGCCGCTTGCAGCTCGAATGATCGACTTTCAAAGGACTCGGGGAGCCGTGAGTGGCCGACTTACCAAGGAGATGAAGCCCGGAACCAGTTTTCCTATCTTGAACAAATCACAAAGGACAATGTGGGCACTTTGGAGGTTGCTTGGACCTATACGAGCGAGAATGTTGAGCTAGGAGAGCGATCGCAAATGCAGTGTAATCCCATTGTTAAAGACGGCATTCTTTATGGCACCTCCCCCACGTTGAAAGTTTTTGCCTTAGAAGCGGCAACGGGAAGTCCGCTCTGGGAATTCGATCCAAAAACCTGGCTTGAGGGCGAGGGCGTGTCTTTTGGAATCAGCGCGAATCGAGGGGTTGCTTTGTGGGAGGGCCAGGGAGAAAAGCGCATTCTCATGTCAATCGGCGGTTGGCTTCTATGCCTAGAGGGAAATACAGGATTGCCAATAGAGTCTTTTGGGGAAGGAGGCCGGACCTCACTCAAGCTCGACCTAGGTGAGAGAGCCCAGGATTTACATGTTGAATCGAGGACTCCGGGAACCGTTTTTGAGGATCTCTTGATCATGGGGACTCGTGTTTCCGAAAATGTCGACGCGGCGCCGGGTCATATTAGAGCCTTTGATATCCTGACGGGTGAAGTTGCTTGGACATTTCATACCATTCCTCAAAAAGGGGAATACGGATTGGAGACTTGGCCTATCGGAGCCTACGATTGGGCTGGTGGGGCGAATTCGTGGGCAGGGATGAGCGTTGATCGTGATCGCGCGATGGTATATGCACCCACGGGCTCCGCATCGTTCGATTTTTATGGAGGGAATCGTGTTGGGGATAATCTATTTGCAAACTGTATTATAGCTTTGGATGCGCGGACCGGAGAGCGCAAGTGGCATTTCCAAACGGTTCATCACGACATTTGGGACAGGGATTTACCCGCTCCGCCCAACCTCGTGACACTCGAAATTGATGGTGTGAAACGAGATGCGGTGGCCCAAATCACAAAGTCGGGACATGTCTTTGTTCTGGATCGAGACACAGGAGCGCCGCTTCACCCCGTTGAGGAAATGCCTTTTCCCCGTTCTGACTTGCAGGGGGAGGTTTCCTCTCCTACTCAGCCGCTTCCGATTAAGCCAGAGCCTTTTTCCCGGCAGCGTTTCGATTTTAAAGACGTGACCAACATAAGCGAAGAAGCCAATAGGTATGTGACTGGAATCCTGGCTAACCTTCGATCGGATGGGCAGTTCATTCCGCCGAGCAAAGAAGGGACGGTCATCTTCCCCGGATTCGATGGCGGTGGTGAATGGGGTGGAGCGTCGGTGGAGCCCGATACTGGAATCATGTATGTGAATGGGAACGAAATGCCTTGGATTATGACCATGGTTGAAACCAAACGGGCTACCGCTCGGGCAGGGGGCTCAGTCCGTCTGGCCGACTTAGGTGAGGAGATTTACCAAAATCGATGTGCGTTCTGTCACGGTCCTGAACGGCAAGGAGATCCTACGGGCACCTTCCCAAATATTCAGTCTGTGGGCACAAAACTGAAGAAAGATGAGATCCTAGCCATGTTGATGGAGGGCAAGGGATTTATGCCCTCTTTCAGGCAACTGGGTAAGGGGCGGCTAGAAGCGGTAATCGCTTTCCTGCTCAATTCAACGGAAGAGGTGGATCCACACGCTATGGGTCTAGCTTCCAATGAGGCTGCACTGCCATATTCTCATACTGGATACAATCGTTTCCTGGACCAAGAAGGCTACCCTGCCGTAAAGCCACCGTGGGGGACGCTTAACGCGATTGATCTCAATAAGGGAGAGATCCTGTGGAAGGTTCCCTTAGGGGAGTTTGAAGCTCTCGCCATGAGAGGCGTCGAGAAAACGGGTACGGAAAACTATGGGGGTCCCGTCGCGACGGCGGGGGGACTCATTTTTATTGCGGCCACCAAAGATGAGCACATACGGGCTTTTGACAAGGAAACGGGTGAAGAACTTTGGAAGCACAAACTTCCCGCTGGCGGCTATGCGACGCCTTCTGTTTACGAAGCGGGCGAGCGGCAGTACGTCGTCATCGCTTGCGGAGGAGGGAAAATGGGGACGGCTCCTGGAAGCCGTTATGTCGCCTTTGCTTTGCCCGAAGAGTTGAAATAGATTATTGGCAAGAGCCATGCGGAAGCCTATAGGTTTGGGCTTATGCATATCCCAACACGAACCTGTACCCTCTGTTTAGTTTTTTTTACGCTTGTTTCTTTTGCTGCTGACGCGGCCACACCTTCCGTTCGTGAAACTGATGCAAGCATCACCGTCTCCATCGATGATCGATCGATTTTAACCTACCACAAAGCGGACGTGCCACCTCCCGAGGGTGCTGACCCTATTTTCACTCGAAGCGGTTTCATCCATCCGGTCCATTCGCCTAGCGGGACGGTCGTTACGGGGATTCATCCAGACGATCACTATCATCATTTGGGACTCTGGCACGCATGGGTGGAGTGCGAGATAGAGGGAGAGAATGTCGACTTTTGGAATTTGAAGGAAGAGACAGGGAGGGTGCGGTATGCTAAAACGCTCTCACTATCTTGGGGGAGTGACTCTGCGGGATTTACAGTAGTGCAAGAGCACGTTGCCTTTCCGGGGAACCAGGAAAAGGAAAAAGTGATTCTAAGAGAAGTATTTACGTTGGTAGCCCGGTTCATTGATGGTGCTTATGAAATCGACTATGAAACGGTTCAGACGAATGTATCGAGTTCTTCCTTGAAACTTCCTGCCTACCGGTATGGTGGCCCCATCGCTTATCGAGCTCCCCATCATTGGGATAAGTCCAATAGCGACTATCTTAGCTCCGAGGGCAAAAACCGTAATGATGGCCATACGACACGGTCGAAATGGATTGCGATGTGGGGAGAAAAGGAAACGGGTCCTGGAGCGGATACCTTGACGATTCTTTGCCACCGCGAAAACCACGACTTCCCCCAACGGATGCGCGTTTGGCCGGAAACATCCAACAATGGAGCCATATTTTTCAACTACGTTCCGATTCAGGAGTTCGCCTGGGAAATCTCGCCAGGCCAAGTATCCACTATGCGATACCGATTAGTTGTCCAGAATGGAAAACCGAACCCCTATGACCTAAATAAACGTTGGAATCGGTTTGTCCGATAGTGTTTAGGATTTTGCAAATCGATTGGTTGTGGGATTGACTAGTGCTCCCACAATTGATGGGTGCGGAACTACCTTCCGTCGCCGGTATAGGTTATTTTTCCATCAACTGGGGCCTGGGGCCAAGGGGTGGTCCCGGGGGCCCAATCTTTGGGTTGGGTCGCACGGACTTTGCGAACTTCCTCTTTTACCCATTCCGGTGCGGTGGCATTCTCCTTTTGACCGTAAACCCAGGGAAGGGCGGGAGACATGAGCTGCGACATATCGGGCATGGGCGGTCGTTGCGTTCCCGCCTCTGCTACCCGTTTTGCGAGCCGCTCAGCAATGCCTGGATACTGCTTTGCGAGATCTTCCGTCTCGCTAGGGTCCACTACGATATTGTATAGCTCCTTGCCCACGAGTTTGTAGTCGCCCAGTCGAATTGCGGGAAAACGCACACTGCCTGACACCTCGTAGATAACTTCCTTTCGTGGAGCGGGCTCGCCAGCTAAAATTGTACCCGTCATGTCGATACTGTCTGCTATTCGCTTTTGCTTGTGGCTACCGCCTGCAAGAGTTATGAAAGTGCTATAAAGATCGACGATGTGCATCATGGCGTCGTTTGAGGTTCCCGGCTCGATCTTACCCGGCCATCTAAAGACGCACGGTACACGGACTCCTCCCTCGTAATTGGTGTTTTTGTGACCGCGGTAGGGAGCGTTCATTTCGTCCCGCAGTCCTCCATTGTCATTGGCGAATATCACCAGAGTGTCATTCTTATAGCCATATTGATCCACAGCTCCAACGATGCGGCCGACTGCATCGTCGAGACATTTGAGAGCCGCATAGCGCTTTTCATATTTGTCCGTGTAGCGTGGAATTTCTTCCAGGGGCCCATGGATGGCATTGAAAGGAACGTAGAAGAAAAAGGGTTGGGGCTGGCGTTTGCCCGAAGACTTGTCTTTGTGCTGGGCGATCAGCCGGATAGTCTCATTGGCGATGAGGTCAGTCGTGTAGCCTTGCTCGTAAAGCGGCTCCTGATCCCGATGCCAGTCATAGACTGCGTAGCGGGCGGGTGCATTGTGCGGAATGGTGTAGTTGTTGTAGTCTATACCCCAGGCGTAGTGTCCGTATTGGTGCGTGAATCCCTGGCCCATGGGAAGGTGCTCCGGTAGCCATTCCCCACAGTGCCACTTTCCGATTAGGGCGGTGAGGTAGCCGGCGCTCTTCAGGGCTTCCGCCACAGTCCTTTCATTAGTATCCAATGCGTGAATGCGACGAGTCTCTTCACCTTGTTCATTGGTTGGCAAGGTGAGACCCAGCTTTTTGAGATAGCTTGGTTTGCCAAAGTCCTCGGAGCGCCAATCGCTCCAGGTTCGAAACGCGTACCGTCCGGTTAGGAATGCGGCCCGAGTGGGAGCGCAGACGGCATGACTGTAAAACTGAGTTAGACTGACCCCTTCGTTGCGAAAACGATCAATGTGCGGGGTGTGCTCAGGGTTGCCCCCGTTGAAGCCTGCTTCATTCCAGCCCATGTCGTCTGCCAGGATGAATACGATGTTGGGTCGAGAGCCCGCCACGTCTGCTGCTTGAGATGAATTGAATACTAGCAGAGATGCCGCTAAAAGTACGGTCGTTTTAAATTGAGGGAAAGAGGGCTTTGGAAGCATTGAGATCAAAAGGGTTTTTGGTATTTGAAGGTTAGTGTGATTAAAAATCGGCTGAAGCTAATGATCGCGAAAATCGATTTCTTGCACGTAGCTGCGTAGCAATTTCCAATGAGGATCTAGCTTGGATTCCCAAGTCAATTCTTCTTTTGGAAATGCCGTCTGTGCGGATGCTTGCAAATCCTTAAAACTGAAATTTTCGGGAGCGTAGCTATAGTAGGTCCGCTTGCGGAGAAAAGTCTCTATGAGTACGGGCCAAGGCAGTCCGGAGATAATATGCTCATCAAGCGGTACGAGGGGCTGATGGAGCTCATCGACGGAAAGTTCGATTTCCGGAAACTCGGTTTGTGTGTAGGTGCCCCATACGAGTAAATGCAGCTTTGGCTGGATGTCTTCGTAATTTTTCTTCGGGGGGTAGCGGAGACGGAGAAGACGCCCCTCCCGTTCCTTTGCCTAAGAATACCATTTTTCGGTCTTCTCGGACATCTACGGGTTGAGGTAAGGATAGTTGGATTTTTTGAGGGACTTTGTAATCGAAATCAGTGAGAAAGCAATCGCACTTCTTGCCGCCATTGAAGGGGCGATAGGGGTTTGTGTGGTAAGGGAAGAGTTCTTTTCGTTGAATTAAGACCAGTAGACGAATTGATCGAATGTTGACGCCTGTGCGGTGGCGAGCCAGATAGGTATTGGATTTAAGAAACCTCGTCTCGTCTAATTGGATTCTATATTGGGAACGTGGCAAAAGTCGGAAATGAGCAAAGTCGATCGAATTGAAACTAAGCTTTTCAAGGTGCCCCTTGCTGAAATGCTGACGGACGCAACGCATGGGGACCACTTGCATTTTGATCTGGTAACGGTGACTATTGCTCTAGACGATGGGTATGAAGGAACTGGCTACACCTACACCGGTGGTAGAGGGGGATGCGCGATCAAGGCATTGCTCGATCATGATTTGGTTCCTTTTCTGATGGGAAGAGATGGCTCGGAGGTCGAATCGATTAACGAGCTTTGCGAATCACATATTCACTATGTGGGGAGGGGAGGCATTGCGTCTTTTGCGATCTCCGCGATCGATATCGCCTTGTGGGACGCCCGCTGCAAAAGGCTGAAAAAGCCATTGTGGCAGGTTGCTGGGGGAGCCAGGAAAAGCTGCAAGGTGTATGCTGGTGGGATCGATTTGGAATTTCCGCTTCCCAAATTGCTCAAGAGTATTGAGGGCTATCTAGAGGAAGGCTTCAACGCGGTGAAAATCAAAGTAGGGCGTCTCGATTTGAGTGAGGATATAGCTCGTGCCCGAGCGGTAAGAGAATTGGTGGGGCCGGATGTATTTTTCATGGTCGACGCGAACTATTCCTTGAGCGTGGACAAGGCGATCGAGGCTGCCAATCGATTCAAGGAGTTTGACGTCTCGTGGTTTGAAGAGCCCACCTTGCCTGATGACTACCAGGGTTATGCGACAATAGCGGAATCGACCGGCTTACCTTTGGCGATGGGCGAAAACTTGCACACGATGCACGAGTTTGGATACGCCTTTGAACAAGCAAATCTTTCCTATATTCAGCCCGATGCGTCGAACTGCTTAGGCATTACGGGATGGCTTAAGGTGGCGTATCAATCTGATAATTACGGCATTCCCATTTGTTCACATGGCATGCACGAGCTCCATGTGAGCCTCGTTTCATCGCAGTCTCACGGCGGCTGGCTGGAGCGTCACAGTTTCCCTATTGATTATTACACGGCTAGGCCCTTAGTTCTGGATGACAATCTAGCGGTAGCACCGGATTCCCTAGGAATTGGAGTCGAATTCGATTGGGAGAAGTTGAAGCCTCACATGGTTGCCGAGAACGAGATTTCCAAGATTAGCTAATCCACTTATAAAATGAAAAAAGCGTCTCTCATAACCCTTGTAACGTTCGCCCTTTGTGCAGTTGCGACCATTGCATCTGCTCAGGTTCTAAAACAACCCAATATTATCGTCATGATGGCTGACGATATGGGGATGGGCGATACGAGTGCTTACCAGGATTTCACCGGCAACGCGGATGAGAACCAAGTTTATACGCCACAAATGGAACGACTGGCTAGAATGGGAATGCGATTTACGGATGCCCATACGCCTTCATCACGGTGTTCGCCCACTCGATACGGCTTGTTGACAGGGCGATACTCCTGGCGTAATCGACTCAAACATTGGGTGCTCTTCGGCTCACAAGGTGATCCTATGATCGAAAGCGATCGGCCGACGATTGCGTCTCTGCTCAAAGATCACGATTATCGAACGGCGATGTTTGGAAAATGGCACGTGGGGCTTCGGTATAGGCGGTCGGATGGCGACCCGGCGGCAGGTTGGGAAGATGCGGATCTCTCCAAACCTTTGCATACCTCACCCCTGGACCATGGATTCGACGTGGCGCACTTTACCAGCAGGTCGCACCTCTCATCAGGCCCAACCATCAAAGACGGTAAGATCACCCTTCTCAGAGGGCCGGGGCATATTGACGGCCGTTTTGTCACCGGAACGACGGGTTCTAAAAAGGGCCTGGTCGTGGCGGGTCCGAGTGCCTACATCCTTGAAGAACTTGGCAGTCGGCATTCGGACAACGCGATTGGTTTCATGACGAATCATGTGGGCGACCCGCAATTCCGCTGGCAGCCATTTTTTCTCTACTATCCAGCCAATTCGAATCATGGTCCCCATACGCCGGATACGTCTATCGGAGGAATACCTGTTGATGGTGCTGCTCGCACGGAGTCAGGAGAAAAGACAACGATTCGCAATGACTATATTTACGAAAACGATGTGGCCTTGGGCAGAATGATCGACTGGCTTGAGTCGACCCAAGATCCTCGCAACCCAGGTAGTAAGCTGATCGAAAACACAATCGTCCTATTTACCAGTGACAATGGAGCCGAGGTTGACAGCGATATCGCAACGGGGCCTTTCCGTAGCCACAAGGGCTCTGTGTACGAAGGGGGTCATCGTGTCCCATTTATCGTTGCCTGGCCGGCTGGGGATGTTGGGGACGGTGATGCGGGGAGTCCAGGGTTGAGCAACGAGGCTCCGATCGGACTACAGGATCTTTACGCGACCTTTGCCGAAGTAGTCGGAACAAAAATGCCCGACCATCGTGCGGGGGAAAAAGGTGGCGAGGATAGCTTTAGTATACTGAGCGCTTTCCGTGGCCAATCGCTTCCGGACCGCCCACCATTGTTTTTTAACGACCACAAGGAAGCGAAAGAGGACCCGGCCGTTATGGCGATGCGCTTGGATTCACCTCGGATTGGAGGTCTTTTGGAAACGGGCAAGTGGAAGCTGTTTTTCGATGCCTCCCTTATCCGATCTGGATTAGCTAGACCCTACGAACTATATGATCTAGCTGAGGACCAGTGGGAAAAAGAGAACTTAATCGATCGACCGGATTTGAAACCACTCATCGCATACATGACCGAAAAGGCGTTGCTTCATCGGAATTCGGGCGGGCATCTTTTAGCGGAGTTTGCTCCGTCGGAACGCATTGTGTTCGATTGGACTAAAGACCATTCCCTCGAGGGTAGGCCGGTTGGCGCGAGTATAATGGTTCCCGACTCAGACTTAACTCTCAATATGGACGTATCCTATATTTCTGGGGCTCTGATACGCGCTACTTTTGATTTGAACGAAAGGGGTCTTGGAATCCAGCATGGACAATCTGGCGATGTGGATTCGGGTGAAGGGCTGCGGATCTCTTTCAACCGGGACGTGATTGTCGACTCTTTGGGCATTGTCGCAGGCGATGGTATTTGCGGCGGCTTTTATCAGGTAGGGAAAGGAGCCCGCCTTTCGATTTACTGTGTAGATGCAGATATCGATGATAAGGATCAGAGTGGCGTGCTAAGCGACATTGGCGTTTTAAGGGCAGGTGAATCTCTCTGGCTATCCAGCCAGGGACGGTTTGGTTCGGAAGACGAGGGTCAGTGGAGACTGCGAACCTTGGCGGTGCGCCTCCTAGAGTGACGCCTCACTTCCAGCGCGGCAAACACTTGTGATTTGCCAGGTTAGCCTTCAGTCTCGTTTCTGATCTTTTAGTCCCTTCATTAAGATGAAATTTGTCTCCTTATTATTAGCGTTTCTGGTAGTGATTCCTTGCCTCAATGGAGAGGAGTTACCTCCTAACCTTGTGGTGTTTCTGTCCGATGATATGGGCCGGGCGGAGAGCTCGGTTTACGGGTCCAAGGAGGTCCTCACACCCACGATGGATATGCTGGCTTCCAACGGCATGGTGTTCGACGAGGCGTACGTGGCGTCTCCTTCCTGTTGCCCGAACCGATTCTCACTCCTTACAGGTCTAATGCCTGCCCGGCATGGGGCGCACCCGAATCATAGTCAGGTGAAAGAAGGAACCGAGTTCCTATTCCCGCTTTTGAAAGCGAAGGGTTACACGATCGCGTCCTTTGGGAAAGTCGCGCATGGAGCTCGTGAGTTCGAAGGATTGGACTTTAACTCGAAATCTCCCAGAAATATGTCGGTCGCGGTTCGTGAATGGTTTGCGTCGAATGAGGTACGGGAACCTATCTGCCTGCTTGTAGGAGACCGCCGTCCGCATGTGCCTTGGGTGGAAGAGTCGACTTACGATCCCTCCCAAATTTCTCTTCCAGACTATTTGGTCGATACCCCTGAGACACGCGATCACTGGGCTCGTTACCTTACGGATATTACGGGGATGGACGAGGAAATGGGGCGTATCCACAAGATCGCTCAGAAGGAGTTTGGTGAGAACTTTCTATTTCTCTTCACAAGCGACCACGGTGGGCAATGGCCTCGTGGCAAATGGAATTTGTATGAGACGGGGGTTCAGATTCCGTTGATTGTTTCCTGGCCGGGTCACGTTGCCAATGGCGTGCGGACGGATGCCATGGTGAGCTGGGTCGATCTCGTTCCTACATTGATTGATTTAGCAGGTGGTGAGATACCATTCGACATCGATGGAAAGCCCTTCACTGGGGTATTGAGAGGAGAAGCGAGGGTGCATCGTGACCGTATCTTCACGACGCATACGGGTGATGGGGTTATGAATATCTTTCCGATTCGAAGTGTCCGTATCGGAAAATACAAATACATCGAGAATTTGCGTCCGGATGGATATTTTACAAACCATTCAGATCGTTTGCGAAAAGACGGCGCCGGTGCCTTCTGGGACTCTTGGGACGAGGTTGCTAAGTTAGACCCGATGGCCGCTGCCATCATTCGGAATTACTACACGAGGGACCCGCTCGAGTTGTTCGACTTAGAGGCGGATCCTATGGAGTATGATAACCTGGCCCGTAATTCAGAGTATCGAGATGTGATGGCCCAAATGAAAAAGGAGCTCACTGAGTGGACAGAATCCCAAGGGGACGAGTTGCTGCCGCACAAGGAACCCTATTTGCTTACTGAGCCCATCCCCGATTTGAGAAAGTAGAATTCGATATCTTTTCGGAGCGATTCATCTTCATTGGAATTTATGAAACATCTATTTGCATTCAGCATTTTACTTTTGTTTTACTAGGCTTCTACTGATTGGCTTAAAGGAGGGGGATGCGCTGGCGACTTTGAGACGATCCATGAGGCGCCAACGCATTGGAGCGTGATAGGGGAAGAAAATATTGGATGGCGGATCACGCATCTAGAAACGGGTCAGAGCGCACCCGTCATCTCTTGGGGAAAAGTGTTTTTCTCGACGGGCAAAGAAGTCGAAAGCGACGCGGAACTAGCGAATGAGATCGGATAGAGTCGCGGAAGAGAGGAAGATCTTCAATTCGGGTCCGTTTTGGCTTTGAAGTTTTCGGGCAGAAGGATGATGCGAGATTGTCCGCCGTTTCAATGCTCCAATTCCCGCTGATGGATTTTTGATTTTAGACCAACGCCCGATTCGTGGTGGCATCGTCAGCATATCCCAAGAAACTTGTTAAAGCGGTTAGGTCGTCGATGCGACCTAAAGACTGCGAATGGGTGTTATGGATTGGTTTTGGAGAACCTAACAATCCGTTAGACGAAATTATTGTGTTTTCGCTTGGCTCCGATTCAACCTCCACTCATATGAATGAGAAAATCCGATGTTGCTCGTTGGCCAGTGTGAAAATCAGCGGGATTAGATTCGGGATCTGGTTGTGTGGGGAAAATTTTAGAGAGGGAATAACCTAATTACATTCCAAATATCATGTGGAAAACGTTCTTAGTCGTCTTCGGGCTCATAGTTGCGATTCTTTTAGGGATCTTCTTTATTAAAGGACCTCAGTTCGCTCCACCTCCGCTCTTTGTCATGCCTCCTGAGTCAGTTTCTTCAGGGATCGCTGAGGAGATGGTTTGGGAGAACTCGGTGAGCGCCGTCGGAACGTTGCGGGCTTCGCAGGGGGTAACGCTTTCTGCCGAGGTTTCAGGTACCATATCCGAAATTCACTTTGAATCGGGTCAAAACGCGCAGAAGGGAGATTTGCTTTTCGAACTCGATACCTCGGCGGAACGAGCTCAATTGGAGTCTGCAGTGGCGTCAGCAGAACTGGCCGAAGTCAATTTGAAGCGGACGAAGGAACTAAGGGCCAGTCGTTCGGTGGCCCAGTCAGAGTTGGATACTGCGGAAGCACGGGCTAAGGAAGCGAAAGCGGCGCTCTCGCAGATTCAGGCGCAGCTTGAAAAGAAGGTGATCCGGGCTCCGTTCTCTGGCCGGCTTGGTATTAGGCAGATTGACTTGGGTGAGTATATCAACCCCGGCGCTCCCGTAGTCTCGCTCCAGTCCGTCGACCCTATGTTCGTGGATTTTTCATTGCCTCAGCAGCAGTTGAGCAAGGTTAAAAGTGGCTATGAATTCCGATTGACCGTAGACACTTACACTAGCAAAACCTTCGACGGTACGGTGAAGGCAATCGATCCTGAGCTGAACTTGACCAATCGGATGTTCCGAGTCCGAGGGGTTATAAGGAACGAAGACGGTGCGCTGGTTCCAGGAATGTTTGCCAATGTGGATGTCGTGCAACCGGACTCGACTACGGTGGTCGCTGTACCCGGAACAGCGGTGTACTATCAAGCCTTCGGTAATACTGTTTTTGTGATAAGGGATTCCGATGAGGGAAAGATTGTTGAACAACGCTTTGTTAAAGTAGGCCGGACCAAAGGTGACTTCGTCTCCATTGTCGAGGGAATCGCTGCGGGTGAGGAAATCGTCACGGCAGGAACATTCAAGCTCTCCGACGGCCGTTCTGTAGTGGTCAATAACTCCAGTTCCCTGCCTGTCTCGCTTAATCCAACCCCCGCTGACGCTTAGTTTCGAATTAGCGAATAACTGGAATGAGCGAGATTATCAAATCCATTACGGACATCTTTATCCGGCGGCCGGTACTGGCTATTGTCGTGAACCTTGTCATTGTTATCGCGGGAGGCCAGGCAATCTACAATGCGACATCGGGATCGGGTGGGTTTACGGTGCGCCAATATCCGCAGAGCGAGAATGCCCTCGTTACGGTGACGACTTTCTACATTGGAGCTGATGCGGATCTCGTGAAGGGATTTGTTACGACACCGTTAGAGCGAGTCATCGCTGCAGCGGACGGAATCGATTATATCGAATCTAGCAGTGTTCAAAGCCTTTCGACAATCTCCATCCGGTTGAAGCTGAACGTCGATGCCATTAAAGTGCTGGCGGAAATCTCCTCTAAAGTGGATCAAGTGAGGGGGGATCTGCCGCCGGAAGCTGAGGTGCCGATAATAAATGTTGAAACGGCGGATACGAGAGTCGCTTCGATGTATTTGAGTTTCAAGTCTTCCAATCTGGAGCGAAATGAAGTGACCGACTACTTGACTCGTGCCGTGCAGCCAGCGTTGACAGCGGTCAAAGGTGTGCAGCGAGCGGACATATTAGGAGCCCGCGCCCTCGCCGTCCGCGTTTGGCTCAAACCGGAAAAGCTAGCGGCCTTCAATATCAGTGCAACGGAAGTTCGGTTGGCGCTCGCATCCAACAATGTTCTTGCGGCGGTGGGGAAAACTAAGGGGAGCTATGAGCAGATCAGCCTGAGTTCCAACGCGAATCTCACCTCGGTGGAAGAGTTTCAGGAACTGATATTGCGCGAGGAAAGGGATCAGGTAATTCATTTGGCCGATGTAGCCGATGTTGAGTTGGGAGCGGAGAGCTATGATGCCGATGTGCGTTTTGGCGGCGAACAAGCGGTTTTTATGGGTATTTGGGTGATGCCATCCGCAAACTCGCTCGATGTAATCAAGCGGGTTCGGGCCGAGGTTGAGGCGATGCAGGACCGTTTTCCGGTTGGATTTGAAGGAGGTGTTGGGTATGATGCCACCGAATACATCGACAATGCCCTTAAGGAAGTAGTGGTTACCCTTTCTGAGACTCTATTGATTGTTGTCGTGGTGATTTTTCTTTTCCTCGGGTCTGTCCGTTCCGTTCTAGTGCCTTTAGTCGCGATACCGGTCTCATTGATTGGGGGGATTTTCCTCATGCAGATTTTTGGTTTCAGTATCAATCTTTTGACACTGCTAGCCATCGTTCTAGCAGTGGGACTAGTTGTCGATGATGCAATCGTTGTTGTAGAAAATGTCGAACGCTACCTGCGTGATGGAAACTCTCCTAAGGACGCCGCTCTGAAAGGAGCCCGAGAGCTGGTAGGGCCCATTATTGCAACGACAATTACCCTTGCTACCGTTTATGCTCCGATCGCCTTTCAGGGCGGATTGACCGGCTCGCTGTTTAGGGAATTCACAGTTACATTGGCCGGGGCAGTCATTGTATCTAGTGTGGTAGCGCTGACATTATCCCCGATGATGGCCTCTAAAGTGCTAAAGGCGAACAGCGAGGAGAAAGGGTTTCGAGGCGTGGTAAACCGGTTTTTCGATCGGTTGCGTGAGCGTTACCGAAAGATGATCGAAGGTACATTGAAGGCTCGCCCAGCTGTTTATACACTTTGGGGGTTTCTGACTTTTCTGGTAATACCGCTATATGTCCTGTCCTCGATGTCTACCGAGTTGGCACCTACCGAAGACAAGGGTATTATATTTGGGCTACTGAGCACTTCATCCAATTCTACCATCGAGCAATCCAGTCACTTTTCAAAACAAGTGCAGGACGTTTTTGCGTCGACTCCAGAATACGACTACTCCTTCCAGATTACATCCCCCACAGGGGGCTTTGGAGGGATGATCGTTAAGCCATGGGGTGAACGAGAACGGCACATCATCGATATTCGTCAAAGTATGATACCTCAGTTAGGAAGCGTTCCAGGTATTAAACTTTTGCCCGTCCTTCCACCCGCACTTCCGGGAGGTAGCAACTTTCCTGTAGAATACATCATTTCATCCACCGCCGAAACCGAGCAAATTGCTGCTCTAGCTCGTCAAGTAGCCAACAACGCAGCTGCAACTGGACTATTTGCATTTCCGCCAGAGCTGGATGTGAAGATAGACGAGCCACAGTCGAAGATCATTTTCGATCGTGATAAAGTAGCAGCATTGGGAATGAATCTTTCCGACGTCGGAAATGATCTGAGCGTTTTGCTCGGAGGGAACTACGTGAATCGGTTTTCGATAGATGGTCGTAGCTATAAGGTAATCCCTCAAGTGAAGCGCACGAGTCGGCTTGCCCCTGAAG
Organism: Candidatus Pelagisphaera phototrophica; assembly: GCF_014529625.1. GTDB lineage: Bacteria > Verrucomicrobiota > Verrucomicrobiia > Opitutales > Opitutaceae > Pelagisphaera > Pelagisphaera phototrophica. The sequence continues at coordinate 1,187,203 of NZ_CP076039.1, forward strand.
ATCTCGCCGACATGTACGTGAGGGGGCCGAATGGGAATTTAGTGCCGCTCTCTAGCTTCGCGACGATTGAGAATTCAGTTAAACCGCGGAGCCTGAATCGGTTTAACCAGCTGAATTCTGTTAAGATTTCCGGCATAGCGATGGCTCCTTTGGATGCGGCGCTAAAAGTTTTGGAGGAAGAGTCTGCGAAGATTTTGCCGAATGGTTACGCGATCGACTATGCGGGAGAGTCGCGTCAATTGAGGAAAGAAGGGAGCAGTTTTTTCCCTATGCTGATGTTAGCATTGGTATTGGTATTTCTGGTTCTTGCGGCGCAGTTTAACTCTTTCAGGGATCCTTTGATCATCATTCTAGGCTCTGTGCCCTTGGGGATGTTTGGGGCTTTGCTTTTCACCGCAATGCGAGCTCCTGGCGATCCTTGGACGCCTCATTGGTCTTGGGGGTGGACCTCCTCTTGGAATATATACTCGCAGGTGGGAATGATTACTTTATTGGGACTAGTCACTAAGAATAGTATCCTCATCGTCCAGTTTGCCAATGTATTGCAAGAACGGGGACGCAGTAAGCTAAAGGCGGCCAGTGAAGCGGCTGCGACACGACTGAGACCTATTTTAATGACCTCAGCAGCCACTATCTTCGGGCATATGATGCTCGTGTTCGTTTCAGGTGCGGGTGCTGCCGCTCGAAACTCGATTGGTCTCGTATTGGTTGGGGGGATGGCGATCGGGACGCTCTTCACTATCTTTATCGTTCCCTCGCTTTACATGCTACTGGCCAAGAATCATCAGAATGACATTGCGGAGGTGTCGGCATGAGTTGGATGATGCTACTTAGTTTTAGGAGTTCTAGGGCCGGTGCTTGCACTGTTTCTCGGTGGAGAGATACGAGGGGAAAATGGGGCACAGCCCAGGCACTGGCCCTAAAATTGGGGATCTTTGTATCCGCGATTACCACGAGTTTTGGGCAGGATGAACGGCCGCCTGAAGAGCCGGATACGTTCGATCTCAAAACGGCACTCAGTTATGCTCTGGATAACAACTTCAACATTCGTCGAGCGATCGAGCAAATTGAGGAGCAGGAAGGGATAATCGTGGAAGTAAAAGCTCGGACGCGTCCCAGCTTGTCCTTGGATGCGAATTATCAAAAACTTGATGGGGGTCTGAGTGAGGTGGTTGAAGGATTCGGTATTGCGACGGACAATACCTGGGGAATCAGCCTCAACCTGCGCCAGGCTCTCTACCAAGGGGGCGGCATTAAGGCGGCGTTGAAAGCTCAGGACCTGACGAGGGAATCAGTGAGGCTCTTTCTTGAAAGTACGATTATGGACGCCATGCTGGAAGTTACGACGCGGTACTACGGCACATTGCTGGCTCGTGACCAGATTGAAGTTGAAGAGCAAAATGTCGAGTTGCTTGAGGAAACCTTGGAAGATGCTCAGAATAGACTTAGAGCCGGGTCCGTTTCCGATTTTGAGGTTCTGCGAGCAGAAGTTTTATTGGCTAATGCGAAACCCGCCTTGATTCGTCGTCGTAGCGCATTTCGTGTCGCCATCGATCAACTACGCCGAAGTATCGGATATGGAAACTATCGCCGTGATTCGAATAATCTGGAGAAGGTTCCCGAGTTCTTGGGAGAGCTAAAATACGAACTGGTCGCCTACGACTTGGCGATTTGCCTAGATTTGGCCTTATCGAATCGCTCCGAACTGGAACGACTTCGCCTGATTGAAGAAGCCCGAGATGCCGGTTTGGAAATTGCCCGCTCAGACTACCGTCCCAGTGTTGATTTGATTGGAAGCTACGGAAAACGTAAGAGCAATTTTTCTGAATCTTTCGATGACGGGCCCGAAGGTTGGACCGTGGGCGTGGTGGCGACTTGGGACATCTTCGACGGGGCGGCTCGTAAAGGACGGGTGCGTCAAGCCCGCTCACAGTTGGAGCAATCTCGGATCGAGCGGGATTCTCTCCGCTTGGCGATCGAGGTTGAAGTGCGCCAGGCGATGTCAGAGTTCCGAGAGGCGGAGGAATTGGTGAACGCCGCCGCCAAGGCAGTCGAGCAAGCCGAGGAAGCGCTTCGTCTGGCGGATAGTCGCTATAATGCGGGAGCGATAAACCAGCTTGATGTGTTTGAAGCCCGGTTTGCCTTAACCGATTCTAGAACGAATCGCCTCGAGGCTTATTACCGACATATTGTCGCGGTTGCGAATCTTAAGCGTGCCATGGGTGAAGATAAACCTGCACTCGATTCAAACTGAAACCCGTACATTAATCTGATAGGATTAGTTACGAAAAAACCGTGATTTTTCCTGTTTGTGCTTCTTCTCAAAGTTGGATGGATTCAGTCCTTTGCTAACATTTGAATGGCTCTCGAGCTCTCGCGCTTGACTTAAAGGGAGAGCTTACCTTGTTCGAGGCATCCCCGCTCTATTTCGATATTATTGATGAACGAACGATCGGCGACGAGCCCACTTGGGCTCGTTTGGCGATATCAGTGTACCGGTTGTTTGTACGATCATTGAAGGGACTGACTGCGTACAGTCAGACTCGGTCTTAGAATCTTTTCGATTGGTGTGCCCTCAACGCTTTCCTGGCAGCTCGATCCACGAAGGTGAAGATTTTGTCGTTAGCATCTTTCTCTGAATTTCGTTTATGCCCCTTAACCTTCACCAACCGGCAATCGAGCCGGTCCATCCCTTTGAAGAATTCGCGATAAAGTTCGTGGTTACGGAGCTGTGAGCCCTTTTTAGATTTGAAGTTGTTCTCTTCGAGAGCCGATCGCCGCACTGGTAGTTGGACTAAGTTCTGAGAGTCCGTATATACTACTAAACTACCTCCAGAGGCTCCAATCTGGCTCAAAGCCCATAGTATATTTTGCAGCTCGAGTTTGGTTGAGGATGTGAAATCGAACTGTTTGACCTCGATCCTATTTTGGTAGTCTGTATTGGGAGCGGTGGCATCGATAAGCAAATAGGCTCCGAAACCGGTTTTCGATTTCGTGTCCACGCTGCCATCAATATAGAGTGCCCATTCTTTCATTCTCAATCTTGTTGTGCCATTGAACCTGTGGAGGCAACTTATTCGCAACTGGGATTTTTACAGAAGAGCTTTGATAGCGTGATGGTAATGATGAGGATTCCGGGAAGGGTGGCGGCGGAAAAGGTGGAACCAGTTATGTGGCGACCGATGACTTTGGGCGGCGAGCGGAAGTGAATTCGATTTCGATTTGGGAGTTCCATTCAACGGTTCTGCATATTCTGGACCTCGACTGCAATCAGCTGTCTTGGTATAACAACGGCCTTGATCGGCGTCTGACCGATGTGCATGGACATAAGATTAAGGATGTTTCGGCGGGATTTACGGGAACTTAGTGCGGTCAATGGCAACTTATGTATTGATTCGTCTGTTTGAAAATTCGTATTACAAACTACAGTGCGGCACGACGCTGCGATAAAATAGATAAGATTAATCGCGGCGTAAAACCGCTCCTACAAGAAACCGGTTCAACTTTTTGATGAAAAACGTATTCTATGTCCCGATGGTCTTAATCGTTACGTCACTCTTGAGCGGCTGCTATAGTACATCGGAAAATTTGAGCGAAGCGGACTACGGTTCAAGAGCAACGACTTCGGGAAAGGAGACAGTTGCGGATTTATCGATCCCCTCTTCGACTTACGTGTTTGGCTGGGGAAGTCTTCCCGTTGGACTGGCTAGTCCGCGAGGGGGGACGACGCAAGGAACACCTGTAGAACTCGCACTCGCTAGAAAACTGCCCTTAGTTGAAATTGCTGCCGCAGCGAGTTCATTCGAAAAGGATAGGGCAGCCATTTTGTCACTGGCAGGCGACTACAAGACCAGTTTTCATTTTATGGAAACGCTGGGTCTCTATCCGGAGCACGAACCCACGCGGCCCTATCATTCTTGGGCTACAGAGGAAATTCGCGTTTTGGAGGATAGGAGGGATTTCATTAGTCTGCAGCACACACTGGTCATGCATTTCGAGATGGACGATGGCTCTATAATGGCACCGATGGTGATGAAACATTGGAGACAAGACTGGACGTACGAAGATACGGATCTCCACACATTCAGAGGAAGTGCATCATGGAGCCGTGAAAGCCGAGAACCGGAATCGGTCTCCGGCGGATGGTCGCAAGCGGTTTGGCAGGTGGACGATTCTCCCCGCTACGAAGTCATCGGACGATGGACACACGATGGGAATCGATCGATTTGGACGGGTGAAAATTCATGGCGACCCCTGCCGCGACGCGAATATTCGGTTCGTGACGACTATGATGTGATGGAAGGCTTTCATCGTATTGTCATTGTACCGACGGGCTGGATTCATGAGCAGAATAACTGGAAGCGGGTCGCTGGGGACGCTTCGGAGGCACCGGAATACCGGGGACACGAATTAGGAATCGACCGATACGAGCGAATCGTTAGCCCAAGCCTGGATCGCTCGGATAGTTATTGGGAAAAAACCGGCCCCTATTGGCGCGAGGTTCGGGAAGCGTGGAAAGCCGTTTATGAAAAATGGGACCACTTCTCGCTGAAAAGTAAAGTCGAGAACCGCAGTCAATTTGAATACCATTTTGAATACGCAGCCAAGCTGGAAGGGGGCGAGCCCTACGATCCTGCCAAGGGGGCGGCGTTTGCGCGGGAGACGATTGAATCCTTTCTCACAGAAGCGAAAGAGAAGGCACAGTATTAGCTCGATTTTGGATCCCAGGACTCCTTTTTTCCAATACGATGCGGGAAATACTTCTATGGGGCTTGTTTTACAGATTGCCAATGAGGTGACCTCAATGGATCGTCACACTAGTAATTCCGCCTGACCTTAGTCTGTCTAGAAATTCAATAACGTGATGAATCGAGCTATTTTTTATCTTAGCCTAACGCTTACTTTTTCGGCCTGCCTGTGGGGTGCGGACAAGCCGAATATTGTCTTCTTTTTTGCGGATGATCAAACGACTGATACCTTGGGTTGCTACGGGAACGACATCATTCAAACCCCGAATATCGACTCGCTCGCGGAGCAGGGTACTCTTTTTAGGAATGCCTTTGTGAGCCAGTCGATTTGCTGGGTTAGCCGCACGACGATTCTAACGGGATTGACAGGTCGCAGTTATGGAGAACCGGGAAATCCGGATTTAGCACGAGCCAGTGCGGTTGAAACTTTGGTATCAGATATCCTTCGAGAAGAAGGTTATCGCACAGGGTATTTTGGCAAGTGGCACGCGAAGATGCCGAAAGGCTACAAGCCTGAGGATCATTTCGACGAAATGGAGATCATTTTCCGAAATCCATTTTACAAGAAGATGCCTGATGGAAGCCTTCGGCATGAAACGGAGGTAATCGTTGACCGTGGTATCGATTTCATCAAGCGCCAGCCAAAAGACCAGCCTTTCGCTCTGAACCTCTGGTTTAGCGCTGCCCATGCGGAAGACAGTGACCGCCGCCCAGGAATCGGGCAGTTCCCCTGGCCGCGAGCAATGGACGGAACATATGATGATGTTGAATTCAAAGCGCCTCGGTTAAGTGATCCGGCCATATTCGAAGCTCAGCCGGATTTTCTCAAAACGACAATTAATCGAGAGCGCTATTTCTGGAGATGGAACACTCCGGAAAAGTACGAGTTGAACATGCGTGCCTACTACCGGATGATCAGTGGAATCGACGGGGCAATCGGGCGTTTCATGGAAGCTCTTGAGGAAGCCGGTTTGGCGGACAATACGATTATCGTGTATTCCGCGGATAATGGATACCATATGGGTAATAGAGGATTCGCTGGTAAATGGTTGCATTACGAAGAGTCTCTACGAGTACCTTTAATCATATTTGATCCACGTGTATCCCAAAAAGAGAAAGGCCAGGTGACGGATTCACTGGCTCTTAATTTAGACTTTCCCTCAACCTTTCTCGATTGGGCCGGAGCGGAGATTCCCGATCGATATCAGGGGAGAAGTCTCGAGCCGATCGTGTCAAAGGGAACGCCCAAAGACTGGCGCAAGGAAACGTTCCATGAGCACTTTGCGGTAAGGCATAGGAGTCCGGCGTTTGAAGGGATCCGCAATGAGCAGTTTAAGTACGCACGGTACTTTGATCACGGAAATTACGAATTTCTACACGACCTGAAAAGCGATCCCGATGAGCTCGTTAACCTAGCAAGCCACCCCGAATACGCGGATATCTTGAAAACCATGCGCCAACGTACTGATAGGCGAGTGGAAGAGTTGGGTGGTCCTCTCGTCGCCCCGGCTAGTAAATTCACCCATTCGACGCCACCCTATCCCTATGCCTCAGCCGCCGTTACGAATAAGCCGGGAGGAGATGGTTACCAAAATCTCCTCGAGGGCTCGATAGGTAGGAATTGGACAGGTAACTTGGAGTACTGGTCTCTAGATAATGGCATTCTCAAGGGGACGACCAATGGGAGCCTGAAAGCAAACAGCTTTCTCAGTTGGAAGGGATCGACGGTTCGCAATTTCGACCTAAAGGTGAAGGTGAGAGTCAGTAAGGGGGGCAACAGTGGGATTCAGTATCGCGGTCAGTCGCGTCCCTATTTGGGTTTGGATGTTGTATCCGGATATCAATGCGATGTGGTTGCAAACATTTCGAAGTATAATGGAATGCTCTACGAAGAGAAGGGGCGTCGTATCCTTTCGCACACGGGCGAGAAAGTGATTGTTGATGAAGATGGGCGGCCATGGGTTACGGAAATGATGCCAGTAATGGAATTTCCTCCCCGCGAATGGCACGAGTACCGGGTTCGAGTAATTGGAAATCACCACCAACATTGGATCAATGGTCACAAGACCGCAGACTTGCTAGACTTTGATGTTGCGGGACGTTCGCTCGATGGTGTGCTCGCCGTGCAAGTGCATGTGGGTCCGGCAATGACCATCGAATACAAGGATTTCAAAATTAAGCACTTGCCTGACAATTTGCCATTGAAGTCTGCGAAGAATCATCCCATTCCAGCGACTGCTCATGGAGTACGTCCGCAAGGAAAGCTGCCCCCCGACTGGAAAGCGCCGATATATGGCGAGCTTTAGTTTGAAGAGTGACGCAATCTGAATTTGGAACTGAACTACCCATTATGAGCACACGATTTTTTATCTCTTTGCTATCGATCATTAGCCTTATTTCCGTGTCGCAATCCTCTTATGGAAAGCTGGACGAGTGGCCAAAATACCGGGGACCGGCTGAGCAAGGTGTCTCGGAGGCCGTGAATGTTCCTATCGAGTGGTCAACTGAGAAAAATATTGTATGGAAAAGCGAAATACCGGGAAGAGGATGGTCATCCCCATTGTTGATTGACGGGAAGATCGTACTAACAACGGCAATGGAGGAAACGGTTAATGACTTGCACGATCTGAAGGTACTGCAAGTAGATGCAAAAACCGGTGAAATCCTTTGGTTAAAGACAGTATTGCACGCCACCATAGAGGAGGGTCAGGATCGACATCCTAAAAACAGTTTGGCCAGTCCTACTCCAGCGATGGAGGATGGGGTGATATATGCTCATTTTGGCCATATGGGGACCGTAGCTCTCGATTTTGATACGGGAGAAACATTGTGGAAACAGAAAATTTCCTACACCGCTAAAAACGGAGCAGGGGGCAGCCCTGTAGTGGTAGACGACCTACTTGTCTTTACGACAGACAGCTTTGAGGAACCGGTGGTTACGGCTCTTTACAAAGAAACGGGCAAGATTGCGTGGCGCACAACGCGAAGTCATCAGGTTAAGAACAATTTTTCACATGGCACGCCATTGGTGATTGAGAATGGTGGTCGTACCGAAATTATAAGCCCAGGCAGTGGCATGGTGGGCGCCTATCGTCCGGAAGACGGAAAGGAAACCTGGCTCGTACGTTACCCGATGGGATTCTCGATGTCGACCCGCCCCATATACGTCGATGGCGTTCTCTACATGGGTACCGGTTTTTCGCGCCCCAGCTTCTATGCCATTCGAGTCGATGGAGCAACGGGCGACTTAACCGATACCCACGTGAAATGGATGTACCACAAAAGCATGCCTAAGACGCCATCCCCAAATTTCGTCAACGGTAGCGTGATTACTCTAGAGGATGACGGTCGGCTTCAGAGTCTCGACGCAGAGACGGGTGAGTTGCGGTGGATGGAGCCGCTTAGAGGCAAGTTTTCCGCGTCGCCGGTTCAAGTGGGCGATCTTCTGTATATTGTCAGCGAAGAGGGGCTTTGCTTGGTTATTCGTTTGCGGGATGATGGCTGTGAGATAATTTCTGAAATGGAAATGGGAGAAGAGACACTGGCCTCACCGGCTGTCGTGGATAACACGATCTATCTCCGGACAAGGCACCATTTGTGGAAGATTTCTGGGGACAGCTAGACGAGTGGATTAAAGAGCACGATGACCCTTTTTATTCCATGTCAACGACGCCATTAGATCCGGGCGAAGCGAAGACTATTTTGAAAGGCTACGACCCAACCAAAGGGTCTTGAATCGGTGCTCTCCAGCCTGCATTAAACTAAGCTTCCCCAATCCTCATGAATCCCACCATTATCCAAATCGACCCGGTAGACAATGTGGCGATAGTCGCCAATGACGAGGGTCTTCCATCTGGGACCTTGATCGCTGGAGGGATCACGCTGAGGGAGTTTGTGCCTCAGGGGCATAAAGTAGCTCTGTCGTTCATTCAAAAGGACAGCCCTATTATCCGCTTTGGCGAAGTGATTGGCTGGGCGCTTGAAGACCGGCTAGAGGGATCGTGGCTCAATGAACGCAACATTCGTATGCCGGAGTCGCCCGGATTGTACGATTTGTCCTGGGGCGGCCGCGAACGGGAGACGCTGCTTCCTTTGGAAAGGTTGACCTTTGAGGGATATCGTAATGCGGATGGATCTGTCGGGACAAAAAACGTGCTGGGTATTGTGACCAGCGTGCAGTGTGTCACCGGGGTTGCGGATCATGTCGTCGCGAAGGCCAAGCGGGAATTGCTTCCGAAGTATCCGAATGTCGATGACATCGTAGCGATTACGCATGCCTTTGGCTGCGGGGTGGCCATCCAGGCTCCCGATGCGGCGATTCCGACTCGCACGCTTATGAATCTAGCGAAGAACCCGAATCTCGGAGGTGAAGTACTGGTTTTGGGGCTGGGGTGCGAGAAGCTTCAGCCCGCCAAGCTCGTTCCAGAAGGACATGACCAAAAGGATGATATGGTCTGCTTGCAGGAGGTTCAGGAGGAAGGTTTCGGGGGCATGGTAAATCGGCTCATGACGATGGTCGAAACCAGGCTCGCTAAACTGGACCAAAGGCGTCGGGAGACCTGTCCGGTCAGCGATTTGGTTGTGGGACTTCAGTGTGGAGGAAGCGATGCGTTTTCCGGAGTTACAGCCAATCCAGCAGTTGGCTACGCGGCCGATTGCATCGTTCGGGCAGGAGGGACGGTATTGTTTTCCGAGGTCACGGAAGTGAGAGATGCCATCCATCTTCTCACGGCCCGGGCGTCGAATGAGGACGTTGCTGAGGCTTTGATTCGAGAAATGTCATGGTACGACAATTACCTGGAAAGAGGGAGTTCAGATCGGTCGGCTAACACCTCACCGGGAAATAAGATCGGCGGCCTTTCGAACATCGTTGAAAAAGCACTCGGCTCTATAATCAAATCTGGGAGGAGTCCGATAGCGGACGTTCTGGGACATGGTGAAAGGGTGAAGAAAAAGGGGCTGGTTTTCGCCGCAACACCCGCAAGCGACTTCGTGTGTGGGACGCAACAACTAGCTTCGGGGATCGCTCTCCAGGTATTTACAACAGGGAGAGGAACTCCCTACAGTTTGGCGATGGCGCCGGTGATTAAAGTTTCAAGCCGGACGACCTTGAGCCAGCGCTGGTTTGATTTGATCGACCTGGATGCCGGCACAATTGCGACAGGAGATGCGACAATCGAAGAAGTGGGGGAAGCCCTTTTCCACAAAATTCTCGATGTAGCTAGTGGAAGGGCGAAGACGGCCGCTGACACTTTAGGTTTGGCAAATGACATGGTCGTCTTCAATCCGGCTCCAATTACCTGAGGCGCCATTGAATCAGGAAGGAACGAATGCGGCTGACTAGGGATAGTCAACCCTACCTTTTTGACCTGTAGGACACATTTTCAGAATTAGCTTTCGAGAAAGGCTCCAGCTCTGCCTCAGCCCAGGGTACGGTTGGACCCTGGGCTTAGATTCGCAGCTGACTGATAGCTTTCGACTCTATGGGTTCCGTGTCATTGGCCCATTCTCGTCGGACATAAGTTAATACTGAGGCAGTGTCGGAGTTGCTCAGGTTTGCAAGTGGTGGCATGATTGGTTGCGCATCCGGAGCCGCAACCCTCTTGCCGCTGACCGTGATGGGACCGGTAAGTCCATGGAAAAGAACACGGGCGAGGGGTTCTGGATTACCCACGGCCCAATCGGAACCTGCTAGTGGAGGGACCAGTAGTTTCATGCCTTGACATTAACCTCCATGACAGGCGACACAGGAATTGAGGTATATCTGCCTTCCTCTTGCGAAAGGGGCCTGTTCTTTGGGCGTTAGGGGACGAATGCCTGCTTTATCCAAATACGCAGGTTTGTGTCTTTTCGATGCCCTTGAGGCTGGGTGTAGAACCGTCCTGTCACTTTTGTTCAAGGATCAAGGGGCTAGACAGTCTTAGGTTGAAAAATAGGGATAGCCTATTTGGCAGCAGGTGATCTCCGAGTACCCATTATACTCATCCCTACCGTGGCGGCCTAGGGAGCTGTGTGGTGGAAATGCATTAGTTGGGATTCGGATACGTTAGGCTTAATCTATGGGGCAGCAGACTACAACGAGTCAGTGTAGGAGCGGCTTTACCCTACGATCACTCTTACAGACAATGGTCACATGCATTGGATGTCGCGGTGTAAAACTGCTCCTATAATTATTGAACAAGAGGTTGCAGTATAACAGACTGCGACTTGGGGTCTACACGTCGCAGATATGTACGGCTGCTTCGAGTGACGCCATTGGATTGGGACCGGCAGGAATAAACTCTTGGGCGACGTAGCCGTCGAAGCCAGTTTCCAGTATGGCCTCCATGATGGCGGGATAGTAGAGCTCTTGGGTCGTATCGATTTCGGCCCGTCCGGGAACGCCGCCTGTATGGTAGTGAGAGTAGTACTCGTGGTTCTTGCGGATCGTAGCGATGACGTCGCCTTCCATGATCTGCATGTGGTAGATATCGTAAAGAAGTTTGAATGCGTCTGAGCCCACCGTGTCGCACAAGGCAACCCCCCAGTTGCTGAGGTCCGCCATGTAGTCCGCATGGTTTACCTTGGAGTTGAGTAGCTCCATCACTACGGTGACGCCGTGTTTTTCCGCGATGGGGACAATCTGGTTGAGCCCTTTGGCGCAGTTGGCGAGACCTTGAATATCGCTCATGCCGTCCCGGTTTCCGGAAAAGCAAACAACTTGCTTGTATCCCGCAGCGCTGATCTGTGGGCACACTTCTTCAAACCAAGCAATCAGGGTTTCGTGGTTTTCCTCGCGGTTTAGACCCTTCTTGATGCCCCCGGGAACTCCAGTGACTAAGGAGCAACTCAGACCGTGTTTTTGAAGGGTGGGAAAGTCCTCAATGGCAATCAAGTCGACTGCGTTCAACCCCATTCCCTTGACCGCTTCGCAGAACGGGTCCAGCTCAATGCCTTTGTAGCACCATTTACAAACCGATTGATTGATGTTTTCCTTGAGTTTACTGCTGTGATGGGCGGCGCTGGCCGGGCTGGTAATAGCTTGGGTTGCTGCGACGGCGGCGGCCCCTGTGGCTAAAGATTTGATAGCAGTTCTACGTGGTATGGATTGGTTCATGAGTTCGGTTGGTGATATATAATTTAAAGGTAGCCTAATAGTGTCGTCAGCTTTGTAAATGGCCCATTTGGGCTTTTTCAAGCTTAGTGGCAATTTTCGGGCTCCCATTATCGTATCTATTGGATGGGTGCTCGGAGATCGCCGGATGAAAGATTCAAGTAATGCGCAGCCCAACCATGCTGGGAAAGTAAAAGCAGCGTTCCTGCCGCGCAGAACTCAATGTCGTCCGGATGGGCGAAAATCGCTAGGATCGTCTTTTCCTCGGACATGGATTGATGTGTCTAGAGCTCTTTGATGTGGATATTGCGGAACTGTACGAGGCTGGAAGCTCCATTCCATTCCTGCTTAACCGAATCGTAGCCACCATGGTGTTGCAGGACGATAGGACCGCTCTCTGGAATGCCAGGCAGTTGAGCGTTGTCGAGGACCCGTTTCCCGTTCAGGTCCACTGTGAGTCTATCGCCCTTGAGGGTGACGTGAAAGGTATTCCATTCACCGACCGGATTGTCGGCGTTCACTTTGGGGGTGACGCCTGCTCGGATCAAGGGGTCCTTTTGATTGTTACGGTAGCCGTAGACTTCTCCGGATCCGATGGGCCAGGTCCAGATGTTGAGCTGAGCCTTGGAAGATCCACGAAGATAAATACCGGAGTCGGCTCCGGGAGAAGGGGTTGTCACTTTTTCCCCATCTGAATCCAAAAGGTAACTACCGTCCGGAAGCACGGTGGGGGTGTTGTATATTCCTTCGGTCCGCTTGAGTCGCCACTCCGCGTGAAGCGTAAAGTCCTTGAGCTCTTTGCTGGACCAAATATTCTTATCACCTTCCATCTTTAGGATCGGCTCGCAATCGATGACCCCGTCTTTGACGCTCCAAATCTCTTTGGCTCCCTCAATTTTGAACCCCCAACCGGTCAAGTCCTTGCCATTGAACAGAGAGACCCAGCCTTCGGATTCCGGAAAGGCCTCGTTATCGGAGGAAGTACAGCCGAGAATTAGTATTAGGGAAAGGGAAGCGATGCAGAGGAGTGCCCTGTTGAGGATGATACTGCGGCTTTTTGATTGATGGGATATGTGTTTCATGATTCGTTTGACTAGCTAAATTTACTTCCAGGTTTCCAATAGAAAACGTATCCAATTGTTGCTTAAAACATTGGTGACGTCGGTTTCGCTGTAGCCACGTGCGGTAAGAATTCCGGAAAGCTTCTGAATGTCGGAGATGGTATCCAGGTCGATGGGACTTTGCTCGGTGCCAAAACCACCATCTAGATCGGTTCCTATGGCTGCGTGGAGGGAGTTCCCCGCTAGCTGGCAAACGTGGTCAATGTTGTCAGCCATGTGCTCGAGGGTGGGCTTGAGTTCCTCCGGTTTCGTCACTCGCTTTGTCCAGCCCGGAACGAGCATCCAGGCATCTAACACCGCGCCGATAACCGCTCCGCGACTGACCAACTCGCGAATCTGTTCGTCGGTGAACTGGCGTCCGTTGGGTACGAGGGCACGGCAATTCGAATGGCTGGCCCAAACGCGGCCACTAAAGATATCCATGGCTTCCCAGAAGCTGGTATCGGAAAGATGGGTGGCGTCGAGTATGAGTTCGAGCCGTTCGATTTCTTTGATCAATTGGCGTCCTTTTTCGCCGAGGGGTCCGTCCGAGTCTGTTCCATAGGCATAGGTTCCCGGGCCGTAATGGGCGGGACCGATTGCGCGTAGGCCTTGCTCCCGGCACTGCTCCAGGTGATCAAAGCTGAGAATAGAGTCGGCGCCTTCCAGACTGAGGATGTAGCCGATAGGGGTTTTCTCCGGATCATTCTCCCAGGCGTCAATATGGGCGAGCAGTCCTTCGCGATCCGTGATCTGAACCATTTTTTCGGCGAACTCCATCGCTCGGTACCAGGCGAGTTGCCCTTGCGTCTGAGCCCAGGCCTGCTCGGGGGAGTTCCAGCCGGGTAGAGGATTCTCCCGTTTGACATAGCGGGCGATTTGCGTTGCGACACAAAGGCCAATTCCGCCCTCGCGCATCGCGGGCAGCGATACAGTGCCGTTGCCCCGGTCTTTCTTGTCGGTCATGCCCTTCTCGGATCTACGAATTTCAGGAATCGGCCAGCAGAGGTCGCGATTCCATTCGAGAGCGTTCATGGCTAGGTCAAGGTGGGCGTCGAAGATCAGCATAACGATTGGTCTACTAAAAGAAAACGTTGTTTAGGGTGGAGGGAAATTAGATTCAGATGACAATGAGGCACGTTTGGACGAGGTCTATTGATTTCGTTTGGTTTGGGACTGTCTCTCTTAGTTTAGTGCCCTAGCGGTTGGCTTCGACGCAGGTTAATCTTGGAGATTGCCAAGGCTCGTGGTAGTGTAACCGTTGAAGATGACGGCGAAGAAGGATAAGGTTCCAAAGGGCTGCGAGGACTTTTGGAAAGACTTTTTCACCCGGATTAGCCTGCTGGGCCTAGCCGTTGGAGGACTCTTCTTACTAGCGAATCTTGACTCCTTGTGGTGCCATGATAAATATGCGTAGTCAACTTCCACCACTTTGCCACATGAAAGACTTTTTAAGAGCTATTGGACTTCTTTGTTCCTGTTCCCTCTCCCTTTTTGGATCCGATCGGTACATCCCTTTTAATACACAGGAACTGGGTCGCGAGCCGCTAGCGCCCGAGGAAGCGGCCGCTATGATGCAATTGCCGGAAGGATTTTCTGCTACTTTGTTCGCGGGTGAGCCCGATGTGCGGCAACCGATTGCCTTGAAGCTGGACGACAGAGGGCGTGTCTGGGTGGCCGAGTCCTATTCTTACAAAGAGTGGGAGATGAAGGGGGAGGATCGAATTCTGGTACTCGAGGACTCCGACAATGATGGGAAGTTCGATTCGCGAAAGATCTTCTACGATAAGGCGACTCATTTATCTGGGATGGTAGTAGGCTTTGGTGGAGTCTGGATATGCGACTCGCCAAACCTTGAGTTCATCCCAGATCGCGACGGTGACGACGTACCGGATGGCCCTCCCGAGGTTGTTTTGGACGGGTTTTCCACGGCGGCCAATCACAACTTTTTCAATGGTTTAACCTGGGGGCTCGATGGATGGCTTTACGGCAGGCATGGTATCACGGCGGCGTCCTTGGTCGGAAAACCGGGTACTCCCGCTAAAGAGCGGATTGATATTAGCTGCGGAATCTGGCGTCTCCATCCGGTTACCCACGAGGTGGAAATCGTGGCTCGTGGAACCACCAATCCCTGGGGTCTCGACTGGAATGATATGGGTGAGATGTTTATGACGGGCAACGTGAACGGTCACTTGTGGCATGTCATTCCCGGCGCTTACTATCCTCGAATGCACGGTCAAGGTTCGGCGGCACACGTTTATGACCGAATTCCTATGACCGCTGATCATTTGCATCACGAAGGCGAGTGGACGGATCGCAGGCAGTTCCGCGACAATGCGGAAGGACTCACCAACCTCTTGGGAGGCGGTCATTCGCATTGCGGAGCGATGATCTATCTAGGCGATAACTGGCCGGAGAAATACCGCGACACCCTCTTTCTAAGCAACACTCACGGTCGACGCATCAATAATGAGATTCTACAAAGGTCGGGCTCTGGATACGTGGCGACTCACGGCAATGATTTCATGATTGCCAATCACCCCTGGTACAAGGGAGTGACTCAAATCTACGGACCGGATGGCGGGGTCTATCTGTCTGATTGGACGGATTTCGGAGAATGCCACGACAACGATGGGGTTCATCGCACGAGTGGACGCATTTACAAGGTGGTATACGGAGGCGCGAACCATTCCGGTCCGTTCGATCTGGAGATGGGCTCCAATCTGGAGCTAGCCTCCTATCAGTTGCATCGCAATGATTATTATGTCCGTCATGCCCGCCGGCTCTTGCAGGAGCGTTTCCACGCTGGAATCGATATTGAAGATGCCCGAAGGGAACTGTTTCGCATGCTCGATTCGGGGGAACACGCCGTCGATCGGCAACTGCGATTTATGTGGGCCCTGCATAGTTCTGGTGGAGTGGGAGAAAAGCGACTCACCGCGTTGCTGAATCATGGCGATGAGCATGTTCGAAGTTGGGCGATACGGCTTATCGGAGAGGATGGGCATCCGACTAAGGATCAGTTTCGAAAGATCAGTGATCTAGCGAGGGATGGAGTTTCTCGGTTGGTTCGCCTTTACGTGGCCTCCACGTTTCCTCGCTTTTCAGAGGATCAGCAGTGGGCGTTGGCGGAAGAATTGGTAACGGATTTTGGATACGTATCCGACCAGAATTTACCGTATATGATTTGGTATGCCTTGCTTCCCCTCGTAGAATCGAACCCCGCCCGAGCACTTGGGCTTCTATCCAACTGCTCGGATTCACAGGTCTACAAGAACATCGTGCGTCGCATTGCATCTGACTTTGATTTGAATGCCGATTTGATGCCTCGGTTGGTGAAGGAAATAACCGCTACTTTGGATCGGGGCGACCAGTTGCAGGCACGAGCAGGGGTGAAGGGGATTGCAGAAGCTCTCAACGGTTTGAAGGGAATCGAGGCACCAGCGAACTGGGAATTGTTAGCGTCGTCATTAGATGCTGGCGTTCGTGCCATTGCCGCGGAACTGGAGGAGGTCTTTGATCAAAGCGTGCCCATGACGGAGCGGGACTGGTTGAGTCTTTTGGGGAATCAGTCTCGTCGCAATCAGGCCATAGTTGAACTTGCCGCTTTCGACGATCCTGCAATAGCGGCTGCGATTTTGAGACCCTATCGCCGCTATCTGACTGATGACCGTCAAGCAACTATGGCCACTCTGAGTTCTAGAGTTTCCTTTGCGGGAACACTCCTAAGGGCCATCAAGAACGGCATGGTTCCTCGGTCTGACCTGTCTGCCTTTCATGCCCGCCAGATCTACAATTTAAGTGACGACGGGCTGAACGCTCTCCTCGAACAGGTTTGGGGGCAGTTGCGTCAAAGTCCAGAGAACAAGCAAGCGCAGATAAAGAGTTGGCAGGCAAATCTGACTCCCGATCGGTTGGGGGATGGGAACATCGTTAATGGAAAGTCCCTATTTCAACGAAGCTGCGCGTCATGCCATACCCTTTTTGGAGAAGGAGGCAGCTTAGGCCCACCGCTCGACGGTGGTGATCGCCAGAACCTGTACTACTTGCTGGAGAACCTTATCGATCCAGGCGCGGTATTGCCGCAGGACTACCGCATGAATGTGCTCACGCTAAAAGATGGACGAGTGTTGAGCGGTAACATTACCGCTCAATCTAGACACACTATAACGATCGCCGGTCCGAATTCCGCAGAGGTGATACCGGTATCCGAAATAATAGAACAAAGTCAGACTGAGCAATCGACGATGCCGGAAGGGTTGTTGCAGACTATGGATGAACGAGAGGTGGTAGACTTGATCGCCTACCTCCAGCAGTAGTCAACTCAAGGGCAACTCCCCACTTTGTGTATCGGGATAGGCGATTTGTACTCTTCGTTGCGGAAGGAATTAGTTAAAAGACTCGCGAACTCAATCGAAGATTGCCTGAAAGGATTTCCATCTCTAGCGGAATCTACCATATTAAAACTCTAACGTCCTGATTCGAATGAACCTTACCTCTGTTAAAAACCTCTTCACTCTCGTATTTTCAGTTCTGTTGTGGATGAATAGTGTGTCTGTTTCCCAAGCCAACATAGAACCCATCCCGCCGTTTATGGGAGACTGGGAAGGCGGCTGGGTTGACGCTCCTCAGAAAGACGGCAACGCTAGGAACAATCCCGGCCTCGTGGCCCGTGTTATAGGTCTAGGCAACAATCGATACGAAATTCAGATCCTGGAGGAGTTCGACAAGCGGGCGGACTTTAAGGTCAAAACCGAAGCAGTTTGGAAGAACGGCAAGATGACATTCGATCAGAATGGATACTCCGGCAAAATTACCAACGACAGTTTCACCGGCAATAAGGCCGGCGGCGCCTTCGATACTCCATTTTCCTTAAAACGCGTGCATCGCGCCTCACCCACTATGGGTAAAAAGGCTCCTGAAAACGCAGTGGTGCTTTTTGATGGATCCGACCTCGATGCCTGGGAGCGCCAAGGGGGTGGAAATCCAACCTGGTTGACTAAAGACGGCTATTTTGAAGTGCTGCCTAAAAAGGATAACAACAATGTCGGTGGATCCATCAATACGCGCCAGAGTTTTGGCGACGTGAAGGTACACCTTGAATTCCGATTGCCCTACGAGCCCGAGCATCGGGGACAAAAGCGAGCCAACAGCGGTTTCTTCCTGCCGGGTGGTTACGAGGTTCAGATTCTAGACAGTTATGGCCTGGACGGTATGTGGAACGAGTGTGGCGCGCTTTACAAACAATCACCCCCGCGAGTGAACATGTGCTGGGCGCCTGGTGTGTGGCAGACCTTCGATGTGGAATTCAAACGTCTCCGTCGCGATTCGGAGGGCAACAAAGTTGATCACGCGGAATTTACCGTCTGGCACAACGGAGTGAAGATCCACAACAGCTTCCAGATTAAAGGAGCGACCTCCAACACTCAAAAAGGGCGCGAGCTAGGGGAGAGTGGCAAAAATGGGGGTCTTTCCCTTCAGGATCACAGCAACAAGATTCAGTTCAGAAACATCTGGGTAGTGGAGCGTTAGGAGTTCATTTTTAAAGCGAAGTCTCCCCCTAATATGTAAACATAATACGGATACAACATTTGAGGACCGTTGTCGCAGTCATAAAAGAGTAGAGTGCAAGGGTGGTTAGGCAAGTCATTAAGATTAAAAGTAGGTAAATGAAAGTGGCGATAAGACTCATCGCATTTCTAGTATTGAATTTCCTGGCCTTGGGGGTTGGGGGATTACTGATGGGCAATGGACCCTCATCTGACTGGTACCTCCAGCTAAATAAAGCGCCCTGGACGCCTCCGGGTTGGGTGTTTGGGGTAGCCTGGACAACAGTCATGCTGTGCTTTGCCGCTTACATGGCTCTCGGATGGAGCGAATTATCTGACAAGAAGCGGTGGATCACTCTTTACACGATTCAATGGGTTTTGAATGTATCCTGGAATCCATTGTTCTTTCGCTATCACCAAGTGGGAGCTGCCTTGGTAGTGATCATTCTGCTGACCATTCTGATCGCCTGGTTTCTATTCGGCTACTGCTCACGATTCCGGATGAAATCGGTTTTTATTCTGCCTTACTTTCTCTGGCTCATGGTAGCCACCTCTCTCAATGCCTATATTCGATTTATGAACTAGCTTTTCCAGTTAACACTTCCCCTCGGGCAAATACCTAGGGGACTGGCCCTAGGGATGCGTTTATCGAATTGCCTTATCCGTTTTTTGGGATATGGTTCGCGATGTAAGTATCCCGAATTGCTTAAACCCCAAGGCTATTAATCGCTTCTGTTGCCGGCGAGTGCCGTAAAGGTTGGAAACAAATCAAGAAGAGTCGCGGGATAATCGCATTGAGAGTTGGCGGGAAAAACGCTTGGTAAGCGGGCGATCATGGGAACGCGGCAGGATGCTTCGAGCATCCATCTCTCTCCTTAGCTTCCAAAGTTTCTTAGCAACTCTCCATGGTCCGAGGAGAACACGATCAATGTATTGGCTAGTTCATCACCCTATGTAATCGAAACGCCATTATTAAGCCCGTTCATGGATGGCTAACATGTCAGAATCAAGTTCCCACATTCTTGCGTTTCTACGGTTTCATTCAATTGAAGAAATCGAGCTATTAGAAACCATCAGGGAGCGGTGATAAAAAGGTGCTGGTATTGTTGCATTGACTGTCTGGGTGTTGCCGGTGTCATCTTGTACGTAATCTGAAATGACCTCACTTGTTCACGAACCAGCTTGGAGGTCCTCGGACTTATTCATTAAGGCGTAATCAACCGGCCATCCGGACCGAGGTAGGCTTTCTCACATGGGCGAATGCATTTGTCCATTGGCATGGGTAAATGATTATTGCTATCCTAGCTAGATTATAGAGAAATATCTCTAGTCCTTTTCAGCTCCCTACTGATACTCCCTGGATACTCCCTGATGAATATTTCCCTAATCGATCTATCGATCGTCATTGGCTACTTCGTAATCATCCTCTGGATCACAGTACGTTTGAGTAGTGGTGTGAGGGACACCCAAGACTACTTCCTGGCAGGGCGTAAGATGAGGTGGCCCATGATTGGAGCTTCGCTTTTCGCTACTAATATTTCCGCAGAGCAGTTTGTGGGGCAAGCAGGTTTGGCCGTCGTGATTGGTGTAGCGGTGGCCAACTACCAGTTGGCGGGCGTTTTGGGATTCGCCTTGATGGGGATCATTTTTCTGCCGGTCTACATTCGACTCGGTATCGTCACAACCCCTCAGTATCTGGGAGTGCGTTACGGGAAGGAGTCTCTGCGGTTCGCCTCGATCTTCCAGATTCTGTTTCTCGCCCTAAACGTCGTGCCTCTCTCGCTCTATGCGGGGGGACAGGTGATGATGGACCTCTTTGGTTGGAGCTCGATTGTGCCTGGAATTTTGATACTCGCAGCGACAACCGGCGTTTATGCGGTACTAGGAGGCTTGAAGGCGGTTGTCGTGACGGATTATATCCAGATGTTCATTTTGGTCTTGGGAGGAATCCTAGTCCTTATTTTTGGGCTATATGCAGTGGGAGGAATCGACGCGTTCATGACCAAAGTGAATATCTACCAAAAGACAGAAGGAGTCGAGTTGATGTCGCTCGTTCGAGGAACGGACGATAGCTATGTTCCTTGGACAGGAGTGGTATTTGGTCTAACGGTACATTCGCTATTCTATTGTTCTATGAACCATTCGGTCGTCCAGAGAGCTTTGGCGGCACAGAGCATTCACCAAGGGCGAATGGGCGGTTTGTTCGCGGCTCTGTTGAAATCATTGACACTCTTCATCATCGTCATTCCGGGTGTGATTGGCCTGATGCTGATACAGGATGGCTTTTTTGCGACAGCTCCGTCTTCGCCAGACCAAATCTATTCGACGATGGTCCGGACACTGCTGCCGACGGGGCTAATCGGATTAACCTTGGCCGGGCTAGTGGCGGCTTTGATGAGTTCGGTCGATTCAAGCATCTGTTCAGCCTCAAGCCTCATCACTATGGATTGGTACATAAAGGCCAAGCCGCATGCCAGCGAGCGGGAGCTCGTGATTGCTGGTAGAGTGGCCGGAGCGCTGATCATTTTTTCAGGCATACTCTGGGCCATTTGGGTGATCCCGAATTTCAAGTTTCTCTTCGACTACCTAGCCAAGTTCAACTCGTATTCAGTGGGTGGAGTCCTTGCCTGTTTTATGGGCGGCCTGCTCTCGCCGATACCCAATCGGAAAGCCGGTTTCTGGACTTTGGTAATTGGGTCATTAATGGGAGTGGTCATGTGGCTCGCAGCGGACAACGCGATGGTGGGGGCCTGGGTGGACCAGATCGGACTGGGCTTCCTCAAGATGCACTTCCTCCACGCTGCCGCCTTTCTAGCGGTGTTTAGTTTATGCTTGCTATTTGGAATCTCGCTTCTGACCAAAGAAAGCGGCAGGGAGTTGTTCGAATCATCCCGGAAACGAGTTCTGTCCGACATGGAGCCCACCTCCAAGGAGAACAAGCAGTTCCTGATTTGGGTGATTATTGTGGCAGTGGTATATTTCGGAACCTACGCGCTTTTCTGGTAGCTTTCTCCCGCTTAGATTGAAGAATTGTTCAGATCGCAGCATCTCTAGTCCAAACGCTGGTCCTGCGAAAGGTTGCAGTCGTCACGTTAAGCGATTCCCCGAAAGAAGAGAATCCGGTTAGCCTGAAAGGGGGTCGTCTTTGTGATTGGAGGAGAATTTGGTAGGCTGAAGCTGGTTAGTTTTTGGCATTTCATCGGAGAAGCGCTTGCCTTCGAGCAGGGATAAACCATCAATCAAAGGGGGACAATCTCCGTATAAAACCAACAGAGCATAAATCATGGCTAGTGATAAAAATTCGAGAAGAACCTTTGTTCGCAGTGTGGTGACTACTTCGGTAGGACTGAGTGTCGCCCCCGCTGCGATCGGAAGGGAAAATAAATCGGCAACTAAGGCGGCAAAAGCGGACGCGAGCAGCCCCGAGTGGAGAAACCATCAATCAGGGATGTCATACCGGATGTTTGGCGATACGGGAATGATGGTTTCTGAAATTGTGATGGGAACAACCCCTTGGAAAGATGATGGTTATGTTAAAATTATCGAGGCGTGCCGAGAAAGCGGAATCAATTATATTGATACGGCTCCCGCCTATAGCAAAGGAAACGCAGAGAAAGTAATTGGAAAGTATCTCAAAGAGTCTGGAAACCGCGATAATCTTTTTCTTTCCACGAAGATTAGCTTTTATGACGAATTTATGCGAACGCTTGTGGAAGATGTTTTGAGTGGGTTGCCGTTCGAAAAAAAGGCGGATCTGGAAAAGCGGGCGGTTTCCATGATTGAGGAGCGGGGAGTGCTCAAGCCGGGTTATCACTTCAAGTACTTTAAGGGGCAGGACAATAAGTTCAAGACAGCCTATATGCGACACTTGGTGTTGAAGGAATATGGCGTTCGGAAGGAATGGAAACCCAAGATAAAGGCCCGAATGCACGAGCTGGTGGAAAACTCGCTCAGAGCTCTGCAAACCGATCACCTCGATGTGCTTCACTGTCCTCACGGGGTTGCCATGCCGGAAATGCTCGACGATGAAAATATTCGCGAAGTCTTCGATGACCTGAAAAAGAAAGGTTCTGTGCGGTTTGCCGCGTTGTCCATGCACAACGACGTGGCGGCCAATCTGGATAAGGCGATCGAGCTCGGTCATTACGACGGAGCGATGGTTGCCTACAATGTTGGAAACCACGCTGCACTCGAGCGTTCCCTTCTCAAGGCCAAGCAAGCAGGTATGGGAATCGTAGCTATGAAAGTAGCTCGTGCGGTAAGCAATCCAGGGATGGAAACTCCGCAATGGTGTATCCAAAAACTGAACGAAGCTATTCCAGAGAAAATGTCGATCCATTCGAAAGCCTATCTTTGGGCCCTGCAGAACCAGAACATTTCCTGTTGTGTCTCGGAAATGCCGACACCTGAAGCCGTCGCCGACAACGTGGCAGCCACCGGTCGAAAGGTTTCGACTGGAATGGTGTAGATGGTGAAGTTCTTACTTCAATTGCTCGCGGACCGTTTCTGGTGCTTTTAACAGAGCCTCTCGGCCCACCTTTGTGATTGTTGAGCATTACAATATAATCAAATTAATATAAAGGTAACCTTTTCTGTGGCGAATTAGCATCTCCAAGGGAATGCTGCCTATTCTATTTTTATATAATACTTAACGTTAGCAATGGGCCTGCTGAAGCAACAGCCTTGGCTTCCCTTAAAATTCATCCATGGATTTCGCTTGCCCGTTCGAGAGCCTCAGAGCTATGAGCTCGTCGTATAGTGAAGTGCCGCGTTAGTTAGTTCTGATTTGCCCAAGTGGCATGGTGCGAGAGCGAGTCGCACTTTTTGAATGTTGGGAGGTCCGGTACTTTTTGTTTTCGGTATTTCCTTATTGTTGATTTTCAGAATTTATATCCTATTTAATAGAGCAATGAAACCACTTGAAAGACGTTTTCTTCTCCCCGCCTTCCTATCGATAGTCACGGCTTTGTTGTTCGTCGCCTGTTCTAATCGCGACGGAACGATAACACTTCGAGGAGCGTCCCAGTTTGATGGAGACCACTCCTACACTCAGACTCTAGAAAAATTTCAAGAATTGGTGCAGGAGTACTACGGGAAGCCGATCAATTTCGAGCTTTATGAAAATAGCGAACTAGGATTGGAGAAAGACTATTTCGCTTATATGAGCCAAGGTCTCTCAGTAGACTACGCCATCGTTTCTCCTTCACATATGTCGACCTTTTCGAAGGCGGCTCCGTTGATGGATATGCCTTTTCTTTTTCGCGATTCGGATCATTGGAAAAAAGTGCTCAATGGAGACGCCCTGAAACCGATCGTAGAGGAGATAAATGAAAAGGCTGATGTCAGGATTGTCGGCTATGCGGGCGGCGGAAAGCGGCATCTTATTGTGAATAAGCCCGTGAGGAACATGGCGGAATTGAAAGGGCTCAATATTCGAGTCATGGGGGCACCGATACAAACCAAGATATTTCAGGCAATCTCAGCTGCTCCGACCGTAATCGCCTACAACGAAATTTATAACGCGATCCAAACAGGCGTTATCGAAGCGGCCGAAAATGAAGCGACAGGGATTCAGCAAATGAAGTTCTACGAAGTCGGTCCTGAAATCTCACTTACACAGCATGCTATCACGATCCGCCCCTTCTGTTTTAGTGGAAAAACGTTTCGACGACTTCCTGAGGATTTACAGGCTGCTATTTTAAAGGCAGGTAGGGAAGCGGGAGCCCATGGGAGACGGATCGAGTCGGATCTGGATGCGACCTTAATGGCCCAAATGGAAGCCGAGGGAAAGCTCAAGACGCATACTTTTGAAGAACGGGATACCTTGCTGCGTTTGGCGGAACCTGTAAAAGAGGCTTACGCGGCTGAGGTCGGGGCCTCCGATGTGCTGGCTCAGGTAAACAGTGTAAAGTAGGTTTGGCTCAACCATTTCGTAAACTTGGATTCCGTATTGACAAAGCCTCTACAAAGCCGCTGGACAGAAATCGCTCTCGATTTGGGCTTGGCAACCGAACAACTCCCTCAAGCCAACGGAGCGACTACCGGTGGAGATTGGATTTGGACAGCGTTCGAACTCAGAAACCGCAAATAGGCTCTTAGCTTCGTATCGAGTCCAATCCACCAGTGACATATCTATTACGGCGATGTGGATGTGTTTCTGTTGACCTCGAATGCTCACAAAGTTGCAAATGATATTTTTTAGGCCCCGACAGTAATGATATTTCTTAAACCCAATCTCTAAAATGGCAAATCTAAAAGGATCGCACATCTATGGCACTAAGGGTTTTCTTATTTGCTTGTTCTTTGCTGTCACCGCAAGTGCTTCTGCTTTCGGCAAAGAATCGGTTCCCAAAGGCCTTATCGGTGACTGGTCTTTAGATCTCTCGACTAACGAGCCCGCTTGGTTGAAGATCGAGGAAGTTGGAGGCGAGCCAGCAATTCACATGCGAGTGCACGTTCAATCTGCAGGTCCGCACAAGATTACCGAATTTAAAGACAAGCGGTTCACGTTTCCTATTAAGATTAAGCGAGAAGGAAAGAATGGCCCTGAAGTCACGACAAATACAGTGAATGTCGGTCTGAAAAACGGAAAGCTGGATGGTCTGATCTTGAATGACGATTTGGAAAAGCCGTATGACCGCATCACTTTTACGGGGAAGAAATTCGCTCCTATACCCAAGCGACCCGATCTGTCGAAGGTACAGTTTGGTCACCCGATCTCGCTCTTCAACGGAAAAGACCTAGCGGGTTGGCACCTTTACAATCCCAACAAGAAAAATGGATGGCAGGTTGAAGACGGGGTTATGGTGAACAATACACCCAAGACGGATTTCGGCTCAACAGGATCGTATGGGAATTTGCAAACAGAGGCGCTCTTTGAAGATTTCTGGTTGCACATCGAGTTTCTAGTCGAGGGCGGTCGCAATAGCGGGGTCTATCTGCGGGGGATGTATGAGGCTCAAGTTGTGGATCGGGATAGCCGTATGCAGGGCCTGCAAGGTGTCGGTTCCATTTTCGGAAGAATTGCTCCATCGGTAAATGCCGGTAAGGAGCCTGGAGAGTGGCAAACTTACGACCTTACTTTGGTGGACCGCCATGTGACGGTTGTTCTCAACGGTATAAAGGTAATTGACAATCAACCGGTAGAGGGCCCGACAGGGGGTGCCATTCACACGGATCCAACGAAACCGGGTCCTATCCATTTGCAGGGCGACCATACGGCGGTCAGGTATAAGAACATTTACTTGGCCCCAGTGATGAAAAAATGAGGTTAGGTTTTTCCCGAAGCGTTGTGAGAGTTTACACTTTTCGAATGGCGTAACTGCCGTCGTTTAGCTGTTTAGAAATGTATTTTAACAGGTCGGTTTCTAAACTCTGATTTTCCGTCGTGCTAGATCTATAAAATACGGGACTGTGGACTTTGGTGCCAGGAGATATCTAATGCATTTGCCTAAAAAATACGAAGAAAAGGATAACCAGACATTTCCTTTGCTACTTTTTCTTCATGGAGGGGGTGAGAGTGGCAATGACATAAACAAGGTTAAGAAGCGCGGTCCGCCGGTCCAAATCGCTTCGGATCGCGGGTTCCCAATTATGTTGCTCGCCCCACAGAATCCTCACAAGAAGCGTCTTCGGGACGATACGGTTGTCATGTTGTTGCTAGATTAAATAGTAGAGCGATACAGGTTAGATCGCAAACGTGTCTACTTGTCAGGATTGAGTCGTGGGGCTGGGCACTCCCAAGCTTCCAGGCGCCAGTGTTACAAGGAAATAGTTCGATAGAAGTGAGATTCTGAAATAGCTTTTGTCGAGGCTTGCAAGGGGTTCTTTGGAGGTGCAATTTCAATGTTAGAAGATGAAAGCGGCAAACTATCAAGGAGGTAAGCAAATCGAAGTTGGCGAGAGTGCTGCTATTCCACCTGGACCTGGAGAGGTCCGTTTGGATGTAGCCTATTGTGGTATTTGTGGAACGGATATGCACATCTATCACGGCCATATGGATCAACGCGTTAGTCTTCCTCAGACGATTGGGCACGAGGTATCTGCCGTAGTGGCTGAGCTGGGCGAAGGAGTCGAGACGGCCCAAGTAGGAGACCAAGTAGCGGTGCGGCCTCTGTTGTTTGGTGAAGCGGCGTCCTTTGACAAAGGCTTTCCCCACGTCGGCAAGAATATGAAGTTCATCGGAATCGATCGTCCGGGAGGAATGCAGTCCTCGTGGACGGTTCCTGCCTATGCGCTGCACAAATTGCCGGAAGGTATGTCTTTGTGCCATGGAGCGCTAGTTGAACCGGCTGCGGTTGCGGTTCATGATGTCCGACTTGGGAAAGTGAAGTCAGGAGAAACCTGCGTGGTAATTGGGGGAGGGCCCATCGGGTTGCTGGTTGCGCTAGTCGCTAAAGTGAAAGGTGCGCGAGTCATACTCTCGGAGGTCAACGAATCCCGTTTGAGTTTTGCTAAGGAGTTGGGTGTCGAAGGGATCAACCCGCTTACCCAGAATGTTGTTGAGGTTGTCAGTGAAATGACCAATGGCGATATGGCGGATTGTGTATTCGAAGTATCAGGATCTGGGCCAGGGGCAGAGCTCATGACCGAGCTTCCCAATGTGCGGGGTCGAATTGTCATGGTGGCGATTCATCCGGAGCAGCGCCCAGTAGATCTATTCAAGTTCTTTTGGTCTGAGATTCAGTTGATCGGGGTGCGCTTGTATGAGGAATGTGACTTTGACGAAGCAATCGAGCTTATGGGAGAAGGAAAGCTCCCCATTGACTCGCTTATCACGGAGATCGCCCCGATAGAAGAGGTACAGGGAACCTTCGAGAAAATAGATGCGAACCCCGACGGGATCAAGTACTTGATTCATTGCGGATGATATATTGAAGGGTAGTGGCCTAAAGAAATAGTTTGTATATGAAATCTTTAGACAGGTTCAACTTGGAAGGAAAAACAGCTCTCGTGACGGGCTGCAAGCGTGGTATTGGCAAATCGATGGCCGTTGGATTGGCGGAAGCGGGAGCGGACATCGCGGGGGTTTCCGCGACATTGGAACGTTCTGGGAGCGATGTGGAGACAGAGGTACTTGCTATGGGACGCTCATTTTCTGGATACGCTTGTGATTTCTCTGATCGGGAAGCGCTTTATCGATTTATTAAAGAAGTGAAATCCGACCATCCTAAGATAGATATCCTTGTCAACAATGCGGGAACGATCTTGCGCAAGTCAGCCGTGGATCATCCCGATGAGTACTGGGACAAGGTGATCGAGGTGAATCTGAATGCCCAATTCGTTCTCAGCCGGGAGATCGGCAAGGGGATGATCGAGCGAGGAAGTGGAAAAATTATATTTACGGCATCTCTTTTAGCCTATCAAGGGGGAATCACAGTTCCCGGATACGCGGCCAGCAAGGGGGGAATTGGGCAGCTTACGATGGCCTTAGCGAATGAATGGGCTTCCAAAGGGATCAACGTCAATGCGATCGCCCCGGGCTATATTGCAACCGATAATACTGAGGCCTTAAGGAATGACCCGGAACGTAGCGCTTCGATTCTTCCACGGATCCCAGCTGGAAGGTGGGGCCAAGTCGATGACTTTAAGGGACCCGTAGTGTTTTTGGCCTCCCAGGCATCTGACTACATGCACGGAACGACCATGCTAGTCGATGGAGGCTGGATGGGTCGGTAGGGTCCTTTTTTCATTGGGAAAATAGAAGATCAATCGCTGTCATTAAGGTTCAATGACAGATTACAGATGAAAATAAAATCAATTGAGACCTTCCTTTTAGAGTGCGCGATTGAGGAGCCTTTCTCTTGGTCGCAAGGTATCGCCGGAAAGCGGACTGCCCTGATTTGTAAAATTACCACGGACGAAGGCGTCGCAGGATGGGGCGAAGGAGGTGACTCGCCCTCGCAGACGGTTATCCACGACCTTTTTGCGCCACAATTGATCGGAGAGGATCCGCGCACGATCAACAAGCTATGGAACCGAATGTTTGGCACGATTTATAATGACAACCAGACAAGTGGCTTTGGTGGAGGAGCTCTCAGCTGTATTGATATCGCTCTGTGGGATATTCTGGGGAAGTCGTCAGGAAAGAGTATATCGGAGCTGCTGGGTGGACCTATAAGAAACAAGGTCCCTGTCTATGCGACCGGACTGTACTATCGAGATGACGATGATTATTCTAAGCTTTTAAAGGAGGCTGTGTCGTATGTAGAAGCTGGCTACATTGGAATGAAAACCAAGATTGGAGGATTGAGTGTCGCTGAAGATGTCGAGCGAGTGAGATCCATTCGAAATGCGATTGGCGACGACCTCTTTCTCATGGTCGACGCGAATAAAGCCTACAATGCGTCAATGGCCATTGATATAGGTAATCGTCTGGCCGGGTTGGATATTCACTGGTTCGAAGAACCCGTGGTTGCGAACGATGTGGAAGGTTATTTGGAAGTGAAAGTCGGGCAGCCCTTGACAGTTGCGGGAGGGGAAGTTTGGTACAATCGTTATGAGGCTAGGGACTTTCTCGCTCAAAGGGCACTCGGGATTGCCCAGCCAGATGTTCGGTTCATTGGGGGCATCACAGAGTTTAGAAATGTTGCCGCCATGGCCAATACCATGGGAATCCAAGTGAATCCACACGTGTGGGGCTCCGCTATTATGATTTCCGCCAGTATCAGTCTCGCCTCCACCTTCCCGCCCTGTCCTCGTGTTGGGAATCCAAGGCCTTACGAGCAGACGCCAGTAATGGAATTCGACCAGACGCCCAACCCGATTCGTAACGAGCTCGCATCGATTGCCTTTGAGCAAACGGATGGCTTCGTCGACGTGCCGCACAAGCCTGGATTGGGTCTTGAGATCGACGAGTCTGCGGTTGAGCGATTCTGTGTTCGCCGAATGATAAGCGAGTTGTAGAGATTGAGCTGTCGATTTACTGTAGCTACGTTGGGGTATCGAACCCGATTCAGGAATACGAAGGCTTGGGACAGGACGGGGTGGTTCTGACGGTCTACGATGAAAATGACATCTCTACGTTTTCGAAGGTTTGGAACGTGAGCTCTAATCACGAAACGCTGTGTGAGCTGGTCGAATGGTATGGCATCCCTTACCATCATGTGCCGGTGCCGAAGGAACCCGAGGCGAAACAGGCAGCCTTCGAGAAGACAGCGGAACTCATCGAACAGGCGGAGCCGGATACGATTGTGCTGGTACGCTACATACAAATATTTCCCGCTTGGCTCTGCAAAAAATACCGTCATAAAGTCATTAATATTCATCACAGCTTTCTCCCGTCATTCATCGGTGCGAAGCCTTATCATCAGGCGGATGAGCGCGAAGTTGATCGGCGCAACCTGCCACTACGTCTCACGGAAAACCTCGATGCTGGCCCGATTATCGAGTAGGATGTCGTGCGTGTCAGGCACAGCGATAGCATAGAAGATATGATGCGTCAGGGCAAGGATGTTGAAAATACGGTGCTGGCCCGAGGCTTACGATACCACCTGGAAGACCGCGTGTTGGTGCGCGGCAACAAAACCATTCTGTTTAGCTAGAGCATGAAACCCGTTTCGCAGTTTCCCAGCCACTTTTGCTCTTAGTCTTGTTCTCTGGTTGTTGGGGAGGGAAATAAGATTCAGTTAGTCAGGTTAGATTGGCAGCTTTAAGTTTAACAACAATGGGGCTCCGAAGAATGCGAAACAGTAGGGTACCTAATGGAGATCGCAGAGGTCTTCGAGGATACGCACGAGCTTGTGATTGCGATTCTGCGAATTGTTTAAGCAGTATGGATATTGGGTCGGCCAGATTCTACGGTAAACTTGGCGAGCGAAGTCGTCTTGCCGCCTACGCTAGTGACTTTGTCGATGACTTTGTAGTCCGAGGAGTAGGTATAGGGAGTGACATCGCACATTATGTAGCCACGTTGGCGGTTGTGAAATTTAGTGCAGGGATTGCGGCCGAGGAATTCGTCTAGTCCTTCGAATTGCGATGATCCATCGCCGCTGCTAGAAAGGGAGGTCGTGACGAATTCGGAGGCCACGATAGCTTGGTCGGGCTTGAAGTCGTCAACGCGGAGCTCGTTGGCCCAGTTCGAATGGATGTCGCCGGTGAGGACAACGGGGTTGTTGATTTTGTGGTTCCGTAGGTGCTTGAGGAGAACTTTTCGTTCGTGAGCGTAGCCGGGCCATTGGTCCATGGAGTAGGCGGCTGGTGAGTTGGCCTTCGAGCGATCGACGAGAGCCATCATGACTTGTTGGGCTAGGATGTTCCAACTGCCTTTGGAGCGGGATAGGGAATCGAATAGCCACCTCCGTTGGGTTTTGCCGAGGAGCGTTTGTCTTGGGTTAGTGGCGGCGGTATTGAGGGGACTATGTCGGTCACCGTTCGGTTGGTCACTGCGGTATTGGCGGGTGTCGAGAATGAAGAATTCGGCGAGAGTGCCGAAGCTCCCCTTTCGATAGAGAGTCATGTTGGGGCCGACGGGAAGCGAAGAGGTGCGCAGAGGCATCATCTCATAGTAGGCTTGATAGGCGTTGGCGCGGCGGATGAGGAATTTGGCGGTATCGATTCCCTCTTGTTCGGAAATGTCGTTGGCGCAGTTGTTGTCGAATTCGTGATCGTCCCAGGTTACGAACCATGGACAGGCGGCGTGCATAGCCTGGAGATCCTTGTCGCCTTTGTATTGGGCGTAGCGGATGCGGTATTGGTCCAGGGATTCGATTTCGGGCCCTTGGTGGGTACGGACTTTGCCGTTTATTCCGGCATATTCGTAGATGTAGTCGCCAAGGTGAAAGACAAAATCGGGCCTGTCGGCGGCCATTTGTTGGTAGGCGGTAAAGAGGCCTTGTTCGAAGTTCTGGCAGGAGGTGACGGCAAAGCGGAGTTTGTCCGGTGAGGCGTCGGGTGCGGGGAGCGTCCGGGTGCGGCCGACGGGACTGATGGCGTCGCCGGACTTGAAACGATAAGAATACCAATGATCTGGCTTGAGGTTTCGGGGCTCGATGTGGAGGGAGTGACCGAGTTCAGGCGTGGCGTTGACCTTGCCCGACTGGACGATTTTTTTGAAGGAGTTGTCTTCGGCGATCTCCCAATGAACCTCGATCGGAGTCTTGGGCATGCCGCCGCCCGGTTCTAGGGGCTTGGGCGCGAGGCGAGTCCAGAGGATGACACTTTCGTGATCGGGGTCACCGGACGCTACGCCGAGGGTGAAGGGATCGTTGGTAAAGTCGTGAGCCGGATTGGCGGAGCCGTAGTGGCTTAGGAGAGGGATCGATGAAAGGGAAGCAGCGTAGGCCAGGAAGAGACGGCGGGTGAGTCCACCTTCGTGGCGAAGGGCGTTGGGAAGGTCATAGATGTTCATAGTGAATGAAATTTACCATGGGAGCGTGGTGTGTCAATTTGCGAACAGGCAATTTGATCCCTGCGATCGAGGACATGATTCCTGATCGTCACAACCGAGAAACTTACGAAAAGATATATCTAGGAATGCACCCGCCAACGGGAATTGTTGCTGGCTTCGAGGGTGAATATAAAAAGCGACACGATGAGATTTGGCCCGAATTGTCGTCGGAGCTCTCGGCGGCGGGTATATCCGATTACTCGATATTTCTGGATTAAGAGACTCTGACGCTTTTCGCGGTGCAGAAGTTGTCGGACGACCATACGGTGGATCAGCCGCCAGAGAAGGAAATCGTCAAGAAGTGGTGGGCTTTCATGGCCGATTTAATGGATACGAATTCTGATAACTCGCCGGTGTGCGTTTCGCTGAAAAAAGTGTTCCATACAGATTGAAGAAGGAATTCTGGATCGTGAGGGCAATCGTTATTGGCATAATTGTGGATGTGGCAGTGAGTTGTTCGCTTTGGGGAACTCGCTCCGTTGCGTTTTCAGGTGAAGTTAATAGGGGTGCCTGCCGTCTTCGATTTCCAAGCCAGCAAGATTCGGCCGACGATTCAGGTGAGCGTTTCCAGAACGGTGTTTAATCGTTTTTCTGGTGATCCCTTTAGAGTGATGTAAGGGATTCTAAAGCGCTCAAGAATCGATTCGAACTGCTTGTGCAGTCTCTCGCGTTCTTGCGGGCTGGCGCGCTGGCCTGGATCCGCTTTCCAGGGAATGTCGGGCTGGCAGAAGTAGTATCGATCGTAGATGCGGCTAAGGAACCGTTCATCGACCCAATGAATAGACGTGTTGAAATAATGCTCTGCGTAGAGGATCGATGAGAGGAGATTAGTATCGTGGAAAACGTATCGAGCCGCTTTTGCATAGGCGTCATCTTCAAGGCGAATCTGTCCCTGAGCGATGGGTTCGAGGTCGGATTCGTCGAGGGGCCGATCGAGCTGTTCGACATGCTGGCGCACGTATTCATTCGAGCAGGGGTCGCCAAAATGTTCTGCGACGGCCCGAGCGATGGTGCTCTTCCCCGTACATTCCGCCCCTAAAAAAACGATGCGGCGGACCTTATTTAAGGGGGTTGGCATGTTTAGAGAGTTCCTTCCTCCAGCTCAAGAATCCTAATGCCGCCATTACCGTGAAAACGGTAAACATTGCGACCGCGATCCAGTAGCCCTGGATCGCCCAAAGAACGATAAAAGCCGTGTCTGCAATGAACCAAGCGATCCAATTCTCGATAAGCTTCCGACTCAGCAGCAATTGTGCAAGAAAGGAGATTGAGGTAGCGAAAGCGTCGAGATAGGGAAGAATGCATTCCGTGTATCGATCTAGAATCGTTCCGATCCCTATCGTAGCGAGCAGACTGATCCCGCCTATCGCCATCCTCTGTTTCAAGGTCAGTCGGGTAATGGCGAGCGATTTGCTGGTGGGAGTGCTTTCGTTTTTTCCCCGAGAGGCCACTCCCCATTTCCACCAGCCGTAGGCCGATATCGGAATGAAGCACGCGTTCAACGTCATCGCCGCATAGAGCGACGCGCCGTAGCTCAGATAGGCGTAGAGTCCGTAGCAAAACAGGAAAAAGGGCCAGGCGAGGACTTTTTCTTTGATGCTCAGGTAGACTCCGATGAGCCCGGCTGCCGTCCCGAGCCACTCCACCATTGAGGTTTGTTGAATCTGAGTAATGATTGCTTCCATAGAACGCGATCTCTTCGAAAGAGGAAATCGTCGGAACTGTCCATTCTCGAAATCAAATGCGGGCTTCGCCGGGTAATCATGCAATTGTTTTTTCGAGGTCTTGCGAGAGGAGAGCGGGTTGGTTCGGCTAAAATCGGTCAACGCGTGTTCAAGTCGCTATTGACAAAACCAGTAAGGGGCTTACGTAATTTGAGAATCCTTAGGGGCGACCTGGAATGGGTCTGAGATAGCTTCCTTGCTGATCGGAATGACGAGCAGTGCAGACGCGGTCCCTTTGAACCTGATCCGGTTGATACCGGCGTAGGAAAAGGAATGAGTCCTGTTCTTGTTTTGGAGCGGATTCACCTTTCTTCGCTCAACACCGGATCTCAAACCGCAAATATTGAGATCCTAAATGAAGAATAGAAACACCTTGAAGGCCATCGCGGCAGGCAGCGTCATTGCGCTGGCGGCGATCGGACCGATTAATGCCCAGGAAGTTGCCAATGCAAAGGGCGACGCTATCGACTTGCCCTCCGTTTTCGTGACGGGTGATTTATGGCAGACCGAGCGCGGCAAAACGACGGCGAGCATCAGCTTGCTTGATCGAAAAGAGCTGGAAAGCCCTGAAAGGGGTCACTTCGATGACCTTTCAGCCTACCTGCCAAATCTCACCACGACCGGTGGCACCGCTCGCTCCCGCTACATCCAAATCCGGGGTATCGGTGAAAACTCGCAGTTCGAAGGCGAAACGCCTGACTCCGCCGTCGCATTCCTCATAGACGACATGGACTTTACCGGGCTTGGGTCCGCAGGGAGTCTTTTCGACGTCAAGCAGGTCGAAGTCCTCCGCGGGCCGCAAGCCGGCGCCTTCGGAGCCAACGCGGCGGGAGGATTGATTCGCATCGTCAGCGCGGAACCCACTCCTTACTGGACGGGGACTGCCCAGACGAGCATGGGCGAGGACTCGATGTATGGCGGCGAGATTGCGATCGGCGGACCGTTGTCTGAAAACGATCCGGAAAGACTGACAATGCGCTTCGCATTAAAGAGCCAGCAAAGCGACGGGTTTTACAGGAACGAATTCCTGGGTCGCGATGATACCAATGAGCGCAATGAAACCGCCGCTCGTTTCAAACTTCGTTTGAAGGAAGACCGCTACCAATGGGACGGGGCCTTGTTATACGTGGATATGAATGACGGGTACGACCAGTTCTCCATGGGCAACGATGCTCTTAGAAGCTTCTCCAACGAGCCCGGAAGAGACGAGGAAGAATCCCTTGGCGTAAGCTTGAAGGGTCAATTCGATACCGGGGAAGGCATCAGAGTCACTTCGAAAACGTCCGCCATGAAAACCGACTCCTTCTATAGTTATGATGCGGACTGGACCGACGCATCTTACGCCGGCTATCTTTCCACCTTGCGCGATAGAGAAGTATTCAATCAGGAGATACGGATCGATAGCGACAGCAGTAACCTTAGCCGTTGGACAGTCGGGTTGTATTATCAGAATCTCCGGGAAGACTCCGACGTGCACTACCGCGACGGCGATCCCAGTCAGGGCGAGTTCAGTTTTGGCCAGGCGGATGTCGATTCGATATACGAAACGGAGACAATCGCCGCCTTCGGTCAAATGGCGTTCGAACTTAATGAAGGAACCCGCCTCATCGCGGGATTACGATATGAGATACACGAGGTTGACTTTGACTCGGTATCCAACGAGCTGGGCTATTACCAAGGCTTCCTCTATGATGGGAAAAACGGGAACAACGATGATGTCTTCGGTGGCAAGCTCACTCTGCAGCACAACTTGAATACGGGCGTGATGGCCTTTGCGAGCATCGCCCGTGGCTATAAGGCCGGCGGCGCCAATAGCGGCACCTTCACAAGCCCTGAGTATCCGAGCGAATATGGCGAAGAAACGCTCTGGAACCTCGAAGCAGGTGTCAAAGGAAGTTGGGTGGATAACCGATTGACCGGTCAGTTAACCGCTTTCTGTCTCAGTCGTGACGATGCCCAACTCCGCGACTCCGTAGGTGCCGGCGGCTTCTTCCGCTACTTGACGGTGAATGGAGAGGATGCGACGCATCTTGGAGCGGAGGCAGAACTGCAGTGGCAACTCAGCGAAGACTGGAGAATCGAAGCCGGTATCGGATTCCTGAATGCAGAGCGAGATTCCTATACGGATCCAGGAGGACTTGTGCCTGAACGCGAACTAGCGAACGCTCCTAGCTACAACTACAATTTTCGGCTCAACTACAGTGCGGAATCCGGAGTCTTCGGATCCATCGCCCTGGCTGGGAGGGACGCTTACTTTGAATCGAACAGCCATCTCCAACAGCGCGATGCGGTCGCCACCGTAAATGCATCCGCAGGTTACCAGTTCGAAAACTGGCGCATCTCGGTGTGGTCGAAGAATCTGCTCGACGAGAAGTATGCGAGCCGCGTGTTCTTCTTCGATAACGGAGACGGCGAGCGCCGCTACGAAGCCCTCGCTAACCCAAGACAAATCGGAGCAACGCTTTCCTACGAGTTCTAGCTTCCCTGTTGCTACGTTTGAACGAGTATTAGGTCTCCTTGCAAGGTGCCCTTTTGTATGGCTGTGCTCGGAAATTGACCTATCGTCTGACCGCAAAATAGGACCACAGGATTCTCGGGGAATAGGCCACTTCATCCATAGTCTGAGGAGAGGGGGCAGCCCGCCCGCCGCTCTTCGAGTAATTGAGGGCATCCTTCGCGACCGTTCGTTTTAAGAGCGGTACGAATAGCTCTTACACCAAAATGCGATTACAGAGAGTTATTGCTGGCGGCCACCATAGCGATTGAGCCGTTGCCTACATCGAGCAGGATTGTTGATAGGAAATTCAATTGAACGAGAGTTACCTTCCAAGGGCCGCTTCACTGTCCGACGATCACCCTGTTCTCTCCCGCGAGCCCCTTAACCATCCCGCCTTCGATAGCTCCCACCAAGGTGGCCTATCCCGTCAATTGATCGACTGTATGGAGATTACGTCAGCATTGATCGCTCGGCCGCGTTGACCCCACACTCCCCGCGCACCGGCGCTTGACCCAAACCAAGGTGCATCGATTCGGGGGCGGGGTGATAGGCCGCCAATCTGTTGGTGAAAGTCTAACCGATGAGAAATAAAACTAGCGCGCCACCGACGAGCGCGCCGAATTGCGTTCGAGGATTTAAACGGCGAAAGGGAATCTCTACCGCGAGGTAGGTCACTGTACCCAGAAACACGCTTAAAATCAGGGCACCCCCGGCGACCACCGGGCGCAGCGGATCCCCGAACGTGAAGCGCGCGTAAACGAGCAGTGGCCAGTGCCACAGGTAGAGTGGGTAACTGATCGCGCCGATGGCCGGGAGCACCGATCCACCCAAGATTTGGCGACCCACGCGCGAGTCATCACCGAGCCAAATCAGAATCATCGTGCCCAGGATCACCGCGACCGCGCCCAGGTTCGGGTGATTTTGATCCTCGATGGTGATCACCACCGAGGCCACGATCAAGGCCAGACCCATCACTCCCGTGACGTCCCGTGCGCGGCGTGGGGGTGCGGGCATCCAGACCACCAAACTGCCCGCTAGTATTTCCCAGAACCGCACGAGCGGATTATAAAACAACGTCGGCGAATGAGCGCGCCAAAGATAGATGTTCAACGCCACCGAGACGATCGTCACCGCCACCGTGAACTAGCGCGCCCGGATGCGCGCGCACCACAGCAGCAGCGGAAACACGAGGTAAAATTGCTCCTCGACCGCCAAGGACCACAAGTGAAGGAGTGGCTTTAAGTTTGAGGACCCGTCGAAATATCCGCGCTCCCCCATGAGCGTCAGGTTCGACGCGAAACGAAGGGCGCTCAAGAGGTGTTTACCTAGGGTGCGTCTCTCCGGTGCAAACAGAAAAAATATGGCCGCGGCCGCGGTGGCGAAGAGGACCGTGAATAGCGCCGGCAACAGCCGCCCCTCCCGCCGCAGGTAAAATCGAGTGATTGAAAATGCGTCGCGCTCGAAGTCGAGCACCAAGCTGCGGGTGATGAGGTATCCCGAGATAACGAAGAAGACGTCCACCCCGATGAAGCCGCGCGGCAGCACCGCCGGGAAGCAATGAAAAACGAGCACAAGCAGGATGGCGATCGCGTGCAACCCGTCGATGTCGCGACGCCGGCTCGCCACCGTCCTACCTGTCTTCGATCGCCAGCAGTTTTTTGGCCACGCTACGTAAATAGGGCTCGACCCATTTGATCAGGCGACGCGCACCCGACGGCAACGCCGAGACGCCCGGATGCCGACGATCGGCGTGAAACATCAAACAACACTCCGGTGGGGTGGCCTTGCTGATGGCTTGCCGGTACTGTTCGTTGCGCGTGAACGGCACCCACGGGGGGTTCAACGCTTTCAACACGGTTTCGTTGTGGGCTTGATTGCCGGTGAAGTAGAGGTATAGATTTTCGGTTTGCGGTTTGGGTCGCGGCGTAATCCCCGCCGCGGTCAGGCGCTCGTCCATGTCGACGAACTGGATCTTGCGGTGCATCTCGAGGTGACGCCAGGCCTGGTAAGCAATCCAGTCGAACCCGAAGCCGCGAAACTTTTGGGTGGCGCGCAGGATTTGCCGGTCATCACCCTCCCCGCCGAGGAAGGCCATGAAGCCTTCAAAATCTTCGCGCTCGAAGCAACACAAGTTGTCGTACCAGCCGTACGCGCGTGCAAACACGTCCTGATTATCGTAGGTGCGAAACACCGTCCGCAGCGAATCGTGCAGCACTTTGGTGGTCCACGGTCCCCGGTACGCCGCCACGCTGAAGCGGTGCTCACCTCGATTGACCTCGGCCGCGAGCGAGTCACTCAGACTCGCGGTACGAAACTGAATCACCTCGCTGTCCAGGATGACCACGTGATCAAGTCCCAGTTTGAATACACGCGCGAGGCCTAAGAATTTTTTGAAGGTGATGAAACCGATGATGCCGTAGGCGAAGCCTGAATCCACGTCGCTCGTGAAGCCCGGCGCGGTCAACGCCGCCAATTCACGGTGGAGCGAGACCACGGTGACCTTCGTCCGCACGTCCTCGGGCAACGTTTGGCAAAACGCCTCGAGTTCGATGCGCTCGGATTCGTCACTGGTGGTGAAGTGTATATCTGGAATCGCGGCCTCGGTCCGGTGCTGGACCACGCTGCACAGAAACTCAATGTTGTGCTTGAGGTGGGGCCGGTACGTCGGGATCGAAATGGCGATGCGCATGAGACGCCTAATAAAGCTGGTGATGGCCAGGAATCAAGACCGTTATTTGACTCACTGAGTAAACCTTTCTAACAATCTATACATGAAGGTTATCGACATCAGCGAAGCCGCGCGCGGACCTACCTTTTCGGTCGAGATTATTCCGCCCGCCCGCGGCCGCAGCGTGCGCTAACTCATCGACGTGGTCGAGGGCTTAGCGCCGGTCGATCCGAAGTGGATCGACGTGACCTCGCACTGCTCGACGCTGCAGGTGGAAGAGGGTGAGGACGGCACGGTTCGCCGGGCGGTGTTTAAAAAATGTCCCGGCACCATCGGCATCTGCGGCATCATCCAGAATCGATTCAAGATCGACACCGTGGCCCACATGCTGTCCGACGGCTTCACGCGCGAAGAGACCGAAGACGCGCTGATCGAGCTCAATTTCCTCGGCGTCGAAAATATCTTGGCGTTGCGCGGCGATGGGTCCAATTACGAAAAACCCCCTCTCAATGGACGCTCAACCAACGCGTTCGCGGTCGATCTGGTCAAACAGGCCGCCGAATTGCGCCGCGGTGAATTTATCGAATCGATGAGCAAATGCGCCTCGCTCGATTTCTGCGTGGGCGTGGCGGGCTACCCCGAAAAACACTTCGAAGCCGCCAATCTCGATCTCGACGTGCGCCGCCTCAAGGAAAAGGTCGACGCCGGCGCGGCCTACGTGGTGACCCAGATGTTTTTCGACAATCAGAAATTTTACGCCTTCGTGGCCCGCTGCCGCACCGCCGGGATCACCGTGCCCATCATCCCCGGCCTCAAGATCCTACGTTCGGTGAATCAATTGAAATCGGTGCCACGCGCGTTTTACGTCGAGCTGCCGAGCGCACTCACCGACGAAATTCACGAAAGCCCCGAGCACGTGGTCGAGATCGCCCAGCGTTGGGCCGAGACTCAGACCAAGGATCTTCTCAATAACGGCTATCACAACGTTCACTTTTACGTGATGGTTGATAGGAAATTCAATTGAACGAGAGTTACCTTCCAAGGACCGTGTCACGGTCCGACGATCACTCTGTTCTTTCCCGCGAGCCCCTTTTTTTATTTTTTCGGGCTAAGAAAGAAATTGAATACCTTTTCCACGCACCAACTTCAACTGGCGTTCGACATTTCATTTAATTGATGAATCTATAAGATATTGGTAGACAGACTAGCACTCTGGTTTTAATCCCTATTTAATTACCATTTTCTATCTCATTAATTTTATTATTTATTATTTCCCATATATTATATTTTTCTAATATTAATCTCCTAGCTTTACGTAATGCTTCTATCTCCATTTCAGTTAGTGGTTTATTAATGATATCGTTAATATCAAGTAATGGGTCTTCGCTCTCAATATCAATCAATCTAAAACTATTCTTTGGAAAGTAGTCGGATATATTGGGGCATCCCCAATATATCGGCATACACCATGACAAATACGCATCTGCTAATTTTTCAGTCCAGTAATTTTTCTGTTTTGAGTTTTCCAAGACAATTGAAAATTCATAATCAACCAAACCCTTAAACTTACAAAAACTATCATAATTTAACTCTCCTTTATAAGCGTCACCGTAGTAATTTCTATCATGGCCTCTACCGTACAAATCTATATCTGGTTCAGTTTCAAATAACCTCTTAATGTAATTATTCCTATGATTGTGTTTTGTTGATGCCACACAGCTGATTTTTTTACTTTTGTTCGGATATTCTAAGTTTAACAAATAATCATAAGCCTTATTCAAACGATGCATGGAACCCGTATGAGTTGAATTGAAATCTATTATATTTTTATATGGAGAACTATAATTTAACAAACAATCATAAGCTTTGTTTAACCAATGCTTGACACTGTTTTTATTTGGACAATGATGTACCCTTTGCTTATGTCTTATGTAATAAGGTTCTAACCTAATGAATATTGTTTTTTCAATTGGTGTATTTGTTTTATTTATTTCTAACGCTATAAAATAGTCAGCTTCCTTTGGGTTGATTGTTCCAATTAAATCTTTCCACACTCCATCATTATTTGGCGTGTTAATAGACAAACGATTTAGTAACGATTCATCGCTTGCACCCCACCCATTTAAAAAGAAAATCTTCTTCATTATAATTAATATTTATAAATTTCGCACCTTCAGCATATATCTTACCAAAAATTCAGTAGTTTCATCGTCATAATCTCTGGAGCTTTTGTGCTATGTATCAATATAGAATTCATAGTTAAAATTAGGAAAAGGTTTTTTAAAAAAAAGTCAATAACTTTAATTTTATATGATCTAAAAAGATTGTCTAAAATTGGAATAAAATTTATATCAAAAAATAGTTGATGGGGAATTCAATTGTTCAAAGAGTCCCTTTGATCCCAGCTTTTCTGAAGGAGAAGTGCCAGAGTTGTCCAATGGGACTGACTCGAAAACAGTAGTTTACGGGTTCGAATCCCATTACCGGCTCCAATCAAGAAACTAAATAAAAGCTGTATATGGCGGGATTGACGATTTCTATTCTATCCCATTCCAAATAATTCGGTTCGGCTTAAAATACATGGTTTATAGGGTAACATTAGGGAGTCGACGTTCATGAGCCCTGAGCTAAAATCCACAATATTGCTTAACGGGAACTAGCAATTAAACGTTCTTGCGGGCCCCTCAGCGACGGGTTCAAGAACACCTTTAGAGTTCGATTCTATGTAGAAGGCATCTGTTTACGCTAAGAGGCAATTGGTGCAAGTAAACAAGTATGGAGCTCCAGTACTCGGTTGACAACTGCGGCGGCAGTAGACGCCAGAACGGCTCTTAAAATGCTTGGAAAAACCAAGCTTGGCGAGGGTAATGAGCGTGCGTTAAAAGTGGCAATGAAGCATTAATTGGAACATCTCGAACGGGAGGCACAGTCTCACTCTTTCGAGGAAGTCTATCAGCTCTCAATCGAGTCCAGAAAAGGTAGAAGAGGTTAGTGGACCAACCACGAACAAGAAAGGACAGCTTCTATGGGCGACCCTCTGCCTCGTACGCCTGCTTCCGGTAATCAGCGGATCAATGAGAGGGGATTTCTCAATTACTTTGGGTCAAGTGGAATCGATGCTATATCTTAAGGCCAGATACTGAACTTCCTGTATCAGCACTACAGCTAAAATGCGTCCAACTTCAATCGGGCGTTGTAGACCATAAAGCCTGTGTTCAAGCATGCTCATGACAGGGGTTGGTTACAGCATGATCCGACTAGTGGTATTTATCTCAAAGATAATTAGAAGGCGACGGAGGTTTTTAGGATCGATGAATTTAATCGAGTGGTTCAACTTATCCAGACCGGTGAATTCAGGGATCTGGGGCTGGCGTAACTTTCCTTATGTTCGCCGGACTGAGGCCATCTGAATTGATGGGGAATAGGGACAAGAAGCCTCTCGACTGGAATAAGATTATTCTAAGGCCCAAGGGCGCCCACACGAAGC
This sequence comes from Candidatus Pelagisphaera phototrophica, assembly GCF_014529625.1. Lineage (GTDB taxonomy): Bacteria > Verrucomicrobiota > Verrucomicrobiia > Opitutales > Opitutaceae > Pelagisphaera > Pelagisphaera phototrophica. Next base: position 1,229,456 of record NZ_CP076039.1, read on the forward strand.
CGTACATCGATGAGCCTCCTGAAAGCGATAAGCTCAAGGAGGGGAGCTCAGTGGATAGGGAGCCGAACCTCATCTAGTTACCGCCGCCTGGACTGGCTTCGTCCAAGACGTAGAAACGCTCAGCTAAAGCAACAGGCAGCAGCGAGCAAACTACCAGGGGAATGCGAACAAAGGAGTGGATGTTACAATCTTCGAGAAAGCGTTCCTCGGTATCAATGAACAGGGGTAATCTTTATGTCAGTCGGACCAAGTGAAAAGCGGGTCCATGAGGCCTTTTTTTGGCGATGAATGCATAACGATACTTCCTGCAACCGTGCCCCCCTGATGGGTAGTTTGAAAACTTGTAATTAACACGATTTAGATCCCTCAAGGCGGTCTTGAGGGAGTTAAAATATTCTATCTCCTCTGAAGTGGCTACAGAATTTACTTAACTTACTAAAAAGCAGTACGATATGATATTGTAGGATAAAGATACAAAACTGACTCGACATCAGTTGTAGGGGCAGCTCTATCTGGGGTTCGATTCCCTCCTTCTCCGCCATTTCATAATTTATTCTAGATCGAAAGAGCGGAATCAACCTTTAGTTTCCCCTCTCAATCAAATCTGAACAATTGAATTTCCTATCAATAACGCATATTCTTATGAAGAAGCTCCATATCAGACAATATGAATGGAGCGCTGTAACAATAGGAAAAATTAGTGAGAATTCATTCACAGAGAAGGATTCTGATGAATTTTATAATAATATTTTAACAGATGATGAAACTTGTTACAGAATAGGTATTATTGACTTTAGGTCTCTCTGTGAAGCAGATGCTCATGAAGAGAGACGTCAGTGGTATACCTGGAATATTCTTGGCAATTAAAATTTTATGAAATCGTTAGTAACGGGTGGTGCGGGATTTATCGGTTCTAACTTGGTAGAGACTCTACTGGGTGTCGGACATACTGTTATATGTGTCGATAATGAAAGTTCTAATGTACAAGATAAACCCTACTGGAATAACGATTCAATTAATATCCGCGGAGACATCAGAGATCACACTCTGATTTCTTCTGCCATGAAAGATGTTGATTATGTTTTTCACTTGGCAGCAGAAGCACGTATTCAACCTGCAATTGAGAATCCTATTAACGCAGTTAGTGTTAATGATCTTGGAACTACAACGGTTCTTCAGTGTGCAATAGAGCATCAGGTGAAAAAGTTTATTTTTTCTTCCACGTCTGCTGTATATGGAAGAAATAAATCTCCCAATGTTGAAACTCAATCTCCAGATCCTCTCAATCCATATTCAGTAACTAAACTGAATGGTGAAAATCTCTGTAAGATGTACACGGAATTGTTTGGTCTTCCCACAATCATCTTTAGATATTTCAATGTTTATGGTCCTAGACAACCTGTGAGGGGTCATTATGCACCTGTTCTTGGCATTTTTGAGCGACAGAAGGGTGCTGGTGAACCTCTAACTATTGTTGGTGATGGTAATCAAAGGCGTGACTTTGTTCATGTTGAGGACGTCGCTCGCGCTAATGTAATGGCAGCTCTCGCAGATCTAGGACAAGATGCTTATGGTGAAGTGTACAACATTGGCTCAGGGCAGAGCTTCTCTGTAAATGAAATTGCAGAAATGTTTATACATGAGAAGACTTATATCGCTCCTAGACTTGGTGAGGCAAGAGTCAGTCTTGCTAATAATCAGAAGATGAGAAAAACTTTTGCGTGGACACCCGCTCACGATCTTGAGAAATGGGTGCGTGGGTAACTATGATTCAAATCTTTACCTCCGTAGTTAAATGAAACCCCGTGCAGTTGCTGATGATTTGAACTAAAACTCAGGTTCTAACAATAATCGAACTTCCTCAATCCACTGGAAAAAACAGTCATTTATAGTATGAAGGCCGAAAAAACCTCTCCTCCCAAGTTCAGTGTTCTGGGCATTTTTAAGCGCGTTTGGTTGCTTATGACGCTGCGTGAGCAACGACGTGCAGGATTCGTTTTCTTCGGTATATTCATCAATAGTTTTGCGGAAATCTTGGGGTTAGCAGCGGTCGTGCCGGTGATTGGACTGGTCATTGATCCGGGTCTCATTCACGAAAATGACCACTTAGCCCGTGCGTTTGAAATAACCAGCAGTATCGGAATTGATACCGAGCGCAAATTCCTGATGTTCGCTTCGATCGGATTGGTCGCGGCGTTTTTATCCAAGGCCTTTCTCAATCTCGGACTGAATCTCATTCAAACACGCTTCTCCTATGCCATCGGCCATCGAATCTCCGGGACGATGTGGAAGTATCACTTCTCCCAAAGTTTGGAACGCATGCGATCCACCGAATCAGGAAAGGTACTTACAGAAATCGGTTCCTGGCCCTTAGGGCTCGCCAATACATACATCGTTGGGAGCATGCGCCTTCTCAATGAGCTCATCGTGATTTTCCTGATTGCGGTGGGACTGTTCGCCTACAATCCCATCGTTTTATTCAGTGTCTCTTGCCTCGTTGCAATCGGGGCAATCATCATTCGTAAATTCACGAAGCGACGACTTGAAAGGTACAGTGAAATCCGCAGAGCCCTCGAGCCACAAACGGGCACATTAATCAATAGTGCAGTGCGTGGATTCTTGGATGTCATGAGTTTTCGAGCTTCTAACGCCATAAGATCCGATTATTTAAGAAAAACTAAAATAATTTATCGAATTGCGGGCAATTCACAAATCATGGCCGCAGCACCGGCCAAACTTTATGAGGTTCTGGCTGTGACGGGCTTAAGTGGGGCCATCTTGATCAGCCTCTTGCTGTTGGAACGCAATGAGGCATTTCTGAATCTCCTGATTCTGATGGCGTTGAGCGCTTACCGCGTAATGCCTTCTATGTCCCGAATGAATGGACAAATCATGTCTATGAGAGGGTCGATGTTTATACTTAACACCATCGAAAAAGCCTTGCAAGAATGGGAATTAATTAAGGACCTGCATCAGGAAACTCAGTCACCCGTTTGGAAATCCGCTGTGATCCGCTTGAACGATGTCACCATAGGGTATGAGAATTTATCCCAACCTGTGATCGCAAATCTCACCCATGACTTTCAACCGGGTCAAATCCATGCCATTGTCGGACCTTCGGGATCTGGCAAAAGCACCTTGGTAAATACCATTCTCGGTCTCCATTCGTTTTCTGCTGGATCGATTTCTGTGGGAGAAACAACGGATTCGACTCAGACCCTGGGCGGTGAAATTAAAATCAAAGATTGGCTCTCTCAAATCGGATACCTCAGCCAACAGCCGTTCCTATTCAATGGAAGCGTCCGAGATGTTTTGACCATGCGTGTACAAACGGATCGCATCAACGAGGAACGAGTTCAACAATTGATCAATGTATTGGAATTGAACGATTGCCTCGGTGAAAATCCACTCGATTTCGAATTGCTTGAAAGCGGGAATAACTTGAGTGGCGGACAACAACAACGTTTGGCAATTCTCAGAGCCCTGCGCATTGACCGACCTGTATTGTTGCTAGATGAAGCCACAAGTGCCTTGGATGAGGCCAAGCGCGACGCCGTTTTTGGCTTGCTACGGGAGCGCGCCGCTATCGGAGTCAATGTGTTACTTATAACCCACGACATGAGTATCGCAGTGCAATGTGATACCATTTTAAATTTGAGTGAAGGGTAGCTGCCATGCCGAATACACTTGATGTTGACAGTCGTTGAAAGGAAATAAGTGCCATCTTTGTTACTGTGATTTCGATTTCACTTTAACCAAAAGACAGTCAGTACCTTGTGGGTCTTCCTAATAAGCGTTGCAATTCGGCTTTCCCATTGAACTGTAAGGTATTCGGACTATCCAGAGGTGTTCTTGGCTTAAATAACCCTTCAGTCTTAGATCTACCATAGGTTACGTTTAGCTAACGCATTCCTTATGAGATCCTGACGCTAACATCTTCTCGTTTCTAGCAATTCCAAGTGATTGAAGCATCAAACCTAACCGTTACGCACAGATCGGCGGTGCCGTTGGACCCGCGCGGTTGTGGCTACATGAATAAAACGAAAGAAACACCCCGAAAGGTTACCCCAAAAGTTTAAGACCTTGGTTGTTGATAGGAAATTCAATTGTTCCGATTTGGTTCAGAGGGGAGGATTAAGGTTGATATCGGGCGATCATGTTAGAAAGTCCGTGGATTGGTGTGGATTAAAAGGCTCTATTGGTACTATTGGTCGATTTCAATGGATACGTTGGACACCGCTCTTGCCGCCTTGGAAAACATAAGAATATCCAGCCGCACCATCGGAATCATCCCTCACGTCGATGCCCTCAAGCAACTAATCAACGCTCAATGCGGGTCGAAAAAGGCAGTAACGGATACGGAACGCTCCCCTTCGTCACTGGTGCGTTAACAGTCGTTGAGGTCCAAGTATTCGGAGACATTTTTTCAGACATAACACGAATACCAACTCATTGCTCCGCCCGCATCGCGTTCCACAACATCATCCCACAGATAAATCTATGCCCTCCACTTGCTTTGATACCAGTCGTCACGGATGGTTTTGGCAGATAGGTATCAAGTTCAGCGGAATCAAAAAACTGATGCAGTGATTCGCGATGTGGCTCGGCGTATTCGCGCACCTTTCGCCAAGCCGGTTGGTCTAAATTCATGGCTCTATGAAACCGATGATACTCGTCCCGACGCGAACCCCTAATCTTTGCGCGCAGACTAAGATATTTCCGCTGCAAAGTCGCCGTAATATTCGGAGTGATCGGTTCCGGAGAATGCGAAAAAGCGGCCAATGGAATTCGGGCCAATTCAGGCGCAATCCGCTGCAAAGTCAGCCTCTGCAATTTCCGGTTTATGAAATGTCTATCCGCTATACTGCGGATCGACTCCGCCATGGGTAAATCTACGCTCGGCAGCACAGGCCACGTGTAAAACGATTGCTTCCATGCGTGGGTTCCTAAGTGCGGACGGGCGCGAAAATGCATGAGCATCTTCCAGGTTCGGTCGAATCCTGTGCCCTCAAATGCATCCCATTCCTCGCGTATTTCACCCATCGCCACTTCTAGTGCATCACGCATGCTTGAGTTTACACACATTCGCCGCAGTGTTTGTGGATCGATTCCAGCTTGGTTGATCCATTTCTTAAGAGCGAAATCGAAATTATTCAAATTACGGCCTACGCGAAACGAGCCGGCCGGACTGTAATGATTATCCAGAACCAGCCCACCCAAGGAGCGTTTCCCGAGTCGTCGACTTAGGGCAGCCCCGGCGTTCAGGCTGACAGTACTGAAACCGCCTCCCAGCCAGTGCAGCCGCAACTCGTTTCTGATACCCTCTTCGAGCGCTTCCACGGAATCCTCTTGGTAACACCATTCCAGTCCCAATCGCTTGGCGACCGAAGACGCGAACATTGATTCGTAGTCGGACTTGATGCCCCCCGTCCCACATAGCGGCCGGATCCCCGCCTCGTGTGCAAGAGCCAGCATGTGACGCGAATCCAGCCCTCCGGAGAGTAGGGCGTGATCCGGTGGCCGCTGCACATGACGCTCCACAGCCCGGCGAGTCGCCTCGATGGATTGCAAGATTGCCTTCTCCTCGGGTTGAGTCTTCTTACCTGCCCGAGGACCGGGCAGGCGATGCTTATTCAGGTCAAAGCGTTTGTTTTGTGAGTCATATCTAATCGAGCAAGCCGTTGCTAACCGTCGCCCGGAGTGCTCCAAGGTCCGCGTGCCGGTCGATCCGTTTTGGATCGCATAACGGAGTATCCCAACTGGATCGACATCCGAGCAGTATTCCGGATGCTGCCGGAGAGCGGTCAGGCTCGTAGCGATTCCAAACGCCTCGCCTTCTTGGAAATAATAAAGCGGAAAAAATCCGAACGAATCGACCCCGGCGATCAGGCAGCCATCACGGGAAAGAAAGATCCACGCAAACAGGCCGCTGTATCTGGACAACGCCTCTTCACCCTCCGTTGTGGCTTGCCCGGCGATCAGTCGATGCACCTCAGCAGCGGTTAGATACGAGTCATTGTCATAGGCAATCGCATCGCCCCAAAGCAATACCGTCCCGGCTTCCCCATCGTAGTGCTCGAACGGTGCCACCTCTCCATGATGCCAGGCAATCTTGCCAGCTGGGCCGGAGCACTCGCCTTGGATCTCACGAAAACCCTCTGGCGCCAATCGCTCGATAGCGGCGGACATTTCAGGGACAACGCGATCGTTTCCCTGAGTCGCAAAAAAAACAAATCCGGCCATATTTCAGTGTAAGTGGAAGTTATGAAAGTGCTCGGAGGTCAGGGCTTCACCGCACGAATGAAGTTCAAAGCCCAATTGAGTTCACAAGACCCATCCAGCTCCTTGAAGCCAACAGTTTGCTCAATTGCCTGGAGTAGGTCTTCGTCACTGGGATTGCTATCCATGCAGAACAAGGTCCGGCAATACTCAAACATCTGGCTTCGATCTTCAAACTGCCAACCGTACGACTTGATTGCCGCAAATGTAACAGTGAATCCAATTGCTCCGAGCATCTCCAGCTGCTCCGCACGCAGATATTTCCCCTGATGTCCCATTGAATTGAAACGCCCGACCACTCCATCAAGAAATTCTGCCGTAGCGGAGCCCTCCTCCGCGTCCCCGATCGTCAACGCCCCACCGGACCGCAACAGCCGAAACCATTCCTGGAAAACACCTACCTGATCATCAATGTGATGCATGCCGGCCAGACTTAAAATGGCATCGGCCGAACCATCCGGTAGCGGGATCGCCTCATGAGGCGCACAAATCACCTGGTGATCGCTCTCATGAGTTCCTGATTCTAAAAAGTTGGGCGCTGGATCGATCGAAACCAATTTCGCCCCCTCAGGCAGGTAGGCGGCCAGATATCCCCCACCCGAAGGCACATCCAAAATCAAAGGGCGGCCCTTCTCAATTCGAGCCGTTTCAACCAATGCCTCGAATTCGCGTTTCCTAGCATCGGGCCACCGATCCATGGCTTCATGATACATAGCTCCTCGCCTGTCATAAATATCCGAATAGGACTTAAACATATGCTAAATATCGGCGGGGTGGGGGGGATCTTTATACGGCTTTAATGGTAAACCTCAAAACGTAATGAGAATATATGACAAAGAAGCTCGCGTTACTTGTCGCATAGAGAACCTTGCCATCCGGATCGTAAGCCAAGCCCGAGACAATTGAGAAGCTCACGCCGAGAGCCCCCGGTCGTCGTTTTGATCGTAAGCAGCGAATCTGTCGTACTGTCGATCCCGTAAAGAATTCCGGATTCTACATCGATGGCCAGCCCGCTGAGATCCGCCACATCGGTCGCTCCGTATGCGCCGCCTGCACCCGTTAGCGGGGAAATCCCCAGCAACTGACCCGAATTGGAATCCGCCCCAAAGAGTCCTTCCTCTGGCAGATTTTAAACCGGTGGTTCGGGCGGATCGGGAGCATCCGGCGGTGCGACCGGCTCACGGACCGCTACCACGAATGTCTGCTGCAGGATTTGCATCTCGGACGCCGAAAAAACTTCGAATAGTTCGGTCGCCTGGGTCATCCGGCGCACCGCCGCCTGCTCCCAGTTTACGAGGTCCACAGACACGCGAAGGTAAATCGGCTGCCCCACAGGCCCCGACATCTCCACCGTGAGCCCCCCTGAACTAGAAACAACAGCTAGGGGCTGAGGTTCGACGACGGCTGAGATAAACGATTCGATGAATGCCAGGTTGCCCGCCTCCGCGACTCGAGCATCCCGCGAAAACTGTCCCCAGGTCCCGTTCACGGTATCATCCACGTCAGCATTTGGCGTCCCGCTAAAACGCGCCCCTCCGCTCACCGTCCCGGCAATGTCCCTGATGTAATGGGAATCCAGTGATTAACTAGGTTGTAAAGGAGACGGGCGGACATAGAGCCTCGGACTTCAATATCTTCACCCTCGTGCATTGCACGCAGGACGGCAGCAACCACGAATGCATCTAGGCGATCTACTTTTATTCCGCTTGAAAACTGGTCCTCGACGGAAAACTGAAGATTATGGCGACCACCTCGCCATTCGATAAATGCTCGGGCACTAACACCATTTTTATTGCCCTCGGTGTAGGGTACGATTTCGAGCGGGTGTATAATCACAGATAATAAGATGTTTTTTCAATTTTAAAATAATTTAATGGTGACGACAACAGATCTCCGATATTATTTCCTCTATTCCGATAAACAGTAAGTATCACTGATATTTCCTTAAAACTTTAGAACTATTTTACGCAACCTGATAGTCCACAATTTACACTGATTAAATGCTTTTTTAATTACACCCGAGGTTTTTTGAAAATACCTACCGATTTTTATCGGTGTACTTTTTGACCGTTTTAAAGCTATACGTAAACACTCTGCTATATCATCTCTTTTGTGCCGAACCGCTTCTTCAAGCACTCCTTCAGCTAGAGAGCGCAAAAATTCGTCCGGCAAATCCCATTTTCTAATATCTGAAAAATTAAGTGTTTTAGGAAACATCTGATATTTGTTTAACTTATTCTTTAATTCTAAAAAAATCATAGTTCTCATGCACTTAAAGCATTTTCCACAATTCTGCATATCGTCTGTTCGCCCTAAGCAAACATTTAATAGAGGATAAGTTGCTTCCCATCCAGATATAGCAAAAGTTTTCTCTGCGCGTGACGCTTCAAAACCATCATGGGCAAACTCTATATTTTCGGTAGAAAACAAATAATCAGTTTCAATATTAGTTCCTATCTTAAAGTTAAGCCATTGCCCTTGCTGAAAACTTGAGGGAATTAAAAACCTTGAAAAAAATTTCTCTAATAAAAGAACAGTAGAGATAGTAGCCGGTCCGTGCCCATAGAGCCAATCCCATTCACGGAGAAAGTCAAATACATTACTTTTCGCTGATGTTAAATTAATACCAAATTTTTCTAACTCAATTTCGTTCTTTTTAAAATATCTATCATATAATTCAGGTTTTTTCCAACTAAATGGTGGCCCAATAAGCGCAAATAATCCATGGCTAATTCTTGCTCTCGAATCAGGTTCTCGCTCTCCAAAATGTCGATATAAAGTATAGAAAGAATCAACACCGCCAGAAAAACAACAACCAACCTCCTGAGGATGATTCTTTATTCTTTCGGTAGTCAACTTCTGCGGTATTATCTCGGTCTCTCCAAACCAATGGGGCCACCATTTTATAAAAATATCCTTAGCTTTGTTGACCCCGTTAAAAAATTTAACAGATAAAACACCTTCAACTTCAACCTTATCGTTGTGACGCATGGCAAGAAATAAAAGAGCTGTCACAAAGGCATTACTATGTCTTGTTATATAGCACTCATACTCAGCAGGAAATTCATACCACAACTCTTGAGGATACTTTCTCCTATTATAAAGTTCCGACAAAACTATCTTAGCCGATATCCTGACCGATTCATTGATCCGTACAATTGTCGGTTCCTTAATAAGCATACTAATACAAAATACGTGCCAAAGATAACGTCAAGTAAGAAAAAGCAGTTGAGGTTGATAGGAAGTTCAATTATTCCTACTCTATTTAAAGGGTAGCTGGTTGATAAACTATAAAAAATGAATATTGTCATTTAATAAAACTATAGCAGAGTTTATTCTGTTTTAAAAGGTATTACGTTTAAAGCCAGCATGTAATTTTATTCCCGAGCCTTCTACACTATAAAGTTTATTTTAAAAATTGGTTAGGATTTATCAAAGACTTAGATTAATATTTTTATGTATGACGATTTGCGTTTTCGTGATAAGAAATTCAATTGTTCCGGCTAGATAAGAAGGGGAGGTTGAAGGCTTGTTTTAGCCTTATCGAGTTAGAAAATCCGTGGATTACTGGGGCCGTAGGCCGATTCAAGAATTGGTAGCTGACCCTTATTCTAACCCGAAAATGCCTAATAATCCCACTTCGAGCTTAAATTTTGACCAACTGTTTCAGACAGCATTCTTACGTCTTCCCGAAACTGATTTTTCAAATGTATAAAATTTTCTTCATTTTCGACAATTTGGTTGTAGTAATTCACTTTATTAGTAAGAGCCCGTGCAACAATTTGTTTTATAGTTTCTGGATTATAAAATTTCGTTTTCTTCAAAAGATTACGAATGGTCTTTGAAATAACGGCATTATGAAGAAATTGGTTTATAGACCCATGAAATTTCGTTTTCGCCTTTCGACTGAGATTGTTATTTATTACGTTAAAAACGCTTGGCTCTTCAAGGTCTAAGAAGGTAAGTATTTCGGTCGTTAATCGCCTTGCTGAAGTCAAGAAAGAATCAAATGTATAAACGATCACATTTTCTTTGCCAAATTCTTCATGGTACGAGCATACAGCCTCATAGAATCTCGGTTTAGTGTAAGAGAGTCCTAGTTTTATATCTTCATTAATATCCCGTTCGCGCTTGGTATTTTTTTCAATCTGAAAGCAAAGAGAAGCTATGTAGGAGATGGGTTCTCGTATTCCGATGACAATTTTGGCATTCCCATTAAAGCCTTTTAGAGTCTTGGCTGAACTTAAATTCAACGAATAGCGGGTGGTACCCTCCATTAAGTAGCGTTGATCTTCGGCTTCTTCGAAATTCTTCATATACTCTGCGTAACAAAAATTATTAGCTTTATTTAAGTGGTGCAGATTCTCCCAATCACCTGGTTCCTTTCTTTTGGAGGGGAAGATATCTGGATGCTGAGCCAGAGTGTCAAAAAGGGTCGTGGTTCCGGTTTTAGGAAATCCGACAATAAATAAATTGGGTAGTCGATTCTGTTGCATTGGCTATTAAAGTTACGTTAAAAGAATTAGCTTATTTATGAACGTCTCTTGTCGTTAATTAATTTTTGGTAAAGTTGATCTGTATTTTTGGACATGACTAAATAGTCGTAATTATTTTTAAATGTTTCTCGTGCAGCATGCCTCATTGTATTAAGCAAGACCCGATCATTAATTAGACTGATAACACATTTAGTAATTTGTTTACAGTCATTTATTCCGATTGTAAAGCCATCTACACCATTGGTAATAACTTCTGGAATTCCTCCCGCTACAGTGGCAACTGAAGGAACCCCATACATCATAGCCTCCACATAAATTAAACCAAATGATTCATAAACTGATGGCACAACCAAAATATCAGCCTCCTTATAAAAAAGATCGAGCATTAGATCGTCAACAAAGCCATGAAAAGTTACCGCTTCTGAATAGTCGCTTAAGTTTTCATTAAAGAATTGTTGAAATTTAATGTCGCCTGGGGCGTGCGCTCTATCTGTGCCAATAATATCAACCTGAATATTTTGATATTGCTTATGTATGTAAGAAATAGATTTTAGGAAAGCCAGTGTGCCTTTTCGGTGTTCAAGCCGACTCACATACAATATTTTAAAGAGATTACACTGGGACTTTAATACTTTATCATTGGGATTCTTATCGATGATACCCAAGCTCAAAATACGAATATCACTTATATTAATATTATATTTATCAGAGATAGTTTTAGCATGAAAACGGGTTGAAGTTACTAATTGCTTTGCCTTCCTACAAGACCATTCCTCAAATCTACAAGCCATTTTGTCGCCAAAACCTATTTCTTTACCATTTATGCGTAAGATTTCAAAAAGAGGAGTATGTGCTCGCACTACAGTAGGAATGTCTAGTAATAACTGAGAGACAATTCCTGGGGCTTCCCAATTAGGGAATTCTATTACTTCTATAGGCGAAAATTTGTGAAGCCTTTTAATTAGTTGATAAATTTGAGTGCTCCAGCGTAACCCTGGAAAATATGGTTCGACCAAAGGTAAAGTTTTTTTAGGTAAACGATGAATAAGCAACGAGCCCTCTTGTTCGGTTGTATAAAATTTATGGCTGGTTGCCGTAATAACATGAACTGTATGTCCAAGCGCTACTAAGCCTTTAGAAAGATTAAAAATATAAGTGCCTATTCCACCTCCATTTTCTGGCGGAAATCGCGTACTAATCAGACATATATTCACAAAGAGCCCCTTTAGAAGTTAGATTTATTGATACAAGGTAAGTGTTTTTTTATAGAATTCATTATTTAAAAGTCTGCACTCCTCTAAAGCATTATCATAAATGGTGCTCTTTTCAAGTAATTCGGACCATTCTTCAATTCCTCCCATGGGAACATCATACGAAAACAAATCGAACTTATTTGAGAATGGCACAGCCACAACTTTTTTCTTTAGAAGTAATGCCCAATACATGCCATGATAACTATTAGTTATTACATAGTTTGCTGAACCCAGAAACTTAACTACCTCTTCGAAGTCCTGATTATTATTAGTCATCTTAGGCTTAGTATCTAAGTCGCTAGTGCTTAGAGGTATGTGCTCATGCTCGTAAATCACAATATCATTCCTTAAACCTAGATTCATACCAAGGGCAGGATGCATACAACTTGAACAAGGTAAGTAGTTCAAGCCTTCTATTTTATCCCTAACTCCCCAAAGTTTGGATGCTCGAAGTAAAGCTTTTGAGCTACTATTCAACCTAGAAATATTTTCATTATAATGTTTATTGTGCCCAACACCCCAGTAAATGATTGAATCGGGTTTCAGATTCGTTATATAGTTTAATTCCTTTTCGAAATAACTATTATCGAGCAATCCCCCACCGCCAAAAATAATATGCAGTTTTTCTAGCTTCAACTTGCACAAGTATTTAGTAAAAAAAACAGATTTATAAGCATCACAAATATCAATAACTTTTGTTTTATTATCATATTTAAAATATTTTAATGGCGACGACAATAAATCTCCGATATTGTTTACACTATTACGATGAACATTAATTATCATTGCTGATAGGAAATTCAATTGTTTTGATTCAATTAGGAGGGAAGGGTTAAGAAGGATATTATTGAAAGTGTGTAAGGTTTTAGAAAACTATATAAAAGATTATTTTTACGAAGTAAACATTGAAAACATATCGATAATTGAGAAATTACTTGAATTACAGAATGGGTAAAGCTAACAAAGTTGTAGCTAAAAACAAGGGTATAGTTGAAAATTTTAAGTTCCGTAAACTTGGATTAGAGTCCACTAAAAGTAAAAAAAATAAAAAATTGTTAATAAGGTAGATATTAATAGGTTTGAAATGGATGGGAAGGTATATTTTAAAGTAAAGATTACAATCGGGTTTAGGATGGATATAGAGGATGCAGGCCCGAACTTTTAGAAGGTGCTAATCAATTTTAAAAAAATTATTTATAACAGGTTGAAAATTGACAAGGTCTTCAGGAGCCTGCATGTTAAATGTTGAAATTTATTAAAATTCTGTACAGGCATGGCTTCAATGTGCTCCGGTTTAATCCTAATGGAAAAATAAATGGTGTTGCCTGGGTTGGAGATCCCTTAAACGTTTATAGAAGGTTGACTTCATTTAAAGTTAAGTTATAAAGATTAAGCACCTTATGTTTGTAATGTGGATTGTTTCTAAAAATTGGATTTATAAAAATATTATTGAACTAATTCATGTATAAAAAAGTTTTGTGGTAGGTTTTCCAAAGAAAGCAAGACGATATGATCATTTCGCACACTAAGAAATTTATTTTTTTTAAACCTAGAAAGGTTGCGGGTACCAGTATTGAAATATACCTATCAAAATATATGGAGGAAAATGATGTTGTGACCCGACTCTCCGATTTTAATACCAGTTTTGATGAGACAAATTATAGAATAGAGGCTAAAAATGAAGGTAGTTTCTTTAACCATATACACCCAATACAAGTGTTGAAGAATATCGGTTTGATCAAATATTTCTTTTATTATAAATTTACCGTTATTCGTAACCCCTTTGATACTCTGGTATCAATGTTTCATTTTAGGAAATCCAGAAATTTAGGCTTCGATGAGTTCGTCAAAAATATAGGAATAGATAACAGTCCCTTTTATTATTTAACAATTCGGCACCGTCCGATAATGAAGTCGAGTAATTTTTATATCAGATATGAGAACCTAGAAGAAGACTTTAATCGGGTTTGTGAAATTATTGGTATCCCTCAGGGCGAATTACCAAGAACCAAAACAAAATACCGAAAATCAAAAAATAATTACAGGTCCTATTACGACGAAGAATTAAAACAATTTGTACTTAAAAAGTATAGGTATATTTTTAAAGATTTTAACTATAAATTTTAGAACTACTGAAGATTCTTTTTGTGATTTAATAATTGGAACTTTATCTGGCCTATTTGATTCGGAGGGAAAGGAATAAAAGTTCCCATCCTTGCCAACTCAATAAATAATTTCCTTGTTCTAGAGAATAATTGTTCTGAAAAAGGATGTAGGTCCATCGCGTAGCCTGTCAAATCTCTCATGCTTGTGATCGCGCCCGATCCTCACTTTGAAAAAATGAAAATTACATTGGCCTATAGTACTACAGTTAGCAAAATTATATTCGTTTTAAAATGTGCGCTTCTCATCACGCATCACTCATCATTTTTGAACTAATTTTTCTATCAGTTAAATAGTATGTTTTTGTCCGAGCACCTGTACTCGTCCTGAACGAAACGGTGCGGATAGAGGCCAGTCAGGATGGAAGCACGTGTCGGACTGCACATTGCACCAGCCGTGTGATAATCGGTTAAACGCAATCCCCTTAAAGCTAGAGCATCAATGTGCGGCGTTGCATTGAGCTGGCTCCCGTAGCAGCCGAAGTCTCCGTAGCCAATATCATCGCCGACGATAAAGACGATGTTCGGTGGCTTAGCGTGGGAGCAGATCGCCACCGCGAGTTAGCAGATGGTGAGCCAACCTTTCATGACGACGACTACTCGGATTCGAGATTGAGAACCTTACCTGATACCAGTTTTCCGGGATCAGCGACGACGTGTTTCACCTTTTGGCGATTCCACGTGTAGGTCATATGAATGAGCCCGTCGCTGGACTGGATCATGGCCGGGTAGGAAAATTCGCCAGTGTTCTCATTCTCAATCGTGGCGACTTCCTTCCACTCCAACCCGTCTTCGCTGACAGCGAGGTTGAGAACGTTGCGTTGTCCCCAGCCTTCAGCCCGATCAGGGCGGCCGCCGGTGTGGTTGTAGAGCAAGAGGTGCCGACCGTCTTTTAGCGTGATCGATTCAATGCCGGAATTGTTGTTCGGTAGTTCGATCAGTTTGAGCTCGCTCCAGGTGCGCCCTCCATCCTTCGAAATACTCTCGGCGATCTGTTCGTGTTTCGAGCGCATGAGAGCCCGAAGCGAACCATCACTATGAGTCAACAGGGTTGGTTGGATGACCTGATAGGGTTGAGTCTTGGGTTCGATGCGTTTCCACGAGGTTCCGAGCTCTGGTCGTGAATGATCCGTCAGGATCTCGAAGTGGAAGCGCCAGTCGTGAGCATGCTCGGTAGACGAGGGGCACAGCAAGTCTCCGTTTTCAAGAAAGAGAGGTTTGCAGCGAACTGGTCCATCAATGGTGGAAGGAAGTCTTCTGCGCTCACGGAAAGAACGACCGTAGTCATAGCTGAGTATAACCTCGCCCCACCAGGTGCGGGGATTCGGTCCCACTTTGAAGAAAAGCATCGTCGGAGCATCTCCAGGTGGCTGAACGAGAACCGGATTCCAACAAGGATGACGGAGATCTTCGTGCTGAATCCCGTTGGCCCATTCCTGAGGAGACGACCAGCCGGAGCCGTCGTTGTAGCTGGACCAGATGCCTACGTCAGGATGTTTCTCTTTTGTTCCGCCAAACCAGGCGGCAACAAGACCGCGTGGGGTTTCGCAGATGGTGGATGCGTGGCATTGAGGGAAAGAAGCCTTCTCGTAAATGAATCCTTCGCTGATGAATCCAGGGAAGCGAGGCTTCTTTTTTTCCCTCGGCTTTCGCGCGGCAATCTGATCTGGCGAGTATTTGATGCAGGCATCGTGTTTGATGTAGTAAATGCGGCCGTTCTCTGCGCCAACGACGAGGTCAGGTTTGCCATCCTGATCAAAATCGCACGCAGTTGGGCTCGAGGTGTGTCCGGCAACGTTTCGCCTCGCGAGGTTGCCGACTTTCTTGAGTACGACTTTGCCGTTACGCTCTTCACAGTTTCGATACCAAGATGCATTCTCAGAGTTTACAAGGATATCGAGGCGCCCATCACTATCCCAGTCGACGACATCAAGCTTGTAGCGCCCGCTGCGTCCGGCGGATCTTGTGTTCAAACGGATGGGCTGATTGTCCTCATCAATAAAAATCCGGACTTCGTCAGATGCTCGACTTTGGCAGGTCAGGTAGCCTTCCTGATCAAGAATGACCAGATCGAGCTGCCCGTCGCCGTCGAAGTCAGTTGCAAGCGGGGTCGTTCGCCATTGAGTCTGAAGGTTTTCGGCCTTGGCCTGCCACCAGTACCACTTCGGGGGCGATTCCTCTGTCCAAAAGGTCAGGGGCTCCTCGATCAAACCATTTTTGGTGTTCCGCAGTAACTGGATGCGTGGCCAGATGGAATTGTAGAGGATGTCATCACGCCCATCACCGTCCCAGTCTGCAACGGAAAGGGTGGTGTAGCCCCACTTTGCTTCGGCCGGTCCCTGGATTGAGCCGCTGGGGCCGGCAAGGACACGGAATACTTTTCCATCGGCCTCGATCAACTCAGGAGCACTCCATTGAGTGCCGGTTCCATCGAGATTACTGAAAACAGCGATATTGCCCGCGGTATTGCCAACAACGAGGTCTTCGTCTCCGTCCCTGTCCCAGTCGTGAGCGTAAGGGGTGGCAAGAGCACCAAATTTTAGGGTTTCAGCCTCTTGTTGGAAGTATGCTGGCTGCTTGAAAACCGGAGCTCCGTTACTGATCTTACCCGTATGTTCCACCAATGCCACTCGACCGTCTTCGTCTCCGACGATGAGGTCCTGATCCCCGTCACCATCCCAGTCGATCGCGGTCGGAACGATCATCTGCAGGTGCATCACGAGGGGTGAGTTGTCTTCTCCATTCAGCTTAAATCCAGTGGTATATGAGGGCTTTTCACGCGAGCCGATATTTTGGAAGTAGGTGAAGCCATCAAGAAACTCCCCACAGAGAAGGTCAAGATCCCCATCGCCATCAAAGTCGGCAAAATTGGGGCTTGGCCAACCGTAAACGTTGACTGGGGATCCTCCTGCTAAAACTTTCTTTGGTTTGCTCGAGTAGTTGCCATTAATGTTTTCGATGAGGTAGACCCAACCATGTAGCGGCCCATTGCGCCAGCGTCCTTCGGAGTCGTAGGCCTGATCCCAGACGTAGTCTGACCAGTCGCCAATACCAACAATGAGATCTTGGTCGCCATCGCCCTCCCAGTCGACGTAGCGCCACATGCGAGCGCGAGTGTTACCGGGATGAAAACGGGCATTATCGTAGATTTTCTTACCTTCCGTACCGGCGCCGGTTTCGCGGAAGTTGGGATATTCATAGTTCTCTCTCAGCAAGCACGGTTGTCCATCAACGAAACTGACTTGGACGTTTTGGCCTGTTGGTCCAAGATAGATAGCTGGTTTGAAGACGGGCATCTTCAGGCCCGGATCCTGGGTTGGATTCTCGAAGTAGTAAAGACCGTTGGTTGGCTTGTCAGGCCCCGAGACGACAAGATCCATGTCGCCGTCACCATCATAGTCCATCGGGAGTGGCCAGGCCCAGAGGCCTACGCCGAGGTCTACGACGAGACCGGGATTATTGTATTTTAGTGGCTGGAGTTTCCAGTCTTCTGCATCTGCTCGGGATACGACCAAGGCCGATACGGTGAGCAAAAAAAGAGAGATTGAGTGATTCCCGATTTCGAGGAATTTGGCTCGCTGGGAGTTATCTGATGACATCAGGCAAAGTGTAGAGGGTTTTATTAAGAACGGATTTTGCAATCCTTGTAAATGAGCAGAAGATACTCAAGTTCGCATTTTTGAGAGCGGCTCAAATGAAATCACTAATCGGAATATGGATTACCCTGATGACACTGGGTCTGGTTGCAGAAGAGGCGAAGCCGGCCTTTTTCACGGGAGGGGAGACGGAGATTGATGTCAGTGCTGATGATCGGGCGGAGTAGGCTATTCGAAAGTGGACGGATCCCAAAGTGTGGGAAGAAAAGGATCCTGCAGAAGCCCTATATTACTGGAACTTTAAGGTAGTCGGCCTTCACGTTTTCCGCGTGCTTGCGGCGATCACCGCGGGCTCGGTTGCTGTAGGCACCGTAGTAGCAAACGAGGTGCTGTCTGGGAGAAGGAATGTGACGCGCGATGGAGAGTGCGAGGTTTTTAGAGAAGCAGTTGCTGGAGACAGATTGCTGTGTACAAAGTATCCAAATAAAAATTACGGAAAGGCGCCTCGAGGAAAGTGGATGTTATATAATTTGGAAAGCGACCCGAGCCAGGATAGGGAAGTCGATGCCGATCACCCGGAGATCGTCCAGCAAATGGCATCTGCCTATGAACAGTGGTCGAATAAAGTAAGGCCCTTGTTGATCAATGATGTGGGGTATTCTGAGTAGTCTGGATTGTTGATAGGAGATTCTATTGAACGAGGGTTATCTTCCAAGGACCGCATCACTGTCCGACGATCACTCTGTTCTCTCCCGCGAGTCCCTTAACCATCCCGCTTTCCATAGCTCCCACCAAGGTGGCCAATCCCGTCAATCGATCGACTGTATGGAGATTATCACTTATCGTATCCGACAAATAGAGACTATCCAAAGCCGCATCGTAGGCGAGCCCGCACCATTGCGTATCAATACCCAGATCACCAACGAGCGTCGGTGCCCCTGTGACCGTATTAATCGTATAAAGCGAATTCGTCTGTCCGCTCGCCCCATACAAGGTTAAGGCTTCGGGAACATACGCCAATCCCGGCATATTCACACCGAGCGGTCCTACCAAACTCGCCAGTCCGGTGGCGGTATTCACCGTATAGAGATTCGCCGCGATCCCGCTACTGGTCGCATAGAGAACCTTGCTATCCGGATCGTAAGCCAAGCCCGAGACATAAGAGAAGCTCACGCCTAGAGCCCCCACGAAGCTTGAAGCACCGGTCGTCGTGTTGATAATAACCAGCGAATCTGTCGTACTGTCTATCCCGTAAAGAATTCCGGATTCCACGTCGAGGGCCAGCCCGCTGAGATCCGCCACACCGGTCGCTCCGTATGCGCCGCCTGCACCCGTTAGCGGGGAAATCCCCAGCAACTGACCCGAATTGGAATCCGCCCCAAAGAGTCCTTCCTCCGGGGGATTTGAAACCGGTGTTTCGGGCGGATCGGGAGCATCCGGCGGTGTGACCGGCTCACGGACCGCTACCACGAATGTCTGCTGCAGGATTTGCATCTCGGACGCCGAAAAAACTTCGAACAGTTCGGTCGCATGGGTCATCCGGCGCACCGCCGCCTGCTCCCAGTTTACGAGGTCCGCAGACACGCGAAGGTAAATCGGCTGCCCCACAGGCCCAGACATCTCCAAAGTGAGCCCCCCTGAGCTAGAAACAACAGCTAGGGGTTGAGGTTCGACGACGGCTGAGATAAACGATTCGATGAATGCCAGGTTGCCCGCCTCCGCGACTCGGGCATCCCGCGAAAACTGTCCCCAGGTCCCGTTCACGGTATCATCCACGTCAGCATTTGGCGTTCCGCTAAAACGCGCCCCTCCGCTCACCGTCCCGGCGATTACGTGGCTGTATCCGTTGTTCACGAAAATCGGGGCGCCGGAGTCGCCGCTGGAAGCGTAAACCTCGTCGGGTCCAAAACCTAGATTCGGTTTGTCGAAGTGAAACCCAAAAGCGTCATTCGCGGTTAGGCCGTTGTCGAAGTCAGAGAATAGCCACCGTTCGGCGTCACTACCACCCACCGTAGAAAGGTTGATATTCTGGGTAGCTCCCGTCGCTTCGTACATGTTGTGCCCCCCTCGCTTGTTCCCATCGCGGGGTTCTTTCCCCGTCAAACCGTATCCCGATTGACCGTAACCAAAGACGACATTCGGAACGTCGATTTCCATTCCAACGGATCGCAACGGGTTGTAACGGGGAATCTCCGGAGGGGCCCGTTCCGCCAGCGTGATGATGCCCACGTCCGTACCGCTGATCTCCGGGAAATCCGGATGAGGCGTCCACCATTCGGCTGCTATGTCGACTGAACCATTCGGCAAGTGGAACCGCACTGCCATATTCGCGATGTCCTCACTGTTCACGCAATGTCCAGCAGTCAGCACATGAAACCCTCCTTGGAGAAGGGCTCCCGAGCAGGAAAAATTCCCGTTGCGCAGGATCTCGACCACGCCGTCGTGATCTATGCCGAACATCGCCATCCCGGGAGTCGTGATGTGCGTGCCATTACCGTCCGAGGTTACGACTCCCTTGCTATTTTGCTGAAACTGAGCAAATGCCAAAAAGAGGACGAAGAAAACAAGTATGCGGCGGGCATCGGTCTTGCTAACGTTCATGAAAGCTTCGGGCAACACCAGCACGATTGAATTTCCTATCAACAAAACAAACAACATGACAGATAGGAGACCAAGGATTTAGATGGGTTACACGCTTGGCAAGATAGCAATCGCCGCGGCAATTGCGGCTTTAACTCCGGCTGCCGCGGCAGATGAACCAAAAGAGAATGACAAGCCGAACATTATCTATGTTTTCACGGACCAGCAGAGTGCCAACATGATGAGCTGCGTGGGCAACAGGTGGCTCAAAACGCCAACCATGGATTACGTTGCTGCAAACGGTATTCGTTTTACCCGCGCCTATGCCACCAAACCGGTATGTGTGCGGTCCAGGATCAGCCCGATGACAGGCCGTTTCTCGGGATATTTTACTGTGAATAACAAACTGGTGGAAACCGTTTAGGTCTACTGAACTTCCACACTGAATTGCTTAACTCCTATTCCCACCTGAAAGTCCGAGGGAAGAGCGGTTGACGGATTAAACTTCCGCCAAGGTATGGCTGCTGCCACCAAAACTATCAGTCTCCACTCCGAGCTTATGAAGCATGGTGAGGTAGAGGTCTGAGAGGGGAAGCTCTTCGAAGTCCATTTCTCCGCGCCAGCCTACGTCGGTGCGGATCCCGGATGTGGCTTGGTTGTCCTCATTACCAGAGCCATACTTGAGATACTGGCCGTGCTTGAAGCCCATGTTCTTGCCACCAGCGAGGATTAATGGGTAGTTGCGAGAAAGGTGGAATGCGCTCGATGCGGATCCGAATAAAAGTACGGTGTTGTCCAGCATGTTGCCGGTGCCTCCGACTTCCGGGGTCTCCTTCAACTTGGTAAGGAAGCGGCCGTATTCCTCACTGTGGAAATTGCAGTAGGTGCCAAAATTTTTGTAGCCATCCGGTTCCTTGGTCTTGTGACTAAGCTGGTGGGTAAGGTTGAAGCCGACAGCCCGTGCAAGATAGTCACTAGCTCCAAGTCCGTTTTCCCGTCCAAGCTGGTAGGTGACGGTTCGGGTCGAATCTGTTTTGAAGGCCAGATAGATGAGCTCGTACATGGTTTGCATATAGACACGTGGATCTTCTGGAGTGACATCGAGGGTCAGATGATCGACATCGACTTGAGGGAGTGGAATATCCATCCAGCGCTTGGCCTTTTCGATTTTAATTTCTGTATCGCGAACTGAATCCAAGTACTCTTGTAGTGTTTCCTGATCGTGCTTAGATAAGCTTCTTTTTAAAGAGCGTGCATCGGTAACAAGGTCATCCAGAGCAGACTTGCTCATAGCCAACCGACGGGCTGCATCTTTGCTGCTCTTTACGAAGAGCATGTCGAAAATATGCTTCGGCTTGTGTTCCGCGGGTATGGGGCGGCCTTGTTCGTTAAATGAAATAGTGTGCGTTCCCCTTGGAGACCCAGTACCTCCATCTGTAGAAAGAACCATGGATGATAAGCGGCTATGTACTCCTTCCTGAGCGGCAAACAGTTGGTCGAGTGAAATGCTGTTGTCGTAATCGCCGTAGTCTCCCGTATCAGCTCCGGTAAGAAACTGATCTGCATTCGAGTGACCGTGAACACTTCTTGCCGCGGGGTGGGATAACCCACCGAACACGGTTACCTCATCGCGCAATGGCTCAAGTGGATCCAGGCACTTGGTGAACGTAAAATCTTTTCCTCTACCATGAGGGAACCAACTCCAATCCTGATAGGATGGATCCTCCTTTAACGGC
This sequence comes from Candidatus Pelagisphaera phototrophica, assembly GCF_014529625.1. GTDB lineage: Bacteria > Verrucomicrobiota > Verrucomicrobiia > Opitutales > Opitutaceae > Pelagisphaera > Pelagisphaera phototrophica. Next base: position 1,251,558 of record NZ_CP076039.1, read on the forward strand.
ATGGGCACACCATCTGGCATATAAAAGGCAGCAAAACGCTTCTTGTTCTTCTGCTTTGCGGCGTGGGCTAATCCTGAAAAGGTTTCGAAGATGGGAAGAGCAAGGGCGAAGCCGCCAAGACCTCTAAGGAATTTACGGCGGTCGAGAGTTGCTAAATTTACTTTCATGACAATTGGGTGAAGGGCGTGTGACTAGGGCTTAGCAGGTATCAGGTTTCTGTGTGCAGGTACCAAGATTACTTCGTGAGGAAAAGATCGCTGGTAACGATAAGCGAAATGAGGTCCGCAAGTCCATCTCCTTTATTGCGGAGCTTGGCGGTGATTTCTTCGATGCTGGCGCGGTCGGAAAAGCTAAGCGGACGGCCCAGGGCGTAGGTGGTGAGCTTGTGGGTCATAGCACGGGCAAATTGATCCTGTCGGTTCTCAAGCAGGAAGCGTTTCAGGCCATCAATTCCATTGAGTTCCTGCTTGTTGAAAAGCTTGCTTGAGGCATCGACTGGTTTGTCTCCAATCGTTTCGCGCCAGCTACCGGTGGCATCAAAGTTCTCAAAAGCAATTCCCCAGGGATCGATTTTGGCATGACAGGAAAAGCAGGCTGGGTCATTGCGGTGATCTTCCATGCGTTCCTTGAGTGTCATCTTAAGAATCTCGGGGTCACTCAGGTCAATTTCGGGCACAGCCGCTGGTGGGGGAGGTGGCGGATCGTTGAGTAGGCTTTCGAGTAACCAAATGCCACGCTTCAGTGGATGAGAATCTTTGCCATCGGAGTTCATCGCAAGTAGCCCCGCCTGCGTCAGTAGGCCGCCTCTAACGTTCTCTGGTTGGAGTGTCACTTTTTGAAAAGCATTTCCATAAACTCCTGGGATGTCATAGTGCTGAGCCAGTCGTTCATTGACCATTGCATAGTCAGCATGAATGAAATCCATCACGCTACGATTCTCGTGCATTACTTCTTGGAATAGAGCGATAGACTCGTTTTGCATGGCCTCTTTTAAATAGTCATCAAAATTACCATACAGATCTTCGTCCACATCCAGGTAATCGAGCAATTGCATGCCCAGCCATTGACGAACGAAGTGCTTAGAAAACCGCTGTGCCCTTGGATCGCCTAATAGTCGTTGCGTTTGACGAGCGAGGACCTTGTGGTCACTAAGCATTCCCTTCTCAGCCAAAGTGAGGAGTTCTTCATCCGGTACACTCGACCAGATGAACATCGAAAGACGTGTCGCTAACTCATAGCCGCTTAAGTTTGTTTCGCCCTTCTTGCCTTTGGCCGGCTCTGATTGGACAAGATAGAGAAATTGAGGGGAGGAGATGACGCCGGCCAGTACTTCAATCATCGCTTCCTGAAAATCATCACAGACGGGACGGACTTCTTTGAAAAGTTTGAGCTTCTGATCTATCTCCGACTTCGTGACGGAGCGCCTCCATGCACGTGGCATAAATGATGCCAAAACTTCCCTGGCATACTTGCTCTCCGTGCCCTTGTTTCTGCTATCTATAAATATCCGACCGTGTGACTCCGGTGGCCATTGTGCATATACCGGAGCCGAAACCTCTACATAGTCGATTTGAATGCCCGATGTTGATTGTTTGGAGTTATCCTGATGAATGTTTTGAAATTCCAGGAATTCGGTCGGGTTAGGAATTTGTCCCATCTGTTGGATTCCACGAAAAAGATTCCTAGGCGTCTCACCCAAGGGAATGGTCCATTCATAAAACTGCGGATCTCCTGGTGAGGCCTTGATAGATGTATCCTTATGACCGATACGGCGAATGCCTTCTGAATTATTGCTTGCTTGAAAACCAAAGAATATTCGTAGGCTGGGGTAACTCTCTCCTTCTGTGGTAGTACGGGAGGCTCGAACGCGAACACGAAGATCTCCTGTTTCGGGAAGCCAGTCGCCTAAATCAAATTTAATTTCCTGCTGAGCGGGTACGATCGCCACTTGAGTTGAAGGAGGAGGTACATTCGGAAGTGCTGCAACTGGAGCATGCGATTGTTTGGCTCCATGATATCGATAAACTGCTCTATAACCTTCGCCGGTACTCAGATCCAGGTAGTGAGCGCGATTTATATTTTTTGCGTACCTTTGATTTTGCTTATCAATTTCTTCCTCGCGCTTTTCCGGGGCGATTTGCTCATTTCTGATTCGATTATCAATATCGGTAACGATCCGCTTGCGTAACTTCTCCACGGCCTCATCAATGGGAATGGAATAAAATACTATTTCCGGACGCTCCCCACGAACCGTTGCTTTCTCCAAAGCACTTCGCCCCAGCTGCCTGTATTGCTCAAATTGCTTTACCGACATTTGCAGCATTTCTGAGCTGTTTTGAAACCCATCCTCCGAAGCGGTTTCCGGAGGTAGGTTCTTGGCAAAGTCGTAGGGGAGACCCAGCAAGTCCTGCAATGCATAGTTGTATTCGTAGCGCGTCATACGCCGGAAGGAGGAATGCCCTTCCTCACTGCGACGAACTTGCGAAGCTACTTGAACCTCTTTAGTTAGCCAGTTGACAATCGTTCCACGGACTTCATCAGCCATTTCGAAGTCCGCATCTTCTGGCGGCATTTCGCCATTAGTAATAACATCCATTACATCCAGCCACCACAGTTCGTCACCACTGTTAATCAGGTCGGGGTTCAGAGTATCGATCCGGAAATCGCCTTTCTGCTTATCCGGACCGTGGCACTGGTAGCAATTATCGCTCAGGAGTGGCTCAATCGTTTTGTGAAATACTTCCAAATTGGCTTCGGGCACTATATTGGATACGGCCGGCTTGTTCTGATTTAGATAACTCGATCGAAGTGTACCTTCGGCTTTTGCCTCCTCGAGAGAAGAAGGTTTAGCTTGAACTTGTGCGGAGCTAATGCTCCATAAAATAAATAGTACGAAAAGGGTTTTCATTATTGTTGATTGAAAATCACTCCTGCGTCTTCGCTCCGCTTTGTCCTCAGGTACAAATCCGAGTCCCACGAGAGCGACATTAACTTTATCCGAAATGTAGTGCTATATCTAATACTAAATTAATGTTCCTGAGGGTAACGTTCGACCGGCAGATTAGAGCGGGTTTCACTCCATACAGAATTATCCTACCAAAATTCATCCTTAATCAGCTTGTATTATTTGTGCCTAATAATAGTAATTTTTCGCCATGAGGTCATTCGAGCCCTGTTTAAAGAATTTTCGCTTAGGGGGAGAATTCTACCGCCTTTACGAACACATCAACAGAATTGAGATACATCCGGTGATTAAACGGTGTTCAGGTACTGCGTTCGGTTTTTCATGCATATTATTTTTTTCGATCCAGTAGCTAGTTAGCTACTTGCTATACGAATTGGTGCCCAGGGGGGGACTCGAACCCCCACACCTCTCGGCACATGAACCTGAATCATGCGTGTCTACCAATTCCACCACCTGGGCAGGTGTCTGTGATAAGGGGGGAAACGAAATGGAAATCGGAGAATCGAGCAAGTTAAATTCTGTGGGATCAATTTGAATAAGGGGGAATGGTAATGGAAGGGGGGATTGATGAGCTTCGCTCAGGGCTGCGCCCCAAACTTGAGGTTTGCCCATCTGTGCTCCTGCGGGGTCGCTCCGTGGGTTCGAGCTAGAACGCTCAAAGTCCTTCGGACCTGCGCTTCGCACTGCCCTCATTGTTAAAGCCCTGCGTTCTTCAAGTGTAGGCTATTACCTCGGTACCGCTCCTTGTGTTGCTCCGTCGAACCCCAAACCTGGCGGCACCTGATTCTGAATCATGGGTGTCTACCAATTCCACCACCTGGGCGTTTTGATTGAAGGGTGGGGAAAGGAGAGAAATTAATCGGGGCGAGCAAGGGAAATTGGATTCAAAGAAATGAGATTGAAACGGCTTATAAGGTATTGTGGCCTATCAGGCTCATTTGTAAGGATTGGGACGCTCGTTTCACTCGGGACAGTTGACGTTTTTACACTTGGCGGCGGAGTGAATCTCCCCAATGTGGGTCGCGACTGTATGTTATTGGACGTTCAAGATCTCAAAGTATCGTTTCATTCCCTGGATGGGGTGAATGAAGCGGTTAAAGGCATATCCTTCCAGTTAGACGAGGGTAAGACCCTAGCTATCGTGGGAGAGAGCGGTAGCGGCAAGAGTGTGACATCCATGGCTCTGACAAAGCTGCTGCCGCCGGAACCGCAATGCCGCGTTTCGGGGAAAGCCTCTCTGGATGGGGAAAACCTTTTAGATCTCTCGGCTAGCGAGATGCGGGCGGTGCGGGGAAAGCAAATTGCCTATATTTTCCAGGAACCTTCAACGTCGTTGAATCCTTACTACACTGTGGGAAATCAGATTGCGGAGTCGATCAAGTTCCACCGCAGGGAGGTTTCCGACGTTTGGGCAGAAGTGGTCAAACTGTTGGATCAGGTAGGCATACACGATCCGGAAAAGCGGGCGGTGGACTATCCTCATCAAATGAGCGGTGGAATGAAGCAGCGTGTCATGATTGCCATCGCCTTAGCCTGCCAGCCTAGAATTCTCGTTGCCGACGAACCGACAACGGCACTCGACGTCACTATTGAGGCCCAGATTATCAATCTACTCAAGGACCTCCGCACGAGGCTCAACATGTCCATTATCTTGATTACGCACAATTTTGGAATCGTTGACGAGTTTGCTGACGATATAGCGGTGATGTTTCGCGGGGAAATTGTAGAAGCGGGCCCGGCTGAAAGTGTTTTATCGAATCCTCAACACCCCTATACTCAGGCACTGATCAATTGTATTCCAAAATTAGGGATTAAGCAAAAGCGATTGCCGGTGGTGGATTACGCGGAATTGGAAAAGTGAATTTTGATGGAACTGAGCGAAGATGATAAAGCAATGGTGAGCACTGATGGTGAGGTGAAGAAAGAACCTTTGTTGGAGGTTCGCGACCTGAGCGTGACCTTCGAGGCACAGCGTGGTGGATTCATCAAGCACGTGGAGTATGTCTACGCGGTTAAGCGAGTTTCGTTTCAGGTCAGAAAGGGCACGACCATAGGACTAGTGGGCGAAAGTGGCAGCGGCAAGAGCACCATCGGCAAAGCAATTCTTCGGCTGGCTCCTATAGGAGAGGGTACGATCCACTATGGTGGCCAAGAGCTCACGGGACTTGCGGACAAGGAGTTCATGCCGTTCCGGAAGCGTATTCAAACGATTTTCCAGGATCCCTATGCCTCCATGAATCCTCGGCTGACGATCGCCTCGATCGTTGCAGAGCCATTGATCGTGCACGCGCCAGCTATGAATCGAAAGCAACGGGAAGAGCACGTTGCGGACTTACTAGAGAAAGTCGGCCTTCCTGCCGACTCGATGAATCGGTATCCACACCAATTTAGCGGTGGCCAACGCCAGCGAATTTGTATCGCTCGCGCTTTGAGTAGCAGTCCGGAGTTTATCATATGCGACGAGTGCGTTAGTGCTCTCGATGTGAGCGTCCAGGCGCAGATCGTCAATCTGCTTCAAGACATTCAGGACGAACTCGGGATTACGTATTTGTTCATCGCTCATGATCTGGCTGTTGTTGAGCACATGTGCGATGAGGCGTTGGTGATGGAGCTCGGAGAGATCGTGGAGCAAGGACCGACGGATTCGCTCTACCGCTCGCCGCAGCATCCGTACACGCAGCGATTGCTAAGCGCGGTACCTCGCATGCCGACGATCGCCGGAGCACATTGAGAGCCAAGGCTTGATGGGATCGCTCCATTTTGAGCATTCAGGGAATAATCTAGTTGGAGCCTTCGCCCAATATGGGAGTCTGTCGAGGTGATTTACGGCAAATGTGACGATTCAGACCAAAGAATCGCTTAGGTCTTGATCGTTGGCGCGAAAATCGCGTTATGATCTTCCTTAACTGAATCACACCCATTTTACTGGCTATGAACAACGATTGGAAAAATTTGAAATCACGAATTGGATTTGATCTCGAGTCGGGTGAAAACTCGTATGATGAAGAGGGACTTGTAGAGTATCTAAATATCAAACTCCGATCGAAGGGGTACCCCATTTTTGGGGATGAGAAAGATTATCCCTTTCTCCAGATCGGGGGTTCTCTACTGCAGAGTGTCGCGGAGAAGAATCGGCTCCTTCGAAAGCATTTGTGCCCGGTTGACCAGCGAATCCAGGACTATTTGGAGCGATTGTTCAGTGATTTGGATGTGGAGAAGCGCAATTGGGTGCCTACTGATTCGCTTATACTGGAGCGTCATGGGCTGGCTCGGGCGCTATCCCTTCCGCCGGATGACGACTCCTTTGTCTCTGGCATCGTAAGTAGCTTTCGAGTCAAGCAGGGCGTATTGAACAATCCTGCTAGTGACCGTCGGACAACCAAGGGCGTGTTTCACGTCGCTGAAGGCGGACTGCCGGTTCCTGCGGATAAGAAATCGGTTCCCTTGCCAGTGTTTGCGAAACTTTTGGAAAAGGCCTTGAACCCGCCGGACGATCTCTTGGAGTTGCCGTTTACCTCCACGCAGGAAGACAAGGCCCGATTGTTCCTCTCGTTAATGTTGCGGCCCATCGTGCAGCCAGAAGTGGAAGGTGTTACAGAGGAGAAGCGTCTGGAAGTGCGGTTCTTTGCTCCGGGCAACCTTGCGAGCAATCTCGATTTTGTGGAAAGTATTTTTGGAAATGCTGGTGATCCGTATTTGTCAGAGAACGACAGCGGGCTGGACGTGAAACATTGGTCGGGTCATACGGGATGCGTTATTCTCGCGCCGCATTTAGTGAACTTTACCAAAAAGGAACTTGGATTACCTCCAATATCCGAAGCAACAGAGCGTCAGAAACGTGATGGGATGTGCTGGGAATCTGAAGACGATTTATACAATGATGGGGGAGCTTTTAAAGTAACCTCTCGCGACAGTAGTGGCGTTGTGGTCACATTGATAGCGGACAATTATTACGGCTACTGCAAGAAAGAGGTTAAGACGCAAATTTCCTATGCAGCGAATCTCCTAGGGAATGTTGAGGAAGAACATGCTGGAGGAGCCATTTCATTTGCGAGCTATGACCTCGGTGAAGAGTTTCAACTAAGTAAGTACATCAAAGAGGTGGATCACTCTTTCTTGGAAACGGTTGAGTATTTGGAAGGGAATATTAATGTGTTTGAGGAAGGATACGCAATTGACAAGACCTATCCGGATATATACTACATCCCCGCTGAGTCTCATATCACATTGCACGACCAGACGATACGGTGGGAGCATGATGGGGAGAAGCGAAATTTACAGCTTCAGCCCGATGTTACATATATTCTTCCCTCCGGATACAAGGTTGAGATGATAAGACCCATGGTGGGGAGACGCTGGCGCTTGATTGGGACGAGGGCTGTGGGTACCTATTGCCACAAGCCGTGCACCGTCTCGGGGGGTGGAAAGTCCGAGATCTCGAAGTCGCTTGCCGACGCCATCGTAGCGGGTCCTGTTTTCACTGCGGACATTGAGAAGGACTTCGACATGGTCGAACAAGTGGTGGGCAAAGATTTCGGGTCCCGCTTTGAAGACCCAAGTTTGCAGAAAATCGAAGGCAGGTCGATACTGAGCGAGAGTAGGTCGTTGGGTTCAGTGATTAAGCTACTTTCGCCTTCGCGAAAATATACGGACGAGTATAATGAGTGGTTGCGTTCAATACCTGGATACGTGATCGATATCGTACTCGTCGTTAAGCGTTTCTACAAGAGTGACTGGGGAGAGGATTGGCGCGGCCGTTTCAGCGTGGATGTCGTTAATGGCAAACCTGGAAACGAGTTGAAGTATCGCAATCAGAAATTGATCAGCCAGTATTTAAGAGTTGGATTCGAGGAGAATGGCTCATGGCGCGTATTTAGTTTGAGGAAAGATTTCTCGCCAGCGATGAAGATCCAGACCGAAGACGACATTTCCTCTTCGGTTGTCGTTCCCGCCTCTCATGTGGAGGGCCTAGACGATGGAGTGGAGACCGATCGGTCTCTTAAGTTTATTTTAAACTGCGAGTACCGACTATTCCAACGACCGGACGAGGCGATTCACAGGGGATATGATAAGACGACGGAGAAGGACTTTTCTCGTCACGGGCTTTTCTTCTCTAATTATGAGCCGCTGACCCGTGAGGATACTAAGGCGATTGAGAAAGATGCGATTCGCTTTGGCAATTTCACGGAGCCGATGCAGGAGGGCATTGTTGCCTTCAATCAGGTTGAATCTCCAGATTACGCAGTGGTGTCTTCCGAGCCAAGACTCGTTGACGGGGTGCCTTCGGTCAACCCCCGGTATTTGCAGAACCGATTGGATATGGAAGATGGTCGCTCGACTTACATCGCAAAGGTTGGAGCGCGACTTTACCGTCGTATTCCTAAAGGGAAGACACCGCCTTTCCCTGTGAATGCCGTACTGCCAGGGCGTCGTAACAATCCGCCCTCAAAGGGAATCCGGGCATTGGCTGTTTACAATCCAATTCATTACCAAGAATTGCCTGAATTGCTGATGGACTTCACCGCCAGTTTGACCGGCAAATCGCCTTCGACTACGGGGGCTGGCTCTGAGGGGGCCTTGACGAAGGGTCCTTTCAATATGCTGTTGCCGGTAGTGGACCTGAACAACGCGCTCGTATCATATTTGGTTACCGGCTACGAGTGCTTCACCTCTTCCGCGGGTTGTATTGGCCCTAAGTTTCGTTGCGACCATGACATCAGCCTGTTGATTCCTGAACTTTGGAGCCGAATGACGCATTCCGAAAGGAAAGCGGCTTACATGATTGAGAACGGGTATCTTGAAGCCTGTGAAGACTTTGATTACGAAGGTAAATTGGTTGAAGCTTCGCGACTAGGCTACCGTATCACGAGCGAATTCGTTCAGGAGTACGGAGGCCGGGTATTCAGCAATCCGGGGTCGGTGTTCACCGATTTTATCCTGAAACCGGAAACTCAGGATGTGGACGTGTTCGTCGATGGCATCAACAATATCGTAGAAACTCAGCGAAGGGTAGCGTTGAATTATTTTGAAGATGGTTCAATCGATGCGGCCTGCCCCCCACTCAAAGCATTGCTTCACGTCATGGCTCATGGGGATTATGAGGGCATGGGGTATCGGGATCCAAAGTTCAGATCAATGTTCACCCGCGATACGTTAACCTCGAGCGACTGGTATCAGGAACGTCTGGATACAAAGCAGAAGGTGGATATAGAGTTGTGGGAACGTCACCAGAAGTATTTAGAAGCATTCTTGAGAATAGACATCAACGAAGGCATGGAAGAACGCATTGACGAAGAAGGGCTTCGTAGACGCATCTCACGACGTCTCGAGACTTTCAAGTCAAATGAATATCGTGAGAAGCTGGAAGGCTGCCTTGGGGTCGACCCGTGTTTGTTTAGGTAGTGATTTAGGAGAGTGCCCCGTAAGTTGAATGGTAGAGCCGACTATCCCTAGTCAGCCGCTTTAGTTCGTCCTTTATCGACTACTCAGGGCTAAGCAGCCCTCCCCTCCCCGCTCAGTATTTGATATTTACTAGACAATCTCTAAGTCTCCAAGACTTATTGATCCAAAAAAGCTTCCAGTTTACGGTTTAGAACCTTTTTGCGAAATTGTTTTAGGTAGAGTTCGTAGCAGGAGCCGCGTTGATTCGTTAGAGCACCAAGGGATCCGCTTGTCGGTTCGGAAAACAGCGAGAGTAGACTGACAAAAGTGCTCTTGCCTCCGCCGCTGGGACCGACGGGAGCAATTACCGCCAAGAGGTATCTCGGGCGGTTTCCCTCGGTCAGGCGCCAGATTTGAAGGAGTGCGGGAAGAGACTTCTTGGATGAAATTTTTGGTTCAGGGTCCATGCGAAATGGAATCCAAGGCAAAGAGTATAGAGAATGGGTTGCCGTTTTTAAGCTTGATTGGGCCAAACAAAAGACCCGCTTTAAAAAAAGCGGGCAATACAGGGATGGGAGGGAATTTTTTCGACCGCTGTTGTTTTATTAGCCTCGGGTTTATGATCTTGTATTCAGAAAATCTCAAAGACGAGCCCGATGCTGTATGCGTTTGGAATGACGTTTTTAGGCATGTGATTCACTAATTAGATACGGTTAAAAGTGGTTGCCCCTTCGATAATTTTGAGGAATAAGTATAGTGGTTATGCTCGTCAAAAGGAATAAGTTTCTATGTCAAGAAAGGCAATATTCTATCGATTGCTGTAGGGGTGTGTTAAAAATCTAGATATCAGAAGAACTGGAAATCCAAAACGGGTGTTTTGACTTTTGCACAAGAGCAAAAATTCTTTCCGAAGATATTGTGAATAACGGTAAATATAAAGGACGTATCGCCCCGACTCCTACTGGCTTCATGCACAGAGGGCATGCGAAAACATTTCTCGCTGCTCAGAGGCGTGCCAGAGAGCGTGGGGGTCGTTTGATCCTGAGGGTGGAAGATCTCGATGGAGACCGGTGTAGACCAGAATTTACGGATGCTCTAGTAGAAGATTTGCTCTGGGCGGGATTGCGTTGGGATGAAGGTCCAGACACCGGAGGACCAAGCGGCGAATACACTCAAAGCAAGCGATCCGCGGTGTTCGTAGGGGCGTGGAGGGCTCTCAGGTCGCAAGGCGCTATTTTCCCTTGTGACTGCTCCAGAAAAGACGTTCTGTCGGCGGTTCAAGCGCCCCACAATGAGGGAGGTGAACCAATTTATCCAGGGACCTGTCGAAATCGATCGACGGCGTTTTGGTCTGAATCAGAAGCTTTGGAGTCGAATTGGAGAATGAGGGTGCCCGATGGTGAGACGATTGCCTTTACAGACGAGAATCTTGGAAACCTACGTTTTGTTACGGGGGTCGATTTTGGCGATTTCCTTGTATGGAGAAAAGATGGGATTCCGTCCTACGAACTGGCGGTGGTTGCTGATGATATTGCGATGGGTATCACGGAAGTGGTTCGAGGCGAGGACTTGCTCCTGTCGACCGCTCGTCAATTATTGATATATCGGGCTCTCGGAGCGACTCCTCCTGCCTTCTATCATTGCCCTTTAGTTCGTGATGCATCTGGAAATCGACTAGCAAAGAGAGACAAAGCTCAAAGCTTGAGGGAGTTGAGGGCCGGCGGAATGGATCCAAAGATGCTTTAGCCTACTCGCTCTCTGGAATCGTTCGGATGAGGCGAAAATTGTAGTCAACGAGCGCGAAGCTTAGAGGTCTGGGATCGCTTCCGATTTTTTCGGGAGGAGTCGGACTATAGAACCTGAGGGTGTTATTGCCGGGAATAAGGATGAGCGGGATTGTGTAGACATCCCCGTCAAGCTGCTCCTTCTCCGCTTGCCAGATGTGCTCCCCATTGACTTCGAGAATGATGTCGCGAGGACTGATCGTCTTCGGAGTGAAACTTAATTCAACTTCTATACTTTGATTACGAGGGACAAAGAATTCGGCAACGCTATCACCTTGAGACCATCTCCAATAGCGACTTTTCTTACCCTCATTGATAGACCATCCATTCGTGAACTCCAAATACGAATATTCGTTTGTTGAAGGGTCGTAGGCCAAATTTGACTCGTCGACCATTTCGAATCGCTCTTCAATGAGTTTTGGTTCAAACGAGCTGATTCCGACAAAGGTTAATGTATTGGCGAAAACCAGGATAGGGATAAGAAAGAGTTTTCTGGAAAATAGAATATTGAAAGCAATGGTCATCGGAAGGAGCACGCGCGGGACGGCCTGAAGGCCTTCCCATACGGCGGGTCCCAGTACGAGCATCAGGATAGCGAATACGATGCCGATTCTTGACCAGACTGAATTCTTCTTCGGTCGCGCTAAAAGATAGATTCCCTGTACTAGAAGACTGCCGAGGGTCGCTAAGGTCAAAAATGTTCCGGGAGGAAAGCCCTTGTCGCCCGCCACCTTAATTATGGTTAGAAAAGTCTCGAACGCCCCCACAAAAGGCAGGGTGAAATTTCGGGTGCCAATATTCTCAGAATTTCCGAATTGGCTCGAACTGAGTACGTAAGCGAACCAAAGGACGAAGGGAAGAATGGCAATGGCCGCTTTGAGGATGAATTGAGAGTTAAGATTGGAGCGAAGTTTGCCCGGCCCGAGGAGGGTAACGACCGCAATGAGGTTGGTCTCTTTTCCGAGTCCGGCTAGTCCGAGGGTAGCGGCCCCTAGCCATGAGCGTCTTGTTTCGATCAGAAAGGCTGCCAGAACTATGAGGAAAAGGCTGGGGCCATCGAGGAGGGCACGGCTAAAGCTGTTGACGAGTCCTAAAGTGAAGAAACAGGCGATATAGCGAAAGGTGTTTTGGGCGTTGATGGGTGGCAGCCAGCGTATAAGAAGGATTGCCGTGAGAAACCAGAAGATGGCGTTCTGGAATGAGTAGGCTTGTAGTATCCACGAGGGCTGCCCAAGTCCAAGGCACCAGGCTGTCCAAGAAAACAGAATACGTCTCGCTCGATAGGTGTAGTTGTCAAGGGCTGTTTCGATCTCTGTTCCTCGTGCCAGAGGCTTCAGTGCCAACTGAGCGTAGAACTGGCCGTCGTACCCGTCTTCATGAGTGTAGTGATGGGTCTCCTTGAGCAGTTCAATCGATCTCTCTTGGAAATCGTGATTGAACAAGGGCAATAGCGAATAGCCATAGTTGTAGTGGTGATGCTGGTAGATCTTAAGCGCAAAGAAAACAAAAGCTGCGATATAGATTGATTTGTAGACCAGTCGCTTGAGCCGTTCCTGAGGGCTGTTGGTTGACGTGTTTTCCATCTAAAGTCTTAGCGAGAAATTGGGCATTGCGCGCTGTTCTACGAGCGTTTTCAGAGCGACCTGTTCTGCGTTGCGCATTTCGATTTTGTCATCGTCCTCGATATCTTCGAAACCGCATAGATGCAAATATCCATGGGTGAGATAGAGGGTTAGCTCTTCGGCGAAATCTTTGTCGTTTTCCTTTGCGTAGCTTTGAGCTATTGTGGGGCAAACGCAGATCTCGCCCGCCGTGCCGTCATCGGGGTCTCCTGAGAATGTGATGACATCAGTCGGGGAATCGTTCTGCATGAATACTTCATGAATGCGAGATATCTCAGATTTGGATACGAAAGCGATCGAGATCTCGCCTGCCGGGGGATCGAATCTGCCAAACTCGTCTAGGATGGCGAACATTCGCTCGATTTCCTGATCGTTGAAACTGAGAGCAGGGCAAAGGCTATTGACCGACACCCGCTTCGACTCGTTCGGACTTTCGTTCATGCGTTGTCTTTTTAGCGGATGTGGTATCCTGCTCTTTGGATCCGGGGTAAGCGATTCGCGTATGGAGCGAATTGATCAGAGTAAATATAAAACTCTCTTTGATTTTGGCGAGTTCCGCCATAGTGATCGCGCATTCATCCAGTTGCCCGTCATCGATATTGGATTTGAAAATTCGTTCAACCAGTTCCTCAATACTTTGGGGCGTCACTTTCGGCAGAGATCGGCTCGCAGCCTCGAGGGAGTCAGCGAGTAGGATAACCGCGCTTTCCTTAAACTGTGGCTTGGGCCCGTCGTAGCGATAGGTCGATTCCAGAACTTTGCTTTTCCCGGATTCGTCTTCCCCCGCTTGCTGCACAGCTTTGTGGTAGAAGAAGCGTATCAGGTTAGTTCCGTGATGCTGACGTATAACATCGATGATGGGACGGGGCAGCTTGAAGGTGAGTCCAAGGTCCACACCTTCTTTGACATGGCTCTTGATCACGAGAGCACTGAAGGAAGCCGTTTTTTCGTCGTGCGGGTTGTGGCCATCTAGCTGGTTCTCGGTAAAGTACTCCGGCTTGATCATCTTTCCGATATCGTGGAACATACAACTTACACGTGCGAGTAGGGCGTTGCCTTTGATAGCGTTGCAGGCATTTTCCGCCAAGTTGGCAACCATCAGACTATGATGCCAGGTTCCCGGCGCTTCAAGTTGCATGCGCCGCAGCAATGGGTGGTTGTAGTCACTCAACTCCAGCAGCGTGATGTTGGTTGTCCGCTTGAATAGGGTCTCGAGAATGGGCAGGACTCCCACAATGACCACTCCCTGAAGGAGGCCGGTTATGGCGGCTGCGGATACTTGGTGGAAAATTGTGGCTACAGGAAGACCGTCGGCCCAGTTGTAGAGGAAAGTGAAGAGTGAGATGCAGAGGCCTCCCGCGAAACCTGCGGTTACGACGCGCCCTCTCTTTCGAATATTGCGACAAATGAAAATAGCGACGCAAGAGGCCAGGAAAGTCATCACCATTAGCTCAAGCCGGTTGCCGAACATGACAGCGGAAAAGAGGCTGACGACCATGGCGGTCAAGAGTCCGGGACCACTTCCCATTAGTATGGCAATAATCAACGGAGCGAGTGCCGTAGGAGTGATGTAGGGAAGAATCGCGGACAAACTACTGTCGTAAAGAAACTGATCGAGATTGCCGAATTCGAAGCAAAGGCGCACGAGAGCCAGATTGCACACAACTACGAGGGCTAGCAGTCCGAGTCGGCCGTTGCTGAGCAGGGTTGCTCGGTCTTCGAGTCTAATATAGAACGTGGCGGCTGTGAGCATCGCCAATACCATCAACGCTCTGCCGATTAACTGAAAGTCGATTGTGTCAACGTCCTTTCCGTCAAGATGGCGGATGTATGCAAGGTGTTGTTCATACTGCTCCGGTATAACTCGGGTATTGGGTTCGATAATACTAGCGCCTTTTTCAACACGAATGATTACAGGTTGCAGGGACTCGAGCATCTTTTGCCGCAAAGCTAGAATCTCCGTTTCATCGCGCTTGAAATTGGGACGCACGCCATCTCGGAAGAGCCTGCTAAAGGCGCTCGAAACTCTGGGAGGGACGTTTTCCGCATTCAGAGCGACCCGCAGCATGGTCAACGCATCGTCGGTAGATTCGATACGTCGCTGGCTTACTTCGTTGTCGGTCTTGAAGAGAGCGACCGAATCCTCGCCAAAATCGAAATTGGAGTCCTCTTTGTCGTAGATCCCGATCTTATAGCTCTCTCTGAGGCTGATTAGGCCGGTTTCGATCAGGTCTCGGCGGGTTCGGGCATCGGAAAATTCCAGAATCGTGGTTAAGTCCGATGCCGAGAGCCGGTAGTTCCCCTTTGCGTTGAAAGTCTCTGTGATTTCCTGGATATAGCTTTGAGCGCCGCTAGCGGAGAGGTCTTGTTCCAACGTCGCGAATTTATCCATCGCCTCGAGCAGTATATTTACATGAGCACTAAAGGTTGTGAAATACTGCATGTCGGTACTGTAGACAGGAGGGACCTCGGTGAGGAGTTGCTCGCGCTTCCGTTCGGTTAGGATGGCACTTTGGTAAGTGAAGTCCTCTGCGGCGACGATGCGTATGGTTGCCAACTGATTGGGGAGAAACTGAAACCCCGAGGGCTTTATGCCCATAAAGCTAGTCACGACGATTGAAGCTACGGTAATCGCGAAAATCGCGATGGATATAGCCCGGCTATTTTCCAAAAAGATGAGGAAAGAAGAAGACGCCTCAGTTTTCCGCTTCTTCCGCTTTTTTCGGAAGAATCGATTTAGAAGCGCTCTGAACTGCTCAGATAGAGGCATGCGTGTTCGACGTAACAAAGCTGAAAAGATTCAATTTCAACGAGCGGCGCAACTTATTCTTGAGTGGTGTGGCTCAGACATCACTTGGATTTCGGTAGGCATCATAGGCTTCAACAATCTTTTGCACGAGGTGGTGACGGACCACATCGGACGCTCCAAATTCATGGAAGCTAATGCCCTGTAACGACTTGAGTATTTTTCTAATTTCTAGGAGACCGGATGTTTTGGAGCGGGGAATGTCAATTTGAGTGATATCGCCGGTAATTACCATTTTACTTTCATTTCCCAAGCGAGTCAGAAACATCATCATCTGCTCAGGGGTGGTATTTTGGGCTTCATCCAAGATTATGAAGGAATCGCTCAGCGTCCTGCCTCTCATGTAGGCGAGGGGAGCGATCTCGATAACCCCCTTTTCGATGAGTTTAGCCACATCATCACGATCAATCATATCGTAAAGCGCGTCGTGTAAGGGTCTTAGATAAGGGAGGATCTTCTCTTGTAGGTCACCGGGCAAGAATCCCAGTGTTTCTCCCGCTTCCACGGCAGGTCGACTTAGAATCAGTCGCTTGATGCTGCCGTCCAGCAGCTTAGCGACCGCCGATGCCATAGCGAGGTAGGTTTTTCCCGTGCCCGCCGGTCCGATGCCGAAGACGATGTCATTTTCGAATATAGACTGGAGGTATTTCTTCTGGCCCAGCGTCTTAGGTACGATGGTCGAGCGGCGTGTCTGGATGACACAGCTTTTGTCAAACAAAGCCCTAAGTTCCTCCTCTCGACCGGCAACGACCCCTTCAAGCACGTTCTTGAAGTCAGGGTTACGAATCTTAAGTCCTTGTGAGCGTGCATCCTGCAACAAGATCATGATTGCTTCTACCTTCTCGATTGCTTCTTCCTCGCCATCGACTTGCAGCCAGCCATCTCGCGTTACGATACGGACGTTAAGATGGGATTCGATCATGCGAAGATTCTCCTCCCTGCTGCAGTAGAGCAGCGTCAGCTGCTTTGGATTTTCAAAATGTAGTTTCCGTGTACCCATCAAATATGGAAAGGAGGAGAAAATACTACTTAGTCGAGCGTTTCACAAACTGATTTTAAATGGTCCCACATCGTCTCGAGGGCCTGGGGGAGGACGCGTGTGGAACCGACAACCGGCATAAAGTTAGTGTCACCTGTCCAGCGGGGGACGACATGCTGATGTAGATGCTTGGGAATGCCGGCTCCACCTGCTTCGCCCAAATTGATGCCTATATTGAATCCGTTCGGATTGAGAGCAGCTTTTAGGAGGCGTTTTGCCTTCACTGTGGTTTCGAAAAAGCAGACCCTTTCTTCAGGAGAAAGGTCCTCGATGTCTGGGACTTCCCGATAGGGAAGCACAAGGAGATGCCCAGCGTTGTAAGGATAGCGATTCATTAGAATGAAACTGAACTTTTCTCGGGACAAGATTAGCGACGCCTTGTCGTCGTTCGACTTCGGTAGATCGACGAAGGGGCGTCGATCTTGGGGTGACTTCTCCTGAGTCACGTATTCCATTCTCCAGTAGGCGTGCAAGTGTTCCATGTTGAAATGAAACGCTGGCGCCTGAGTTCGCGGGTGTCAAAGGCATCGTAGAGCGGATTTTTGGTCGGCTCAAGTCGACTATGAAGGGTCCATTGAAAGGGATTGCTTGCGTTCGACGGACAAAGGCGATTCTAAGCGATTGTTGTTTATTTGGATTTATAGACTGATTTTTGCGCCCATCGCTCTCCTCCTAACGCCGAAGTATCTGCTCAAGATGAGAAGGCGTGGCGACTACAAGGGCACCTTGTCGATGCGTCTTGGAATTGGCATTGAAGATTGGCCCCGAACTCCCGGAAAGCGTAGAGTGTGGATGCAGGCGGTGAGCCTTGGGGAAATACTGGTGATAGAAGGTCTGTTGCGGAAATTGGTGGAAGATCCAAAAGTTGAATTGCTTCTGACGACCACGACAAGCTCGGGATACCGATTGGCGAAAGAAAAGTATTCAGAAATTTGTGATAGGATCTATTATTTCCCCTTGGACTTCTGGCCCTTTGTTCGCAAGTTTTGGAAGAGGTTACGCCCAGACTTGGTGATTTGCGCGGAGACAGAATTGTGGCCGGAGCATATGCAGCAAGCCGCAAACGCCGGAGTTCCAATGGTTCTAGTGAACGGCCGGCTTTCTGATCGATCGTTCAAGTACGCTAGAAAACTCAAATGGGCCTACGGTAGGCATATGCTGCTTTTAAGTAAGGTCATTGCTATTTCTAAGGGAGATTCAAGCCGGTTCATCGCCATGGGTGTCCCGTCTGATAGGGTTCTTGTATCGGGAAATTTAAAACTTGACGTATCCATCGATGAGATACTGGACGAGGATCAAAAGCGTGAATTGAGGGTATCACTAGGACTGGGGGATGGCTTTGTGCTTCTAGGTTCATCCACGTGGCCAGGTGAGGAGGAAACACTGTTGTCGATTTTTAGGGATTTACGCGAGCGTCTACCGGAATGTAAACTGCTACTGGTGCCACGGCACGTGGAAAGGCGTAGTGAGATTCGGACGATGCTTGAGCAAAACGCTTCCGACCTGACCTGCCGTTTCAAATCGGAGAGCGATACTTTTGCCCCATTGGACATTCTAGTGGCTGACACGAATGGAGAATTGCGGGTTTTGACCCAACTGTCGGATCTGGCTTTCATCGGTAAAAGTTTGCCTCCCTGCCGGGAAGGCCAAACCCCGATCGAGTGCGGGTTGCTTGGTGTTCCCATGGTTTTTGGATCGGGAATGAGCAACTTTAAAAGTGTTTGCGAAGGAATGATCAAGATGGGGGCGGCTATTCAGCTATCGGATGTAGATTCCCTTCGAGAAGCGATTGAATCACTTGCACTGGATGAGGCAGCCCGTCAGGAGATGACGCAACGACAGTCGAAATGGGCCGTAGCGAGCCGTGGCGCCCTAGCGAGGACGTTTGCAGCCATAGAGGGCTTCGTCCGAGACGGTGGCCCCAAATAGGCTTAAATTTGGCCAATTCCGTACTCTCTCCGCTTGACAGGTAGCGGCCCTATTGGATTTATACGCGTACTATGGCTGATAAAGAAGAGAAGTGGGCAGACAATGCACCAGGAAAATTCTACGTAGACGAGCAGTGTATTGATTGTGATCTCTGTCGCGAAACCGCGCCGGATTTCTACACACGCAATGACGACGAGGCGTACTCCTACGTACACAACCAGCCGAAAACACAGGAAGACATTGATCTTTGTATGGAAGCACTGGAAGGGTGCCCGGTTGAAGCGATCGGAGACGATGGAGACTAAAAGTCTCGATTTCGTTAACTAGCCTCTTGAATGATGGGTGCACACCGGAAAGGGATGTGCTATTTTGTGTCAAGGCGTCGATATCGGTATTGTTGAATATCAAATTTTGTCGGAAAGACGCTTTGAGAGTCCTGTGGCTAGGACACCGGTTAGGGAGAGCCTGAAGAACCTGTGGACGATGTAGAGGTAGATCGCGTAGGCTGTTCCGAGCGGGTTTTTCCAGTTGGGGTGTCAAACGATCTCTTGGCCCAGATCGACGCCAGGTATCAGCGTGTCCAAGGCGAAAATAAGGGGATTGAAACTGGGTTACTCGCGAGGCTTCTCCGTTCAGGGATCCTTGTCGTCCTGCAGATAGACTTCCTCCAAAGCCCAAGAGATAGCGTTTTGTTGTCGATGTCGAATGGCCAAGTTTAGGCCAAGGTCCGGCAGGAACAGTATCAGAAACGTCCACAGAGTTTTTTCGGGAAGATAGCCGTAGTCGGCAAACCAACTCAAGGAATTTGAGATGATATCGGATCTGAAAACCCGGACTTTGCTAACTTCAATTCTCAGGAATCCTATGTCTGTTTCAGCCACTCAAATCTCCGGGATTGGCCGCTCTGCAGCTAGGGCCCTCAGAGCCAAAGGCTTTGGTTCAGTAGAGAAGATCGCTGCGAGCGATGTCAGGTTCCCTGAGCGAGGTAGTCGGATTTGGCCCCATTCGGGCCAAGGCGACGATTGCCGCGGCGAAAAAGTTGACTGTAGAGACCACGAAGTCAGCAAAAACAGCTGAGAAGAAGGCAAAAAAGCAGTCCCAAAGCCAAAGCCCCAAAAGAAATCGATCAAAGCGAAATCGAAGAAAAAGAAGAAGGAGTAGCTCGGCTGATCTCGGTTGTAGTTATGGGGCCGTAGAGAAAGCTTCTAGGCCAGAGAAAACTTTGAATAGTAGGGTTGTAGTACCCCGCAATGCCGTGTAATTCGATCAAAGCGTCTTGTATTCGCAGAGTGGCCCGACTACCCGACTAAATATGGGGTGCGGCGAGGTAGCGATTGACCCGAGCTCAAGACAAAACCACTGTTGCGTGATGCTATTCCGTAAGTTGAAACAGCGATTGAAATCCACAGCCTTCCTCTCCGTTGCCAGTTTTATTATAATTTGCGACGCCGCTTGTGGAAAAGAGAACGAGTCACTCGAGATTCTCTTTATTGGAAACAGCTATACAGGGCGGCACAATCTTTCGAAAGTGGTCGAAGCAATGGCGGAGGCAGGCAACCCAGGGCTGGAGGTTAATGTATCCACAGTCATATACGGAGGTCGGAGACTGGTTGACCACTGGAGATTGGGAACGGCGAATTTCGTGAGATCCCAGAAGATAGGTGTGTCTGAAATCGAAAAAACGATTGCGTCATTGGAGAAGGCGTTCGCGGAGAATCCAAAGGACAATCACGCGAAGAGTGCGATCAAAAGGAACCAGGAATTTTTAGACAATCCCGATACCTGGCGCAAAAAATGGGACATCGTAGTGCTCCAGTCCTATCGAGACGATCTCGAGGGCGAGACCTCGCCTTACATGCAGTATGCTCCGAAGTTTGCAAAACTGGCCAAGGATCAAGGAGCCAGAGTGATTCTCTATGAAACGACTCCGGCAACTCAAAACGCCCAGCCACTAACGGAAGCTCCGGAGGGTGCGGTTGTAATGGAGAAGGAAAATTCGATCGCCGCACTGGCCAATCGCATCGAGGCTCAAGTCGCCCCAATGGCCCTGATAGGCTATCGTTGTCAAAGCGAACGTCCGGACCTGACCCTTAGATTTGTGAACGACGCTCATTTGAATCACACCATGGCTTATCTCACGGCCGCTACGCTCTATGCGGCAATGTTCGATAAAAGCCCAGAGGGGTTACCCGTTGATTCAATTACGGACATACGCTTTTTCAAGGGCGGCGACAAGTCGAGAGACCGGGATGGGAATTCCATTACTCGCGTATTCTCGAAAAAGGACCGAGCCGATCTTCAACGCATCGCCTGGGAGGGCTATAGCGAATTTGAACGTATGCGGAGAAATTAGAATTAATCCGTTGAAAGGGCTGTTGAACCCCATTGTCCCGATGCTGGCTCTACCCGAATCAATTCTGGGCGACCTGCGTGGACTGGATTTCACCTCGAAATAGCGGGCTTTCACAAATGGCGATAATCAAGTCTTTGAAGCCGCCGCCTTTCTGGCTATTCGCTTTGGCGATGTCGTCGGCTATCAGTCTTTCTTGAAACGAGAGTGGGTGCCCGAGAGCGTAGGTGAAGAGCTTTTCGGTCAGGGCGCGAGCAAATTGGTCGGAGCGGTTCAGGAGAACTCTTTTCATATCCGCAATTCCATCGAAGGAACCGTTTGGTACGGAGCCTTTGGCGTAGACGGACTGGCCATTGCGGTATTGCGAGCGGTAGACCCCAATGGCGTCGAAATGCTCTAGTCCGAATCCCCACGGATCAATGCTGCGATGGCAGTCGGCGCAGGTCTCAATTTCCCGGTGCCTGGAAAGCATGTCGAAGATCGTCTTGGTCCCGCGCACATCGGGTTCTATGGGCATCACATCGGCAGGGGGAGGGGAAGGGGGGTCGCCGAGAATATTCTCCAGTATCCACACGCCGCGTACGACGGGCGAGGTACGGGTGCCATTAGACGTGATTTTCAAGATGCTGGCTTGACCCAGCAAGCCGCCCCGTGGATTGTCTTTTGGAAGTGCGACCCTGCGAAACTCGCTCCCATCTACTCCTTCGATTTGGTAGTGATTGGCTAGGCGTTCGTTTATGGTGATGAAATCCGAATCGAGAAAGGAGGTGATGGGCAGATTCTTTTCAAGCACTTCTTGGAAAAAGGTTTCGCTCTCTTGGCGCATTAGGGCCTCAAGAAGCGGATCGTAGTCTTCGTAGAGCTTCGGGTCGGGTCGCATGAGCTCAATGTCCTTGAGTCCGAGCCATTGAGCGGTGAAGTCTTGGATAAAGCGTTGCGCCTTCGGATCCTTTAGCATCCGAGCCGTCTGCTTGCGAAGAACTCTAGGTTTCTGCAATTGGCCGTTTACCGCGAGTTGCATGAGCGTGTTGTCAGGCATCGAATTCCACAGAAAATAAGATAGGCGGCTGGCCAGAGCCCAGACATCCTCTCCGTCGCCTTTGTCGTAGTTGAACAGGAAACGCGGCGAGGTGAGCACTCCTTCGATGACATTGCCCATCGATTCCTCTTCTGTGAGGCCTTGATCGAGGCCGGTTTGATAAAGCAGATTGAATTTTTGTAGGGTATTTTCCGGTACAGGTCGGCGGAACGCTCGAAAAAGGAAATCTCCAATACGTTCCTCTAAATTGTCGGGAACTGTATTTGAGGCACCGAGCAGCTGCTGACGGGCAGGCGGGGGCCAGGATTCGATTTCGGGTCCAGAAACCGTGATCGACTTGACGTGAAGCAGATCCGCCACGAGCCGTTCCTCACCCTCGACGACCGCTATGGGCGATTGGTTTAGGATCGCCGCCGCCGCGTAGTGAACCATAATGTTTTCGCCCTTGTTGAGACGAACATCCACGTACTGGGAATCCATTTCGTTTCCAATATAGAAATAGCCCACGCGCCGTCCGGGAACGGAAGCAGCATCCATGTGCCGTGCTTCTGAGGCTTGTATGGCTATAATGGAAACGAGGCGAGGTTCGTCGTTGGGCTTCCGGTCCCGCTTCTTCAGACTCTGTTCGTAGTTTTCTCTCAAGTAAGTGTACTCGATTCCTTGTTCTTCGAGGTCAGTTCGGTAGTCGCGAGCAAAGCCATCAACTCGTATCCGATAGAGCCCGTCTTGAGGGACGAAGAAATCTTTTGGCCACATCGTATGCTTCCGGTCGCGACTCGACGATGTGGTCACAAATTCACGACGCTCTTCCACATTGTGCCCGTGCCCTATGGTCCCGATGGAGTAGGACCGTTTTTCGCG
Source organism: Candidatus Pelagisphaera phototrophica (assembly GCF_014529625.1). Lineage (GTDB taxonomy): Bacteria > Verrucomicrobiota > Verrucomicrobiia > Opitutales > Opitutaceae > Pelagisphaera > Pelagisphaera phototrophica. The sequence goes on from NZ_CP076039.1 coordinate 1,274,334, forward strand.
AACATCTTCTCCACTGGCGATGGCCAGTTTAGCAATCGTATTGGCGTTATTCTGGAGTTTCAGGACCATTTCAGGATTGGCATCGAGCGTGACGGCAAGACTGTTGAATCCTTCCAGATCTGGATCGGCAGGAAGGTTCTGAGATAGGAGCAGATCGATCCCCAGCAAATCCTTTACGGTACTGTCCAAAGCCGAGTGGCTGAGTCGGCGAATGGCGATACGGCCCCTCTCGTTCATGGAGGCGGCGGCAGATCGAAGTTCTGTATCTATCGCCTTGATGATTTGCGACACGTCGCCCATCGGTGGGCGGACCTCTTCTTCAGGTGGCATGTCGCCCGTTATCAGCACATCGGATACGTCCTGCCAAAGAATCGCATTTTCTCCTTGAGAAAAGTCGCGGTCCAAGATGTCGAGTCGTATATCTCCCTTCTGCTTCTTCTCCCCATGGCATTTTACGCAGTGCGCTTCGACGAAAGGCGTTACAAGCGCGTCGAAGTCTTGGGAGGCGGGGAGGGAGACGGCCGTTGCAGTTAGGGCAGCCAGCAGGATGGCGATTCTCCCTACCTCTATAGCTCCTTGATGAAGTGCGTTCATTGCATAGAACGTTAAGCCAAAATGAGCTTAGGCCAACTCGTTGTTGATGTTGCCAGTGCTATGGGCGAAATTCTCGGTTTCGATACCGAGAGACTGTAGCATCGTCACGAATACGTTGGCCATGGGCGTATTTCCCTCTTCGAAAACGAGGTCTTTTCCGGAGTGTTTGAGATCGCCACCCGCGACGAGTAAGGGGAGATTGCGATTGGAGTGGGAGCTACCATTGCCCAGGCCGCTACCGAAGAGGACTTGGGTCCGGTCGAACAAAGTGGCGCCCCCGTCATCGATTTCCTTCAGTCTGGATAAGAATTTCGAAAGCGAGCGTGTATGCATCTGCTCAATTTTGACGAGTTCCTCCACGACCTCCGGATCTTTACCGTGATGCGATTGGCCATGGTATCCGGAAAGCTGTTCGCCGCCTAAAGTGATAGGCAATCCGCCGGCAGGAAGCTCGATCGAGGCGACACGGGTGGAATCGTGCTGCAGAGCGAGTGCGGTCAGCTCGTACATGAGGTCCAAATTTTCGTGAAAGGTCGTGGGACGCTCCATTAATGGCGGCACGCCTGGTTTTGGCGTGTTGATCCATTGCTGCTGCCGTTCAATGCGCTTTTCTACGTCTCGGATCGAAGTGAAGTAGGCGTCGACCTTTTCGCGGTCTTCGTAGCCGATTTCGTTCTGAAGAGCTCGGGCGTCGTCGGCCACGATATCGAGGATGCTCCGTTTGAAGGTCATGGCCCGGCTGGCCTCCTTGGGATTCAAGTCGTTTACGAAAAGCTTCTGGAAAACGTTGATGGGATCCGGCTCGGGGAGCAGCGGAACGCCGTTTTCATCCCAGGAGAGGGTTTGGCTGGGCTTGCCCTCGGATGCTCCGAGCTGGAGCGAATGGTACCGGCTATCGCGGCTGAGATGCTTCGCGGCGAGCTGGTCCAGCGTGATCTGGTTGCGAACCATGATCGACTCGCCAATGTACTCTGGCTGGTAGACCCCTGAGAGAAAGGAAGGTGTGCCCTTGTGGCCGCCATTGATTCCGTGATCGACGCCTGAAACGACCGTAAAGTCTTTGCGGTGAGGCATTAGTGGCTCCAGTAGGCGGGGTGTGCGGTTGCCATTCTGGTTGGGATGCCACTCGCCTGGGTACATGCCCAAAAAGGTACCGACGCAGACGAGGCGTTTACGCGCCTTGGCGATGGGATGGGTCGTCGCGATTGAAAGAGGAAGTGAGCTTAAAAACGGCAGAGCCATCAGCCCCCCGGTTCCGCAAAGGAACTGCCTGCGATTAATTTCAATGGCTCTTTTCATTTCAAATAACAACACACCAAAATTTACAGAATTAGTCAATCGTTCTCAGTAGGTCTTAATTTCGAGTCCTGATTGGAAAGGGCGTCGGCTAAATTCCCTATTCCATGCTGACCGAGACGCGGAAACCGGAGAGGCGGCTTTGAGGGTTTTGCAGGACGGATTGGCTGGAAGCGGAAACGCTGATGACTTCGCCGGTACCCAGATGAAAGGAGTCGTTGGTCATAGTTTATGAAGTCGCTGGTTCGCTGGATGCAGTAGGTGCGTCCGGTGGTCGCATAGGCGATCAATGATCGCCTCCACAGTCTAAAAACCCAAAAACGCCCCGCTTGCCCGAAGCGCAAGGTTCGAAACCTCTTGTCGAGGCGTAACACAGTGCAAACGGAAGCTCAATAGTGCGTAGACGGTTTCACCGGGGCTCTTTATTCTTCCGCCTCGGCGAGATAGCGATTGGATGCGGAGATCGTGTAGTTGCGCATGGGGGCGTTGAAAGTTCGCTCTCCAATAATGGCGAGGGCTTCGCCGATGAGTCTTTTGGCGCCTTTGTTTTGGGGTTGAAGACGGATCACATGCTGGGCAAGCTGGGCAGCTCCGAGTGGGTCGTTGGTCTCCATGGCTTCGCGGGCCTTGGTCATGAGGAGACTGACACCGCCGACCAGATCGGCCATGCGCTGGGACTGTTTGACGGGAGACTCGCGGTGTAAGTTGAGGGCATCACCATCGAACCAGCCGAGGTCCTGAGCATAGATGTCGCGAATGGTACCTTCAACGCTCCCGTAATAGGAGCCTAGGTAGTCCAATTTGGAATACCGTTCGGGCAGGGCCGCGTACTCTACAAGCTCGTCAGGTGTCATGTGTTTTTGGGCACCTTCTATCGTGCGGTCATGAACCCATTTCATGGCATCCCGATAGTTCGACAGCACTTCTTTGGCATTTCCGAGCATCGGAGTGGTATGGCCTCCCACCAGATGATCGGGGTTTTCCTCTGCCATCGAATCGATACTGGTAACCCAATCTCGAATCGAGCGTCGGGCGGTTCCTCGTAGCGGATAGACATTGGGCCAAGACTGGTAGAAATTGTCACCCGCAAAGACGACCTTTTGATCGGGAAGCCAAACGTACAGCTGATCGGCGGTCTCGCCGGGAGCGGCGACCATGTCAATGGTGACGCCCGAGACCTCGATACGCTTACGATCTTCGGAAAAGGTATGGGTCGGGTTGACTCGCATCGCTTGACCGCGAGTTGGGGTAGCTTGCGGACGCTGGGCCTGTGCGCCTCCTCCAGCTTGACTCCCGCCGTCAACATTGAGGTTGCCGGCTGGACGCCTGTCTGGTGGGATGGCGACGCCAACGCCGATCTTTTGCTCAGGCTTCAAGTCAAAGCCCTGCGTATTCGAGGAACGGACACCGCCTTGCAAACCAGTCATCTGGTTGCGAGCTCCCTCGGACCCAAAATTCGAACGAGCCCAAACCTTAATGCCTTTGCCCTCTTCGTAAAAGGCGGGGGCTCCATTTATGTGATCTCCATGGCCGTGGGTGTAGATGATGGCCTTAACCGGCTTGTCGGTGATTTCCTCGAAGGCCTTGCGCACGCGACTGGCTAACAGCGGCAGTTGCCCCGGGTCGATGATGATAACTCCGTCGTCTCCCACTATCATCGAGTTGGCAGTGACCTGGTAGCCGATGGCGGTGTAGACATTGTCGGCGACTTTTATCACCTTCGGCTCGAACATCTTATTGCGCTCCTGCAGCCGCTTGGTCGCTTCGCTAGGCTGGGCGGTTGTGGATAGGCAGAATCCGAAAAGGCTGAGAAAGAGTGATAGGATAAGTGGGTATCTTGTGGTCACATTGAATCGCTACCCTGAACTCAGCGAGATCTCAAGAGCAAAAGAGAATGCCCCTTTGGAGCGAGGCAGTTGCCGCTGACGCGGATTTGTCGGTGGCTTTGTTAGGGAGGATTGGCTCGATCCCCCGAATTTTTCAGCCCAATGCGGAGGACCGAGCCGGTCCTCCCCACCCATGTACAAGAAACGATTCCGGACGATCGTTACGGCACCCGAAATTAGATAGATAGCGAGAACGACTGCCGATCCGATTAAACAAGTGACGATTTCAGTTGTCGTGCCGAAAGACGAATTCAGCCGATTACTTCAGTGGTGAGGCGAGAGTAAGGAGCGCCCACAGCAATCGGTAGCCCAGTCGGCGGTCGCGAGCGATAAAACCTCCTTTGGAATGACTCGGGTAATCTATTCAGGATAGATCTAGGTGTCCTCGAGTCGTAATGGAAGTTTTAGAGTGATTTCCAGCTGGCTATGAAACCGCTTGAATGGGTTCTAGATCGGTGAAGCCAATACGCTCGTTGGCGGCCTGCTGCAGGTTCAGCAAGCTTTGCTCAACCTGAACTCGGACCTCCTCCATCTGGGCGGCGTTCATTTTTCTGGGAACATCAATGGGTTTGCCGTACGCAATTTCGACTTTGGCGAAGGGGAGGGGAAGCATGGTCCGGTCCCAGGCACTGCGGAAAATCCAGGCTGGATTTGCAGAAGCGGTAATCGGTAAAATGCGTCCGCCCGTCCAGCGAGCCATGCGGACGATGCCTCCTTGGACATGTCCACGAGGACCTCGTGACCCGTCGATGGCTAGAGCGGCCCCGTGTCCTGGCTTTGACCTTACGAACTGAATCATCTCCTGAATGGCTTCGAGTCCATCGCGACCGGAAGATCCTCTGACTACGTCCAGCCCTAGGCGCTCCTCAAGTTGGGCCATCGCTTCGCCATCGAGACTCTTCGAGCACATGGAGACCCATTTGGCGCCGGGCATTTGGGTCATGTGGTGGATGAGCACGAAAGTGCGCCCGTGAAGAAAGGCGGCGATTGCCGGTTCTGGGGAAGAGACCGCTGCATCCAAATGTTCCCTACCGGATTCCTGAATTCTCCAGGTCCAGTTGAGAATGCGGATGAGACCCAATGCCAAGGTCGGGTAAACCTTTAGCATGAAAAAGCGTTTAATCGGTCTGGGTTTGGCAGCGGACGGCATTGTGAAGGCTAAACCGTCCACAAGGGGTCGGCAGGGAGGGAAGTCGAAAAACTAGATAGTGGCAATTTGTGTTCGAGCGGAAATATTGGGTCGAAGGTTCATTGTGGCGTCAAGAGTGAACGGTGTTCTCGGCAGTTAGGCGTGTCTAGGCTTGGTGGATCAGTACAACCTATATTTGGGGAGTCTGTTTTCAGCTCGCTTCTGTTTATGCCTGCCGGTAAACCCGCAAATTCATCGTATGTTCAAAGAAATCAAGAATTTTCAACGGACCGACTTTTCAACGAGTATTCCCTTCCGTATTACGGACCACAATTATGGGGATCATGTTGCCAACAATGTATTCGTCGAGTATCTGCACGAAGGAAGGGTGCAGTTTCTCAGTTCATTGGGCTACACGGAGCAAGATGTCGAAGGAGTATCTTTGATCCTGTCGGAGCTTTGGGTCAAATACGCGAATCAGGCATTCTATCCGGATACACTGAAGTTGGAGATGTCCGCGACGAATTTCAGAGGAACCCGATTCGACCTAATCTATCGAGGATTTGATCAGTCAGGAGATCTACTCGTATTGGCCCGGACCGAAATGGCGGCGATCAATGGCGAAACTGGGAAGCCCATACGAATGCCAGAAGCGTTTGCAGGGCGGTTTAAGCGTTAGGGGGTTGAAACTTGCACTGGGTGTTGAGCATTCATTGTAGGAGCCCCGGCAAGTCGGTGCGATAGTCCAGTTGTATTCAAATTGCGGGGTGAAATCGCTCCTACGATATGGAAACGGTTCTAAACAAAGGCATTCTCAATGTCGCCTACTTCCAAGGCGGTGATTCTGGAAGGCAGGCCTCGAATTCGTCTCCCAACTGCTTCTCGTAGTCGCCCGCGTAGGTACATGCAAAGAAGCGGTCCAAGGCTTCTTCATGGAGCCGTTGCCAGCTTTGCTCTTCCGATCCAGGGTTGATCGGGAAAAAAAGGGCGCCGTTGGCCTCTGCTGCCTTTCGGTCTCCGGGGGCATCCCCGATCATGAGAATTTTGTCGCTGGGGTACTTATCCTTAGCCGCCATTTCAAGGTGCTGAATCTTGGTTCCGCGCTCTTGGCCAGCAATAATGGATACAAAGTCGCGGATGCCGTGCTCTCCCCATTCGCGTTCGAGGGCATCGACAGGGGTTTGGGAAATACACATAGCGTCGGCCTTCTCGTTTATTTTAACCAGCGTTTCCCGGACAAGAGGGAAAGGAGGGACACCTTGGACTATATCCGCGACCGATGCGTTTACGCCATCGGACCATACTTTCACGGGTGCGAGACCTTCGTTGCCTCCGGCGACTTCAGTGTTTAGGGTAGCGTTGCCTAGCTTGGTTTCCCGGCTCATCCATTCCTCCAGGGCCGACAGGGCGGGTAGCTTTACATTGCGGGCGGTAACTTCTGGGCGCTCGCTGAGAAGCTGGATCGCCGATGTGAGGGCAGGGAAACGATTGCAGCCGCGACTTTTGGAATAGAGGTTTACGAACTCCCAGACTTCGCGGGCATACTTGCTGACCGCTTGGAGATTCCAATACTTAATAAACATGGGAGCGAAGCACTCCTTGTGCTTGATCTCCATGCTGTCGAAGATGCATCCGTCTGAGTCGATGCCGACAAAGAACTCTTTCGTAGGTTGGTGGTCTCGTAGAATTTGTGCTGGATCGTTCATATTAGTCAGGAATTCTCCTAGCGCAATTGTTGCAAAAGAAAAGGGTTTTGCGCTGCTTTTGATTCGGACTGAATATGGAAATCTTTCTTTCTCTAATGGTGTGTTTGCTCCTACAGCTGCTTTAGCCTGATCTCCTTGAAATACCAAACACTGTCGGGGTCATGGGCCTGCAGTTCGATGGCCCCACCTGTTGGCTTGAGCAAACGCCCATTGCGGTTCGGTTTCCGATCGGGTCTAGTCTAACATTTCGAAAAAAACTGCCCCAGTCGATATCGCCCAGAGCATGTCGCATTGGCACCTGCCAGCGGCGACCGTGATTGATTACGATCGACCAAGTTTTACTAGCGAGCGATTTGGCCACCCAAGCGGGCTTCTGGAAAAACTAGGGATTTCGAAAGGGAAGACAACTTTTGGACACATTGAATGTTTGTTTGGTCTTCCCGACGCGAAACTAGCGGTTTTAATAAGGATAGGATGGGGGTCATTACTAACTATCAAGAGATTCTTAATCGGATTGTTCGCGTGGATCCGGTGGCATATGGTCGGACCCGGAATTTCATCGATGGGGCGGTCACCAAGCTTTCTCCTTATATCTCAAGAGGTGTCATCTCAACCAGACAAGTCTTTCGTGCGGTAACGGAGCGCGGGATTGAACCCAGGAAAATCGGAAAGTTTATTCAGGAGCTCGCATGGAGAGATTACTGGCAGCAGGTATGGATTGCCAACGGTAGTGAGATCAATCAGGACCTGCGGCGCGAACAGCCGAACATTTGTCACTATAAAATCCCGAAAGCCCTTGTCGAGGCGAGCACAGGTATCAGTGCTATCGACGACGGCCTAAATGAATTTTACGAGACGGGGTATTTGCATAATCACGTTAGGATGTATGTCGCGTCCATTGCGTGTAATGTGGGGGGAAGCCACTGGCGGGTGCCGGCTCGGTGGATGTACTACCATCTCTTGGACGGTGACTGGGCCAGCAACGCACTGAGCTGGCAGTGGGTGTCTGGATCCAATGCGGGTAAGAAGTACTACGCCAATCAGAAAAATATAAACAAGTATTGTCGCACCCACCAAAAAGGGACCTTTTTGGACGTGGATTATGGGAGTTTAGAAAAAGCGGAAATTCCCGAAATTCTTCGAGAAAGAACAGTTCCCAGGCTGGAAACACCCTTGCCGGAAAAGAGAAGCATCGAAATTGACCCTGAACTGCCCACTTTGATCTACAATTTCTACAACCTTGATCCGAAATGGCATGAGGAGGCGAACTTCAATAGGGTCTTGCTGATGGAGCCCTCCGTTTACAAGGCGTATCCAATATCCAGTAACTCCATGGAATTTATGCTCGGGTTGTCAGAAAACATTAAGGGAATTCAATGCTACGTGGGGGAGTTTGACGAACTGGTTGAAACATATAGTATCCGAGAGGCGGTTTTCAAAGAACATCCACTCAACCAATACAGTGGCAGAGAGGAGCCTCGTGACTGGATGTTTGAGGTTACGGGATATTACAAGTCGTTTTTCGCGTTCTGGAAGAAGTGCCAAGGAGAGCTGAAGTAATGGAGGCCATTAATCTCGTCTGGCTCAAACGCGACCTCAGGACGCAAGACCACGCCCCCTTCAATGCAGCGGAAAAGGATGGTCTCCCGTACTATCCGATATATATCTTCGAGCCATCCCTGTCGGCTCACCCCGACGCATCACTGAGGCACCAGCAGTTTGCTTATCATTCGGCACTCGTGCTGAATGATGAGCTTCTCAAATACAATCGTCGCGTGGAATTGCTTTTCGGTGAAGCGGAGGAAATATTTCGATCCATCGCTAGCAAATTTGTGATCGGAAAGGTTTTCTCGTACCAGGAAACAGGCGTAGAGCTCACATGGAAGCGCGACAAGAAAGTGAACGCGTTTTTTCAAGAGAAAGGAATAGTTTGGAAGCAATTTCAGCGAGACGGTATTGTTAGAGGCATTACGAATCGCGATGGTTGGGACAAAAACTGGTTTACCACCATGAATGAGCCAGTGCTCAAAAACACCTACTCCGTCTCTGGCGTTAAACCACTTGCCCATTTTTTTTCTTGGCCAGACGATTTCAGAAGTCAACTGGAGGCCTATCCCACTGTCTTTCAACCGGCTGGAGAAAAAAGCGGATGGCGCAGCTTGAAGTCATTCGCGAACGAGCGAGGATTCGATTACAGCAAGCACATTTCCAAGCCCCAGCAAAGCAGCGTTTCAGGAGGTCGTATTTCTCCCTATCTCGCCTGGGGAAGTTTAAGCATCAAACAGGCCTATCAGCACGTCAAAAACCATGAGAAGTACGGTTCGAACAAACGACCGTTCGGGGCCTTTCTCATACGACTCAAATGGCATTGCCACTTCATCCAAAAGTTTGAAGTGGAATGCGAATACGAACATACCTGTATCAATCGGGGATATGAATTGCTTTCCCGCGAGAGCGACCCAGCGAAACTCAGTGCGTGGCGGAAAGGTCGGACGGGGTTTCCCATGGTGGATGCCTGTATGCGGAGCGTATCCCAGACGGGATGGATCAACTTCCGCATGCGCGCAATGCTGGTTTCTTTTCTCTGCCACCACTTGGATCAGGATTGGCGGAAAGGGGTTTATCACTTGGCTCGACAGTTCTTGGACTACGAGCCAGGAATTCACTACCCGCAGTTCCAAATGCAGGCGGGTACAACAGGTATCAATACGATTAGAATCTACAATCCAGTAAAGCAAAGTAAGGATCATGATCCGTGCGGGACGTTCATCAAAAAATGGGTCAAGGAGCTGAAAAATGTTCCTGCGGAGTATATCCATGAACCTTGGCTGATGACTGGTATGGAACAGCAATTGTGCGGATTCAAAATGGGCAGGGACTATCCACATCCTGTAGTAGACCTCCAGGAAAGCGCAAAGAAAGCACGTAGCAAGATATGGGGGCATCGTAAAAATTTGACTGTAAAAAAGGAGAACAACCGAATTCTCGCGATGCACACTCGCTCCAACGTTCGAACTCCGTGAGCTACGTAAAAAACTACCCTCGAGCCAGAGGCGACTCCAGCGAATCGAAGCCCTCGGCAACAGTAGCAGGAAGGGACTGCTTGCGGTTTGTTCGACGGAGATTCTCCCGTTTTCACGCGTTTGTCGCTTTTCCCTTCGAAGCAGAAGGGGTCCGCACGATCCCGTAGCATCTCGCTGTCGATTTGTTCAACCTCGTAGTCCTCTGTGATCCCGACCTATCCGAAAGGGTGGCCGGGGCAATTGTTGACCCTTGCAAGCACGTGCGAGGCTCGCAGAACTTGGTGCAGCGAAGCACCCCGCTCGGATTCGATTTGAAAGCAGCTTTAGAGGGAGCATAGCGAGCTGATTTCTCTCGTTTCTGGAATCAGGCACATGCGGGCGATTGACAGGTTTTGAATCGATAAAACGAGGAGGGGATCCATTTAGGAGCATCCGCGGGTTGCAATGAGGATTCAGCTGGATATCCGATGTATCATGCTATCCGTAGGGGCCGTTTCAAAAGCTTACCAGAATCGCCTTGTTTTAAATGAGGTTTCCTTTGCCATGAATTCTGGTGAACGGGTTGCCCTGATGGGCCCCTCCGGTTCCGGCAAATCGACCTTGCTCAATTGCCTTTCTGGCCTCGATACCCCTGACGAGGGAACGATCATCTTTGACGGCGAGGAATTGACTCGGCTCTCGCCTGATCAGCGAACCTTTATACGTAGAAGCCGTCTGGGCTCTATTTTTCAGTTCTTCCATCTGCTTCCCACGTTAAACGCAGTGGAGAACGTGGCCCTCTCCTTACAGCTCAATAATTACTCTGCCTCAGAGCAAGCGCAGCTCGCGATGGATATGCTGGAAGAGGTTGATGTCGCCCACCGAGCTAAGGCCTTCCCAAGGGAAATGAGCGGTGGCGAAATGCAGCGGGTAGCAATTGCCCGGGCTTTGGTTATGAAACCGAAGCTGCTTCTAGCAGATGAACCAACCGGCAGTTTGGATACGAAAAACGGGGAACGTGTGCTCAACTTGATCGAGGCCTTGTCTGAGGCTAACCAGGTAGGGCTCATATTAGTGACCCATCAGGAGGAAACCACGCGAATCTGTCACCGAACCCTGCATATTCACGACGGCATGCTGTCTGAAGAAGAAGCGCTGGAGTCGAGGGCTTAGCCCAACCCGTTGGAAATGGAACGTCCAGCGTCACCGCAAGCCCTACTGGGAGTCTGGCTCAAGACCAGTCTGAGGCATTGGCTGCGGCACAAGCTTCAATCCGCCATCTTAATCGCGATCATAGCCTTGGGCGTAGCGTCTTTTCTTTCAATCCGCATGGCTAATAGGGCTGCCGTAAAAGGATTTAGCGGGTTCACGGAAACCGTCACCGGACAGGTGGATTTTACCTTGGAAGCACAAGGGGGACGGTTTCCCGTTTCCTGGTTGAGTGGAATCAGGAAAAGCCTGCAGCAAAATCCTGTCGAATTAGCTCCTGTTCTTGAGGTTCTGGCATTGGTGGAAACATCAGTGTCGAAGCAAAAGAGATCAAGCGATCTCCTGCAAATCCCCGGCGAATCACTGCGGATTCTCGGCGTCGACATTATCGGTATCCAAAACTTCAATAACCAAAACATCAGTGCCTCTCTGTTGTTTGCCGAAGAGGGAGAAGAGGAGCGAGATATCTTCTCCATTGCAAGAGATCCGAAAGCCTTGTTCATATCACCCAGATTGGCTGAAAATCTGTGGCTTGCGGTTGGAGATGAAGTTGAAGTCATCGTAGACGACCAGCGTTTTATCTTAACCGTCAGAGGAATACTACCAACGAGCCGATCGGGAGTGGAGGTTCCGGAGAATCTGGCAATCATGGATTTACCAGCCGCGATGGCATTGGCGGGTAAGCCGGATGTCGTCTCCCGCGTGGAAGTGATTGTCGAGGCCGAGGAAAGATCGGAGGCTTTGCTAGAGACTATTAGGAGCTCGCTGAGCGAACACGCCGCGGGTCGCTGGAGGGTGCTTCAAGCCGAGCAGCAGGAAGAGACGGGAGCGGCCATGACATCCGCCTTTCGGCTCAATCTCACGATATTGTCTTTGATTTCCCTGCTCGTGGGGCTCTACCTGATCTGTCAATCGATCGACGCAGCCGTGATTCAGAGGCGCAAGGAGATCGGTATTCTAAGAGCATTGGGATTGATCCCGAAAGAGATCAAGAAGCTCTGGCTCCTTGATCTGACCGCGCTGGGGTTCCTTGGCGGATTCTTTGGAATTTTCATCGGTTGGGCGTCCTCACAAATCGTGGTCGTGGCCATAGCCAGAACGGTTAGCGCCCTTTATACCGAAACGACTGCCGAAAGCGCCCAGCTCAATAGCATCGACTGCTTGATTGGAATGGGGCTTGGCGTTTTTGGAAGCCTGGTCGCTGGAACTATGCCCCTCAGCGTTGCCACTCGGACGAGCCCCGCCAAAATCATCGCCAGCGGCCGTCAGGAACTAAATGGAGCACGGTACCGTTATCAATGGCTAGGCGGGCTCCTTCTTTTATTGGGTTGCCTGAGCTCTTTGGCAAAGCCGGTGATATTTTCCAATGGTCAGGCCTTTCCCGTCTTTGGCTACATAGCGGCGCTTTGCTGGCTCCTTGGAGGAGCGCTCACAGTAGCCGGTCTCATTTCACCTATGGGGAAAGTATTGCATCGCGGTGTATCCAAGCATCTTACGGCGGGACTCGGGATCGGAAAGCTGCGCCTGCCGGGCAATCGACATCGATTGGCTGTATCGGGACTTTTTGTGGCGATCGGCATGGCGGCCAGTATGAGCATTTTGATCGGCAGCTTTGAAACAACGATTACGCATTGGTTGAAGACCCGCTTCCAAGCGGATATCTATGTCGCGAGTCGAGCATTCAGCGGAGCTTCCTCCCAGTACTTTATTCGTTCGACCACCATTGCTCAGTTGGCCGAAGAGCCTGGAATTGATGCTGTATCCACTCAGCGGTACCTGCCCATTCAATTTCAAGAAAAACAGGTCTATCTGGTCGGCATTCGTACGGAGCTAATCGAGGACTACGAAAAATTCTTATGGATTGATCCTCTCCTGAGTTTGAGCGATATGCCTGATGGAGCGGAATCCTGGGCCATCATCAACGAAACTTACTGCTATCGCTTTGGATACCGAACCGGCGATGTCGTCACTCTGGAAAGCAGCAAAGGAAGTCACCCGATTTGGATACGTGGAATGAAAGCCGATTATGGAAACGATCAAGGCGCGATACTCGTCGACCAAAAGTATCTGGAATCCTGGTACGAAGTGTATGATTTCTCGAACGCGACTCTTTACCTTTCAGCAGGGGTCGATGTTGATCCGATTGTGAAAGACCTGAAAGAACGGTTTCCGGAACTAGCGATTCGGGAGCAAGGAGCTTTGCTCAAGAATGCCCTGCAGGTATTTAAAGAAACCTTCGTTGTGACCTATGCCTTGAAAGTGTTGGGATTGTTTGTGGCGGTCCTGGGATTAGCTCTGGCGCTTTTGAATATACTTCGGGAAGATGTCTCCAGTCTCCACACCCTCCGCGCGCTCGGAGTCACTCGAGCCGAACGAGCGGGTATCACCGCTTTTGAGGGCACAGGGATGACTCTTATCGCTACGCTAGGCGGTATTCTCCTAAGCTTCGCCTTGGGTTGGCTGCTCGTTTTCGTTATCAACCGGCAGAGCTTTGGCTGGACGCTTCAATACGCCGTCCCGTGGGGTGAAATTTTGAGTCTAGGAATCCTCCTTGTCGCCTTGGGAGCCCTAGTAAGTTGGCTGGTCGGATGGCTGGCAGGAAATGAAAAACCCATGCAGGAAGAATGATGAACAGAAGACGATTCTACTTATTCCTATTGGTATTCAGCATTGTAATATCAGAATGCCTACGTTCTGGCGTTCCAGAATTTACTCAGGAAGGCTTTCGAGTTCCGCAACCGCATCAAGCCCTCAAGTTTCCAAGGGCGCATGGGAGCCATCCTGATTTTAAAATCGAATGGTGGTACCTAACCGGTCACCTCCAGTCCAATTCAGGGAGAGAATTCGGGTTCCAAGTAACGTTTTTTCGCTTTGCCGGAACCAAGGGGGAAATCGGTCTTGAGGATCCAAATTTCGGGCAATCGCAAATCTACTCCACCCAGGTGGCCCTGACGGATATTGGAGCAGGCAAGTTCTATTTTGATGAAAGAATCGATCGCAACGGATGGGATGCATTTGCGAGCGAAGACGTACTCGACCTGAAGCACGGCCCCTGGTCGATGAAGATGACCGACCACCTCAGCGAAGCCATCGACGTTGGTTTTCATATACGCGACAAGGCGGCCTTAAAACTGCGAATGCGTCCCACAAAGCCGTTGGTAGTCTTCGGCCCTGACGGCACTTCCCGCAAAGGTCCCGATCCCACTGCGCGAAGCTACTACATTACGTTCACCCGACTGGCGGTTTCCGGTAGCATTGAGATCGACGGGGAGATCCTCAATCTAGGGGGCGAAGCATGGATGGATCATGAAATTTCTAGCCAGCAATTGAGCGAGAATCTTGAAGGCTGGGATTGGACGGCTATCCAGCTGGATGACGGGCGGGAAATTAAGGCGTATCTCTTAAGGCAAACCGATGGGACTCCCTCCGAGTTTTCGCAACTGATCTGGATCGATGAAGCGGGTCGTTCAGTGTACCAGGGCTATGGGGACGAAGGCTTTTCATGGAGTAAGGAAAGCTATTGGGAGAGTCCAGTTACCGGAGCCGTCTATCCCACCACCGTAACGATTGAAACCGTAGACCCTAAGACGGGATTGTGGAGGCTATTAACCTTGAGCCCAATCGTAGCGGAACAGGAGCTCACGGGAGACCTTAATGGCACCAACTACTGGGAAGGGGCTTGTAGAGTGACGAATAAAGCAGGCGAGTGGATCGGGCGTGCTTATCTGGAGCTCGCCGGCTATGACGATTCATTGAGCGGCGCATTGCGATAGGGGCGGGAAGAATCTTCGTGACCCCGCGACCTCTAGCACCACCAAACTCAGTGGTACTCCAGTAGGCCCTCGATCGCAGTGGCGATGCGTTTGCTGACGTCGGCAGGGGGAAAGGGGTTAAAGGGTCCGCCTTCGCCGGGATCGATGTCGTTGAAACCGCTTAGTTTCATGGCTTCGATGACTGCGGAGTAATTGTAGGCACGGCCATTTTCAAATCGAATCTCCTCGAAAGCCGTTACCTTTTCCTCAATTGAAAAGGCTGTATCGTAGTCTTTGATACGCTGGGCATTGTTGATTTCGTCGCCTGCTCGAGCGCAAAGAATGGAAATTCCTGAAGTGTGACCTTTTGTTCCGAGTTGCGCTCCCTTTGTGCTTCGGTCTCCAACTCCCCAGATAACGATGCCGTCATCGGCGACATCTTCGACCATGGAAGAGACATCCTTTTCGAAGGTGCCCACTTTGACACCGATAATATGTGGGGAATCCTTGATCAGTCGCACAATCTGGTCTCGATCGCGTTCGTTGCGATAATAGTAAAGGAAGCGAGCCCCACAAGATTCGCCGTATCGATTGGCGAATTCAAGCAAGCCTTCGTAGAGCCCTTCTGTGCTGTAGATTCCACCAAGAGGCATAATGAGGTAGAGATCAGGGGGGCGGGGCAGAGCAGCTTGCTTTTCGATCAGGTCTCCGACTTCTCTAATAGGATTGGGCACGATTGCCGACATCAGGATTCCGTTATTGTTCATGAGGTTACCGGTTTCCTCAACGAGCTTCAACTGATCATTCAAACCGACGTGGTTGATAAGGCTCGTGCCCGCTAGGGAGATGACTCGTTTACGCCCATCGCTAAGGAAGTTGCGATTCATCAAGTAGCTCATGTTCTTTAGATGAGCGTTATAGTCGATGCGTCCATCGCGATAGACGATCGGGGGAATCGTAGTAACGGAGTCGAGGGCCTCGAGGAGTGCTGAATTATTCATCTTGGGAGAGACATCGAAGGGGAGCCTCCGTTTGAGTCAAGGGTGGAGGTATTGCAAACCTTTAGCAAAAGAGCGAAAAGCCTCTGTAGTAACGCCTGAAAAATTTCTATCAAAAAACGTCCTTCACTGCACGATATTGTGTTTAATCAGATTAGAGTAGTGAGGGTCGCCCAAATTGAAGGCCGGCAGTTTTTTTGTGCTTTGCGTGTGGATGTCCGTTGCGAGACTTGAGGATATGATGGTTTGGCGGCAATGGCCGAGACCTATCACCGCGTTTTCGGTCATTCCGGGAAACGAGTTCCCAGTGATGTTTATGCTGGAGGTGTTATCCAGCACGATACCCGTTCCTACGTCTTTCTGATTAAGATTTTCGGTTTCGATTTGGCGTTTGGTTTTGCCGTTACCCATATAACTGTTGGCGAAGCTGTTTCCGGTGATGGTGATCCGGTCGCTGTCCGGACCGATTCTCAAACCGTAGTTGTGAACGATTACAAAGGTATTGGCGGAAAGGGTACAGCCGTGAGCGTCGATTAGGTCTATGCCCCTAGAGAACTCGTGGGCGATGACATTGTAACTGATTGTAATACCGCAGTAGTCGCGGTCCAGAATGACCGCATCCCCTTGGCATTCTTCAATCATGTTTCCGGACAGAACGGATCCTTATGTGTTTTCGATGACCACACTATGGCGGAGATGATTATCCAAGTTGTTTGCGTTCATGCAAAGATTGAAACTGTCGATATAGTGGACGGCGTCCTCGTTTTCCTCGAACTGGTTGTCGCTAACCACGATGTCGTGGCAATCCGTAATATTCAGTCCGGTCTTGGCATTGTAGCTGATGACGGAATCGGACACCCGTGGGTCTTCGTAGCAATTGTCGAGATGAATTCCGTGGTTCCCATGATGGCTCCTGAGTGTGCATGCCAATCCCGCTCTTCGGGTTACCGCTGATGCGGAAGTTGCTGAGCTGCACGCGCTAGATTCGTTTCTTGGGATCGACCTCGTATCCATCCGGACGTATATGTAGGGTAGGTTAGCCATGATCGTTTTTATTGAAGTGAGTGGCAGGCCCAGCCCCTTCGATACGAATATTCTCCCGACTTGGAATAAGGGGCTCGCTCAACTAGTATGTTCCGGTAGCGATTTAAGCGATCCCGCCTGTTTCGGGCACTGCATCGAAGGCTTCTTGCAGGTGCTCGTGGTTGGAAGATCGAACGATTCCCGGTTGGGCGGAAAGAACGGGAACTAGCAGGACCAGAAAGAAGAAAAATGAGGGGCCTTTCGTAGTCGTTTAAAGCTCAAGGACTCTTGAATCGTCAATCCTGGGGTGCTCCTCGATGGTTTTTCAATCGGTGACCCTAAGGGGTAAACTCCTTTGAGAGGTTGAACGATGAGAGCTTTCCTGCACTTTTTGCGTTTGGCATACGCGGTTACTTTGAATTAGGTTTTGCGGCGCATTGGAAAATGGCATTGTCTAGTATTGAGGGAGTAGGGGTGGCACTCTCGCGAAAAAGAGATTGATTTGCTACTGGAAAAAGGCGTGCTTACGCTTATACTGTGTTCACTGGTTAACCATCCTTCCGCTCGACAACTGACAATGCCTACTCTTTTCAATCTCTTTAGGTGGATTATAGCTGCCGCAGTAATCGCTGCTATTCTGCCCTACTGCGTTCGAGCTCAGTCTGCTTTATCCGAAGCGGGAGTGGGGAATGACTCTAGTTTTCTGATCGAACTCGAGGCTTACGCGAAGTATGGAGGCGATATCGATGTGATCGACGGAATGACCGGAAGGGAATATCATCGCGCGAATGACGTGGTGAAGACTGTCAACACGAACTTTCCCAAAATCATGGGGGGTCTGCATACCATGCTCCTTGTCCTCGAGCTGAAGCACATGGAACACCAAATGACGATTGGGATAGAGCACACAAAGCGGCTTGGCGAATTGGCGGCGGCTTTTGGGATAAAGAACTTTAAGGTCGAGGACGAGTCCTGGTTTTTGAAAGAGCGAAGGATCCTTGCTCGACTTCGGGAAAAGCCGTTTTTTCAAATCAAGGAACTGGTCGTATGGCATGAGGAAGAGTTAAGCGAGATCGCCTTAAGAGGAAATGAGCGTGGGAAAAACATTCGATTCAGCCCCGATACCCTGAGCTGGGAACGTCGTGTATTGACCGAATGGGAAGTGAATGTCCGCACGCGCAATCGATTCAGGCGGATCAACAAATGGCAGGGTTTAAACCTGGATACGAATCATGGATTTCATATCAGCGAGGGGCTCCCGACCAATATTAGCCCGTCGAGTTTTAAGGAAGTCAAAGTATGCTATCCGATTATTGTTTCAAGTGAAAGGGACACGCAGGAACAGAATGACCTCTTGCAGCAGCAAATCGTGAAAAATCTCAGCTACCTGTACGATCCCTTTTCTTGGGCCGCCAAGCGTACGACGCGGTTTAGGGGAAGAATTCCAGGTACATTGCATAAGCACCTGCAAGATCGCAGCTATCGGGTTAAGGATCGCGATTGGTTCGACCCGACGATTTGCAATTTCCTAAATGACGTGGTTGCACTGCAAATGTATGGGTTGAAGGAGATATACGATTTTTATGTGGTGCAACGGTTTGAGTCAGGCCGAAATCTTCTAGGGGAGGAAATGGACCCGTTGAACTGGCATCCGGGTGAGGAACGCGAAACGCACCAGGCGAGAAAGAACCCAAAAGTTCGGCTTAATTTCAATAGCCCTACGGGTGCTCGTTTTGCCATGTTAGATGCGTACTTACGGTATGGGGACGAATTTTTAGAAATTCTCCGGATTCAGTTGACGGGACTAAAAGAGAAGGCCGTTGGGCGTGACATAGTAGAGCAAGTAATCAGTGCAGTGAGTGGGGTTCCTGCGGAGTCCTACATTAAAGCTGCCCTCAAGGCTCAGTCGGAAGGTATAATGGAATACCATAAAAAGCATTATCCCGAATCTTACTGAGGATTCAATAACCTCATACGCCAAGCGAGTCGCTGCAATGGCGTAGTGCCCTGATCGGCCAAGGGCAGCAGGAAGGCTGACGCCTAGCGGACTGGTTGATGGGTACAGAGTCTTAGGACGCCGCACTTTTACTACAGCTCTTTGATCATGATATTGCGCCAGCGGACTTCAAAGGGTCCAGTGCCGGCCTTTATGCCGTGAACCTGCAGACCAATTGAGCCTGAGGGGTACTCGCGGTAAATGCCGCCGGGAAGTTTTAGCTTGGTGACCTGTTTCCCGTTGATGAAAGTAGTGATGGTGTCGCCTTTGGCAATGATGTGGAATTCATTCCAATCATTGTTCTTCACGTGATTGTGGCTCGCTCCATCGCCCGGTTCTTTCGAGATCCAGCCGGTATTGAGGCCTTCACCGTAGATAAAGCCTGATTGCCCGGGACTGGTCTCGATTTCAACCTGTGGACCGAAGTAACGGCGACTGCCCCATTCGCGATTATGCGAGCGAATCTGGACTCCAGAGTTCAATCCCTCGTCCACCTTAACTTGGAACTTTAATTCGAAGTCACCGAAGTGCTTGTAGGAAGTGAGAAAGGTGTTCGGGCTGCCTTCGGCGGTTCTTCCTAGGATGGCCCCGTCTTCCACGTAATAGTTGGCGTAGCCTTGAGCGACGCCCCAGCCAGACAGAGTTTTGCCGTTGAAGAGCGGCTTCCAGCCATGGTCCCCATGGGAATCGGCGAGGAGCGACGGGGCCGCGGCACATAAAGACAGAAGAATCAGGCGACTTAAAGTTGTTTTCATAAAGCGTAAAAGGTTAAGGATTCAATTGAATGGGTTAAGCTAGGCGATCAAAGTGGTAGGTGAGTGGAATCTTGGCAAGCGGGTAACCGTTCAAATTTTCAAGAAATGTTTCAGTCTAATGTAGAAAGGATAGTGAGACAAATCGTGAGCCCTAGCCTTGTTAACGAAAAAAAGTTTCATTCCAACCGCAAGGTACTTTCTTAGTTTTGCGTCTGTTAATTCTCGCGTGTTTGTGGGGCTGTTTTGTCTTGAAGTGTACCAACAGGAATAGTGACTCGAAAGAAGCTCCTCTTTCCAATTTTACGTTCAAGTTAGCTCCCTTAAAATCTTCGAGTTCGTTTGATATACTTAATCTGAGCCCGGTTCTTCCACAGTCGCGATTGGAGCCTGCGTTTCCCTAAGTGAACGATTAGAAAGCCGTGAGGGTAATGGAGGAATTTGCCTTATCCTGCTCGGTTTGCACAAGGATAGATTCGATCTTGTCTTGCGGACCAAGGCAGTCAGACTTTGTTAACGATGATGATCCTTCCAGTTCTGGCTTTTCTCGACATATTCTTCAGCAGTTTTTTTTCGCTGATCGTAAACGTGTTCTACGCCTGCCTGACGATTTTGCTCGCAGTTGGTATACTATGGCTGGTGGATGGGCATGTATTTAAGGAAATCGACTTTCTCAAGGAGATTCAAAAGGGCAATATTGCCGCCGCGATATTTGCGGGATTCTTCCTCCTTTCCGTTTGTCTGCTCCTGAGCTTCACAATGCGTTGAGCTATGGGTCTAAGGAATTATGCCCTCGGTTTTTCTAGCCTAGTTTTTCTGATATCCCTATTGCAAGCAGCGGAGCAAAGTTTGGTAAGTGACGACGAACAGGGAGAGGGAGCGCAAGATCTCCAATTTTCGAGAGACCTCACAGGCCGGCACGACGAAATCTTCCGAAAGTATACCCGTACATACTTCGGAAGAATGCCCTGGAAATGGTTTAAGGCACAGAGTATCCAGGAGAGCAATTTGCAGCCTCACGCCAAAAGTGCGGCAGGTGCGATGGGATTGATGCAGTTGATGCCGGCAACATTTCAGGAGATTCGAAAGGAAGTGGGGTTGCCGAATGCTCCTTATGATGCGAAGTCCAACATTCATGCGGGCATTTGGTATAATATGAAGTGTTACAATGTATGGACCGAAAGCCGGAGCAGCGGGGAGATTCTGAAACTGATGTTCGCTTCTTACAATGCCGGACCGGGGAGTATTATCCGCGCCCAGAAAGTGGTACGGAGTGGTGGCCTTTGCGATGGAAAGTACTGGGACTGTATTCAGCGCGGCCTTCCTCAGGTAACGGGTAATCACTCGAAGGAAACGATTGAATACGTTGCGAATGTGGAACGCTACTACAAAATCTTGCGATAGTAGGGTGTGGAACTGGACCTCAGAGGCTGAATACGTTCGGTATTGGCCCGCTGGGGCGCTAGCGATCTTCGAACGGGGTTGCCTGTAGCCTAGAGCGTTTTCCAATTAGTGGTTCATTTCCCTGTGTGGGTTTGGGTGAGGAAGCTCTGGCATTAGAGGGAGGGCTCGACGGTTCGGTAAGCCGCTTACCGGAACGCTGGACCGTCGTGTCCTCGGGTTGCGACCTGCGGAAGGAAGAATACTTGAGACTTTTTAATTGAGAAAAGACTGTCACCAGTAATCCGTGACATCCAGAGCTTTCGGAAGGTCTACCCATTCTCTAAGAAAATTTCGCATGAATCGAAAGGTAGGGCTAACTGTCCTTGGTCATCAGCATTGGCTAGTCCTGGTTTGGCTACCTGAGGACAAGCAGAGCAATCTCCTATTTTTATACTTATTGGACACTCGCCTAGACCTGCCTATTGTAGAGACGTCGGTAAAGTGGGCTTTTGACAATGAGGTCATCGTGAGAACCTGAATCAACGATTTGGCCGTTTTCGAAAACGAGTATTTGTTGGGCAGAGTCGATCGTACTGAATCGGTGTGCGATTATGATGACCGTTTTCCCTACTATTAACTTGCGGAGTGCTTGCTGAACTTTCTCCTCGCTTTCTGTATCCAGAGCTGAGGTCGCCTCATCCAATATCAAGATCGGGGCCGCGCGCAGAAAAGCGCGGGCTATGGCAATACGCTGGCGCTGTCCGCCTGAAAGCCGAGCTCCTCGTTCTCCGACGATTTCGTTATACCCTTTATCCATCGATCGAATGAACTCATCGGCGAAGGCATCTTCAGCGGCAGCCATGACCTCGTCATTGCTGGCATCCTGACGCCCCAAACGAATATTCTCCATTACGGTATCATCAAAGAGCACCGGTTCCTGGGAAACCAGAGCGATTTGCTGGCGAAGCTCTCTTAAGGGGACTGAGCGAAGATCTCTCCCATCGATCGAAATCGATCCGTTCGCCACGTCAAAAAAGCGAGGTAACAGATTTACGAAGGTGCTTTTCCCGGATCCACTTGGGCCGACTAGGGCACAGGTAGAACCGGCTGGGATCTGGGCGTTCACGCTACGCAGCGCGGGATTGGAGTCGTAGGAAAAATCGACGTGTTCGAATCGGATTTCTCCATTGACCGATTTGAGGGGAGCTGCACCAGAATTGTCGACGACATCGATCGGCTCATTCAATATTTCCTCAACCCGACTCAAGGCAGCTGCCCCCTTGGAAAGCTCGGCCGCAAACATCCCCAGATTTTTGATCGCTGTATACAAAAAGTAGAGTCCGAGAAAAACGCCGGTGAACACCCCGCCGGCGACACCCTGAAAGTACCCGATTACGAAGGCGATAGACAGGCCGACTGACGAAATGGTTTCAATTACGGGAGGTAGTGAAAATCCATATTTGACGACCTTCATTTGTGCCTTGAACAGTTGTGCTGCCCGATCGCGAAAACGCGTAGACTCGCGTTCCTCAAGGTTGAAGGCACGGACTTCTCGAGCAGCGCTGAGATTTTGAGCAATATTCTGGGTTAAGCCGCCAAACTCTTCCTGTTGCTTTACCGCTTTTCGCGAGAGTTTCAGGGTAATGTGACGTATTGGGAAAATGACGATGGGCAGGGCTGCGAGGCAGAGGTATATCTCGAGCACCCCCTCGTCTTGAACGGCCTTGAGCGTGAGAAAGTAGGCAGCACCTATGATGGTCGCTGGCTGGGTGATGAATTTGCGGGCGACATAGTTCAGGGTGATCTGCAGCATCTGAGTGTCGCCTGTAATACGAGCGATTAAGTCACCCGTGGAATTCTTCTGAAAGTACGAGAATGACAGCAGCTGGAGTCGGTCGAAAACTCGAATGCGAAGGTCCCGGATAGCCGATAGGCCCGCTGACTGGAGAAGGTAGGCCCCCAAGAAATTTGACCCTCCAATGATGAGGAAAAGGACCGGAAAGATTGAGGCGACGAGGATTATTTCGTTTAGCATCAATGCCCGGTCATCGCTGAAAATGCCCGTAAATAGCCTTTCGACCCCGTTCGTCAGACCGGCTCCAGTGAGGGCGCCCCCAATCGATCCAAAGATCGCCGAAAGCCATATTTTGCCCTGATATGGCCTAATAAGAGCGTAGAATGTTTTTAGGTCCTGCAGCATGTGGGGTAGTAAGAATGAGGGTCAGCCGACTGAGTGCAATAGCGGAAGCCCCTCGGAAGAATTTCCGAAGCCAGGCTCTGATACACTTGCAATTTACCAAACGACCCACAACTTTCTCACCATCCCCGATCGTCTTATTTAATTCGAGTCACCGCTTAAAGGGAGCACGGCCATTCCCCTCAAGACACTCCTCTCGGTCTTCGTCTTCCACCTATATGCCATTGAAAATGCAAATTGCCGACTCTTACGACCAGCCTGTCTGGCAGAGTTGGCTTCAGGACCTGCCGGAGGCAGTTGCCCAATTTCCGGAGAAAAGTTTGCTTCAAGGTGGCCGTAACCAGCTCTTTCGGTGCCGTTTTGAGGGCGTTGATCTCGTTGTGAAGCGATTCCCAAACGATGGAGTTTGGAAAAAAATAGTCTATCGGATTTGGGATAGCAAAGCCAAACGTTCCTATTTGCACACACAGCGCCTCAATCAAGCGGGTCTGAGTAGCCCAACCCCGGTCGCCTGGCTCGAAGCATGGGAAGGTCAGTGGTTGAACGAGAGCTTTTACGTCTGCCTGTTTGTTCCTTTCGAACACGAAGCTCGCAAACTCCATCAGCTCCACCTGCCTCAAAGGGAGGAAAAAGCCCGCCTGCTGGGGCATTCCCTCGCAAAGATGCATTGCGCGGAAATACTGCATCTGGATCTTACCCCCGGAAACCTTCTCTACACGCCTAGACAAAGCAGCGGCTGGGACATCCAGATAGTAGATAACAATCGGATGCGTTTTGGCCCAGTGCCTCGTCGGGCTGCCATCACTTCTCTCGCTCAGGCCGATTTGCCTGACGACTTGCTGTCGCCAATGCTCTCTACCTATGCTGAATCCGTAAGGATTCCGGTTGGAGAATTGGAAAAGGCGTATCGCCGTCGCAGCCAAAGCTATGCCTTGAAGTGGCGGATTAAAAACGCAACTCGACCATTAAGGAGAAAAATTGGCCTCTAAACATAAAGTAAATCAGGGCTCATGGGACGGCTTCAGTGAGCAACCTTATCCGGTCCGGAATCGGTACACGGTCTTCGAGCGAATCCGGTGTTGTCTGTGGTCTCACTTTAAGTCCGTGCTATTCACTATTGGGGCATTACCTGCAATCGTAGGTTTTCAGGGAGCACTCTCTTTGGGTTTCCGCCCCAGGAATTGGACATATCGCAGCAGAATTCCGCAAGAGTTCATGGGTATTGCGGTGGGGCTGGACTCATGCGATGGCCCTCGGGTCGCACACGAAATCGAAAAGCTTGGGGTGCAACAGATACTGCTTCGCTTTCCCATTTGGGAAATGGATCGATTGGAGGAGCATTGGGATTTTGTGGAATCCCTCCCTAACTGCGAATTTGTCCTGTGTCCCATGCAAGACCGTGAGCATATTCTCGATCATGATTTATGGCGGAAAAATTTGAATACGGTTGTGCAACGTTTTTGGCCCAGAATTAAGAGCTATCAAATTGGCCAAGGAATCAATCGTTCTAAATGGGGCTTTTTCGGCTGTGATGAGTTTCTTGCCTTCGCCAGTGTTGCGGAAGAGCTCCGATCAAACTTTCACGGCATTCAGTTCGTCGGACCCTGTGTTTTGGATTTTGAGCCGGTTCCTTTCATCCGCTCGATGCTGCACAGGTACGATATAAATTGGGATGTGGCGGGTTGTGCACTTTACGTTGACCGGCGA
Source organism: Candidatus Pelagisphaera phototrophica (assembly GCF_014529625.1). Taxonomy (GTDB): domain Bacteria; phylum Verrucomicrobiota; class Verrucomicrobiia; order Opitutales; family Opitutaceae; genus Pelagisphaera; species Pelagisphaera phototrophica. The sequence goes on from NZ_CP076039.1 coordinate 1,298,964, forward strand.
GGCTGTCCTCGAAATAGACAGCTCCTTATCTTTAATCTCACTCAGAAGATCTATCATTTTGTCGCCTGTGTGCTTTGCAGCAACAAGTCGAGTCGCCGTTTGTGGATAACGGAAGTTAACTGGCCCTTAGAGGATCAAGGTGTCTATTCCCCCACAGGAAGAAAGGAATGTGTTGATGAGGAGACTGCAGCAGGGTATTTAAATAGTTACTACGAAGATGCTTGGCAAAGCGAATTCGTCGAGCGAGTCTATTGGTGGCAACTGATTTCAAGAGGCTACGGCCTTATTGATGTTAACGATGACAACGAATTGCGCTATCGTCCTGCCTACTATCAATTCCAGAAATTACTGACGAAAAATTTGACTGATTCAGATCAGTTGGAGGGAAATAAAATTGTAGGAAGTTCGGTTAGTTCGATGATGTAATCGATTTGGGGCAACTCAGATTCGCCATTTACCGCGACCGGGGTTGCCGAGGATGAGATTGGCTACCTTGTCGTGAAGGAACTGCTCCTTTTCCGAATCCCAGGATACGGGACGCACATCTATTTGTACAGCGCCGGACCGGCACAGTGCGACCTAAGTTGGCCAGGCTTTCTCAACTGAGGCCGCACTTCCTTGCGATACAAAACCAAGGTAGTCGGCGGCGAATGGAGCGAGCAAAAGACGTTCTTTCTTGCTGAGGTCAAAAACTCACATCCGACGCTCTTTGATATCGCTCCAAGAGAATATCGGGCGGTTTGGGATAGCGGGAGGGATACACGTTCCCGCACGTAAATTCTGTATGGCAAATTGAAACCCGAAAAATGACCTCCAGCGAATTGCGACAACGCCTGCTTGGCCGGGAACCGGTATTCGGTACGCTTATTGTGTCTTCGTCGCCCCAGTGGCTCGATGTTATTCGAGGCTGTGGTTTGGACTTTGTATTCATCGATGCGGAACACATCGCACTCGATTGATCGGAATTGAGTTGGATGTACTAGGCCTACGCGGCGATTGGCTTGCCGCCGAAGGTGCGAATCCCTGCTCCAGATCCATTCGCTGGGACCATGGCGATCGACGGAGGCGCGGCGGGCGCTGTTGCTCCGTACATGGAGTCTGTAGACTACGTTCGGGCGCTTAGAGGAGCGGTGAAAAAGCTTCTTACTAAAGGACGGAAGCTCGATGGAATTCTGGCGGGCGAGGTGTTAGAGCCTGATCTCGAACGATTCATGAATAAGGACGCCAACGAGCGACTGTTGATTATCAATATCTATAGCGTTCCGGCGATAGAGGCGCTGGACGATATTCTCGATGTCGTCTTTAAGGCAAACATTCGAAATGCTAAATTGCTGATTGAGGCACTGGAAAGAAAGAAAGGTGAAGCCTGACTTCGTATTGATATCCTCAAGTATTTGATATTCGTTTCGCTCTTGTGTTACCCAATCATGTATTGTTCCCTGCTTGGTGCTATCATTGGAGGAGAATGAATGCTCATATTGTTATATTTATCTAAGTTTGAGAAAAGTTTTGGCTCTACTGGGTTTAGGGTGTGATTTTTAATAGGACTGGTCCATCGTGAAGCAAAGACTGAATCTAAGTTTTACTCTGAGCTGCTGGGGCTGGAAAGCCCTTGGGAAGTCGAACTCGTCCAGTTGGACAAGAGGGCCATGGAGGTGCTGGTAAAGGTGCGCTGCAAGAAGACGGTGTGGGTTTGCCCCGACGCTCGCGAGGGCGTCCATATTCACGAATGGAATACCCGTCGCTAGCACCACCTCGACTCTAAAGTGCGAGCACGCCGAGTTGACGCAGGCGAAAGACAGGCGGCTTTCCGAGACCCGGCAGCTGTGGCTCTGCGGCGAGGAGAACCTCGAGGCGTCGCATCTAGAGCGCTTCGAGGCCTTGAAGGATTTGAGTCTGAAAACAGGTCGGGCATGGTCGATAGAGGAAGTGTTCAGGTAGTTCCTAGGCAGTTCGTATCGTAGGAAGGCGCGGTAGGCTTCAAGCTTTGGTACTAATGGGCGATGCGCTACAGTCTGCCTGCCGTGGAGAAAATGGTAGTAATGTGTAAGCTCCACCTCGGCCAGATCCTCAACTACTTCGACCACAACATATCCAACGGCCCGATCGAAGGGCTCAACTCGCGAATACAAGGGCTGATAAAGAAAGCGTTCGGCTATCGCGACCGGAAACGCTTCAAAACGATATATACTTCCACTTAGGAGGCTTGGATCTGTATCCGAATTCGTTGACTTTATCGCAAAACATCGCTATAAGCACACGCAGAACCCAGTAGAACCAATTTATTTTAGCATGATCCATGTTTCTATCATTATCCCTACCTATAACCGCGAGGCTCATTTACGGTGTACAATTCAGAGTGTTTTAGATCAGACATTTAAGAATTTTGAACTACTCATTTGTGATGATGGTTCGACTGATGGAAGCCATCATCTCGTAAAAGAGTTTCAAGATGCTAGGATAAAATGGCTTGCAGGGAAGAATAGCGGAGGCCCTGCAGTACCTAGAAATAATGGTATAGCAGCAGCGAAAAGTGAATGGTTAGCCTTTCTTGATAGTGATGATTCTTGGGAGCCAGAAAAATTAGAAAAACAGCTTAAAGCGGCTAACGATTATAACGTCAAAGCAGTTTGTACAAATTCGAAGGTCGTTAAAAATAATACGATTCAAGATAATTTCTACTTTCCTCAAAGCCATAATAGCCGTTTGAGTTTTACCGACATGCTGGAAGTGAATCGTGTAATTTGTAGTTCAATGTTGATTCATCGAAGTATTATTGCCCAAATTGGCGTTTTTCCAGAGGAGTTTGAATACAGAGGTATCGAAGATTATGTATTATGGCTATCATCGTCAATGCTTACGGATATTTACTATTTAGATGACGCTTTAACTCAATATAGGGATGAAGTGGCAGATAGCCTAAGAGGAGATATTGTATGTTCAGATCCAATTATTTTGGATAATAGAGTTTTCAGAGAATGCTTTCAAAGAACAGGGAAATTAACAGGTGAAAAATGGAACTTTAGGCTAAAGATAATAAAACGAATTTTAAAAAAACCTTATTTAAAGCAGCGAATACGTGAATTAGTTAAAAAAAATAAAAAATCAAAAACTAGAACAATTTGAAGAGGCGTACAGCACTGAAGAAAGCACTTATTCATATAAAAGTTTATTGTTAAAGCCATATGTTTTAAATATAGTAAAGTTAGGAAATAATGAAAAAAAAGGTATCAATATTATATATTTGTACGGGACACTACAAAATATTTTGGGAAAAATTTTATAAAAGTGCGGAATCTTATTTTCTCGAAAATTTAGATTATGAAAAACATTATTTTGTTTTTACTGATGCGGATCACATTTTTGGAGAACAATCTAAAAATATACGTAAGATATACCAAAAACCTCTTGCGTGGCCATACCCCACCTTGGACAGGTTTCGGATTTTCAAAACAATACGTGATCAATTAAAAGGGATGGACTATATCTACTTCTTCAATGCCAATATGCTTTTTCTTGAGGCTGTTGATGAGGAAATACTTCCGACGGTCGAGAAACCCCTACTTATGGTGCAACATCCCGGATTCTATCAGAAATCTCGAAAGGATTTCACCTATGAAGAAAACGATAAATCATTAGCGTATATTCCTGCAGATGAAGGATCGGTGTATGTAATGGGAGGTTTGAATGGAGGCTTAGCCAAGAATTATTTGGAATTAATTTATGAGCTTGATCGTCGTATCGAAATTGATAAGACTAATAATGTTATTGCTCGCTGGCATGATGAATCACATTTGAATCGCTATGCAACAAATTTTGAAAGCTGCGTTAAGCTTCTGGATTCATCATACGGTTATCCTGAGGGGTGGAATCTTCCATTTAGTCCCAAAATTATTATTCGTGACAAAGACAATTATGGTGGGCACGATTTTCTTAGAAATAAAAAATGCTTTCGTGAATTTATTAAAAAGGTGTATAAATGGTAATTGTAAAAATATTCGGTGGCCTTGGAAATCAACTTTTTCAGTATTCTATGGGAAGAGCAGTAGGTTTGGAAAATGGTGTTGATGTAAAATACGATGTTACCAAATTTAAAACTGGTGGACTTAGAAAATATGAATTATCAAACTTTTGTATTAACGGGGTTTTAGCTACTCGTATAGATATTATTAGAATTAAATACTCGAGACTATCAATATTGAAAAGGATTTGTTTGGCAAATCGTAAAAAACGGCCGCGCTACGGAAAATCATTTATCCCTGAAGAAAACTTCCACTATGCTCCCCTAGCCCTTGAAAATAAAAATAATGCTTATCTTTCAGGATACTGGCAAAGTTATAAGTACTTTGAAAATTATTGGGACAAAATAAGCACTGAATTTATTCCCAAGAATTCACTTTGTAATGCTGCACTTACGTATAAAAATGAGATTTCCTCCTGTAATGCAGTTAGTTTACATATTCGTCGTGGTGACTATATTACAAATGTTAACGCAAATAAATTACACGGATTATGCTCGATTGATTATTATAAAGCTGCAATCAAAGTTATCAAAGATGATGTGTTAAAACCATATTTTTTTATTTTTAGTGATGATCTTGACTGGGCTATCGAAAACTTCTCATTTTTGAAGGACAGTACATTTGTCAAATTACCTAAAGAAACCGCAGATTATGAAGAGATGTTTCTTATGAGTTATTGTAAACACAATATTATAGCAAACAGCACTTTTAGTTGGTGGGGAGCTTGGTTAAATAGAAATAGAAAAAAAATTGTATTAGCTCCATCCAAATGGTTTACTGATTTAGAAATTAATACGTCAGACCTTATCCCTCCGACTTGGAGAGTCTTGTGAAATCGTCATACATCCCCTCCGAATCAAATAGAAAAAATTTATTTCCTTACCTATAACCGTTTTCAAAAACCATATCAAGCATCTCAAATATGAATTCTAGGTTTGAGGTCATCGGTGCTGCTCGCTGATCGATCCTCGTAAATACGCCCACTGGCGATTTTTCCAAGCGGTAGGGTCGTCTTGCCAGAACGACCGGCGGGAAACGGAGGCCTCGAATTTCAAGGTGTCCCCAAATTGCTTGAGCCCGCTACCGCCCCGTCATTTCGGCGAAATGACCCTACCGTTAGTCAGGGCGTAGATGATAGCATTCAGGGTCCACCCCATACTCAACCTAGTCGATCTCGTAGCCAAAAGCATCGAAGACATCCTTAAAATGGCGATACACCATTTCAATCTGATCGCGCTCCAGGAAGTCACTGTAATATCCGGACGCCCCCGAGTACTTCGAGATGTGCTTGCCATGAATATGATCCTCCTTGTCGTAGTTTGAAAACTCTCCGTAGTCATATGATTTCTCTTTCACCTTGTTGATCGAGTATGTTTTCACCACGTGCTTTTTTAGTTCTGCATCAATCTTCTTCCCGAAAAATTCTTCAAGTTCTGAAAACATCAGGCTAAAATTAAAAGCGAAGTCAGCATACTTCAGGATCTTAACATTAGACTTATTTTTGATTTCGAGAATATCCCACATCCCCTCCTTCTCATATTCCTGGATTTGTTCTTTGATCACCTCATCGGTAGGATCCTTACCATATCGCTGAATCGACGAAGAAATGGAGTCCAAGGGATTCCGAATCGATGCTACGACAGGAGCCGAACGGTAATTCTTTTCAAATTTAGATAGACGGTGCACCTTTTTGACCTCCCTTTCAGGAAAGCATACCCTCAAGGTGTTCCATAGCAGAGTACTGCCAGTGCGGGGGGGGCTGAACTGAATGATCGGGGGGTATACAAAATAGTTAATTCGTGCTTTTAGTATTGCTAGCATAGTTTGTTCATTTCGTTTTTCGGAGCCGTTTGTTCTTTTTTAAAGAAGTATCCCAGTTGGATAAATGATCTAGGTAGGCGGTGTTGAAATCAGAATGGGCTGACAAACTCGATTCTTTTTGGTAGTTTGGGAACTCCCACGATCGCAATCAGAGGAGGTCATGAGGATTAATGGAGAAAGTTTAACCAGAGTAATGAAAAAGCCCTACCTCATTGACAGCTCTCGCAAACTGTCTTTGTTCTCATTTTCATTCGAAGTCGAGTGTCGTGACTGCTTCTCGCGGTACCGATGGCCCTCTAGATTGTGAGTTATTGGCAGAATGCCTTTGTATTCGCTGCTGCTAATATTCGGGTGTCGCGTCCCAAAAGCCCTCGGTACAATGTTCGCTGTCTTACTGACAGCTCTCGCAAACTTCCGGTTCTTCCGGGGTTTGTTTAGCCTGGGAGGAGGCGACTACACCTCGGAGGTCTTTCTTGGCTCCAATGGTGGCTTTCTCAATGTTGGAGGCTCCGAGGGTGCGGAGGTAGTAGGTGGTCTTGAGTCCATGCTTCCAGGCGGCACGATACATGTGGGACAGTGTTTTCATGTCTGGCGTAGCGAGGAAGAGGTTCACCGATTGGCTTTGGTCGATCCATTTCTGGCGTCGTGCGGCGGCCAATACAAGCCAGCTGTAGTCGACGGCGAAGGCGGTCTTGTATTTGAGCTTGAGGTCTTCAGGGATTTCCTCGATCTCGTCGAGCTCGCCGTCGAAGTACTTCAGGTTGTTAAGCATGTCCGTGTTCCAGAGGCCGCGGGCTTTGAGGTCGCGAACGAGGTGCTGGTTGAGAATGGTGAATTCTCCGGAGAGGTTGCTCTTAACAAAGAGGTTCTTGTAGGAAGGCTCGATACAAGGGGAGGTGCCAGTGATGTTCGAAATGGTCGCCGTAGGGGCGATGGCCATGACGTTGGAATTGCGAATGCCGTGCTTGGCGATCTTCTTGCGGATGGGAGTCCAGTCGAGCTTGCCGCCCCGTGGCACATCCACGACTGCGCCCCGTTCTTCCTCGAGAAGGTCGAGAGTGTCTTGCGGAAGGAGCCCGCGGTCCCACTTGGAGCCTTTGTAGCTCTGGTATGCGCCGCGCTCGGCTGCCAAGTCGCTGGACGCTTCGATAGCGTAGAAGGCGATGGCCTCCATGGCCTCGTCGTTGAATTCGACGGCTTCCTGGGAAGCAAAAGGAATGTTGCGAATGTAGAGGGCATTCTGCAGTCCCATGACGCCGAGTCCGATCGGACGGTGGGCCTGGTTGGACCGTTTGGCTGCTTCGGTCGGGTAGAAGTTAATGTCGATCACGTTGTCGAGCGCCCGGATAGCGGTGTGGACCGTTTCTTTGAGCTTCTTGTGGTCGATGTTGCCGTCCTTGTCCAAGTGCTGGTCGAGGACGACGCTGCCGAGGTTGCACACGGCGGTTTCATCGTTGCTCGTGTTGAGCGTAATCTCGGTACAGAGGTTGGACGAATGGACCACGCCGAAGTGGTCTTGTGGTGAGCGGACGTTGCAAGGATCCTTGAAGGTGATCCATGGGTGGCCGGTCTCGAAAATCATGCGGAGCATCAGTTTCCACACTTCGATAGCGGGAACGGTCTTGGACCACATTTCACCCCCGAGGGCTTTGGCTTCGTAGGCGGTGTACCTCTCTTCGAAGTCCTTGCCATAGGCGTCGTGGAGATCGGGAGCCTCGCTGGAGCGGAAGAAACTCCACTCGCCGCGTTCCTCCATACGTTTCATGAACAAGTCGGGAATCCAGTTGGCTGTGTTCATGTCGTGACAGCGGCGACGGTCGTCACCTGTGTTCTTGCGGAGCTCTAGGAAATCGTAGAGATCGTTGTGCCACGTTTCCAAGTACGCACAACCGGAGCCACGGCGCTTGCCGCCTTGGTTTACCGCGATGAGCAGGTCGTTGTGCAGCTTTAGGAAAGGAACGATGCCTTGGCTTTCGCCGTTAGTGCCGGAAATGTGGCTGCCCGTTCCGCGAACGGCGGTCCAACTGCCGCCGAGTCCACCTGCCCATTTGGAGAGGTAGGCGTTTTCAGCGATGCCGCGCTGCATGATGCCCTCGATGGAATCATCCACGTAGTAGAGGTAGCAGGAAGAGAGCTGAGAGTGGCAGGTGCCAGAATTGAAAAGAGTGGGAGTGGACGAACAGAAGCGACGGCTCTTGTAGAGTTTGTAGAGGGCCTTGGCCTTTACTTCTTTCTCTTCCTCTGCGGAGAAGAGTCCCATGGCGACGCGCAGCCAGAAGAACTGGGGCGTCTCAATACGACGCTGGTTAGAGAGGCCATTAGTCTTATCGATGATGAGGTAGCGGTCGTACAAGGTCTGTACACCGAGGTAGTCGAGCTCGAGGTCGGCAGAAGGGTCGAGCGTCTTAGCGAGCTCGTCGATGTTGTAGTCTTTGATCTTGTCGTTGAGGCGACCGATTTTAGTGCCGTATTTGACGTACTCCTTGAATTTCTTTTGGTGAAATCTTTTGAGAGCTCGTACGCCGTCTTTAACAATGTCCCAACCGAGCACCTCTTCATAGATATAAGAGAGTTGGATCCGGGCGGCGAACTTGGCGAAGTCCGCGTCTTGCTCGATCAAGGTTCGGGCGTTGAGAGTGACGGTCTTCTGTAGGCCATCCTCGCTGATCTCGTCGAAGATGGAGCGACGGAGCTCGGCCTCGATTTCCTCGAAACTGAGGCAGAGATCGAGCCCGATCATGGCGAAGTCGATTCGCTTTTTGAGATCAACGCCGTCCCAGAAATAGGTGGAGCCATCGTCGTTTTTGACGACGATCATGGAATTTTGCTCCGGCGTGTCTACGCCCTGGAGGGCCTCCGCCTCGCGTAAGGACCGGCGTTCCGCTCTATAAAGAATGTAGTGTTCGGCTACTTTGAAATGGCCTTGGCGCATGAGCTCTTCTTGAACCATGTCTTGGACTTCCTCGATTTGCACGAAGGCTTGACCAGTAGCTTCGAGGCGTTCGGTAATGCCGCGGGCCACCGCGACGGACGGCTCGGAATTCATTTCCAATGTGAGGAAGGCTTTGCGAACGGCGATTTCGATCTTTTGCTCCTTCCAGGGCACGACCTGCCCGTTGCGGCGGATCAATCGAAGCGTTTTCAGGCCAGTGTTTTGCTCCGTGGCGATCTTGCGTTGGCGGTTCATTAGCATGCATTTGGCTACATCATATGCGTCATTCTCTACCAGCGTATGTTCAATAACATCGTAAAGTTCACCCAATCCAAAACGCGTCTCCCGAGTCGAAGCGGACTTTGCCTCAAGCTTTTCGCATACCTGCGTAGCGACAATTTGTACCCAATCCCGGTTCTTGTCGGTAAAAATGTCTTTCTCGTTTTTGGACAAAAGCACGTTGGCCAAAGCGTTGCCTATGGTGTCCATAATCTCGTTCTGATCGAAAGTGGCTTCGCCCTCGTGGGTAACGACGTGAATCTTGGATTTTTCCGATTCGTCTACGTCGCTACTTTCAGCACGCCAATTGTATCCCAGTTTCTTTTCACGGGAAACGGATACAAGGCGCTTTAGAGCGATGTCTTCTTCGAGGGTGGGATTGATCATAGTTTTAGATGCGGCAGGTGGTTGTATGTGGGAACGGGAATAGGAATGGTGATTGCGTTTAGATCGAGTGACTCAAAGACAATAAGATCAAAGAACCTTGTATGTTATTACAAAAGGACTCGGACTAGAGGTCGTCGTCGCTATCGAGATCGAGAGAGGACGCCTTCTGATATTCCGTAACGCGTCCTTCGAAGAAGTTTTGCTCCTTCTTAATGTCCATCATTTCCGCTAGCCAAGGCAATGGGTTTTGGACATCACCAATGAGCGGCTCGAGGCCAACTCCTTCGAGTCGCCGGTCCGCAATGTAGTCGATGTACTGGAGGAAATCTTCTTTGCGCAAGCCGATGGAGTCCATGGGCAGGCAATCGCTAATAAAATCTTTTTCCAAGGTGACCGCTTCCGCCATGGTGTCGCGCAGTTCTTGCTGGAACTCTTTGGTCCAGATCTCCGGATTCTCGTCTACGAGTTCCATGAAGAGGTTGCGGAACAGCTCGATGTGGTTGGACTCGTCGCGCAGCGTGTAGCGGAACATCTCGCCGATACCCCGGAATTTGTTTTGCCGGTACAGAGAAAGTATCATCCCGAACATTCCGTAGAACTGGGTACCTTCCATACATTGTCCGAAGACGAAAAGGTTCTTGGCAAAAATCTGCTTGTTGCGAGGCTCGTTGAGATCCATGTCCCGACGCAGTCCGTGCGACGTACGGGTGACAAACTCGTTCTTATTTACGATGGTCTCGATGTCTTCGAACATCGCCTCGCACTCGTGCGGGTTGATGCCCAACGAACTGATCATGTAAAGCAGCGAGTCCGCATGGATGTTCTCTTCGTGACTATGGCGGCCGAGGACGAGCTTGAGCTCAGGAGCGGTCACGTGTTCGCGGACAACGTGTATAACGTTATCCCCTACAATGCCTTCGGCAGCGGAAAAGTAGCCCACGCCCATCATAATGATCCAGCGCTCGATATCGGAAACGACGGAGTTGTCCTTCCATTGCTCGATGTCGCGGTTCATGATGATGTCCTCCGGTTCCCAGTGGTTCGCCTTCATCGTTTTGTACAAGTCGTAAGCCCAGTGGTACTTAAGCGGGAGGAGATTAAAACACATCGATTGGCGGCCATTGATGACACGCTTTTCCGCGAATGCTCTTTCTGCTTTTTCCTGGTCTAGTAAGAAGGTTTTATTGCCGACTGTGTACGTTTTATCCATGAGAGGAATTTATGGTAGATGAAGTGTTAATTAGCGGTATGGGATTGACTTGAAACTACTGAAAGGGAGCAAAAAGGACCACAATCATTGAGGAGTGGCGAATGTAAGTTATTTTAAGTTATCCACCTCTTGCTAACCACTAGATGGTGTGGCCTCTTAATTAAAGACCCCAAGATATTGTGATACTTTTTGCGACGTCAACGAGTTTGTATCGTTTTTTCTAACGAATTTTCCTTTAAAGCAGGGGGTCGCTATCGCTAACAAGCTCATCTACAATAGCTTGTCTGAAAATGAGGGAACTCCTAAAAAAATTGCGCAATTTTTTGCGAGCAGAGAGGGGCTATCCGGATACGTTTTCGTTTTCCGTTGAAACCCCTTCTTCGCGCTTAGGAGCCTCGCGAAAAACGCTCTTTTTCGGATCGGAAATGGGACCGGTCAGGCGGACTTCGAAAATGCCCGTAAAGACATCGAGAAGCCGGAGGGGTACTTGGACTAGAGGAATGGAGCGGAACGGCTGAAGCTGGGCTTTGAAGTCGAGCTCGTCTTCCCCAAGGTCGTACTTCCCGCTGCTCTTAATTTGAGCGATGGGGCCTACCAGAATGAGTTCGGGAAATTCCACATAGCGCTTCTGTACGGCAAATTCTCCCTCTGCTCCATTGAACTTGAGAGTAGCGATCGGGATTCCCGCGCTATCTAGGGCCCGAGAAATCCCGCCTAAAAGCGGGAGATCCGTAAGGTTGGCCCCAGAAATTTGATACGTCCCTTCGCCATCATAGGAGAGCGAGTCTCCAACGACTCCTTTGCCAGTGAAGTGCAGGCTCGTCGTGCCACCATAGGCGGAAAGTTCCTCCGCTGTGATTCCATGGGCGGAGCTTTCTGGATCACTGGCACGAAAGTACTCGGCAGACGCTTTGAGCGTGTCTCCGAAGCGGGCGTCGCTGAGCGTAACGCTCAAAGCGATATTTTCGTTTCGAACGGTGGCGTTGGCATCAACGATCCCGCCTGCCAAGCGAGCCTTGACGGCGGGAATGTCCGCTCGGTCATTGCCAACGCTGACGGTTGCGCTGAGCGAATCGAGTGGGTAGTCGTAGTAGTTGAAGGCTTCGTCCGTATCGATTTGCAGATCGACGTCATAGGTGAAGCGATTCTTGTGCATGACGCTGGCTGAGCGGGCGTCGACCTTTGGCGGAACGCTGTATCCGTAGGGCTCCAGTATCTCTTCAACGTTTTCTCGCACTTCATAGATGAGGTCAGGGCCGATGCTCAGGTCGATCGTCGATTCGGCATCGAGCCAAAGAGCGGTCATTTTATAAATGCCGTCGCGAGGGTCTTGGCCGATGGAAAACTGGCCATCTCCTTTGATCGAGCCCTCCTTTCGGGTTAGTGCTAGATTGTAGAGATCGATGTAGCGCTGAAGGATGAACATGTGGGTTTCGATCTCCTCCATTGGGTGACCCCGGATATCCAGTTCTTTGCAGGTACCGTACCCGGTCAACCGAAGAGTTTCAGGTCGTTTGATGATTTGGCTGGAGTCCATCAAGCAATAGAAACCCTCCTCCGGGAAACGAAAGTTAGACCAAAGCTCCGTCCACCAAGGGTCAGGAATCCAGCCATTGACGGTGTTGGGGTTGAACAAGCCGTCTATTAAAAGACGTCGGTGCATGGTTTCCAAATCAAGCAATACCGAAAGGCGTCCACTTTGCTTGCCGCTGCGTAGCCAGAGATTGGGGACTTCGACCTGGTTGCCGCGAAGATTCGCTTGAGCGATAACGCGATCAAAAGGAGCGTCCAGTGAGGTTAGACGGTTTGCCTCGAGTGTGGCGTCCACGGACTTGGGTTTGAGTGCTCCCTCGAATTCAGCAGAAATGTGCAGGTCGGGAGGATCTATGACACGAGCCATTCTCTCAAGGGGGAGCTTACCCATCTTCGGAGCCACCTGCTTCGCCAGATTGATGACCAGTTCGACCAGTCCTTGTGTGGGAGAACCCATCAGATCTACAGAGGCGGTCTTGTTCTTTGGGTTGGCGACTGAATTGACTTTCCAGGATGAGTCAGCGATTTGAAAGTATCCATTCGTCCGCCAGTTCTCGGGATCGAGGGGATGAAAATTAAAGTAAAGATTCGACGCGAAATTTGATTCCTGGCCACCCGAGCCAATCGTTAGGTGGACGTGGCTTGGCTGCAAATTTTCAGTGGTCGGAATTTGGGGCCAAGCCGCAGACAATTTGAGGTCTTTGGCGAACGTGTTTTGTGGAGCGTTGATTGAGCCGACATGGGCCGATAGCGAAGCGTCACCACCCAGTGAGGCTTGAATCTCAACGAGAACTTCGTCCGCTGTAGCCTTGTTCTGCCATTTCCCGCCAATTGCGGTGATGACAGCGGTAGCCGACTTCGGACCCTGGCGAGACGCATCAAAACGGATTCTCGCTTCGAGCCCTTCGATCTGAGAGAGTAAGTCCTTGATCTCCAATGCCTTGTTGTGAAAGGTTATAAGGCGTTGGCTGAGGGGCAGGGGCTGTTCTGGAACCTCCTCCAACGTCAAGTCGGTAGGATCAATGATACCGCTGATAATTGCTCGGGCATTTCCGAATTGGAATTTGGATTGGTGAATCACCCAGCCCTCGCGTTGGTTTTTAGCTCTGAGGTCAATCTGATCGACCTGTGGTTCGGGAACTCCGGACTTTGAAAGAAGGGCCGGGATGATTAACGACCCGTTTATGACATTCAGCTCGGTTATTTGAGCTCTTCCAAATAGCAGCAAAGCACGGTTAACTTTCAGGCTGATGCGGTCGGCATTAGCGATTTCAGACTGTAAATCAGTAGAATAGATCTTCGGATTATCAATCGTGATGCGACCATTGGGCTGGATGCGAATACCTGACATACTCATCGTAGCGCCTTGTGCTTTGAGCTCTTTCTCCAGCAACCGGACAAGAGATTCGGGCATGGGGGCCTCGTCGATGGTGATTGAATAAGCGACGAGGCAAACGATGAGAGCGAGAAGGCCCACTCCTACAGTATAAAGACAGTCGAGAGTGACCTTGCAGACCAGACAGGTGCTTCGCCAAGCGAACTCTCCCTTTGATTTCCCCTCGGTTTGCAATGCGTCCTCCTCTATTGCTGCTCGGTATCGGGACTAGCGGGTTCTTCCCCTGCAGGTGGGAGAGGCAGATCAGAATCGAAGGGCTCTTCGGGAACGGGGCGCTTAATACGATCGAAAACTACCGAGCTAAAAGCGTCGATAAATGGCTGCCGAAACTCAAAAACCGAGTTTCTATCGATCGAGCCACCAAGGAGAAGTGGTCCTCCCGTCAATTCTGAAACGTAGAGTTCGACGCTTTTCGAGTGTCCTGTGTCAGCGCTCGCCCACTGGAAAGTGACGTTCATCAAGTAGGCCCAACTTTGCCGTTTTCCCGCGATGGATACGTTAGAAGTGTATTGATCGAATAGATAGGACTTCACCTCTAGAGGGGTAAGCGAATCGACCAGTTCGAGGGGTAAGTTACTGTCCTCGATGGATGTGTCCAGCAAGGTCTCCTCGTTGGAAAGGCGAGTGATCGACAATTTGTTAATTGTCGCGTCACCGGGGATTTGATACAAGCGACGGCTTTGATATTGGAACAATACGTCAGGGACCATTTCCAAAATATCGTTTGAAACGAGGTAGACGAAATCTGATTCGGCAAGTTTGACGTACCTCAATGTGCGGTCTCCGCTGTGAAGATCGCCGAAGAGAAGCGTCTCCACTTTTGGGGGCTTGGGCTCTTCCGTGCGGTCCCTCAATCTTCCCGACGCAATACGGATCGAATACTCAGGAACTTCGAGTCCATAGGTTTCCAGGTCGGCGGCAGTGGGAGCGTCGTGAACAAAGCCTGATGAGATTGGCGAGGCGATGGCTTTTACTTTATTGAGCCAATCGAGGGCGTCTTTGACCGCTTCGTTCGAGCCCTTTTCCCGTATGAATCCTTGTTCCTCGTCGGGGATGAGAATTTCCCATTCGTCCGTTTCCAACTTCTGGAGTGAAAAGGATTCAGATCCACCCTTTTCAAAAGAAACGGATGTGGCATAAGCCGTATCGATCTCAAAGATACGTCTGTCCCGCAGATTGGTCTGTGCTTTCTCTAGTTCAGGCAAATAGTCTAATTCAATTTCAAAAACCGTATTGCGATTTTCGAGTTTGCCGTAGCGTATGAGGGGATCGGTTGGACTTATGGGGTTTCCAACTTCCAGAGCCTCACGACTCTGGTCCGACTCGATGGCGATTCGCAAGGACGGCTGCTGCAACCCGTATAGCCTGAGGTCTGCCGGGGTGGGTTGCAGTACGCGAAGACTTTTCAACTCGAGCAGTTTTCCTAGAAGAGTGTTTACCTCGATAGAGTCCGCTCGAGTATTGATAGGCGTTTCGATCGTCCAGATGTTTTCGTTCTTTGTGACTCGGGTTCGTAGATTGTCCTGCAATTGCAGATTCCACGAATCTACTTCAAATATGTTGCTGCGAAAGATTCGAGGATTGCGCAGGCTCTCAATGTCGATGGAAAGGCTGTCTAGCAGGCTGCGATCCACCACGTGGATTTTGGTTTTATCGAATGAGAGTAGGTAGAGATGGTTTCCTAAATCCGTAGCTTTTCCGATCCCAATGGAGTAGCGGCCCCCGTTGCTGCCGAATTCAAGCGTAAGGCTAGGTGGAGCGAGGCCATATTCCGCCAGGCTGGATCCGGTCTGGCCGATGCGGTCTGCGGCGAAGGTGACCTTGGTATCCAGAAATTGAAGTTGTGTGAGAATTCGCTCTACTGCAAAGGTGTTTGCCGCCCAGAGGAAAGGCTCGGTTAGCATCCAGTCGTTTTCCGATTTCTCCAACGTAAGGGCTCTATTCTTCGCATTGTCGTAGATTCGCAGATAGTCGATGTCCACCGCTAGGGAGGCGAGGGCATTGTCATCCTCACCCTCCAATTGTAAACGGGAACTCCATGGGTCAATGTAGAATATGTAGGTCAGAAGACCCAGGAGAATTATGAGAAGCGTGAGTGTGATTTTTAGTCGCATGGTGGCGTTACTGCCTTCTGGCTAAATACATGAGAATTCCCAAGAAACCGACGAGAAGAGGTGGGCCCAGCCATATGAAATATCGAGAAAGCATGAGTTGTTCCATGCTCAGGTCCAGTTTTACCTTTTTTATCGGCCTTGGAGGAATGTTGAGCTGAGCGACTCGGTCGATGGCATAGTTGATCGCGTTGAGGGCGAGAAAGAGATTTCCTGAAGCTTGGATGCGATTATTCGCGATGAAACTTGAGGTGCCAATGACAATAAGCCGCCCTCCGGGAATGCTGATGCCTAGAGAGGAATCGACCTTTTTCTCTGAGACCGCTGCTACTCGGACGGGACCTTTTAAGTCGACGGCTGGGTCGAACTGGGGGAAGCCTTCGACGGCGTAGTTCTTTTCGCCCCAACTGTTGTCCGAAGTAGCCATCAGCTCTTTTATAATTAGAGATTCGTCGATCGGTCTTCCAGGATCTTCGCGAACGACGCGAGCCCGATCTGTAATTATGGACATGTTCAATTTCAGCAGTTTGTCTGTTATGGGGTGAGTCGCGAATCGTCGGACCATGAGGTCACCGCCGTCGATGAGGCTGCTTCGGCTGGCTTCGATGGCCAGCGCTTTGTCGGTCAGAAGCCCCCATTCAAAAAGCAGATCGTCTAGTCCATGATCTGCATCCGGCTCTAGTAATATCAATACGCGGCCGGACTCTTTTCGCAGAAAACTCTTCAGCAATTCTTGCTCTCGAGGAAGAATCCTCGTTTTCGGAGCGGGAATAACTACTAGCGCCGCGTCTTTGGGAATCTCTCTGTTCGCCGAAAAATCCAGGGTAGCGGTTCTCAAGTTTCGACTTTTCAGCTCGTCCATCAATTTGGAAATTCCCTGTGAGGGCGAGAAGTCGTTTGGGTTGAGTTCTCCGTGTCCAGTGGTGAAATAAATGACCGGAATCTCCTTTTGGGATATTTCCAGTATCGCGCGAGTGAAGATGTTTTCACCTAGAAACTCTCTTAGCTCGCCATTTTCAAGGCGGTAGAGCTCGTCAATTTGAATCGACTTAGGCGTCTCTAAACCCGGAGTTCTAAAGATAATCGCGTTATCCTCGCTAATGTTGAGCTCTTTAGTTCGTCTCGTTTGTTGGTAGATGTCTACGTATTCAACGCTAACGCGGTTCTCGCCTTGGTTTCGCGTTTCATATTCGTATTCGCTAAGCAAGGATTTGACGTCGTAATAGATGTCTCTAATGCCCAGATCTACATTTTGGTCTGAAAGCGTTACGATAATCTGAATCGGCTGTTCGAGCTGATGAAGATAGGCAACGGTTTGGGCTGAAAGGGTGTAGGTGCGACCGATCGTGGTATCGATTCGCTTGTAGGAACGCATGGCAATGGCGTTGACTGCCGCGAGAATGAGAAAGACCAATATGAACTGGGCGATCGTGTGAAACGTATCGACGATTCGGTTGGACTGATAGGATTCGATCAAGCTCATACAGCTAGCAACCTCCCTCCCGGTATTCTAGGATGATAATGCTCAAAAATAAAAAGGCCAATGAGCAGCTTGCATAGAGAACGATAGCCCTAGTGTCGATGATTCCAGATGAAAAGTCCCTCATATGTTGAAGGACGTCGGTGTGGTTGGCCAGAATCTCTACCCATCGAGGCTGGTCAATCCAAGGCAGAGCCATCTCATCGAGAAAGCTGCCGACAACAATGAATCCGAAAACAAGTGAAAAGCTGACAATGCCGGCAATGAGCTGGCTTCGAGTCAATGCGCTGGCGAATATCCCCAGACTGAGAAACAGCCCCCCACTGATGGCAACGTAAGCGTAGCCGCCGACAATTGGATACGGGTCAAACAAGGAGTCTTCCTGGACGAATGAATAAAACAGAATGTGAAAGCTCCCCGTGAACATCCAAAGTAGGGAGTAGTACAGGTATCCAGCGCAGAATTTCGAGAGAATGACTTCCGTTGCGGTGACCGGGGTCGTCATGAGTGTCTCGATCGTTCCGGTCGCTCTTTCCTCGGCGACACTCTTCATCGTGAGGAGGGGTACCATAAAGAAAACGGGAAGGAAAAAGAGCCGGAAAAAGGTGATGGATGGATTTTCCTCTTTGGGGTCGCTTGCATATTCGAGGAGAATCAGCTGAAACAGAAATCCCATGACGAGCAGGAATAGAAATGCGGCGATGTAGGTGCTCGGACTTATCAGGAGCTTCCAAATCTCGTTTCGGAGTAGCGTAATGAAATGTCTCATTCTATTGCTGCCCCGCTGTCGAAACCTCTTTTTCTTCGGTTCCCGAAACGATGCTCTCCGGTTTCTTAGTAAGATCTGTATCTAGGGTTTCCCAACTGCGGCGTGTGGCAGCAAGGAAGACATCTTCGAGAGGAGCTTCCCGCATTCTCAGGGACCTTGTTCGAATCAGGGGATTGTCTGACAAGCAACTAAAGAGCTTTTCCCCATAGTCGTGTCGGCCTGGAATGCGGATGGCCACCCTGGAAAAACCCCGCTCATCGGCTTCGGTGTACTGGGCGACTTCAAGATTGGAAGCTACATTTTTTAGCGACTTCAGAAGATCTCCCAGATCTCCATTGATCTCTAGCTCGTAGATCGTGGAGTCGATGAAGGTTTCCCGAAGCTCGTTGGGCGTGCCCTTGCCGACGATCTTTCCGCCGTTGATGATTATGACTTGGTCGCAGGTCATCTCGATTTCCGGGAGGATGTGACTGGAAATGATGACACTCATCTTTCCCCGCAGGCTCGCGATAAGATCGCGAATCATTATGACTTGATGGGGGTCCAGCCCAATCGTTGGCTCATCCATTATGATAACCTCCGGATGGGCTAGTATGGCGTCGGCGATGCCCACTCTTTGGCGGAAACCTTTTGAGAGTTTTCCGATTATGCGGTCGCGAGCCCTTGTGAGGTCGCACCGTTCCATGACTTCATCGACGCGTTTGCTGCGGTGGCGCAAAGGCAGCTCCTTAAGTCGGGCTCTCCATTTAAGGTATTCGCGCACCCGGAGCTCGAGCGGCAGTGGATTATTCTCCGGCATATAGCCAACGCGTCGCTTGATCTCGTGAGGCTCTGAAGCAACCGGGAACCCGCATATTCTTGCTATCCCAGAAGTAGCTCGCGTGTAACCAGTTAAGATACGCATTGTGGTACTTTTACCGGCTCCATTGGGCCCTAGAAATCCGAAAATCTGGCCCTTCTCAACCTTGAAGGAAATTCCAGCTACGGCTTCGAGCTTACCGAAACGTTTGCACAGGTTTTCGACTTCTATTGTATATTCCGTCTGGTCCACTTCCTAGGGCTAACTTATTTTGATCTCAACGATCCAAGAAACAATGAGAGGCTTCCGAATGGCCGCAATCCCAATATGTATTCGTTGAAAGAGGGAAGCGGGATGACCGAAATGTTGACCCACTTTAGCTTTGACCTCGACTTTTCGAATAACGTTCATTTTTCGATCGTAACCTCTCCCGCTCGTATGAGGAGCTTAGACCCATCCACCCGTTCCAAAACGAGCGCTCCATGGACGTCAATTCCGCGAGCGATTCCAGTGATCTTGTCTTTCCCTTGCAGGAGGCTGACCTCACGGCCCTGCAAAGCATCATAGGCGTTCCACTTTTCCTTCAATGCGGCTCTGTGCGAATCGGAAACAAATTGTTCGTATGCGAGCTCAATCCGACCGGCGAGAGCCGCGGTAAAGCGATTTATATCTTGAGCGGACCCGGTTTCCTGCCGGATGGACGTTGCGATCACTTTCAGGTCTTCAGGCCAGTCGTTTGTGTCCCCGTTTACGTTGAGGCCGATTCCGAGAACAACGTCGCGGGTTTGATCCGCATCCATACGGGCTTCCGTCAAAATTCCGGCGACTTTGCGTCCTTCGATGTGGATGTCGTTGGGCCACTTGATGTTGCTCTCAATTCTGAAGAAGGAATTGATGCATTCGCAAATGTTTACTCCCATCCAAAGAGTGAATGTCGATAACCTCGCTGGGGAGACCTCAGGGCGAAAAGCGAAACTGGCGTACAGGTTCCCATTGTCAGAACTGTGCCATCGCCGCCCTAGACGGCCGCGGCCCTCGGTTTGTTCGCGAGCGAGGACGAGGACAGGTGCTTCTTGGCCATTTGCCAGAAGACGCTCGGCCTCCGAATTGGTGCTGTCGATACGGTCGCGTACTACGACATTTAAATCTTTGGCGGCCCGGGGAAGCAAAGCCCGTATCAATGCTTCGTTCAGCGAGTCGGGGCGGAGGGTTAGTCGGTAGCCTTTACTGCGAACGGCTTCAAAATCAAAGCCCTGGGATCGTAGTTTTTCCATGTGTGACCATATGGCTACTCGGGAAATTCCCAGGCGTTCGGCAATATGGTTTCCGGATACGAATTCTTTTTTTGCTTCCAGAAGTTCGCGTAGTATCATGACCTCTTTCGTCAACATCTGATTCCTTGGTTTGGGGATAAATTAGACAGCATGAGGCCGAGTATTAAGTATCTGATGACGATTGGGGAGGTTGAAGGAACTTGGGTCTATCGGTTCATTCATTCCAATCTAATCCAATATCGACCCACACACTCTTGTGAACCAATGCTCCTGTCGATATGAAATCGCAGCCGAGAGGCGTTAAGTCTTGAAGGGTATCCAAAGTGACGTTACCGCTAATCTCGGTGACGGACTGATCGCCAATCAGCTCTTTCGCTTTCCTCAGGTCTGGTACAGAGAAATTATCCAACAGAATGATATCTACCTCTGCTTTGAGAGCTGCGGAAATCTGTTCGAGACGATCCACCTCCATTTCGACAAGCACACCCGGATTCGTCCGTCGAGATTGGGCCACCGCTTTAGCCGTTGCTCCCATGAGATCGTCACCGAATGCCGCTAGATGATTGTCCTTGAGCATGACCCGATCGAAGAGTCCCATACGATGGTTCCAGCCGCCGCCGCAGGCCACGGCGTATTTTTCCAGATAGCGGTATCCCGGTGTCGTCTTGCGGGTGTCGAGAATCCGAGTGCGAGAACCGCTAAGGGCATCGACGTAGGTTCGCGTGTTTGTTGCGATCCCGCTAAGGTGTTGAAGAAAATTGAGAAGCGTCCTCTCCGCGGTGAGGGCGGAGCGAGTGGGACCGCGAAGAGTGGCGATCGGATCCCCAGCAGCTAGGGTGGCGCCATCGTCGGCCAGGGCTGTGAGAGACAATTGAGGACTGAAAGCAGCTGTTAGCTGGGCGAGCTCGATACCACAGAGAGTCAGGGGCTGCCGGGCATGAAATGTGGCGGTGACTTCGTGGTCTTCTGGTACCAGGCAACTCGAAAGGTCCCCGGTAATCTTTGGCTTGTCGATGAGGCCGGAACAGAGTGTGTCCTCCTCGATGGCGAGAGCAATGAGTTCCTTAATGGGTTTTAGATCGAGCGCGTCCCAGCGTATTTGCTGGCAACACGATCGGAGGATCTCTTTTGTATTTCTAGTCACTGGATCAGGGTTATCTGATTCGAATGCCCTAACATAAAGTATAAAATCGCTCGGGAGCGAGCATCCTTCTCTTGAACCATGACAGCTGATGATTTTAAAGCCAGTGTGGAGACCGCGGATCGGCCGGATTCCGAACTAAATGACGTCCTAAAGGCGCTTTGGTACGATGCCAAAGGGGATTGGGAGAAAGCGCATGTGCTTTGCCAGAGCGCTGGCAATGGGGATGGCGATTGGGTGCACGCCTATTTGCATCGAGTGGAAGGAGACCTGCCCAATGCATCGTATTGGTACAGTCGGGCCAGCCAGTCTCGTTTCGAGGGGTCACTGTCGGAAGAATGGGAATCGATTGTGGCAGCGTTGTTGAATCGGTAGTCTTGGTTTACAGCTTACCTATCAAAATGAAGACCAGCGACTAAATTCTAACGGTAACCGAAAAGGCCTCGGTTTTTCCAGGACTGACCGTGTGAAGACCAATCTTGGTTTCCGGGCTGTTAGGCGGCCCCATCCAGGGCTCGATACAGTAGAAGCGAGCGGTGTCGGATTGAGTCCAGGTCACGACGGCGTACTCAGGATCCGGTTTCTCATCCGTGCCGATTTCGATTTCGATCTTGGAATGATCGTCCAGACATTTGCAAAGGATCTTCGGGCTGGTTAGACCGTAATGAATGCGGTCGACGAGTTCTGGATTGGCTAGAGATTCGACCTGCTTATTGCCCGTGACGGGGAAGAGGCTTCCGTCCGCCGCATGCCGACAGGCTTTGCCGGCAGGAATTTCGATCTGGTAGCTCTTGCGGGAAGCACCATCGGTCCAGGGTAGATTGAAGTAGAAATGATGCCCGGCAGACCAGGGGATGGGGATCTTGTCATTATTGCGCAGTCGAAGCTCAACGGTTAACGCCTTCTCTTCGAAGCGGTAGACAACTTCGAAATCGTAGTCGTAGGGATACACGTCCAACGCATTTTGATCGGGCAGAAAATGAGCGGCGAATCCCGTCTCGTCTATTCGGGTGAGTTCAAATTGGCCTTGCCGTGCAATTCCATGCATCGGCATCGGTCGCTTGGTTCCCTCTGAGTCTTCCCAGAAGTTGATCTCGCCCTGGTGGAAGGTGCGGGCGGAGAAGGGAAACAAGATCGGGTTTCCCCCACGAGCTTTCACTACTTCACGCTCATCTGAGAGTTCCGGCCAAGTGATGATATCACGGAAGGTACCATCCGGATAGGTGATGTTCCAATTCATGAGACGTGCCCCCGCCTCGGGCCAGGTTAAGAAGGTCGATGCCCCCACCTGCCACCTTCGAATGCTTGATCCTAAGTAGTCGATTTCCTCCATTTGCGAAGCGTGTTTAAAAACCGATTCGGCCAGGAATGCGAAACGAAATTGTCGTTTCGGTCATATATTTGGATCAGCCGATGGGAAATCTGGAATTTGTTGCAACCAATATCAGTCATGCAAGCGTTTGGATCGTTGTACTCTTAACCGCCTATCCTTGCTTTTTGATAATGAGTCAGACAAAATTGCCTACACTCCTGAAATGAAGTTCCGTTATGCATTCATATCTATATCAGCGATCTATTTTGCTAGCTTCGGCTTGCTTGCCCAAACGGAAGATTCGTCCTTAGCGGAAGAATCTTCACAGCCCGAGACGGTAACGGAAAATCCCTCCGAAAGGCTGGTTCAGAGCGATCCAGCTCTAGCTGTCCCCATTAATCCAGAGAAGACGCTTTCCGTTTATGTAATTCCGGTCAGAGACGCGATCGGTCAACCCACGCTTTTTGCCATTCGGTCTGGAATCAAAGATGCCATTGAAAAAAATGCGTCTCTGGTGATTTTGGAAATGGATACTCCAGGTGGGGAGCTGGGTGCGACGCTGGATATCATGAAAACGATCGACCGTTTTGAGGGGGGAACGGCTACTTTCATAAATGAGGAGGCGATTTCGGCAGGCGCGATCATCGCCTCGGTAACTCGGGACATTTACTTTACCCCAAGAGCGACGATGGGGAGCTCGGAAGTAGTGACGGGTTCGGGTCAGGACGTGGACGACTCGATGAAGCGAAAAATTAATGCCTTTCTAACCTCGAAAGTGGACGCTTATATCGGCGAGTATCGTTACCGTAGCCAAGTTCTGGAGGCGATGATTGATCCCGATGTGGAGCTGGTCATCGATGGGGAGACCCTTTCGAAGGAAGGCAAGCTTTTGAATTTGAATGCTCGTAGAGCCCATGAAAATTATGGAGACCCGCCACGGCCTCTCCTCGGCGCTGGAATTCATGATGATCTAGACTCCCTCATCGAATCGATTGCGGATGGAAGAGAGATCGTCAGGCACGATTTTGTAACGACCTGGTCCTTAAGCTTTGCGGCTCATTTGATGACTCTAAGCCCAGTGCTTTTAGGTTTGGGAATATTGGCCCTGCTTGTGGAATTCAAAACACCGGGATTTGGAGTTTTCGGGGTCGCAGGGATCGCGTTGATAGCGCTCGTTAATTTTGGACACAATGTTGCGGGGCTTTCGGGATACGAGGGTCTCATCATATTTGTGATAGGGGCACTCCTTGTCTTCATAGAATTGGTTTTCTTTCCAGGGGTCGTTTTTCTGGCATTACCAGGAATCATCATGATGTTGGGAGGCATTGTTTGGAGCATGGCCGACATGTGGCCGCAGGAAACTCCCGATTTCGACATTACATTCGACCTTTTCCTGACCCCTATTTACAATCTTTTTGGTGGTATCCTGATTGCGGTGGTCTTGTTCATGGCCTTAGCCCGTTTTTTGCCGAAATCGGTTTTCTGGGATCGAATGATACTCGCGGGATCGGTGGAAGGAGCGAGCCAAGGATTGGGTTCGATAAAGAGCGAGCGACCGGTTGCTGGGGCGGAAGGGATTGCCGTATCCGATCTTTTCCCGACGGGTGAGATCGAGATAGGTGGGCAGCGTTTTGAAGCTCGAGTGGAAGTGGGTTCCGTATCCAAAGGATCGCGAATTAGGATCTTAAGGTCGGACGTGTTTGGGTACTTTATAGAGGAGGTGAAGGCATGATTACGATCATTCTTCTCTTTCTCGCCGGCGTTATCCTCATTGGTAGCGAAGTTTTCCTGCCCGGTGGAATTCTTGGGGCAATCGGGGGGGCTTTAATGATCGGAGGGATTGCTGTCTCCTACACTGAATTTGGCTCGTTTATCGCGTTTATCTCAACCATTGTAGCAATTACATTAGTAGTTCTGGCACTCTTTTTTGAATTTAAAATACTGCCCAAAACCCCTATGGGGAAACAGTTGTTCATGTCAGGATCGATTAAAGATTCTACAACATATTCAAAAGCCGGCGACGACGTAGTCGGTCAGACAGGGCGGACCGTCACCGCATTGGGTCCAACCGGTTTTGTGCTCTTGGGTGGTAAAAAGCTGGAAGCGGCTTCGAAGTCTGGCTTCATTGAAAAAAACGAAGAAGTCAAAGTGACTGGAAAAGACAATTTTAGAATAACCGTATCCAAATTATAACGAAACTTAGCTCAATGAAATTCAATATGCCATACTCATTTGCCTTCGTCGAAGGCCTCTCATTAATCGTCATTGTTCCGATCCTGCTCGTATTGTTGGTGTTGGGGTTCGTCGTCATCTCTTTTTTCAATACGTGGCTCAAGGCGATGCTAGCCAAAGCGCCGGTTGGTTTTCTCAATATTATCGCGATGAAATTGCGAGGAGTTCCCTACGGTCTAGTGGTAGACGCTCGAATAACTGCGGTCAAGGCGGGCGTTGAACTTTCGACTGATGATTTAGAAGCCCATTTTTTAGCAGGAGGAAATTTGATTCCTACAGTGCAAGCGATTATCGCGGCGATGAAAGCTGGGATTAGTTTAGACTGGTCTCGTGCTTGTGCCATCGATTTGGCAACAAAAGGGTCGGGCAAATCGGTTGTTGAAGCGGTTCGAACCTCAGTGGACCCTAAAGTGATCGACTGTCCTAGCCAGGAAGGGGCGAAAAAGTCGATCGATGGGGTTGCCAAAGACGGTATCCAAGTTAAGGCGAAAGCTCGTGTAACTGTGCGGACCAATTTAGAACGCTTCGTCGGTGGAGCGAAAGAAGAGACGATTATTGCTCGTGTCGGTGAGGGTATTGTAACAACAATTGGATCTGCGGATACTTATAAGGTGGTTCTTGAGTCACCCGATTCTATATCAAAAGTTGTGCTTAATCGCGGTCTGGATGTTGGAACTGCATTTGAGATTCTGTCGATCGATATTGCGGATGTCGATGTCGGCGCTAATGTCGGAGCGTCTTTGCAAGAAGCGCAAGCGGAGGCCAATAAGAATATGGCTCAGGCCCAAGCCGAAATTCGAAGGGCTGCCGCAGTCGCGGTCGAGCAGGAAATGAAGGCTCGAGTACAGGAAATGAGAGCGAAGGTAGTTGAGGCTGAGGCACAAGTCCCTCTTGCGATGGCAGAGGCTTTCCGTAGTGGCAACCTGGGGGTCATGGACTACTACAAGATGAAAAACATCGATTCTGACACCCGTATGCGTGACTCCATCGCTGAACCTGGCAAGAGCGAGGAAGATTTGGATTCTGATCGATAATTTGTTCTTAGAGTCCTAGTCTAATGGATACTTGGTTTTTAGATAATCTGGAAAAGCTTGTTCCGATAGTTATCGCTTTGCTATATTTTTTAGGGACAAGCAAAGTTAAAAAGAATGCGGAAGAAGAGGTGGCTCCAGATCCGGAAGCGGATAATCGGGCACGAAAAATCCAGGAAGAGATTCGGCGAAAGATTATTGAGCGACAGCAGAGAGGTAATGCTCCGGTGCAGCGGGAGAACCCACCTGATTTACCAAGACCTGAAGTCGCTCAGCCTCTTAATACCGAAACGGGAAAATCTTCCAGAGAATTCACAGAGGTAGAAGTATTCCCTAGATCGGAGGAGAGTGCTCTTCCTCCATTCTCCAAGGAAACAAATCTACTGGATTTCTACGAGGAACAGCGTAAGGAAGCCGAAGAGCGTCTTCGAAAGTCGCGTGAAATCTCGGCCCAAGCACGTTTAAGCGATGTCGGTACTGCATACGAACGTCCCATTACTAATGAAATGCAGAACGCTCTGAACTTTCAACGACACGCTCGAGTTTTGGACGGTCTCGATGATCCGGAGGCTTTACGACGGGCTATTGTGCTCAAAGAGATTCTCGACTCACCCGTAGCCCTAAGACAGATTGGGTAGGTAAGGACGACAAAAATTGGAGACCTCTTTGGCTCGCTCGCGCCAAATATGAAGATCGAATTATTAGCGATTTGCGATGCTGCGACCGATTATCAAGGTCGGCTCAATGTACTGGGAGTCTTTGAGGGAATCGCCGCTCCCAAGACGCCGGTCGTTCGAGAGCGGTGCTGTATCGTGACTCGCCTAAGGTTTGGGAGGAATGAGGTGGGCCCCCATCAGTTGAAAATCAGTCTACGCAACAGCAAAGGCGTACAACTGATGCCTGAAATGAAGGCGAATTTCTCAGTAAAAGTTCCGCCCAACCGGGCCTCTGTCGCAGTTAATATGGTTCTGAACCTCAACAAGTTGAAAATTGAAGAGTTTGGAAACCATGAAATCGCTCTTTCTATGGATGAGACTCTCCAAGGAACCGTTCCTTTAACGGTAGCTCGCGCAATGAAGAAGCAAGTGCGTGGAACGATGGATAATTGAGGACTTTCCCTCTCCCGTTTTACTGCACTAGATGAGCAAGTTGTTTTTTGAGCGCTTCCGGTGATCGAGCGGGGAGCTGGCAGACAAAGTTTTCGCACAAATAGGCGGTCGGTTTCCCCTCGATGGCTTGAGCGCTCTGAATAAGTGGGAGATGCTGCCAGATAAACCTCTGACTGGTGCCTGTCATGATGGCTTTCAGTGAAGCCAAAGTCATTTGTCTGGCTTTCTCTCGCTGAACGTCGCTGACCTCCTTTACTACGTTTGTTTTGAGTAGAAAGGAGAGGTTGGCGGCACTGGGAAAATTGGGACCGGCTCCACACTACCCTGATCCTTCTTCCACATATCGTGAATACGGCTAAGCAGTTCGGGAAATGTGGCGACTTGCGTTCCTCTTCTCCGGTCTGGAGGAAAGTAGGTACCGCCAAAAAAGGGTTTACGGTCTGGGGTGAGCCAAACGTTGAGGGGCCAACCTCCACTACCGGTCAGTTGCTGAACGAAGTTCATGTAAACGCCGTCGACGTCGGGACGCTCTTCGCGGTCGACTTTGATACAAACGAAATAATCATTGAGATAGGCGGCTATTTCGGGTTTGGAAAACGACTCGCGATTCATCACGTGACACCAGTGGCAAGTGGAGAAGCCGATCGAGAGAAGAACGACTTTTCTTCCGCTTTCGCTTTTTCGAACGCCTAGTCACCCCATGGGAACCAGTCTACCGAATTTTAGGCGTACTGTTGCAGATAGAGCGATTGCTCTGACAGGAGCCGATTGGGGGTGGCGTCAGACGGGGAGGTTTCCGCGGAGACCCATATACCGCTAAGCGTGAGAGCGGTGATGATCACGGATTGAGTGGCGTTGCGGCCTAGCATATAACTAGAGACAGGATTAGTGAGAGGGCCTGCAAGCTTATTTGGCAGCCGATGCTCTTCAGGCCGCGAAGGAGGCGGATCTCCTGTCCAGAACGTTTTAGGGATGGAAAAATATGCCTATGAATGGATTGCGGCTTGCTAGAACGGGATAAATAAAGTGGCTTTGTTGAGCGATTTGCTTGCCAGGAATCGACCTGGAAGGAGGCGCGATTTTTGAAGAAGACCCAATTGCACAATCCTCCGTTTGAGAATCCCTCAATGCTGAATCCTCGATATCAAATTAAGTGCCTAACTATTAGGAACTTATTGGCTAGGCTCTGATGTTAGGTTCCCTTTCATATTATGAGAAATCTTCTGGCTCGGTATTTTATCGAGCTACCAAGAAAGAGTTAATTCTCTTTCTGTTTTCTGCATTTCTGTTTCTGCTTGGGTGTTATCGAATGTCCGTTGCGGGATCACCCGAGCTGGGTGAAAACGTATCAAGTTTCCTTGCGGGGGCTGTGTTGGCATCGGTCGGTTTTTTTCTGAGCTGGTTCAATGGAAAAGGTTGGATGTGGCTCATGATTGGCGTAGCGGTCGTAGGCCGACTTTTGTTTCTGCCACTGCCCGCTTCTGAAGATCTGGTCCGGGGAATGTGGGAAGGTGAAGTTTTGGATTCAAACTTCAATCCTTATCAGGTTGCGCCGGGAGCCCAGGAACTGGAATTGCTGCGCGGCGATGTGTGGGAACGGATAAGAGATAAAGATGAGGTTTCAAGCCAGCCGCCGTTTAGCCTAGCTATATTTAGGCTTCTGCATGGGATGGGTTTTAATGAGTGGGGTATCAAAACGATACTAGTCGTAGTAGATATTTGGATATGCATCATTCTGGCAATGCGATACGGCTCCCGGAAAGCTGCCTTATACGGGTGGAATCCTTTGGTTGTGTTTTCAGTAGCAGGGGAAGGGCATTTGGAAAGCCTGATGCTCCTGCCCGCCTTGGGGGGATTCCTCATTTGGGAAGCTTGGGTTGACCGGAAAGGAGGTGCAGTCATAATCAGCACCAATGGAGGGTTGAGTGGTGGGCCTGGTCAAATGGTTAGCTTCGCGGCACTGTTAATGGGACTCGCGGCTGCCATGAATCTTGTCTTTCTACCTATCGTTATTTGGATGTTTTGGCGCGTCCTAGTAAAATCGGGCATCAAAACAGGAATAGCCATTTTGCTTGTGGGCTTGATCCCATTGATCGCGTTCAATGGTTGGGGCTCGGTATCGCTGAACACAGATTTGAAGATGATCTCGCCCTTTTCAGCGAGCGTCTTCCCCGATACTTTGTCACTCGTTCCAGGAACCTTGAGCCGGATAGGTGTCGGATTGAGTCCCGAATTTTTCTTCTGGCTTGTTCTCGTGATATCCTTGTTGTTGGTATTCCGAAACTCGAGCATGGAGCGTTTCGCGAATCTCTACACAGGGACCTATCTCGTCTTGGCAGTAGCGGTTTATCCGTCGAGCTTTTTGTGGATGGCCCCCTTTGCTCTAGGAACGATGCACTTAGGTTTTCGTTTGGTTTCTTTGTCCGCATTTATTTATTACGCATCCTATCTTGGGGGAGAGGGGCCTGTGGCGCTTGGCTCTTGGTACAGCGTCGCATTGTGGATACCCTTTCTGATCGGCATCCTGTGGTACGTGCTCACATGCGGTTCGAAGAGCAGTGGATTTTATGTCCGTTCCTACTAGGGCGATCCTCATGTACAGGGCGCCCTAATTGGGATGCGTAAAAACGAGACTCGCCAAGAGTGTTGGCGACCGGGCAGCCTTGGAACTCTACCGGTGGATGGGGATCCGGCAATTGAATGTGATCCCAGCCGAATGGGAGACGGAGATTCGGTTTTCGCAGGGTGGCCATGAATCGATGATGAGAGAGTGGCTCGGTTCTCGGTCGCTTATGAGGCCCCAGGGCGAGGGAGATTTGGGGGATTGGATGATACGAGCCGCTCGATCGTGTTAGGAGGACGGCGTTGAGAGAAAGATTATTTTTCTGGGAGCAGACTGCCTCGGGCTTGACGAGCCAGCTTTGCAGAAGGCCGCTTTGGCATTGGACTGCTCCGACTTCGTCTTGGGTCCCGCATCGGATGGAGGATACTATTTACTAGGTATTAAGTCCTTGGAACCTTCAGTATTCCATGGAATCAATTGGGGAAGTCCGTCTGTCTTAAAAGAGACCATCGATCGAATACGGTTGCTGGACAAAGCGGTGAAACTGTTGGAACAACGCGTAGACGTGGATGATTGGGAGGACCTGTTAAGCCAACGCAAATTTGTAGATGCAGATCTCTGGCAGTGCTTGTCTCTCCCCGATACTTAAGGTTTCGATATTCTAGTATTCATCCACGGTTCTCAGTTGGATGCTGTCGATGACACGATCGCTTGCAAGGGTATCTGAGACGAGCACTATTTTATCACCGGACTTCAAGTACCCGCGTGTTACTAGAACCTTCATGGCCCGAGCCACGGTGGCTTCTGGCTCGGTGCAGAAAATCATCTGGAAGGGTACGACTCCGTGATGGAGGCGTAGTTTTCGAACGGTATCGAATGAATTGGTAAACGCGAATATAGGCGAGGTTCGTGGTCGTTGAGCGGATACCCCGCGAGCCATGGAACCGCTTCGCGTAAAACAGAGAATCGCAACCGCATCCAACTCGTTGGCCATGATGACAGCCGAATGTTGGATACGAGCCTTGTCAGTAATGAGGGCAAGTTCCTGGGCGAAGTTGAATTTCTTTCCTTCCTGATCGATTGCTTTGGATATTTTCGTAAGCGCTTCCACGCATTGGATCGGGTATTTGCCAATTGTGGTCTCACCAGAAAGCATGACACAGTCAGCTTCTTCTTCGATGGCGATGGCAACATCCGAGACTTCGGCTCGAGTCGGAATCGGATTGGAAATCATCGATTCAAGCATGTGGGTTGCGATGATGACCGGCTTGCCCGAGCGAAGGCAGGACTTCACTGCATTGTGCTGGATAATGGGCAGAGTCTCGAACGGGCACTCGATGCCTAAGTCACCGCGAGCGACCATGAGGGCATCTGATTCTCCGATGATCCCTTCTAAGTTGGTAATTGCTGACTGGTCCTCAATTTTGGCGACAATGCGTGCGTCGTGACCTCCATTTTCGTCGAGAAATCCTCTAAGGATTCTTATGTCGTTTTCTTCGCGCACGAAAGAAAGGGCAAAAAGATCAACGCCTTCCTCGATTCCCACCAAGGCATCTCCTTGGTCCTTTTCGGTGAGAGGAGGTAAGTCGACTTTGAATCCGGGTAGGTTGATGTGCCGCCGACTGTGAAGCTCGCCCGGGATGATCACTTTGCAGCGAATTCGTTGGTCGTTTTTCTCAAGTACCTCAAGACGGATGAGCCCGTTGTCTACGAGGATATCACCGCCAACTTCAATCCCTCTTGCGAGATTGGGGTAGTTGACACTGACTGAGCGAAAATCTTCAGACAATGGCGCATCAGGCGAGACGATGAAATCGAAGAGCTGGCCGACTTCGAGCACGATTGGCTTTTCGACCACTCCGGTGCGAATCTCCGGTCCCTTGATATCCATCATGATGGAAAGGGGGCGCTCGATCTTTTCGCCGATACTTCGAATGCGACGGCAAACCTTACGCACATAGTCGTGGTTCGCATGAGCCATGTTGATGCGACACACATCGACAAAGTGAACCGACATCAAAGTCTCGAGAATTTCTTCGCTATCGGTAGAGGGACCGATGGTGAAGACGATTTTTGTCCGTCGCGCTCTTCGAGGTGGATTGTGAATCATAGTAATTAGGTTAGGGATCCTAAATAAGCGAATGGAGGGACAATCTGTCGGCGTAAGTAGATGCCCAACGATCAAACCAAACGTAAGGCTGAGCCTTCGCCCGCTTCGATGGTATCGATACGATAAGAGGATCGCTGTCTCAAACCGGAAAATACATTTTGGATAGCGTCGGCACTGTTGCAGTCTCGGCTCAAGTGGGCGAGGAAAACCTGGCTCCAGCTTGGGCTATCGATCGATTCGAGCAGATCGCAAGCCGCCCGATTGGAAAGGTGGCCGTGCCGGCCGCTGATGCGCTGTTTGATTGACCAGGGGCGTTTTTCGTCCCGTTCAAGCAATTGAGGGCAATAGTTGGATTCGACGATGAGCGTATCAACATCTCGAATGCGCTCGGCAATACCGACAGGGGCAAACCCAAGGTCGGTTAGCCAGGCGAGACTGCGGATGGGGGAAAACAGGTCGTCGCCGCGGCCGCTCTTGAACTTGAATCCGACTGGATCGTGGGCATCGTGCGGCACCGAAAAGCTTTCAACGGTAAGATCTCGAAACTCGAATGTCGATCCGGTGTTGAAGATCTTCCAGTCAGGCCTGTGCTTTAGCTTGGGCTGAACCGCCTTAGCCGTCATGATATTGGCGAACACGACTGGATTGAATTTCTTGGCGAATGTAGAAATGCCCGCGGTATGATCGCTGTGTTCGTGGGTGATGAATATGGCGTCGATTTCTTCGGGCTGGACACCGCGTTCCTCGAGCATGCCGCAGATTCGTTTACAGCTAAAACCGGCGTCCACGAGGACTTTGCAGTTTTCCGTGATCAAGAGTCCGCTATTGCCGGAACTGCTACTGCCAAGGATCGAGAACTGCATGGACATCGAAGAACACAATGACGCGGAGACACGGCGGAACTCAAATGCGAAATGGAAGGGGGGCAAAATTGTTCGAAAGCGGGATTCGTTCTACAGCGAAATTGATGCTGATGAGTTCTGTTTTCGCAGTCGCTCTCTGCGCTGGACGAAGAAGTAGATGATAGCTCCGAGCAGTTGGGTGAATAGGATTACGAGCACCCAGATCAATTTGTTGTTTCCCTCATCCGATTCGTGTTTGATGCAATCGACCAGCATCCAGATCCAAAAACCGAGGAGGGAAAAACCCACGAGACCCATACACACGAAAAGGAAAACGGGGAGTATAAGTGAAATGTCTTGGGCGGAGGATTCCATGGAAGATGTTGTGATCGGAAGCTAGGAGGGTTTGGAGACTCGGTGTCAATAGATGGAATTTTTGGATTTTTCTTTTTCAGAGGGATATTTCAAGGTAAAGATCAAGGGATCGGGTTGTGTGATCGTGATGAACCTTCCTCGATAGGGTACGAAATCGATCTAGTTCGTTACTTTGGAATAAAAGGCAGAGCTTGCCTTTTTTTTTTCGGGGTATCTAGTGGCTGATTGCTAATTTCGGATCGTGGCGGGTCTGGCAGGTTGCTGGCGGATATGCGACGATTTGGGGGCGAGAGCCGTCAATGGGGCAGTTGGAACGTTGAATCCACTGCTCAGCCGACTGTTTTTATTTTGTAAGTTTATGTCCACTAAAGATAAGCCAAAAATGTACCTGCATAAGACCGAAGCCGAAGCAAAGGCTCCGATCGCGCGTGGGTACGATGCTTTGTTCCGACCCTCGGAGGAATACCGGGACTCGATGCCAGATATAATGGATTCGGTGGAGTTGATGCATGGAGCTTCCGTTCCGATCCAGCAAGTAGGTGTCTCCAACTTTCGTTTGCCATTGAAGTACCGCCGACTTGATGGATCGGAAATTGAACTCGAAACTAGCGTAGTAGGGACCGTTTCCTTGGAAGCGAGTCTCAAGGGGATCAACATGTCCCGTATCATGCGTTCGTTCTACGAGCACAAAGATGAGGCGTTCACTTTAGACACGATCAAGCAGGTGCTAGATAAATTTCGGGAAAAGGTGGAGAGTTTGGATGCCCGTGTGGCATTGCGTTTTAATTACCCGATTGCTCAGGAAAGTTTAAGAAGTGGCTTGAATGGATACCAATACTATCAAAGCGCTCTAGAAGGTCGACTTTCGAAGATGGGGGTATTCGAGAAACGAATTGTTTTCGACTTCATCTATTCGTCGGCCTGTCCCTGCTCAGCTGAGTTGGCGGAACATGCTCGCGATGTGCGAAACGTTTATTCAATTCCCCACTCCCAGCGAAGCAAGGCGCGGATTTGGGTCACGCTTGCTGAAGGGGCGGACTTGTCTTTAGAAGAGATTCAAGGGCACTGCGTAAATGGGCTGAAGACCGAAACACAAGTGATGGTCAAGCGAGAGGACGAGCAAGCCTTCGCCGAGTTGAACGGGGCCCACATTAAATTTGTCGAGGATGCCGCGAGGTCGATTTTTAAAGAATTGAATGCAGATCCCCGTATCGCCGACTTTCAGGTAGCGTGTTCGCATTTGGAATCGCTGCATTCGCACGACGCGGTGTCTGTTATTTGCAAAGGAGTTGAAGGGGGTCACCAAGCAGACTTTTCAGACTTCAACGATTTAATTTGCTAGCTGGCTGAACGAGACATCCTTTTACAGAGGGACGGCAACAATGAGTTGCGGACTTCACTGGAATCCTCCACCTTAACCTCTACATTAATTCACAACAATGTCACGGACGACGATTGAGGCACCGTTTTCAGAAACGGAAATTGAAACCGAGGCGGAGCGTCTGCTTGCCAAACTCATGCACGTAGATTGTGATTCCCGGCATTCCTGGAATATCGAAACGTGCTGCTCGGTCGCGCCATTGACCCTGGAGATCAACGCCCTCAAAAAGGAAAAAGAGGCAATCATACTGGCTCACTCCTACGTGGAGCCAGAGATTGTCTACGGGGTGGCTGACTTTTCCGGCGATTCGTATTTTCTATCGATGAAAGCGAGGGAGGCGAAAGCGCGTCGAATCATCTTTTCAGGAGTGGTGTTCATGGCGGAGACGGCAAAAATATTGTCTCCAGCAGCCGAGGTCCTCGTGCCTGATCGAAACTCCGGTTGTTCTCTAGCAGACTCGCTGACTGGTGAGCAGCTGCGAGAACTCAAAGCGGCCTATCCCGAAGCCGGAGTGGTCTGCTATATTAATAGCACTGCAGAGGTGAAAGCCGAGTGTGATGTTTGTGTGACGTCGAGCAACGTTTACAAGATTGTTGCGGCCATGCCGCAAAAGCAGATCCTGTTCGTCCCAGATCGTTTAATGGCGGACAATATCCGCGTCGAGATGAAAAGGAGAGGTATCGAAAAGAAGATAATCTCTTCGGATGGTACTTGTATTGTGCATGACCAGTTTGATCCTAATCTGATTGCCGAGTCGCGGACCAAGTTTCCAGGTTTGAAAGTCGTGTCCCACCCCGAATGTACGATGGAAATCACGGGCAAAAGCGACTACGTTGGAAGTACGGGGGGCATGATGGATTACGTGAAAAAAACGGAAGCGCCGTACTTTATGATGCTGACAGAATGCGGGTTGGTGGAGCGCATTGAAGTTGAGAGTCCGGAAAAGCGATTTATTTCAGGGTGCAAGCTCTGTCCTTACATGAAAATGAACTCTCTGGAAAAGATTCGGGATATTCTCGTTTTGCCTCGACCTGAGCAAATAGTCGAACTCGAAGAGTCGCTTCGCGTGAAAGCGCTTCACTCGATTGATCGGATGTTCGAAATGAGTTAGTGGATACGATTCGGACAGATTGCCTGGTCATCGGAGCAGGACTGGCGGGCTGTTCCTATGCCCACTGCGCTTCCCAGCTAGGAATGTCGGTCACACTTGTGTGTTCGAATGAACTTTCCAAGGGAGCGAACAGCCAATGGGCTCAAGGGGGTATCATTTTCGATACGTCCCTAAATGCGGAGCAGCTCAAGCGGGATATCATATCCGCCTCTGATGGTACCTCGAATCCAGAGGCGGTCGACTCGCTGGTCGAACATGGACAGGAAGCGGTGCAGTCGCTCTTGCTGGATGAGCTTAATGTGCCGTTTGACCGCGAGAAAACGGGTGATCTTAAGTATACCCGCGAAGGAGGCCACACTGACCGTAGGATCATTTTCTCCAAAGATCTTACGGGTTTGGCGATTCTGACTAACATGCACGAGCATGTGGTGGGTTTGAAAAACGTATCCGTTTTGACCAACACGGTTGCGGTGGACCTTTTGACGCTTTCGCACAATTCGCTTGATCCGCTCGACAAGTACAAGCCAATTACCTGTATCGGGGCTTATGTCCTGGATACCCAAACCGGGAACATTCGGGCCATCATTGCGAAAAAGACGATTCTGGCGACGGGTGGCATGGGCCAGATTTTCCAGAATACAACCAATCAGGAAGGGGTCGTCGGCCATGGAGTCGCGATGGCCAAGCGATTGGGGGCGCGAGTGATCGACTTGGAGTACATTCAATTCCATCCGACCGTTTTCCTCAAGAAGAACTGTCCCTTGTTTCTCGTTTCGGAAGCGGTGCGCGGGGAGGGAGGTGTGCTCGTAAATAGTGAAGGTAAAGCATTCATGGATACGATTCATCCAATGAAGTCTTTGGCCCCTCGTGACATCGTGGCCCGGGCAATTCACCAGGAACTGATTTCTTCGGGGGAAAGTTGCGTCTATATCGACCTTTCGTCGATGAAATCTGATTTCGTTAAAGAACGTTTTCCTTCCATATACCAGCGGTGTTTCGAGAGTGGAGTGGACATCGCCAAAGAGCCGATACCGGTTGCCCCGGCGGCCCATTATAGCTGTGGTGGCGTCTTTACGGATCTCAAAGGTCGATCCTCAGTTTTGAATCTGAATGCGATTGGCGAGACGGCCTGTACAGGGTTACATGGAGCGAATCGCCTCGCGAGCACTTCTTTGCTCGAGTGCCTTGTAACGGCGAAACTAACGGCGGAAGCGGATTGCCAAGATGTTCGATCGGCTAACTTCCATTTGCCGGCCGTTCGCGATTGGGAAAGCCCGGACGAGAGTCCTGACGAGGTGCTTATCCAGCAAGACATGCGGCTGATTCGAAGTACTATGTGGAATTACGTTGGCTTGATCCGATCTTCGCGTCGCCTGCACCGGGCAAGGCGAATTCTATTGGAACTGGAGCAGGAGATCAGCGAGTTTTATTCGGGCAACCGGTTAACCCGTTCCTTGATTGATCTTCGCAATGCGGTTCGAACTGCCTTGCTCGTCGTTCATGCGGCGAGTTTGAACTCGGAAAGTAAAGGAAGCCACTTTGTCGTGGTTGGAGATGATGAAGTTGATACCCTAGCGGCAGCCACGGACGAAATAAAATAGGCTCGTCCGCGTTGTATTTGTAATTGCCCTCTCAGCAAAAAACCAAACAGTTCGAACCATGTCAACGATCTCGAGTACTGATCTATTGGAGCAACTCAAATGGCGTTATGCCGTCAAAGAATTCGATTCCCGTAAGGAGATTCCGGAAGAACTGGTTTCTGCGCTAGAAGATTCGCTTGTGTTGACTCCGTCGTCGTTTGGGCTACAGCCTTGGAAGTTTTATCTAATAGAAGACCAGGCAATCAAAGACCAGCTTCCTGAGATTTCTTGGAATCAGCCTCAGCCAAGGGATTGTTCTCACATGGTGGCTCTTGCGATAAAGAGAAACTTCGCAGAAGCAGACGTGAGCAATTTCATCGATTGTCTTGCCGCCAGTCGAAATGTTTCGGTGGAAAGTCTTGAAGGCTATAAGCAATTTGCCGGAGGTTTCGTGGCTCAAGGAGTGAGTGAGGGATGGATTGAGCATTGGTCCACTCACCAAGTTTATATTGCGATCGGCCAGTTGATGTCCAGCGCGGCTCTTCTGGGAATTGATGCTTGTCCCATGGAAGGCATCCAAGCGGACAAGTACGACGAAATCCTTGGATTAAATGGGACTGATTATCACGTGGTGCTCGGCTGCGCTTTGGGATACCGTGCTGAAAGCGATAAGTACGCTACCATGAACAAGGCACGATTTCGCAAGGAGGAAATGATCGAAAGGCGCTAGTGCATTGGCAGGACCCGCGATCCGAATACGTTAAGATCGCTAGCCCGGCTCATTCTGGATGGGTACTGAAGCACCAGGCCGTGTGGACTGGCTTTCGTAGATCTAGAAACCTCAGAGGTTGACAGCTCTCGAACTTTTTCGAGTCTCCCTTGTTACAGTTTGGAGACACTTCTAAAATCATGATCCGCATCAACGAGAACTTCCTGAAGCTGAAGGCTTCCTATCTTTTTTCAGATATCGCGAAACGAATCGCGTCCTACCAGGAGGCGAATCCCGATAGTTCAATCATCAAGTTGGGGATTGGCGATGTGACGGAGCCGTTGCCAGAAACGTGCCGAGCTGCGTTTCACTCTGCGATCGATGAGATGGGTACCCGAAGCGGTTTCCATGGCTATGGACCCGAGCAAGGCTACGAGTTTTTGCGCAAGGCCATTGCGGAAAACGACTTTCAGGCCAGGGGCGCGAACATTTCTGCCGACGAAATTTTCGTTAGCGATGGCGCAAAGTGTGATAGCGGGAATTTCCAGGAAATTTTCGCTGAGGACATCAAGATCGCGGTTCCCGACCCCGTGTACCCAGTCTACGTGGATACCAATGTAATGGCCGGCCGAGCGGGTGAGAACATCAACGACCGGTACCAGGGATTTGTCTACTTGGAGTCGACTCCGGAAAATGGCTACGTTCCGTCGATCCCTGAAGAGGCGGTAGATTTGGTTTATCTGTGTTTTCCGAACAATCCAACTGGAGCGATGGCGACTAGGGAACAGTTGAAAGCCTGGGTGGATTACGCAAAGGCTTCAGGTGCGCTGATCCTATTTGATGCGGCCTATGTGGCTTTCATCAGGGACGAGTCTTTGCCGCAGAGCATTTACGAAATCGAGGGAGCGAGTGATGTAGCGGTCGAGTTTCGCAGTTTTTCCAAGAACGCGGGTTTTACCGGAACACGCTGCGCCTACACTGTGGTTCCTAATGGTCTGGTCGCAACCGGCTCGACGGGGAAAGAGCATTCTGTCCACGCATTGTGGAACCGCCGTCACTGCACCAAATTCAATGGAGTTTCGTATCCTGTTCAAAAAGCAGCTGAGGCGGTCTGCAGTGAAGCTGGCAAGGCGGAGGTTAAGGCCTTAACCGATTTCTATTTGGCTAATGCGAAGATTGTAAGGGCGGAGATTGAAGCACTCGGTTTTTCCTGCGTTGGAGGAGATAATTCTCCTTACGTTTGGATTAATGCGGGCCGACCTTCCTGGGAGTTCTTTGATACCTTGCTGAACGATGCGGGAGTGGTTTGCACTCCAGGCGCGGGATTTGGCTCCTGCGGTGAGGGCCATATTCGGATCAGTGCATTCAATAGCCGGGAGAATATTGAGGAAGCGATGAAGAGAATTCGAAAGGCCTTAGCCTAGTCCACGCGATCTTAAAATCTGCCCGTTCGCGGGCCAGGGAGCCTGAAAGCAGGGTTTCAGAACCTTGTTCATACGCTCTTGACAAGCTGGGATCGTTTTTCGACTGTCTGCGGTTCTTATGAGCATTCTAGCCGACATTCTTACGATCGTTCTCGTTCTTCTTTCCTTGTTTCTCATTCTTGTTGTACTTATGCAAAAAGGAAGTGCCAACGGAGGCATGGGCGCTGCAATGGGTGGAGGAATGGCAGAAGCCGCTCTAGGTGCTGAGACATCCAATGTTCTAACCAAGATAACGAGGAATACGGCAATCGTCTTTTTCGTTATGGTTTTCGGTTTAGGTTTGGCCTACATCTATTTGCATAACGTTGAGCTAATGGCAGATGAGAATGCACTGCCGGAATTCGCCGCACCTGAAATGGATGCTGCAGGATTGCTGGAAACGCTATCGGGTCCTGAATCAGCTGCAGACGAGGCAGCGGACGCCTTGGGTGACCAGGTCGATTCTTTAGCCACCGAAGCGGAAGCCGCGGCCACTGAAGAAACGAAAAGCGAGTAAGTCGTAAAACTTTTTTCCGATGGTCGGGTCTATTCGCTCAATGCGCAAGATTCCGGCCTTTTTTGTGGCTGCCTGTTTGGCGGCTTTGCTAATGCTCTCCTCGAATGCCCAGCGCAGGATTTCAGATTCGAGCCCATTGGATACGCTAGGAAAAAATCCGAGCCAGGAAAAGGGTTGGGAGATTTTGAAGCGATTTCGGTCTTTTGGTTGGGATGGCGGGTATCACTGGCGCGTGCAGCTTAAAAATATGCCGAGGCGGGAGGGAGCTTGGTACTTGAACGGGGAGATATACGGGTATCGGTCAGATAGGGGTCCCATTAGTCGGATCGACATAGTTGAGCAGGCAGTTGATGTGGATGGGAACGGGAGCCAGATTGAGAAGCGGGTCTTGCGATTGCTTTTGCAGAGCGGCCAAGATTCCTATGCCATGGGCAAGCGGACTGGGGAAACAGGCCCGCCGCTTGTATTTGATTCAGAGGCCGCTCTAGAACCCATAGCTGGATCGGAGTTTAGCTTGTTCGATCTACTAGCTCCGCACGTCTATTGGCCAAAATTTCGTTATGAAGGCAGAACGACATTCCGGGGAAGCCCAACCCATCTTTTCTGGATGTATCCGCCAGAAGGGGATCGGTTGCTAAATGAACGTATTGGAGGTGTGCGGATCTTTATAAACGACCAGTTCAACGTCCTAACTCAAACGGAGATTTTTGACCCTGAGAAGACGAAGCTGAAAACAATCTATATCATCGGTGTCGACAAGGTGGATGGTCAGACGATTTTTAGAGAGTTAGATGTTCGCAATGAAGTGACTCGTGACAAGACACGACTTAAAATATTGGACGCAAAGATGGGGTTGGAATTGCCTGCGAGTCTATTTACCGCTCAGTCTTTGATGGATGATTTGCAACATCAGACGATCTCGATTGTCAGGCAAGAGACGTTTGAATCCGTCCAGTAGTTCGGCGTTTTTTTTGAGGCTCACCAACGTATTCGCATAGCTCCAGTACCGGTTGAATACCTTCTGTGTCAGGATCGAGATACTTAAATGGTCTTGATCATTGAAATTAACTTTTTGGTGGGCTGACCGAGTTACTGTCCATGGTATTATGATACGTAGACCCCATATAGGGAACAGGTAATTAACCTTCAGTCACCCATGGTGGAAGGCGTGATTAGACCAAGCCTTTCTAGTGACAGATTTTCTCGACCTCGTTGAAGGAGCCACCGGAAGAGAGATTGGGCATCAAGTGCCTTGGCATTGAGAAAGCAGGGCAAGTGTTACCGCATATTTTGAGTATTGAAATTTTCCTAATGTAAACCTAAGTGAAATGGGGTTCGTATCCAAGCTGCTGTACTAGATGGGATTGTGAGGTTGCCAATGTCTGGATACAATTGGCCAGCCCTGGAACTCGATCCAAAACTGAGAAATGGAGTAGGGTAATGCGCAATACGCACTTTAGATTTATGCTTTCTCAAGATTCTGAACGGTAAAAATGGCGGTTTTGACTGTATTTTGAGGTTGGGTACCTCTGACAGTTAGCGGAAATAGGGTGAATTTATCTAGATTAGGGTCTTTGCTCTTCGGTTTTGACAAATATTTTGAATACAATGTACTGAAACTCGACTTTTTTGGAAAAATGGGTGTAACCAGATTATTATAACACGAATGTTGTTGAAATTACACAGGATGGTAGTATCAAAAGAAAAGAGGTGCGATTCACGTCCTCAAAACAATACTGTTAAAATATTATAACCACACTACAGCAATGGCAGCAAAGAAAAGCGCCGAGAGTTCACCTCTCACATTCGATCTGAAGGCAGATCTCATCGCAGTTCTGGACAAATATCAGTCCAAACTTGGTGGTGTATCAAAAAGCGAAATCATTCGTCATGCGATTTCGGGATTTGATTACAACTCCTTTAAACCGGTGGTAGAGTCGCATCGTCAGATTTCGGTTCGGCTTCCACTAAAACAAAAGAATGCTCTCGTGAGACTCGCGAAGGGCAAAAAAGTAAGCATCGGAGAGTTACTTCGTGCCGCTCTAGAAAGCCTACCTGGCAACCCTGCTAAATCTGGGATTGAGAAGGCAGCTCCAAAGAAGGCGGCCAAGAAGGCGGCCAAGAAGGCGGCCAAGAAGGCGGCCAAGAAGGCGGCCAAGAAGGCAGCTCCAAAGAAGGCGGCCAAGAAAGCAGCTCCAAAGAAGGCGGCCAAGAAAGCAGCTCCAAAGAAGGCGGCCAAGAAAGCAGCTCCAAAGAAGGCGGCCAAGAAAGCAGCTCCTAAGAAAAAAGCAGCACCTAAGAAGGCAGCACCTAAGAAAAAGGCAGCTCCAAAGAAGGCAGCACCTAAGAAAAAAGCAGCACCCAAGAAAAAAGCAGCACCTAAGAAAAAAGCAGCACCTAAGAAAAAAGCAGCACCTAAGAAAAAGGCAGCTCCAAAGAAGGCAGCTCCTAAGAAAAAAGCAGCACCTAAGAAAAAAGCAGCACCCAAGAAAAAAGCAGCACCTAAGAAAAAAGCAGCACCCAAGAAAAAAGCAGCACCTAAGAAAAAAGCAGCACCTAAGAAAAAAGCAGCTCCAAAGAAGGCAGCTAAGAAAAAGAAGTAGTATAGCGGACTATTTTCTTAGATTCATTTCGAGAGCCGAGGCATCTAGCCTCGGCTTTTTTCTTTCTGGTTTGGGTGAAGAAATGTAGGAGCTTTGTATAAAGGTTCAGGTCAAACGGAAGCGGGTAAATGGGGATGCCTACTACTCCTATCGAAAAAGGCATGGTGTGGCTCCTGACCGATCAATAGCAGATGCCGCTGAAGGATTCGGTAGGATCCAGGGGAAGTGTTTTATCATTGAGGTTCTGCCAATCGAGCGGAAAGATCAAAGAAGAGTCCGGTCCTGCCATCGGAGTTTCCGAGATTCGGTTGTAACGCTTCCTGAATACCAATATAACAATTTATGTCCCTCTTCCTTGGAATTGATAGTGGCACCCAGAGTGTCAAAGCCGTAGTTTACGATGCAGAATCCAAACGCGTGATTTCTGACGGACGAGCTTCCCATTCGCTTATCAAAAATTTGCCCTCCGGGCACATGGAGCAGAATCCTGATGAATGGACGCAGGCAATGGA
This sequence comes from Candidatus Pelagisphaera phototrophica, assembly GCF_014529625.1. Classification (GTDB taxonomy): domain Bacteria; phylum Verrucomicrobiota; class Verrucomicrobiia; order Opitutales; family Opitutaceae; genus Pelagisphaera; species Pelagisphaera phototrophica. Next base: position 1,341,568 of record NZ_CP076039.1, read on the forward strand.
CATTGCCATACTTCAAGCGTTGGATAAAGTTGACAGAGCGGCCATTGAGGGAATCGGAGTCAGTGGACAGCAACATGGATTCGTTCCATTGGATGAGTCTGGAAAAGTAATACGACCGGCTAAGCTGTGGTGTGATACCAGTACTTTGGATGAGTGTGGGCTAATTTCTGAAGCTTTGGGCGGTGAAGAACAGTCAATCGAGAAGATTGGGAACCGCATTCTTCCCGGATTTACGGCCCCGAAAATTCTCTGGATGAAGCGGAATGAACCGCAGAACTTTTCTAAACTGAGACACATCCTGTTACCTCATGACTACCTAAACTACTATCTTACCGGGGAGATGTTCATGGAGTATGGGGATGCATCGGGAACAGCTGTCATGGACATCCGGACCCGATCATGGAGTATAGAGGTGATTGAGGCGATTGACCCGTGTGTTGAGGACTACCTACCTGCCTTGTCTTCCAGTAGCGAACCTTGTGGAAATCTGCGGCCCGAAATCTCCGAGAAGTATGGCCTGTCTCAACGTGTTATGGTCAGTGCGGGAGGGGGTGACAATATGATGGGAGCGATTGGGACGGGCAACGTGCTTCCGGGGGTAGCGACTGCTAGTTTTGGAACGAGTGGGACAATCTACGCATACAATGAAAAACCGGTTTTGGATCCGAGAGGGGAAATCGCTGCGTTTTGCGATTCTACGGGAGGGTATCTGCCACTGATGTGCACCATGAATGTCACTACAGTATCCGAGCAGTTTAGAGCGCTCTTTCAAAAAGACCACGATGCTTTGAGCGACTCCATAAGTCGGGCGCCGATAGGGTCGGGGGGATTGGTGTTGCTCCCCTATCTAGATGGAGAGCGCACTCCGTCGATTCCTAGCGGATCGGGTGTAATGATGGGAATTAACCGCAATACTCTGAATCCCGACTATATGATTAGAGCGGCGATAGAGGGGGTTACGATGGGGATGAATTTTGGGTTGAAGCGACTAAGAGAGTTAGGGGTGACAACGAATGAAGTTCGACTTACGGGAGGTGGTTCGCGTAGTGCTGCCTGGAGACGCATAATCGCCGACGTTTTCGGCGTGACTGTGGTTTGTATGAAGGAGGATGAAGGCGCGGCGCTGGGAGGGGCGTTGCAGTCAGTCTGGTGCGTACTTCGAAACTGCGATCCGCAAACAACGATCGAGTCCGTCGTGGAAGGGGCCACCTCACTCGACGAATCGACCCGCTTGGATCCGAATGAGTCCGCTGTGTCTCGGTATGAGGAACTTCAGTCGTTTCAATCTCAGTTGTCCCAGACTTTAGAAACGGTATTTAAAGATCACGCTCGTTTCAAGTGAGGCTTGGGAAAAAGTGAGATCACCGAACAGACTTGGCGGCTATAACGGGGGGATTTTGGTATTGATTATCGCATTTTCCAATCGATGGATAATTGTATCGAGCGTCTGGATGCGGGCACGCATTTTGCAAACCGAGTTCACGACTGTCCAAGGGGCGTGTGGTTTGTCGGTCTTTGAAATCATCTCGTTGATGGTTTCTTCATAAAGGTCCCATTTTTCCCTATTACGCCAATCTTCGTCAGTTATCTTCCACTGCTTGAGCGGGTTCTCTTGCCGTGCCTTAAAGCGCTCGAATTGGGTTTCCGCATCGATATGAAGCCAGAACTTTATGATTACGGTGCCGTAGTCACTCAAGTGGGATTCCATTTCGTTGATTTCACCATAGGCTCTTTGCCATTCTTCGTTGGAACAGAGTTTTTCCACCCGCTCGACCAAAACCCGTCCGTACCAGGAACGATCGAATATTTCCAAGCGACCTCTACGAGGCATACGTTCCCAGAATCGCCAAAGGTAGTGATGATCTAGTTCGACTGAAGTAGGTACTCCAACGGGTGTCACGTGATAGGATCTTGGGTCAATTCCCTGGACTAGCCGCTTGATACAGCCTCCTTTACCCGCTGCGTCCCAACCGCAGTAAACTAGGACTACGGGAATTTGCTTCGAGTATATTTCGTTAACCAAGTCATCGATTGTTTGTTGGCGAAGCTTCAACTCCTGTTTGTATTTGCTACGCTCCATCGGCTTTGTGAACTTGGCTTCCGATAAATAGCTCTTCCCATTGTAAGGAATCCAATGGGTTTCAATTGTTTTTTGAGCTTCTTTTTTCTTCTGCTCAATTGCGGACTCTAACTTTGCGATAATCGTCTGATAAATTTTGACCGCAGCGCCTCGAGTATCCTTAGTGTCGATAACTTCCCAGCAAGCGAAGGGGGAGCCAGTCGCTTTGACCATTTCTGAAACCTGTTCCATATACGGCTTGTATTGCTTGTGCCGTTTCCAGTCTTTGGAACTCACTCGCCAAGCCGTCTTGGGGTTTGACTCAAGTTTCTTGAGTCGCCTGGCCTGCTCTTTTTGGGGAACGGTGAGAAAAATCTTTGTGATTGCGACCCCGGCGTCGTTTAACTGCCTCTCAAAATTGCGTATGTGGCTCCAGTATTTTCCGAGATCCTTCTCGCGTATCGCCTGCTCTGCCCATGCGTCCAGAACGAGGTAGTAGGGTCCTCGATCATAGAACTGTATTCTTCCTCGAGAAGGAGTATGGTTCCAAAACCGCCAAAGCAAGGGATAGGCCCGTGGTTCAATGTGACTGGCATGGGTCGAATAGACCTCGTAGGCTCTAGAGTCCATTTCCAGTAGAATTTGGTTTAAAAGAGCACCTTTTTCTGAGGCATCTAGTCCTTCGATTAGAACGAGCGCTGGAATGCCGAGCTCTTTTGCCTCTCGTTGGACGACCCCTAATCGAATCGCAAGATCCTTGATTTTCGGCTTTTCGATCCGCCTCGTTCCTACCAAGTTAGTCGCGTCGCTCATCTACATCGGGGGACCATATTCCCCCGTTTGAAAAAGCCAAGCATCTCAATTGGCTTAGGCGAATCTTTCGCACCCTGTTTACATTGCTTCGGCGAATGCGTTGCTTGATCAGGATTCGTAGCCAAATAACTGATTCTCTTTAATGAAAGTGGCGGTTTTTTCGGGCAACATGTCCTCCCAGGATTTGTCGCGACTGGCAATTCGATCGAGAATGTCCCGGGAGAATATATCCATAAGCGACTCGTCGATACCTCTGATATGTTCGATATAACCGTTTTGCAGCAAGTGCTGGTAGAGGTGAGACAACCGGTTATCGATTCGAAGGTTTTCGCAATTGATGACGAGCTCGTCCGCAATTCCTTTGCTAGGTGGGGGAGTAGTGCTATGGGTCGTTTCGCCGCCGTTGGACCGTGTTTCCAGATAGTGCCGGTATGCGTTCTGCTTCATCGGGTAGATGTACAGTTTAACTGAGTTTCGAAGCAGGCGGCCGAATCCTTCGAGAATTCCTCCAGGAAGGTGAGTGTAGTATTTCTCGTTAAAGACTTCGAGCAGGTTGTTGATGCCCATGGCGATTCCGATCATCTCCTTGGTGTAACGCCTAAAATACTGGCTGAGCCGGTAGAATTCAAAGTAGTTGGAAATGAGTGTGTAGTTGCCGGTTGTCCCGAGAGAGTCGATACGATGGAGGAAGTCCTCGTAATCAATTTGGCCGCTAGCTTGTAGATTGTTCATGGTGATTTCCGCCATCACAATGATCTCTTTTTCCACCAGGCTGGGCTCTTGAATGAACTGGCCCCCGGCGCATTTGAGCATGTCGATGTTGACTTTTGTAACGGGTCGAAAACTGCCCCGTTCTACGAGCACCGCCTTCTTGTAGAGGGCATTGGAGGCGAGTTCGACTTTTCCTTCAGGTGAGAACATGACCGCTTGCGTAAGTCCCTTCCTCACCAGGTGAAGGTTCATGATTCGATTGTCGATCGCGGCGAATTCAGGACCATCAAATTTTATGAGATCTACTTCGATTCGATTGGGCGAGAGGTTGTCGAGTAGTGACTCGATTAGTTCTTCCGGCTGATGTCGCAGATAGAATGCTCCATAGATCAGATTGGTGCCTAGTATTCCAACCGCGTGTTGCTGTTCCAGATTGGATTCGTCAAACATGCGGGCATGCAGGAATATCTTGCTCGGTGGATCGATGGAGTCGGCTTGGAATTGGATGCCGATCCAGCCATGAGCGTCGTTCGGGCCTTGGTAGGGTCGGGTTTTAACGGTATTGGCGAATGAGAAAAACGTCCTTTCCGGGTCGGCTTTTCCCAGTCTTTGTTCGAGTAGATCATACTCGGTCTCAAGCATTGTGATGAGCCTACCGCGGGAAACGTAGCGTTTGGACTTCCCGTAAATCTGGTCGCTAAAGGTCATGTCGTACGCCGAAATAGTTTTCGCGATCGTTCTGGCGGCGCCTCCTGCTTGGAAAAAGTTGCGAGCCGTTTCCTGGCCGGCTCCAATTTCGGCGAATGTGCCATACTTGGAGTCATCTAAATTTACCGACAAGGCTTTCCGGTTGGTGGTGAGGGGCTCGCTTTTTGTAAATTCAGTCATAAGACGGTTGCCGAATCGATTCCCCATACGCTCAGATGCGATTGCTCAAAGAGAAATGCGTTCGTTGCCCTGTGCTCAGCAAGATTGGTACCGAAGTTCTAAAATAGGGGCAATTGATTCATTCTAAGCGAATTGAAGAAAACGCAGTTGCAACAATAGTGTTGCTCTAATACGACGGTAGCCCTTCGGTGTGGGCGTTTCTTCGTCTAAAGTTTTCCCTATATAATCCATGCAGACTCTTCTTATCGCTTTGGCCGCCGGAGTACTTTATGTCGTTGCCTACAACACCTATGGTAAATGGCTCGCCGGCAAAATATTCAAACTGGACGCGAAGGCGACGGTTCCCAGCGTTGCGTTGAATGACAACAAAGACTATGTTCCGACAAGCAAAGGAATCATCTTTGGTCACCACTTCACATCGATTGCCGGGACGGGGCCTATTGTTGGACCTGCCTTAGCGGTCATCTGGGGTTGGGTCCCTGCACTTTTATGGGTTCTTTTCGGCTCGATATTGATTGGCGCGGTCCACGACTTTGGCAGCCTCGTTGTTTCCATGCGAAATCGAGGCCAAACTGTAGGGGATATTGCAGGACGAATTCTCACAAAGCGAACCCGCTTACTGTTTCTTTCCATTCTCTTTATGGCGCTGACTATTGTGTTGGCGATCTTCGGCCTCGTCATCGCCAATGTGTTTGATTTGTATCCATCCTCGATTTTTCCGTGTTTGGTGCAAATCCCGATCGCCGTTTTTATTGGAGCATCCCTGCATCGCAAGGGGGTCAATATTCTCATTCCCTCAATCATCGCTCTAGCGATAATGTATCTTTCAATCATATTTGCTGAATGGGGAATCTTCCATGCGGTAAACTACAGCCTAGGGGGCGAGCCGGGAGTGCTGAATGATGGATTAAGCCTTTTTGGTTGGGTTCTTGTACTTCTGATTTATTCCTATGTAGCTTCAGTTTTACCGGTTTGGATCTTACTACAGCCTCGCGACTTTATCAACTCGCTGCAGCTGCTCTCGGCTCTAGCGTTAGTCGTGGTCGGACTTGCGGTTGCAGCCTTAGTGGGAGGTGCTCCCGTTTCAGCCGGAACGGGTAGAGTCAGCCTGGAAATTGTGGCACCCGCATTCCGTTGGGCTCCAGAAGGCGCTCCGTGGATATTTCCGTTTCTCTTTATTACGATCGCCTGTGGAGCCGTGAGCGGATTTCACTGTCTTGTTTCTTCGGGTACATCTTCCAAGCAAATCAAATCTGAGATGGATGCTCAGTTTGTAGGTTATGGTTCCATGCTTACGGAAGGGTTCCTCGCGACACTCGTTATTCTGGCCTGTGTTGCTGGGATTGGCCTTGGGGCGGCGTCTATCGACGGGGGAATATTTGTTGGCGACGCCGCGTATGAAGCTCGTTATGCTTCTTGGTCCACCGCACAGGGTCTTGGAGCCAAAATTGGAGCCTTTATCGAAGGGTCGGCGAATTTCCTGCGGGCGATGGGATTGCCGGCATCGTTTGCGATCGCCCTTATGAGCGTTTTCGTAGCGTCTTTTGCCGCGACGACACTTGACACTGCGTGTCGCCTCCAACGCTATGTGATCCAGGAGCTAGCCTCTACTTTTTCCCCTAAGTCCTACGAACAGGAAGGTGAAGCGAGCCAACCAGGCGGCTGGAATCCCGTCGCATGGCTTACGGGCAAGCATGGGGCGACTATTTTCGCAATTCTCACGGCAGGTTTTATAGCTGCTATCCCGTTGCCCGGTTCCCCTTGGGGATGGGATTCAGCGGGGAAGGGAGGGCTCATCCTCTGGCCGCTTTTCGGAGCGACCAATCAGTTGCTCGGCGGGCTCGCCTTTCTCGTCATTACATTTTGGATGTGGCGTCGCAATTTGCCGGTTTTCTTCGTGGCGATTCCAACCGTCCTCATGTTGCTGCTTCCTGGAATTGCTATGGGTATTGAACTGTTTAAACCCAATGGCTGGCTGGCATTGCAGCAATGGCATTTGGTTTTTATTGGTTTGGCGACCATGGCGCTTGAAATTTGGATGATCGCCGAGGCGTTGATAGCATGGCCCAAAGCAAAAGGAGTTCTGGAGCCAGGTCTCCCCAGCCTTCCTGGTACTGCAGTGTTGGAACCTCAGTCTGAAGGGGGTCGTTCCTGTTGAGTGGCGATACTCATAGCTGATTAGGGAAAACTCAGAAGATTTCGTAAAAATTCGGTCTATAGTGCTTGGCTGCAAATTTACGTTGCTGCAGGAATTGCTAATGTGTGTGTTTTGACGAGATTAGATACACGTTATGAAGGAATTTCTGAAGATGTTTTTCGCCTCCGTGCTGGCCATAGCGTTTGTGTTTTTCGGGGGTTTTATGTTAATCATATTATTTGTGGGGGCACTTTCCAGCATGTCAGCTCCAGAGCCGGTGGTTAAGAAGGGAAGCGTAATGGTTTTCGATATGGACGCCAATATTCAGGATTCACCCGTTTCGTTTACTCAGGAACAGCTTATAAATGAGGCGTTAGGAAATGTCGGACCTCAAAACTATGCATTACGAGATATTTTGAGAGCGCTGGATAACGCGGCGGATGATATGCGTATAAAAGCGCTGTACCTTCGAGGTTCCTTGAAATCGAGCAACTACGGCTCCGGTTTTGCCGCACTCAAGGAAGTACGGGAAGCAATTCTTGATTTTAAAGAAATTTCTGGAAAGCCCGTTATCGCGCATCTTGTGTATCCAACAGACAAGGATCTCTATCTTGCGTCGACTGCGGATAAGATAATTTTGAATCCTGAAGGGCTTATTATGAATGTGGGAATGGCTTCGGAGCCAATTTTCTTTGCCGGGTTCTTCAAAAAGTACGGTATCGGAGTTCAGGTTACTAAGGCAGGAGAGTTCAAGTCGGCGGCGGAAAGTTTTGTTATGGAAAAAATGAGTGCACCGGCGAGGGAGCAAACGGAAGCATTGTTAGAGGATCTTTGGGACGAGTACGTAGAGGCGTTGTCTGAAAGAGCGGAAATGTCCTCAGCCCAGTTTCAGTCTCTTGTCGATCAAAAGGGACTACTCACTGCAAAAGATGCGCTCGAGGCAGGAATCGTTGACGAACTGGGATTTGCAGATTCGGTGATCAGAACACTTAAAGAGGTCTCGGACGATGAATCTGAAAAATTGGAATACAATTCTGCATCTCTTTCCGACTACATTCTGGCATCACGCGAAACCGTTAGTGGGGACCACATTGCAATTGTTTATGCCGAAGGCACCATTGTTATGGGTGAAGGAAATGTTGGCCAAGTCGGTGGCACCAAACTAGCCAGGGAAATTAGAGAGCTTCGCCAAGACGAGAAAGTTAAGGCTATCGTTCTGCGGGTAAACAGTCCCGGTGGATCAGCATTGGCTAGCGAGGAAATACAGCACGAGATTCGCCTGGCGAACCGCAAAATACCGGTGGTAGTTTCCATGGGAACGGTTGCGGCATCAGGCGGGTATTGGATATCGACCTATGCGGATAAAATTTATGCGGAACCCAACACGATAACGGGTTCAATTGGGGTTATCGGCATGTTTATGAATATTAAGGAGATCGCGAACCGCCATGGATTTACGTTTGATGTCGTTAAGACGGGAAAGTTTGCTGATGCGTTGTCCATATCACGTCCTAAGTCACTGGAAGAAATGGCGATTATCCAAAGAGAGGTGGACGAGGTTTACTCGGATTTTCTTCGCAAGGTCGCCGAAGGTCGAAATCAGCCGTTGGATAAAATCGAGAAGATTGCGGAAGGTAGAGTTTGGTCAGGGGCAGACGCGCTTGAATTAGGGCTAGTGGATGAGTTAGGTGGGCTGGAAAAAGCCATTGCTCATGCGGTGAAGATGGCGGATATGACTGAGGGCGCTCCGGTAAAAGATTACCCCAAGCCCACTGATTTCCTCGAGGAACTAATGAAAAATTTGACTGGTAGCGCTTCGATTCGCCAGTCTAACCCCGCAATTGAGAAATTTGAGTCGGTTCTGGGTGAAATTAGTTCGATTGCAAAGTGGAATGATCCCAAAGGAGTGTATGCGATTCTCCCTTACAACATGGAGGCGAACTAGGAAAAACTAGAGTATGGAAACGAGGCTAGTTAGAGATTGCAGCGCAACGATTATTCCTGAGGGAACTGCAATAACCTTAGAGAAGGATACACCGGTTTACATCACCCAGACGTTGGGAGGGAATGTAACTGTGCGAGTCGGGAAAAGGCTCTATCGGATATCTAATTTGGATATCGATGCGCTTGAAGAAGTGGACCTCGGTGAAACCGGAGTATCTGCTCAAGTCTCGGGTCAAGGCGAGTTTTCGGAAGAATCCGTTTGGGCGGCTTTGCGGCAATGTTTTGATCCTGAAATACCTGTCAACATTGTAGACTTGGGTTTAGTTTACGACCTGCGGATTGACCAGCTGGAAGGGGGGAAAAGGGACGTCTCAATTAAGATGACGCTGACCGCTCAAGGCTGTGGTATGGGACCTACGATTGCACAGGATGCCAAAAATCGCGTCGAGCAACTAGACGAAGTGGAAAACGCGGATGTTCAGATTGTTTGGGACCCTGTTTGGAGCCCGCAGATGATTTCGGACACGGGCCGGAAGGCACTTGGTTTGGACTCATCCTAATCGAATCGAGTTTTACTCGCAATTTGGGCGTGCCACTAGGCCTTCGTAGGGCTCGTCGGCAAAGTAGCGTTCTGAACCGGATAGCATAAACCGATCGGAGATTTCAAACAGTTCCCTTTCGCTTTGTGCCCGTCTGGCCTGATAGATGAACTGG